>JBBCAW010000114.1:0-1642 GCA_051382295.1 Bdellovibrionota bacterium FG-1 | reverse complement strand
GAGCCCGTTCAAACCACCTCTTTGCTGGGGGCCGAGCCAGCTCCCGGGGTCCTGGCGAGGGTCTAAGCGGATATGCGAACGTGCTCATGCCGGTTTAAACTGCAAAACGCAGGGAAAAGCTGAGTCATACTAAAACAAAAGGGTGATTTCGGAAGAGATGGACGCACCGCTCCAAACGAGGACCGTTTGAACGGACAATCCCGGTGCGCTGAAAGGCGATTTAGTCGAACATCGGTTCCTGAGGTGGCGCCCTGGGCGGATGAAACTTCGGAGGAACGGTTGACATTTTCAAGTGCGAGAGGATCCGTTCGACGACCTCGCGCTCCATGATCGCGGCGATAAAGTGAAGCGTCCCCCCACAGTCAGGGCACGTGGTCAGATCGACCTGAAAAACCCTCTTCAACAACTCGGACCATGACAGGCGTCGAGGGTCCCGCACCTTCTCGGGTTCCCCGTCGTCGTCCATCACCGAGGGTGCCTCCTCTGGCTGCTCCGGTACAATTTGCGCCCTGAAGCGATGGTTTGGGGCCAGAACTCCATGGAACCGCGTCAAATGGATCCGGGGCTGGGGAATGAGTGCGACCAATTTCTCAATGAATTCGAGGGGAGAAAAATAGACCGCCTGAGTTCCATCACTCCACGGCTTCTTGAATCGATAACCAATGCCGCCGTCTGAGCATGGATACAGCCGCATCTCAGCAATGGGTGGGCGTGCGATATATCGGCAAAGCTTCTCGAGTGCGTCCTTTTCGGTCGCCTCAACCGAGGTATTGGCGTGGAGGGAGAACCCGCCTAAGGACGCGCACCTCGTTCCCTCCTGAAAAACGGACTCGCCATCAACTCCGAAGCTCCCCAGCTTCCTGACTCTTTGCCCGGCGCGCTCTCCAACCGCGATTCGGTTTTGAACCGAAGCCCCTTGGCAAAGATCAATCAAGGAAGGTTCCATTTCCTCTTCATTATGATCCGACTCATTACTCTCGGGCTTTCGCTCAACGGCGTAGCCCTTCCGTTTGAGGTGCCTGACGACTCGGGACTGGATCCGCTGAAGGACTGTACAGACCTCATCGTTGGTTGGGGGTCTGAGTTCATGAAAGGCGACGGCCTTATCCTCCGCACGAAAAACCCCTTCCGTCATCAAAGTGTGAAAATGAATGTTCAAGTTTGCCGAGCCCCCGAACCGCTGCACGAGAGTGACTGAACCGCTTTCGCCGGAACCGAATCCCTGGCTCTTGGCCTTTTGTCTCTGAAAACTCGAAACCGAGCGAATGACGATTCCCAGGACGCTGCCCATTAAATCCGAGTCACGGGCCATCCAGTATCTGAGCTGAATGGGAAAGGACACGACCCACTGCCGAATGGGGACATTGGGCAAAACCCAATCCGTCAGAAAAGCGGCCTGCTCACTCATTCGCCTGGATCCGCAGGAGGAACAAAATCCGCGACGCTTGCAAGAAAACGCCACCAATTTTTCATGGTCACAGGAGTCACACTTCAAGCGTACAAATCCGTTAGCCAGGACCCCACACGCCATAAACGAATCGAACTCCCGCTTCACATGGGCAGGCAAGTACCGGCACTCCTCCTCACGATCGCGAACGAAGGTTGACCAATTTTCCTGGATAACCTTGTACAGCAGGGTTTG
>JBBCAW010000113.1:0-1180 GCA_051382295.1 Bdellovibrionota bacterium FG-1 | reverse complement strand
CTTCCGTGGCAGCCGTGCATTCGGGGTGGCGGGGGACGAAGGCGCGAATCATTGAGCGTTTTTTTGAGCATGTGTTTTCGGAGTTGGGGAGCTCTGCCGATTGGGTGGCGGTCGTGGGACCTGCCATTGGTTCGTGCTGTTATGAAGTGAGTGAGGAGTTGGCTGAAGATTTTGCTCGGGAGTTTGCTTGGATGGAGCGGGATCTCATGTTGCCACGGCCCCGACATTTGGATTTGCCCTCTGTCAATGCCGCGATGCTTAAGCGGCTAGGCGTGGGGCAGCTGGAAGTGCTCACTCATTGTACGCACTGTGCGAAAGATGAGCACGGTTTTGTTTTCGAGAGCTATCGGCGTGATCATGCCGGGGGGCGGCAAATGTCCCTGATCAAGATAAAGCGCTAAAGCGCTCCAGCCCCATTTGCAGATCTAGAAAGCTTTTGGGCGGAGGGGCCTCAAAAAGAAGTGCCTCTCCGGTCAAGGGATGATGGAAACCCAAAGTCTGTGCATGCAAAGCTTGACCGGGAAGGGCCTCAATCAGCGCTTTGATTTCGGCAGGCAAGGCGACCCATTTTGGCTGTCTTTCGGTGGGAGTTCCGTAGGTCGGATCACCCAAGAGGGAGAAGCCTTCGGCAGTCAAATGAACGCGGATTTGATGCGTTCGCCCCGTTTCCAGCGTGACTGCGAAGTGACTGGCAAAAGGCGGCGCGTGGGGAAGGCCATAGCTTTGCAGTTTCTGGTAATGAGTAATCGCGACCTTGCCGTCTTTTATGTTGGCCGCCATTTTTTTTCGATCTCGGGGATTGCGCCCCAAGGTACTTTGAATCGTTCCTTTTACGAGTTTGGATGAGCCGTAGCAAAAACAACGGTACGTTCTTTGGATGTCGTGTTTGGAGAAAATCGAAACGAGTCTTTGGTGCGCGCTTTCGGACTTCGCAACGACCAAGGCGCCGGAGGTGTCTTTGTCGAGGCGATGCACGATGCCGGGGCGCAGGGCGCCGCCGATTCCTTTTAGGTCTTTAATATGAAAGAGTAGCGCGTTGACAAGGGTCCCTTCGGTTTGGGTTGTACAAGGATGGACGGTTAGACCCGCCGCCTTGTTCACGACGATCAGGTGTTCGTCCTCAAAAAGAACCTCAATCGGGATATTTTCGGCTTCGGCTTCAATTTTCTTGGGTGAGGGG
>JBBCAW010000112.1:0-51684 GCA_051382295.1 Bdellovibrionota bacterium FG-1 | reverse complement strand
GAAAATCGATTCCGCAAAATAGTTTACCCATGGGCGCTTTTTCCTTTCGTTAAATATAGCAATTTGGGGAACGATAATTTCGTTACCCCGTAAATCGCAAGGAAAAGGCGCCCTCCATGCCTCCAGGAAAACGTGGGTGAAAACTTAAGGTGTCTTTTTGGGAATAGGGAGAAACATCGCGCCCCCTGGGTGGGGTGATGTTGAGAGCCGTAACGAGTTGGAATGATTGCTTATAGTACCTTCGCCCACTCTGCGGTAAGGCCCAGCTTCGTGACCCAACTCTGGAGATATCCTGGGTCGATTAGGCCTTGCATACTCAATCCTTGGGAAGGGCGACGAAGTAGGCGACCGTTTTTTGATGAAGCTCTTCTTTGGTGAGGTGGGGAAACTTCTTAGCAAACTGGTGTTGCTTCGACAGAAAGGCAAACTTATACATCTCGTTTGCGATTTCGAGGGGAAGGACATTGAGTCCTGCCGGAGGCTTTCGGCACACCGCCCTGAACCATGCGTGTCTACCAGGCTCATCATTTCAATTAACAGGGTTCCAAGGCGGGCGCAAGCGCGTGAAAAGCCCATGAGTGAATGATAGGGTGTCCATTTTGTTGAAAAATCGAACTATTATTGGCAAAAAAGCAGCTGAATCACCAAATCGAATATTTCAAGTTAAGATAGGTTTCGACAGTGGCCCGATCACTATCTGAAAGTTCGGAGCTATAGATGACGACCTCCGCGATATCCCCATTGTTATATTCGCTATAGACAGAACTTCCTAATTCGAGGGTGCCGGGATCCCCTCCTGCCCCTGACGTTGCGGCGAGTACGCCATGCACAAAATATTTTGAATAGGCGTTCGTGTTAATCGCCTCGGAGAGATAAGTGACATTTTGGGTGGCAGCAGTTTGGTAGACAAATCCTCCGTTAAAAAAGGCAACATTTCCTTGCCAAAAGCCGAGCAACCAGTTCGTGGAAACGCTCGACAGTGTTCTTCCTGTGGCTCCGCCGTGCCAAACATTAACGATGAAGGCAGTAAAGGGCCTGGCGATGGAAAGATTTGAATCAATGCGCATGGATCGGGGCGATCCAGCAAAATTGACGGCAGGGTGGTTGTTAATCGCCGTGCCCGAGTAGGTAGGCTGCTTGGATGCATCAGCCTGGGTTGCACTATGATTATTTCCACTACTGTCAGTCCAAGTTGCGACAGGATCGCCCTCATTCAAGGAGAGGGAGTCGGCCTTTAGCCAGAGGCTCAAATTAGCAATGGTACCGACACCCACCTCGCTCCAATTCGCTTTGAATCCTGGTCTAGTTACCGACGAGTCGGAGGTCATGACCAGGTACATGGAGCCAGATTGAGCCATCACTGATGATGGAAGGTTACCGCCTGTGAATCCGGCTCCAGTATGGAGGGGGGTGCCCGTCGCATCTGCCCCATCGTAGATTTTCAAGAAGTCGGCACCTTCTTCGAGGCTAAAAGCACTCAAACCGAGTTGAACCGTGTGTCCAGCGCCGAGTTGAATCAGAAACCCGCAGTTTTCATTATCTGAGTAATTTCCGCTCGGGCCCCCAGAGTCGAAAAGAATCCCTGAGGTCGCGTTGGAAGAGGTATCCGTACACATCTTACTAAAATTGGATACGGTAATATACGCGGTCTTGGTTTTAGAGTTTGAGCCTACGGCATTGGTTGAGGTGAGTTTTACGGTTTTTGCTCCCGCAGTGGCGAAAGCGTGACTGGGGTTTTGCTGAGTGGAATCCGTGGCTCCTGTATTTTCAAAATCCCAGGCCCAGGAGGTCGGACCGTAGTTGGAGATATCTCTGAAGGTGATGGTTTCTCCAACAACAACAGAGGTCTGACTTGCAAAAAAATTAGCGACAGGAGTAATGACTGGGCCACTGCTGGTCCACGACGCATTGAAACCCGCAGCTTGAACGGAGCCATCGCTGGTAAAGGTGATATACAGACTTCCGCTCGTTCCAGTAACCGGTGCCGGCGCGGTTGATCCCGAGAACGTGCCTAAAAGCGTACCGCTTGAATTTGTGCCATCATAGACCTGCAAACGGTCATAATTGGGTTCAGTTGCGAAGGATGAAAAAGAAAGAGTGATACTCGTGGCTTCGGCGGGTTGAATGAGTAGGGAGCAATTTTCGCTTGGGTTGTAGTTGGCCGTAGTATCCCCCGAGTCCACCAAGATCCCGCTCCTTGTGGTCGCGGTGGTGTCCGTACACATCTTAAAGGTATCTGTGGCGAGGGGTCCTAAATAAACGTTGTTGGTCTTGATGTCGGTCCCGAGAGCGTTCGAAACCGTGAGGGATACGGGCGTTAAGCCTGCTCCAGTTAAGGCGCTGCTGGGGTTGGCTGTTTTTGCAAGGGTAGAGGTGCTCCAATTCCAAGTGCGTGGCGAATTGGAAGACGAATCCGTGAAGTTAAAAAGCGCGCCACTGAGCCCGATCCAAGGCGAGACGCTAAAGTTGGCCACGACTGGACTAGTTTCGGTGGGACCAGTGGTTGTCCAATGCATGACAAAGCCCGTGCCTTGAACGCTTCCATCACTGGTAAAAGCCACATACATCTGACCACTCGTTGCGGTTTGATTGCCGGGCGTGATCGAACCCGAAAAAGACCCAAGGAGTCTGCCAGAGGCGTTAGAGCCGTCGTAAATTCTAACAAAGTCATAGTTATTTTCTGTTCCAAAAGAATCGAAGCTGGCCGTGATGTCTCCAAGTGAGCTGATCAAAAATCCGCAATTTTCACTGGGGTTATAGTCCGCGCCTGCACCACCTGAGTCGTAAAGCGTTCCAGAAGCGGAAGTCGCCGTGGTACCCGCGCACATGTTATAGGAAGCTGCCGCGATGCCGAGTTTAACCGTTCCGTAGCCCACAGCTCCCAACGAGTCTTGGGCTTTGATTTTTACATAAGCACCCACGCTCCCTGAGGAGGCCGTGAAGAGTCCAGACGCTGCGTTGACATCACCGGGGCCACTCACGATCGAATAACTATAGGGTCCGGTTCCTCCTGACGTACTGAGAGTTTCAGTTTCTGTGAGGCCAACTAAACTAATCATGGGTGATACTGTGAGTGTCGGAGCAACCGACGTAAAAGTGAGTGCGGTACTACTTGAGGTCACGGCGTTTGCGGTAGCGGTGTAGGAATAAGCACCGGCCACGGTCGAACTCGTAATCGTAAACTCAGCGATTCCTGATCCGTTGCTGGTGGCAGGTGAGGACGTAGTTCCGCCACTTGCCGGAATATTAAGGGTGACGGACTGACCCGATCCTGGATTTAAGTCTTGGTCCAAGACCAGTGCTTGAAGAACGGTCGTTGATGATCCATTGGCAGTAATACTATTTGAACTTCCTGCTTTGACCGCTAGCGCGAGCGAATAAGTAGGGGTCGCGGTGGGAGTTGCTGACGGTGTGGCCGTAGCCGTAGCTGTAGGACTTGCAGAAGGTATCGCAGAAGGTGTCGCAGATGCAGAGGCCGAGGCCGACGGACTGGCGCCGGGTAGTGCGGTTGGGCTTGCTTTGGGAGTCGCGCTTGCGGAAACGCTGGGTGAGGGGCTCGCGTCAACCGCAGTGAGTGCGGTGGGGGACTCAGTGGGGGATGCCTTGCAACCGGTTAAGATTAACGCTGCGAGAGAAATCGCTATTAACAAAGAACGCTGCATAAACGCCTCCTAAATGGACATGGTCTTCCTTTATTATCTATTATTTGTAGAAAATGAATAGCGTGGCAGAGTGGACACTGTGTCTCCATTGCGCGAATCTAACCACGTGGTGAGCGACGCAGTACCTGTTAGTGTCAACCCCCCCTGGATGAGGAGGGTTGGAAGTTGTAACTAGATGGAATGATTATTTATCTGACCTTCGCCCACTCCGAGGAAAGGCCCAGCTGAGCGATCCAACTCTAGAGATACGCCTGATCAATTGCCGTCTCTGCAAGCATCCCTCGAATATCGATGAGGTGTTTATCGGATCCACCTTCACGATAGTAGTCGAGCTTCTTGAGAATAATGTCCTCCGGCGAGGCAACGTAAACCTCGAGCCCAGGAAGGATTTCAATTTTCTTGCGCCTGGAAAACTCCGACTCTGCAAATTCAGTTTTCTTGAGTGGAACGATGTCAATCTTCACTCCCGAGGCCTGGTGGATCGGATTGAACATCCCACCCCGGATCACTTCGTCGGTGATGACCTCCTTGGGAGGGCAATAGTATTCCTCGACATCGAATAGTTTTTGAAAAATTGGTATTTGGAGGGATTTGATCTGGACAACGAGATAGTATTCCATTCCTGCATCATGAAGTCGATTGGTTGTGTCTCGAAGTGCGTCGATTAGGCCTTGCATACTCAACCCTTGGGAAGAGCGACGAAGTAGGCGATCGTTTTTTGATGAAGCTCTTCTTTGGTGAGGTGGGGAAACTTCTTAGCAAACTGGTGTTGCTTCGACAGAAAGGCAAACTTATACATCTCGTTTGCGATTTCGAGGGGAAGTGGCTTATTTGTAGGGTGGGATGACCTTTGGTTTTTAATAAAAGCCCACTTTCCGCATCTTGCTCGTCTCGCATTGTAATGGTGCCCGGGACTGGACTCGAACCAGCATTGCTTTCGCGCTCGCCCCTGAATTAGAAGTATCTATCTTCAGGGCATTCATTGTCAACGGACTAACTAA
Source organism: Bdellovibrionota bacterium FG-1 (assembly GCA_051382295.1). Taxonomy (GTDB): domain Bacteria; phylum Bdellovibrionota; class UBA1018; order UBA1018; family UBA1018; genus JBBCAW01. The sequence goes on along the minus strand of JBBCAW010000112.1, from coordinate 47,021 downwards.
CTAAAACCAAAAGAGAAGCTTGACCGAGCTTTCCTTTGGTTGAAGCGTTTTGAACAACTATCATGACGTTGCTAAGTCGTTGAAATGACGTTCGCCAAACGTACAAGCCACCACCAGTTTGTTCCACCCGTGGTGCAAAGTAAAGACTCTGCCGCCCCCGTCTGACGTAAGTTGAAAAACCGTGAGACCAAGTTCCCCACGGAGGAACGAATCTCATGAATGCAGTCAATCATCGTCAGGTACCTGGCGGAGTTCGAACGCTCAGTGATTCAGGAGCGGACTCGCGCCGGCCTCATCGCAGCCCGTTCGCGCGGTCGTCGCGGCGGGCGCCCCAACCTCATGGATAAAAAGAAAACTGCGCTTGCCCGCCGGATGCATGCGGACCCGGCAAACACCGCCGCCGACATGTGCTGCGCTCTCGGGGTCTCCCGGGCCACGATGTACCGGTCATTAAAAACTCGGGCCGAACTTCCCCCAGCATCCAAAACCCTATATCAAGACGTCAACTCAATTCCAGCTGAACTCTGACGGGCACGGCAGAGCATTTACGTAACAACGCCGAAGTAATATCCAGGTTGCCGTCCGAATCGAAAGCCGCAAACTTCGCACTTTGATAGAGGTAGAAGAAGCTCGGAAACTTTATGCATTCGGTGAAGTTGCGCAAATAGCCTTCCCCGCCCACAAACAGGGCACTTCGAGCTAAGGGCGCGTGAGAGTCTGACAAAGAAAGAAGCGCCGCCATTCATGGCAGCTTCGCATTTCCGTTGTTGTTCCCACATTTGGCGCAAAGTCCGTAGAACACGACCGAGAGGTTCGCCTTGGAAAAACCGTGAACGTCCTTGAGTGCCGACTCAATTTTGTTGAACAGTTCCTCGTTGCCGCGATTAGCTTTTCCACATGCTTTGCAGATGTAAAAGTGGTGAACTTTGCGGTCGAGGACGTACTGGTATCGCTTTCCAATGGTCGGAAGGTTTAGCTCTTGAAGGATGTCCAGCTTTTGAAATACATCAACATTTCGATAAATACTCGAACGATCCACGCCCACAAGTTGCTTGCCGAGGAATTCCTGAATTTCCTCCATTGAAATCTGGCGCGACTTATTATCCAAGATGAATTGGAGAAGCAGACGGCGTGCGGGAGTAATCCGCATCTTATTGGACCTTAGAATTTCTAATAAATCCTTATGCCTTTTCATTCACAATGTTCCATAAACTATACTACCGCCGAGGGTCTTTCACTGGTTCTTTTCAGAACGGGTTTCGGCAAGTCGAGCTTAACCCACAACTCAAGATAGCTTGTGCCAATCGGCTCCCGCTTCATGCGGTGGTAGCCTACGGGCATATCTCCCCCGAAACCATGATAAGTCGCTACTTGCGTACCAGGGCGAGCGACCCGGAGCTTGGTTTGCACGATCTCGATGTACCGATTAAATTTATCCTGGTTATGGGACACGGTTTCGTCAATCCGAATCGACTTCATCTTGTTCTCGTAAAAGGGATTGAACAGGTAAAAGGAATCGAAAAACGACCAATCTAAGTCTGCCATGTTCCCTTGAATGAAAGACGCTTGATTTGCCCCAAGTTCTTCAGCCGTCTTACGAGCGACCTCAGACAAGTGAGGGCGCTGCTCGATTCCAATGAAGTGCCCGTGACTCGAAAGCGCGGCAACCGTACAGAATTTTCCACACCCCGCGCCCACGTCCAATACCCGCGACTTTCCGCTCGTGACCAAAAGTTCAGCCGCTCGAATGGCGACCTCAACGGGCGTCCAATGCGTTTCGGAGAGTTTGCGAATCGCCGAGGGATAAATCTGATCGAATCGGAAGTCAGTTACCTTTCTCCCACCGCGCAGGTCTTCAACGAGCTTTTTGATTCTCTCTGTCTTTTTTTCCTCTGGAATGAGCTTTCTTTGCAGGGCTTCTATCTCCATCTCAATTTCCCAAACAAGTTGTCGCAAGAGTTCGTTCCCATTACTTCTTGCGGTCGTGGTGGTAAAGACATTTGCCTTAAAGCCACGGGTCGCTATTGCAATCAGTTGCAATAAATGATACCAATAAAGGGAAGACAAAATCAATAGTTTTCCTGCTGGGAGTGCCGTGAAAGTCTCAAGAAACGAGCAAGAAAAACCTCTAGCTGTTCTCGTTTATGACCCGTCACTTCTGCGCCTTTGGATGGAAAACGCATTGGGTCAAATGTTTCGAGTCTGCGTCTTCTCCAATGCGGAGGACGCGCTGACTTTTGCTCGCTCTACACAGACGTTTGATGCTCTTATCACCGACCTCGATTTGGCGCTTTCGGCGTTGGGAGGGTGCAACATTGTCCGAGATGTCCGCACACGTTTTCCACAGGTTCCCATTTTTGTATTTTCAAACGCTTCCGCTCAGGACCACCGCCTAGTCATTCTTCGAGGGATGCCAGGGGTACGGTTTATGTCCGCGTTTGACGTTTTTTTCGTCGCTCGTCGCGTACAGAAGGCACTGAGCGAATTGGAGGCGGTCGCATGAGTACGGAGGCAACTATTTTCGATTTAAGCACGCGCCAGTGCCGCCCTCATCGGGAGGCGAGCCGTGAACATAAGGGGGTGTCTTTGAGTTCTGTGAAAGTAATTTTAGAACACCTTTGGCAACTTCAGGGACTTGATCGAAAAATCATCGCCCTTCGTGAAGCTGCGCTTTTCATTCCCGATCTCAAAGCCAAGCAAGAGGAACTCGCTCGAATTCGACTTCAGGAGCAGGAAAAGAAGAAGGTGCTCGATGATCTGCGTTTAAGCAGGGGTCAGACGAACGCATCCTTGGAATCCTGTCGTCAACGCCTCATGAAAGCCGAGTCCGCAGTGAAGGACATTAAGAGTCCTGAGGTCTTTCAGGCGACGATCAAAGAAATCGACCAACTCAAGAAATTTAAGGAAAGCCTGGAACTGAAAGAAGTGAGCATCAGGACGGACGCCGTAACAGTTAGCGCCAGCCTCACGGACCTTGAGAACAGACGTGTAGCCCTTGAATCTGAAATTGAGAATTCTTCTGCTCTCAAGAAAGTCAGGGACAAGGAGATCGAGTCGGCGGTGCAAGAGGTTGAAGCGCAAAAAGCGCCCATTCAGTGCCTCATCCCGCCAAAATACCTATTTTCCTACCAGAGAATCGCGGGAGCACGGGGCGGGATTGCCGTGGTCCAGGTGTGCGGAAGTTCCTGTGCGGGATGCAATATGATTCTCCCGGCTCAGTTCGTAAATGAACTTTCTCGCTCGAAAGCGATTGAACAATGCCCGAACTGCAAACGTATTCTGGTCGTTCAAAGTACCAGCATGGTGAAACAGCAATGATTAGAAACTGGGATGACTCAAGATGCGTGACGATTACCCCCTAAAAGGGAAGACAAAGAAGCTCACCGTCACGCTAGAAACCCAGGTGGTCACAACACTGAAGGCAATGGAGTCCTATAGCCACATCTCCGTTTCGGAACTGGCAAATACAGCACTCAAACGATTTATCGCGCATCACAAAGATTTCCTTCCGCCAGACCACCATAAAAGCGGATCAGGAGCAAAGTCATCATGAGGTCAGGCAGCGCCACGGGACCGAAAATCCTCTGGTTCGGGATCATCGTCTTGATCTTATCGCTACTCTATATGTCAAAGTCGAACGGAGGCGTTCGTCGTGGCGAAAAACGTAGCCGAAATCCTCATCTTGAAAGCGGTTGTCCACAAGGGGGAGGTCAAGCGCGTGAATGCCTCCGAACTCTCTAAGCACCTGATCGCTTACTTTCCGCGTGATCCACTTGAGAAGCACCTGCTTTTCAACCTGCTCTATTGGTTAGCCGAGGGCGAATCACTATCCCTCGATCTTATCTCCCGACGCCTGGGATATTCCCGCGAGAAGCTGGACGATCTTCTGAGTAAACTTCCTGGGGTTGAACGAGATAGCGCGGAGAACATCATTGCAACAGCAGGGCTGACGCTCCAAGAAACTTCCTATCCGATGGATAGCGAGAAGTGCCGCATCTACGCGCAGTCGGGCTTGGATGCCATCGTTGTTCCGACGCTTCTTCTCACTAAAATCGGCATTGAATATCGCTGTCCAGACGACCCGGTAGCCGTGCATCTTCGGTTTGGGTTCGATCAGGCGTTTGCGCTTCAACCCGATCAGGCGGTCATTTCCTTCCCATCACGCAAAAATATTGCGAAATGCCTCCGAGAAAATCGTTCGGAGTTCCGTCTGTTTCCAACCCCCGATAGCGCAAGAAGATGGCTGTGGCAGCACACGGATGGAGTCATTCTCACCGTAAAGAATGTTTTCGTCGCCGCTGTGACGTTGAGAAGGTCGCTCATGGACTCCAATACGTCCATGTTGACCTCGACACAGGGAACGGAGGGGAGATGAAGATTTTGCCGGAGTTTAGTTGCGTCGTCGCTGTGATGTACGGCGAGCTTCATCGCTGCCCGATGGTAAATGGAACGCCACAGATGTATGCGGGGCAACTGAATTGGATTGAGGTACGCGCTCCGATCACGCGAGAGTTTTTGGACGCGGTTAACAAGGCTCTCGGTACTCGCTACAAAGTCGAGGATTTCGAGGACGTTCATAAACTCGTCGACGAACACCGAGGTAGTGATGGACCGTAAGGGCACGGAAAAGGTCGGTCTAGTTCTCTCGGGAGGCGGTGCGCGTTCCGCGTTTCAGATCATTTGCGGTATTTCTGGCGGAGCCATCAACGGAGCATACTTGGCTTCACGGGCGAATCAAATGCCTGACGCACTCCAAGACCTATGGAGCAGTTGGAATGAGATAAAGCTCGATGACGTGATGGAAGCAAGTAGCGCCCGAATTTTCGGAACAGCATCTAAACTCATTCTTCAACTCGGACTTGGCGGGATATTTAACGCTCGTCCAACTACGCAGTTACTTAGCACAGCACCACTCGTCCGTTATCTTCTCAAGAAATTAGACTTTAGACAAATCCAGCGTCACATCGAATCGGGACTTCTCCACGGCGTCGCCATGACCACAACACACTACGGCACTGGGAGTACGGTTACTTTTTTCGACGGCGTGCCCAGCCTTCAGCCCTGGATGAGAAGCCATCGTATAGGCAAGCGTACCAACCTCACCCTGAAGCACGTCCTTGCATCTTCAGCGATTCCGTTGCTCTTTCCACCCATCAAGATTCAGGGCGCGTATTATGGCGACGGAGCCGTGCGAATGACCTCGCCTTTGAGTCCTGCTATCCATCTGGGTTCTAGCAAGGTGATTGCCATTGGCGTTCGGTATCACCGAAGCCCGATTGAAACATTTGAGTTGAATCAGTCGTTTCGGATGCGCTCGGTGCAGTTGGCAGATATTTCGGGTGTGCTGCTGAACGCACTGTTCATGGATGCGCTGGACTCCGATCTTGAGCGCATGATGAGGATAAATCAAACTTTAAGCCTTTTAACAGATGAGGACCGTCGGGAACACCCAGAGAAGTTGCGCAGAATTCCCGTCTTGGCGATCCGACCATCGCAGGATTTGGGGCGTCTTGCGGTCGATGAATTCAGGCGCTTCTCGTGGGTGCTCAGGCATTTTCTTCGGGGGCTTGGCGCTTCTGAGCATCATGGTTCTGATCTCCTGAGCTATCTCGCTTTTGAAAAAAGCTATACCTCGCGTTTACTTCAACTTGGTTTTAAAGATGTCATGGCGGAGAAAGCACGAGTCCTCGCATGGCTACGGGAGAAGCCATGACATACTGTAGAAAGTGGTGAGTGGCGTGACACATTTGCTACCCTTATTCCCTGTCTATGCTCTTGCTATCGTGCTCGTCCTTTGGAGTTCGGGGCGATTTTTTAAGAAAAGGTCAGCTTCGGATAGTTATGCCGAATCTCAGTCCGGTGAGAGATTACCCAAAGGGGCATTCGTCTATTCGTGCGATTCGCCACAGTCTTACGAGAACATCAAAAGTTTTATCGGCTGGGTCGCAAAATCCCCTGGTCGGGAAGCCAAAGCGATCATCTTAATTCTCAATAACCACCTGAACCCCGTGAGCAAAGAATGGGATGCGCTTTCGGCAGCGATGGAAAAGGCGAAAGCACTTCAACTGATCTTCGTCGTCGTTCCCGTGGAGGATGCGACAAGCGAGCTAATCAGCCGGAGCTTTCCCCCGCGCACAGAGGGCGGTGTCGCTTTTTTTGAAACGGTCGAGGAAGCCCGAGATTACCTGGAAATTGAATTATCTATACAGAGGTCAAATTGAATGGAAGCTGAAAAGAAGAAAGTTGCGGCATCTGAACCCGAATGGACAGGCAGCATGTGGAAGCACCCCTACATGCTTTATATCTTGCTCACTGTCGTACGTTTTGCGTTCCTGCTTGTCATGGGTTGGCTCGCATGGACCCAAGGATGGATTCCCAATCGTGGCACGTCGGCTTGACCAGGGCGTTTTGCCCCTGAGAGTAATGAGAGAGAATTTACTATGAGCATCTACAAGCAGTCCATCGAATATCACTCCAAGGGGCGAAAAGGAAAAATCGAGGTCATTCCCTCGAAGTCTGTTTCCACCCAAAACGATCTGTCCCTCGCGTATTCTCCAGGCGTCGCCGAACCTTGCCGGATGATCGCTGAAAAAGAAGACTTGATCTATGAATACACCGCTAAGGGAAACCTCGTTGCGGTAATTTCAAACGGAACGGCAGTGCTCGGGCTTGGCAATATCGGTCCTTACGCTGCGAAGCCTGTGATGGAAGGCAAGGCGGTACTGTTCAAGAAGTTCGCCGACATCGACGTATTTGATCTCGAACTCAATGCTCCGAGCGCCGATGATGTGATCCGCGTATGTCAAGCATTGGAACCGACCTTCGGCGGAATCAACTTGGAAGACATCAAGGCTCCCGAGTGTTTCCACATCGAAGAAGAACTCAAAAAGCGCCTCAAGATTCCAGTCTTCCATGACGACCAACACGGCACAGCGATCATCTGCGGCGCTGCGTTTCTTAACGCGCTTGAGGTCGTCGGCAAACGAATCGAAGACGCGAAATGCGTATTTGTCGGCGGCGGTGCTGCGTGCATCTCGTCTGCGAAGATGTTCCTGCAACTCGGTATTCGCCGGGAAAACCTCATCATGACCGACCTCGATGGAGTAATATACGAGGGGCGCACCGCGAGCATGAATCCGTACAAGAACGCATTCGCTCGGAGCACCCCACTTCGGACACTTCAACAAGCCCTGGAAGGGGCTGACGCCGTGGTTGGATTATCTGCCAAAGGTGCCTTGAGCGGCGAGATGATTCGGAAGATGGCTCGTGACCCGATCATCTTTGCGATGGCAAACCCCGATCCCGAAGTGTTGCCGGAGGAAGTGCTCGCCGTTAGAAAAGATGCGATCATGGCGACAGGGCGCTCGGATTACCCCAATCAGGTAAACAATGTGCTTTGTTTTCCCTTTATCTTTCGGGGCGCACTCGACTCAAGAGCGACAACGATCAATGAAGAAATGAAGCTCGCCGCTGTTCGGGCGATTGCACAACTTGCTAAACAAGAAATGCCTGAGAATGTTGTTCGCGCCTACGGTGGACAGCGGTTTCACTTCGGTAGGGAGTACCTGATTCCAAAGCCCTTCGATCAACGAGCTTTGCTGTGGGTCGCCCCGGCTGTCGCTGAAGCCGCGATGAAGACAGGCGTTGCCCGAAGGAAACTTGATCTCGACCGCTACCGAGAGCAGCTAGAGAGCTTGCTGGGGTCGAGCTACACATTCATGCGAAACGTGAAAAACAAGCTGAAGGACTCTCCCGTTCGCAGTCATCCGTACCGGCTGGTCTTCCCCGAAGGGGATAATCCGACTATCTTGAGAGCGGCTCAAATCCTTCGGGAAGAAAAGATCGCAGACCCCATCCTTCTTGGGGATGAGGGTCAGATTCGACGGCGGATTCAGGAGCTAGAACTTGGAGATGCGCTGGGAGATGTCCCGATCATTCAACCGTCAACAAGTGAGCGACTGCAAACCTATGCGGAACGTCTTGTCAAGATTCGGGCAAGGAGGGGCGTGACCTTGACTCGTGCGCGAGAGCTTATTCAGCGCAATAATTACTTTGGTCCGATGATGGTTGAGATGGGTGATGCCGACGCCCTACTCAACGGTGTATCGCAAAGCTACCCCGAGACTATTCGCCCAGCGATTCAGACGGTCGGAGTCTTGCCTGAGTCGAAGCTGGTCGGGGTCTACCTCGTGATCCTCAAGAAGCGGATACTCTGGTTTGCTGATACCACAGTCAACATCGACCCATCGGCGGTAGAACTCTCGCAGATCGCCGCTCAGACCGCGAGCTTCGCGTCGCAGTTCATGATGGACGCTCCCCGAATAGCGATGCTTTCGTTCTCGAATTTCGGATCGAACGACCATGCCCTTGCCAAAAAAGTGAGGACTGCGACAGACATGCTCCGCCAAGCGCATCCCGAACTCGTGGTGGACGGCGAGATGCAGGTAGACACGGCGCTTGACCCTGAAATTTCCATAAGCAGTTTTCCCTTCAATCAGGTTCCCGGTAACGCCAACATTCTAATTTTTCCCGACCTGCAATCGGCGAACATCGCTTACAAGCTCCTTGGAAAGCTGGGAAAAGCTGAAATCATCGGACCCATCCTGCTCGGGATGAAGAAACCGATTTACGTCTTGGCTCAGAACTCAACCGTCACCGAGGTAGTTAATATGGCGACGATTGCGGCGATGGACGGTCAGGGACGATTGGGTAAGGGGTAGAATGGCGGAGGGATATGTTCCCGCCAATCAACATTATCGCCATCATAATTTGGATTATCTTGGCTCCCGCGTGCTACCCTTAAAATCGAGATGAAATCCGCCCTTGTCCGCCGCGCAATTTTTCTTTCTTGGTTCACGATTGGCTACAACTTGCTCGAAGGTGCGGTATCGTAAATGCTCTGCCGTGCCCGTCAGAGTTCAGCTGGAATTGAGTTGACGTCTTGATATAGGGTTTTGGATGCTGGGGGAAGTTCGGCCCGAGTTTTTAATGACCGGTACATCGTGGCCCGGAAGACCCCGAGAGCGCAGCAAATGTCGGCGGCGGTGTTTGCCGGGTCCGCATGCATCCGGCGGGCAAGCGCAGTTTTCTTTTCATCCATGAGGTTGGGGCGCCCGCCGCGACGACCGCGCGAACGGGCTGCGATGAGGCCGGCGCGAGTCCGCTCCTGAATCACTGAGCGTTCGAACTCCGCCAGGTACCTGACGATGATTGACTGCATTCATGAGATTCGTTCCTCCGTTGGGAACTTGGTCTCACGGTTTTTCAACTTACGTCAGACGGGGGCGGCAGAGTCTTTACTTTGTAACTGCCTGATTTTATGGTCTAAAGTGGTGCGGGCGAAAGGACTTGAACCTTCACACCTTGCGGCATACGACCCTGAATCGTACGTGTCTACCAATTCCACCACGCCCGCATATTTTTAGAACCATAAAACCCTGAAACGAGTGTGTCTACCAATTCCACCACCCGGGCACAGGAGGCCTTCTCTGATGCGTATATCCTGGAAAAGCCGTTTTTGGTACTGTTTCTGCTAGCCAGTCGACAAAGTCTTAGACACCTATCCCAATAGGGTAGGAAATAAGCCTAGTTTTGACAAACGAAACACCAGCTCGCAAACTATTGAAAATAAATGTGTTTTTCAGACTATCCATCAAGACCGCCATTCTTTTGTCCTCCGAGTGCGTTGGCACAAAGCGTGAAGTATTCGTCGTTAGCTATGAAAAAAACCACGCGTTTTATCGGAGTAATGACTTTGATTTTAACCCCGGCCACTCTTCTGAGTGCCTGCGGTAAGGCACCAGACCCCACGGCCCCTGTGGTCGCAACGGCGGCTCCCGTGACGACACCGGACCCAACTCCGACGCCAACTCCGACAGTGGTTGTGGGATGTCCCGCTGGGCAGTTTCCGCTGGTGGGTGGATGTGCCTCCGGCTTTGCGGACATCAATAGTGCTTGTTACGCTTCAAATGGCCAGATGACTGTGGTTCAAGGAGTTCAGGTCTGCCGTTTCGTCCAAACTCTCAATTATGGCACCGGCTACGGGACCACCACCTATCCTTTCAAAGGGATCTTTCTTTACAATAAGACGGGACCTTTTCCCTACCTGGTCCCTGGTGACATCACTGGCGTGAGTGCTTATAACCCTAGAATTCAGGTCTTCCCTGGCGATCAGCTGCATTTTGTAGGTGGGGCCGGCTGGGGCAGCATGAGCATGAAAGTCACCCAGTATTTGGGTGGCTTGATCAACGTGGTGAGCTCCAAGCTCGACTGCAATCAAATCGATATGGCGGGAAGCGGAACAACCAATCAGGGGCAACCCGCTGGATTTTATGCGACCGACGGAACCGAGATTTTCCCGATTACTGGAGCCACTCAACGAACGATCAACAATATGGGCCAACTTAAATTTGGCTTCAATGCACCGATTGAATCCGATAATTGCGTCAGCTTGGTCATTACCGATCTACATGTGACCCGTTGCTTTGATTCAAGCGGTAAGACCTATACCTGTCAATAAGGATAGGTTAGAGTTGAGCTGAGGCTCGACTCTGCATGAAGAAAAAAAACAACGGTGGTCCACGAAATTTCGGTATAAAGGATTCTGGTCCAAAAGACTCTGGTCCAAAGGACTTCGGTTTAAAGGATCGAAGTGGCAAAGTCCATGCGATCAAAAAGCGGGACAAAGAGCCGGTTCAAGCTCCTAGAGAGTTTATACCGCCCACTCCGACTTCGCACTCCATGGATTACGGACGATCAGAAGAGCGCGTTCGGCGCATCACACCCAGCAGGCCTTCGCTGTGCCTCAAGGCCACCGTCGACAAAAACCGTAAGGGCTTTGCCTTTCTTTCCTTTGAAAACCGTGATGTCGAAGACGCCTTTGTCCCGCCCCGCCAGGCGGCTGCCCTTTTTCACGGAGATCGCGTCGAAGTTACCCTCGCCAAGCGCGGTGAGGTTCAATCGATCAAGGTGATTCAACACCGGTTCCAAGAATTAACGGGCCACTTTGTGCCCCATCCCACCGGCCGCACCCGCAGTGGCTCGGTGGTCTACGAACGGAAAAAGAACCGCGAACAAGTTTATATTCCCGACTATGCGGTCCCGGGAACTCCTGCGCCAAAGGAGGGGGACTGGGTTCGGTGCAAACTCGAGTTTCATGAAACAGGCGAACACCTGGTCACCGCTACGATCATAGAATGCTATGGCGCTGACCTCCCACCCAGGGCGGATGTGTCCATGATCGCCCACGAGTATAGCTTGGTTGAAGAGCATCCGGAGGCAGCAGAACGCCAAGCCCGGGAAATGACCCTAGAGATTCCAGGGAAAGACCTTGAAGGCAGGGTGGATTTGCGGAAGACCCCGTTTATCACCATCGACGGCGAGACGGCCCGAGACTTTGACGATGCTATTTATGTTGAGGCCACCAAAAATGGCCATATCCTTTGGGTCGCCATCGCGGATGTCAGTCACTATGTTCAGCCTGGCACGCCTCTAGACGACTCCGCAAGATCGAGGGGCACCAGCGTATACTTTCCAGAGCGGGCCTTCCATATGTTGCCGCGCGCACTCTCCGAAAACCTTTGTTCGTTGCGGCCCGACGAGCCTCGTCTGACCTTGGTGGCGCGGATGGAATACAATAAAAAAGGCGAACGCACCCAAACCGTGCTGATGGAAGCGGTCATTCAAAGTAAGCGTCGCGCAACCTATAATCAAATTCAAGAAGAGTACCTAAAATCCGCAATGGATCCCCATTGGGAATTCAAGCCTCACTTTGAACTTTATGGGTTGATTCGACGAAGCCGAACAGCGCGAGGTTCAATCGATTTTGATTTTCCAGAGGCTGAATTGCTAGTCGAAAAAACCGGCGAAGTCATTTCGATCAAAAATCGCGCGCGCCTGGATGCCCATCGATTGATCGAGGAATTCATGATCGCGGCGAATGAAGCCGTCACCCAATGGGCGATGGCTCACGGTTGGCCCTTTATTTACCGGGTGCATGACGTGCCCGCGATGCAGGCTCTGCAAAAATTTCAAACCTTAGCCGCCAATGTTGGGGTGTCCTTTTCGATCGGCGATGCTTCGCCCAAAGTGATGGCTAAGCTCGTCCGCGAGCTCGACAAACATCCCGCTAAAGACCTCCTCAGTGTCGCACTCTTGAGATCGATGAGACAGGCGGCTTACAGCGCGGTGCATGGAATCCATTTTGGCCTGGCCTCCGAAGGCTATACCCATTTTACCAGTCCCATTCGCCGATATCCGGATCTGGTCGTTCATCGGCTGATCCGGCAAATCCTCAGGGCCGATAACGGGACCCAGAAAAAACTCAACGAACGGGCCCGGCAACTCCTTGAAAAAGAACTCACGGACATCGCTGAACACTGCAGCTACCGTGAACGCCTCGCAACGGATGCGGAACGAGATGCCATCCGTCTCAAGCAGGTGCGACTCATGCGGGCGCACCTGGGTGAGGACTTTGCTGGAAAGGTCAATGGAATGACGGAAAACGGATTTTTCGTCGTTTTGGATGATCCCTTTGTGGAAGGAATGGTCCTCAAAGAAACGCTTCAGGATGACTTTTATCGCTTTGATGACGAGCACATGGTTTTTTATGGCGTCCGCAAGAGACGAACGTTTCGCATGGGGGATCGAGTCAAAGTCCGGGTCGCACGCGCGGATATTGACAAGCGGATGGTTGATTTTGAGCTCCTCGAAGGGGGTACTCAGGGTGGCACTCGTGGCGGCCCGTCTCCAAAAATAAAGGAACGGCCACGAGGGCCAATAGGCAATTCGCAAAAACAGAGAAAACAAAAAAGGCGGCAAAATTAGCCCAGTGACACTTGCGCAAGGTCTTGAGATTCTCTTAGGTACCGATGAGATGGATCAAAAAAGGCATGCAGCTGGGGCAAGCGGTCAAAAACGTGCAGCGGCTGCGCCAGATTATCTCAGTTTTTGCCAAACATGGTTTTGCGGACATTGTCGATCGCATGAACCTTGGAAAATTTCTCCCCAAGCGGTTAGCGACTTTCGCCGAAGAACAGGCCGATAAAACCATTTCTGAACGGTTGCGTCTTGCCTTTGAAGAGCTGGGGCCCACTTTTGTGAAACTAGGCCAACTGCTTTCAACCCGCCCCGATTTACTTCCTGAATCGTATATCGAAGAATTTACGCGACTCCAAGATAGCGTACAACCGTTGCCGTTTGAGACGGTCAAGACGATCATCGAAGAACAGCTCGGGAAAAAACTCGAAGAAGCCTACAGCTCATTTGATCCCGTTCCGATTGGAGCGGCCAGCATCGGTCAGGTCCATACAGCCTTGCTGAAGTCGGGCGAAAAAGTTGTCGTCAAGGTTCAGCGCCCTGAAATCGAAAAAATTATCGATACCGATATTTCCATTCTGGCGTTTATGGCCGGTCTTTTGGAAAAATATGTTCCAGAAAGCCGTGTTATCGGGCCAAAGATTATCGTCAACGAGTTCTTTCGAACGTTGTCCTATGAGCTCGATTTTGTAGTCGAAGCGAACAACATGACCAAGATGGCCGAAAACCTGGCCACCATCCCGGAAGTGGTCATCCCGAAAGTGTATAAGGAACTCAGCACCCATCGAATTCTAACCTTAGAGCGCCTAGAGGGTATTCGGGTCAACGACACTGAGGCGCTGGATCGCGCGGGGATTGATCGAAAACAGGTTGTCGAAATAGGGGCTCGCGCCTTTTTTAAATCCGTCATGATGGATGGCCTTTTTCATGGCGACCTTCATGGCGGAAATCTTTTTATTTTGCCCGGCAATCGCCTAGGCATCATCGATTTTGGCATTGTCGGCCGCCTTTCCAAAAAATCCAGGGATCAGCTTGCGTCGATGGTCATGGCACTTCTGACCGAGGACTACGAAATGCTTTGCTACCAATACGCCGAGCTGGGCGCTGCCCCGCCTTCTATTGACTTTGATGGGTTTCAACGCGAAGTCCGAAATTCTTTAGCCCCTTATCTCGGCTTATCTTTAGCGGATCTGAATGCGGGGCGAATCCTGATCGAGGCCACTAAAATTGCCACCCATTATCAGATTCAGGTGCCAGGCGACTGGATGCTTGTTTTTAAAGCAATCTTGACCATCGAAGGAATGGGCCGGACGCTGGACCCCACCTTTGACCTGCTATCAATGGGGCAAGATCTCATTAAGGACATCGTCAAGGACCAGTATTCGATCCAACGGTTATCCAAGGATTTTTTATGGGTGGCCAAAGATGTGGCCTCGCTATTTCAGATTTTGCCGAGGCAAATTCGTTGGATGTTTCGAAAGTTCAACAGCAACGACTTTGCTTTCGAAATCAAACTTCCCGAATTGGTCGATATTCGAAAACAAATGGATTTAAACGGGCGGCGAATGAGTTTAAGCATTCTCATTTCTGGCCTCTTCATTTCCAGCAGCCTCGCGCTTCAGCACTCCTCCGAAAAATCCATTGGTGAGTATCCTCTCCTTTCGGTCATATTCCTAGGAATGGGTGGACTCCTGCTCTTAAGTCTTATTCTCAAGCGCCGTTAAATACTATTGAACTTATCATTCCATTTTGAGTAACCTTGGCTGAGTGATTCTTTTTCTATTTCTGATTTTTTTTGTACTAGGAAGTCCCTTCGTCCAGGCATTTGAATCATGTCATTCGGATGATTCGAGACAAATCTGTCTTGGCGTCAAATACGTCGTTTACCAAGGTTTAAATGGCCGCATTGAAATCGACCATAAAATAGCCGAAAACAATCTGAAATTGGTCAATCTAATTTGGAAACGCTGCGATTTGTCCTTTCAGGTTGACGAATTTTTGCAGGTCAAACCTTTGGACTTTGGCTTACGCTACCAGGCGGCTGATTTTTCCGACCTTGAACACGTTCGAAACACCTTTGGCTCCGACCGAAGCCTCTTGGTAGTCACGACTGCCGCTTGGGATCGGTCATCCGCTCTTGGAAAAACCACGGCCAATGCGTGGACCACGATGCCAGGCTCAAGACCCCTCGGGATCGTTTTAGAACAAGGGGTGGGGGCTTTTGGCAATATTATTGCGCACGAACTAGGACATTACCTCAATCTCTATCATTTTCCCGATGAAAACGATGTCATGAGTTCTATTATCTATTCGCGTTCACGAGATCTTTCGTCTGCCCAGTGCGAATTAGCAAGAAACACCGTGCGGACCTATTGGGCAAAAATGCTGAGGTGATCCGGTGCTCAGATCCTAAAGATGATTCGGTCCAGCGGCTCGTCCACCGCGCCAAGTACCACTCACCAGCTCACGTACAAAATCCATCGCACTTGTGCCGTCATTGGCCTTGATCGAAGCTGTTTCGTCGGTCACCAAAAAGGTGTGCATCTCTGAACTCGGCACCCAAGCCGCGCAGTTATCCGTTGCATCCTGCGTGAGGGCCTCTAGTCCGCCGGGGCCGTACACTAGTTTTTCATGTTCCTCCGGGCTAATCGCGCCAAACACGCCGGACATAACGACATCGCGACTTCCTTGCAGCACTCCAACACGCCAACCCGGTAAGCGCTGGCACAGGAGTGGAATAACACCCGCGATATTGCCCTCTCCCGGTGCTAATGCAAACCCAACTGCTTGGAGTGCGTCGGCGTAATCATCGATGAGTTCCTTTGGGAATTTATCCCAAAATTTTTGTCCAAAATGTAGGCCCGGGGCATCCAAGATGAGGGTTTTGTCCGGAACGTTCTTAATGAGTGGCGCCACATAAGTTGAGTGAAGAAGGGCGCCCAATGCGCCAGCTGAGAAGCCAGTCATGACAAATTCTTCGGCCAGGGGTAATTCAATCAGTCCCTGGGCGATCAATTGTGTAACGGATTTTTCGAAGTTCAGGCGACCTTCGTGCCGGACCTTCATGCCTCCCTGATAGGTGGCCACGTGGCGCCCCAGGTGAACGTCCCCTGTGCAATAGGGAAAGTAGACGAGCGTGAAGTCCGCCACGGGCGAAAGCGCAGGGTTTGAGGATACAAAACCGCTGGGTTGGAAAACCCCAGGCAGGGGGTGAATCCAGGATTCTGGCAGCCCATAGCACGTGCTCGCACTCCAGCAGGCTCCTCCTCCCATTAAATCAAAGGCGATTTTGCGGGAAGCCCCCTCACTCAAAAAAACGGAATATCCAGCGCCGTCGCCACAGTACGCGCCATCGATCTTAATTTCTTTCCAGTGACGTCCTGAAACTCCTTGAGCCCCCTGGGCTTGTGCGCCGGACACCACTGACAAACCAAACACAAGGCATAACAAGACCTGCCTCAGCAGGCATCCCTTTGACATCATATAATGTTCCCCCTGCAAGAAATCATACGATATAAATAAAGAATGACCTCAAAAAAGAACCCCTTGAACCCAGTTCGTGTCGAGATCAATGGAAAAGCCGTCCAAGTCACCACCGGTACATCGATTCTCGATACCATTCGCCTTGCCGGATTTGAGGTTCCTACGCTTTGCCATGATTCACGAATGGCGCCGGCCGCCTCCTGTCGAATCTGCGAAGTCCAGGTGGTTGGTCAAGACCGCTTAGTCTGCGCGTGCTCGACGCCAGTAGAAGACAAGATGGCGATTCAAACGCACGCTCCTGTCGTCGAGGAATTCCGTCGCTCAGCTCTTGCCCTCTTGGCGAGAAATTACCCCAAAAAGGCGGTAGAACAGTTTCCGTCGCGGCTCTTTCATAAGCATTTAAAGGAATACGGAATTGAATTGGGGACTGAGCCTCAGAAGACTTCGGACCCCACCGATTTTAAGCATCCTTATATTCAGATGGATATGAATCGTTGTATTCACTGTTACCGCTGTGTCTATATTTGCGAGGACCTGCAAGGGCAATTTGTCTGGAAGCGGGTCAATCGCGGGGCCAACACTCAAATTGTCCCCAATGCCGGAACCACGCTGCTCGAAAGTAGCTGTGTGAGCTGTGGCGCATGTGTAGATACCTGCCCGACCGGTGCCCTAGAGGATGCCTCGCTCGTCGCTGCGGGTGATCCGACTACATGGGTTCGCACGACCTGTGCTTATTGTGGCACGGGGTGTGAGGTCAATGTGGGCGTCAAGAATGACGCCATTGTGGTCATGCGCCCGGTTTTGGATGCTCCCGCGAGTAAGGGGCATCTCTGCGTGAAGGGGCGCTACGGGGCAGGGTATGTGGATTCGGCCGATCGAATCACGACCCCGATGATTCGAAGAAATGGAACTTGGGCAAAAGTAAGCTGGGATGAGGCCCTGGATGAGACCGCCAAAACATTGACTCGGATTCAAAAGGATCACGGATCCGATGCGATCGGTGTCCTGGGGTCTTCACGTGCCACTAACGAGGACTCTTATTTGGCCAACAAATTTGCCCGAGTTGTTGTGGGCACCAATAATGTCGATTGCTGCGCCCGCGTGTGTCACGGTCCAAGCGCGGCAGGCCTAGGCATTGTATTTGGCACAGGTGCGGCGACCAACGGTTTTGACGATATCGAAGAGGCTCACTCCTTTTTTCTGGTTGGCTCCAACCCCACCGAAAACCACCCCATTGTCGGCGCGCGCATCAAGCAGCGCGTGTTAGCCGGTATCCCAATCGTGGTGATTGACCCCCGTAAAACAGAGCTCGCCCGCTTAGCGACGACTCACTTAGCACCTAAGCCAGGCACGAACATCCCGCTTCTGAATGCGATCGCTCACGTGATTATTCAGAAAGGCCTCGAAGACCAAAGCTTTATTCAAAATCGGACTTTGGCTTTTTCGGAGTTCAAAAAATCACTCGAAAAATGGACTCCTGAATATGCCGCTCAAATTTGCCAGGTCGAAGCCAAGGATATCGTTGACGCGGCAAGAATTTACGCAACCTCCAGACCCGCAATGTGCCTTCATGGTCTTGGCATTACTGAACACATCCAGGGCACGGAGGGTGTCATGGCATTGGCAAATTTGGCGATGCTCACCGGCAACCTGGGGCATGCCGGGGCGGGGGTCAATCCCCTTCGGGGACAAAATAATGTGCAAGGCACCGCTAACATGGGCTGTGAGCCGTCAAAGCTAACGGGTTACCAGAAGTTCGAGGCGGTTCGTGAACTTCATGAAAAAGTGTGGGGCTGCGTCCTTCCCAAAAACCCTGGACTCGACCTCGTGGAAATGCTGGACGCCGCCACTGCCCAGCGCATGAAGGCGCTCTTAGTCATCGGCTACGATGTTCTTTTGAGTCATCCCAATCTTCACGCGACGACCCAGTCATTTCGCGCGTTAGAAAGCGTTATCGTGGTTGATATGTTCATGAATGAAACCGCTAAACAATTCGGTACGATTTTTTTACCGACCGCCAGCGCTTTTGAAAAAGATGGCACGTTCATGAACGGCGAGCGAAGAATCCAAAGGGTCCGGCGCGCGATTTCTGCCCGTGGCGACGCCAAGACCGACTTCGATATCCTTTGCTTACTAGCTAAACGCATGGGTTTTGAATCTTCGTTTGCCTTCAAAGACGCGGAAGCCATCTGGAATGAAGTGCGGCAAGTGTGGCCTGCGGTCGCAGGTATTTCATACCAGCGCCTCGAGGACGGAGGGATTCAGTGGCCATGTCCCACAAAGGATCATCCGGGAACTCGGGTCCTTCACCAAACCTCTTTTCCGATTGGGCCACGCGCAAGTTTCCAGATATTGGAGTATCGTCCAAGCGCGAGTGTGGTATCCAGTCAGTTTCCATTTCTGCTCAATACCGGACGGTCTCTTTACCATTTCAATGCAGCTACGATGTCGGGCAGGACGCGTAACCGCGAACTTCAGGCTGACGATCTGATTGAGATTAATCCCACTGACGCCCTCCGCCTGGGTATTGATCAGCACGTGCCAGTCGAAGTGGAAAGCAAGTATGGACGTTTTGTGGGTCGTGCCTGGCTCACGGATCGGGTTCGCGAAGGTGAGCTTTTTTCGACCTTTCACGACATCGAGGCGATGGTGAATCATGTCACCGGTGCAGGCCGCGATTCGGTGACCCACACTCCCGAGTATAAGGTGACGGCGGTGACTATTCGTCGAAATCCTGGCTAATCCCTAGACAGCTTTTTATCTCGGCCACTTCCTGACGGTATTGTATACTACGTCAATATTATTGACTATTTCTTAAAGATCACCCCTTGGCTCAAACCTTGCTGCTACCGGTCTAAGGGAGTTTTTATGAAGAGCCAGATGAAAAATTTAAGCTATTTATTTTTGGCAGCAAGTGCCTTCACTTTGAATGCTCAGCTGTCACTTGCGAATGAAAGCTGCGAGGGTCCGACTCCTATTGGGGTCGATGTCCGATACGATGAAGCGGGGCGTTTGCAAAAAATTACTGACAGTCGATCTCATCGTAAGTTGGAATTCTTTTATGATCGTTACTATACGACGGTCTCAGAAACCGAACGCCTCAAAAAGGCCAGTTAT
The DNA here is from genome assembly GCA_051382295.1 of Bdellovibrionota bacterium FG-1. Taxonomy (GTDB): domain Bacteria; phylum Bdellovibrionota; class UBA1018; order UBA1018; family UBA1018; genus JBBCAW01. The sequence continues at coordinate 27,605 of JBBCAW010000112.1, read as the reverse complement.
ACTGCTTATTCCGAAACGCCGGAGCAGTGGGGCCCTTCGCGGATGACCGTGTACCAAGCCCATGATGGTCGCCTCACCCGAATTCACACCTATGACATTCCCCTGGACCCAGCCGCAGGGAAACATGATCCCTACGAATCTTCTGATTATGAAGAACTGAGTGAAGCCTATGGCCGCAAAGCGCTCCCAACAGATAACCGGTTTCAAACGACTTTTGAAATCCCTGCCGCAGCGCCGGGCCGCTATCACCGAGATTCGATGAATCATCTCATCTATACCGGCATCGCTACGCAAGAAAACGTCGAATACGAAATCTTAAGCCGAAAAGAACGCTCGATCGACGTGCGAGAACCGCTCAACCTTAAAAAGGCGGAATGCTATTCGTTCGCAGGAAATTCATTCCCCTTGCAAGAGCAGGTTTGGGGTTTTAAGCAAACTCGCACCATCACGATTACGGGCAATCGTGATTTTTTTCCTCAAGCCACTGGCCGACGAAGTAAAACTCTTTCAGGCGGCGGTGACTCCGAGTGGGTAGGAAGCGCAGACTACTCACCCTCCAGTTATAGCGGGATGGCGTATTAAGGCGAATTTTTTTCGCACCCTAGCTCTAAAAGGTCCTTGCTCGGACATTGCATTTCGAACGCTTTGAGCCTAAAAACAGTTTGCCGAATTCAAACGCGCAGTGCAAAATCTTTTAATTTGCAACGAGACCCCACTGAATTCAGGCGCTCTCAATTTTTTTGAAAAAAAGATCTTTTGATTCATTCGCAGCTAGCCTACCTAATGAAGCAACCGGTGTTCATCGTTCGAACGCCGGTTAATTAATTAGCTCAACCCATGGTATAGGAGATTTGCGAATGTTCATTAAATATTCTTTGTTGATGATGCTTGCGGCGGTTTCTTTTGGTGCCAACGTTTTCGCTGATGACAATGGTCCAAAACCTCGTGAAGACGCCACATTTGTCTGCCGGTTCCATGAACCCAAGTTCATCGGCCAAGATCGCTGCATTGCGCTCGGAACCTTTGATGCGGAAAAACCAGACGGGGGCCATCTACGCGGGGACGATCGGGACAATCACATGACCATCAAATGCGATGGGTTTGTGGTTTACAGTGATGGTCTCACCATTGACGTCGGCCACGATAGAGACTCGGAAACCCTCTTTATCGGACATGATGGCAATCCACAAATCCGAGTTGATGATCTCGATTGGAATCACATGCACGGATCGTTTACGGCTGCCCTTCGTATCAACCTTCCAGGCGAGCGCAATGACGTGTTAGATGGCGTTTGTGAGTTCAAAAAAGATCCACATCCTCCAGGAGCCTCCACGCTCTAAAACGTCTCTAGTTTAAAAAAATACGGACCGAAGGGAGCAAAATCACGCTACTTCGGTCCGTTTTCTTGTGAAACAATAGTTTCGAGATGCACTTAAATCAGACAGCCGTGCCTTGCGAAGTGTGACCTCCGGTCAAAACACCTCTCAATATACCGTTCATGTGACTCGTTCTAAGCTCAATGAGGTGCGAGAATACGCTATCCCCGATGGTATCGTTTTCGCCGTTCGATGGAGAGGGGCGGTGGCGCCGGATCTCTCGGTCCTCTTTGGGAAGTTTTTTCAAGAATACGAGCAGGCGCTTCAGCCTGAAAAAACCGCAAGCCCTTCACACCCCAGAAATCGGAGCGCCACCCGAACCCCGCATTTGGAGGTTAGAAGGGGAGGGCATATGCGCCAAAAATGATTCCAGTTATCGTTGCCTCGGTGCTCTTGCCCATAGTTCAACCTCAGAATCCGCCGCGCCTTGCTCGAAATTGAACTTGAAAAGCATATGTCGGCTTTTCTCAATGTTTGCCGTTATCAAATAAAGGTCATATGTGATCATTGGCCGCGCCGCTTGTATGAATATTTCGCTCGTCGTTCATCCATGCGAAGAACACGATTTCGTGCTCTGGATGAACTCTGAAAAACAGTCGGAAACGGCCAGTAGCAGCAACGGCCCCATAATGCTCTGGCAAATCTTTGGTATAAGTTGGGCTGAATGGAGCCTGACATACTGCCGATACTTTTAGACGAACCGTTTGCGCCCGTTTTTTTTCGGTCGCACTGCCCCCATCAAGACGTGCTAATTCAGTTTTTATAAAATTGGAATACTCAGGCTGAAAGGGCATCCGGCAATGTTGGCACAGAGGGCGCCGATTTCAACATTTTTTCCTTATAAAAGTCTCGCGCCATTCTGCCGATGGAGACCACAGTTTCGAAGTCGAATTTGTCGCTGATCATTGCTGTCAGAACGGAATACCGTTTATTGTCTGTATCCTTGAATACATGCTGATTGAGAATTTCTAAGATGACCGATGACCGATACAAATTATATTCCTGGGTGACCAGAAAGCAGATGCCGCCCAACTTTTTCAAGGTGTTTGGCGTAAGGTCTTCCCATCGCTTGGTCTTGTTCTCGGTGATCGTATGAACGTCAACTTTGATGAGTCGAGCGAGTGCCCTGTTGGACAGCCCCATTACTTCTAAAGTGCTATCTATGGTTTCTCCAATCATGGGGTCATCCTCCTCAAATCAAGATACCAAAAACCACACATTTTAGCAAGTTTTGTGTAAAATAGTTTGAGAATACTGAAATAGCGGCGTGATTTCAGTAACTTATGTGTAAGCGAGAGATCGACTATGCGTGCCCGGCGGAGAAGTAGGGCTAAACTTGTGGCCTCTCCGTCCCATGAACCATTTTTTCAAGATCGGAGACGATCACATTGAGGGACTCCGATTGACTGGTTAACTGTTTGGCCATGGCAGCAGATTGGTGCGAAACATCGGAATTCTGATTCGTGGCCTGCTCGATTTGATTCATCGCTTGTTTAATTTGACTGACCCCTTGCGATTGCTCATGCGTGGCGGTAGCGATTTGGGTGATCATCTGGTTGACTTCGTCCACATTCACCACGATATTATCGAGAACCGTTCCGCAATCCTTTGCCGTTTGGATTCCTGCTTCGACCTTTTGCCGTCCCCCGACGATGAGTTGCTCAACGCGGGTTCTGCTTTTTGTAATAATACTTTCGACATTTCTAATGCTGGTTTCCAGCATTTCTGAGATCTCTTTGGCGGAATTTCCGCTCATCTGCGCGAGATTTCCAATCTCCTCAGCCACGACCGCGAAGCCTTTTCCGTGCTCCCCCGCTCGTGCGGCTTCCACCGATGCATTAAAAGAAAGAAGCTTGGTCTGAAATACGATGTCGTTGATTATTTTGGTTTTATTGCCAATTTCCGCGATCACTTTTACGATCTCGGAGATCTCCCGATTGCCGGCTTCAACCTGTTCAATGATCTCGGCATTGCTCCGATTGATCTCATCCATGGAACCAATCACCTTTTCTACAGCCTGTTTTCCACGGCCTGCGGCCTCAGAACAGGTCCCAGACCGTTCACTGGATCGAGTAGTGTTTTCGGCGTTCCTTTCTAAGGTTGAGCTGACCTCCTCGAGGGCGGCAACGGTTTCTTGAACCGCTGCCCCTTGCTGGGTCGTGCCCGCCGAGAGTTTATTTGCGGATTCTCCAATTGCGGTGGAGGCTGATGCGATCTCTCCAGCTTCGCAAACAAGCCTCTTGGCAAGTTCCCCTAGCCATTTCGAGATGCTCGAGACCAGGCCGAAAGAAATAGCCGCCACGGCAAGTCCGAAGATCGTAATTGTAATTGCAAATAGAGTATTTTTTCTTTCAAGCGCGGCGGACTGGTCTGCGGCCACTGTTCCTTTTTGTTTTACGAGCGCTCCAAGCTCAGAAAGAGCGTCGCTTAAAGCGAGGCAATCATCGGTGAGTGAGCTCACCTGTTTGCTGATTTCAGCGCGAGTTACCGTCGCTTCCTTAAGTATTTGAGTCAATACCTTCACTCTTGCCTGAATGGGGGACCAGGCTTTTTCCAGTTTTTCGTATAGAACTTTTTCGTTTGGGCTGAGCGGGGCTTCGACTGAGTACTTCTTGATCGCCTCTTCGAAGTTTCTGGAAGTGGTTAAGATGTCTTTAATGGCGGCGTCTGGCGTTTTTTTTCCAAAATCGTAATCAAATGCGGCCGTCCAGAGATATTGGAGTAATTCGGGTTTGGTAATAGAAGCCTGGGTTAGCCAGTCGGCAGAGGCCGAGGAAGAGGACAGGCTATAAACCGATATTGTGAGAGAGCGGATCACTAGCTGGCTCACGACTCCGATGGTTAGTGTCGTAAATAAAAACAGACCGGTGGAGACGAAGAGTTTGGTTTTTAATGGAAACCGTTCGAGCTTAGCACTGAGTTTTTTTAACATTTCGTCCCCACCTTTTAGTCCGAGTTGAATTCTTATTTACAGTCGGCCTTGTCGCGGAATGGGTAATCCTTTTCGGGATCGTAAAGACCATCTACCTTGGTTTTGCAGAAATCTTTTCCGCCTTCGACAGGTTGACCACCGAACTTGGCGATGACGATTTTAGATTTCGTAACGTTCGTTCTTTTGTTTTGACAGGCTTTAATGGCTTCTTTAGCGCAAGCCTCCGCACTTCCTGTTTTTTTGGATTCGTCGCAAGACTTTTTGCCATCACATTTCGACAAGGACTCGGAGTCTTGTCCAGGGCAGGCATCGCGGGTGACGGAAAGGGTGCACTCGCCAGCGTAGGCATGGGCTTGGAAAAGGAGCGCAATCGCTCCAAATGAAAGAATGTACTTGTTGAACATAAGAGGTCTCCCTAGAGATTGTTTTTAGGCGTAAATATGAATGATAAATTGGGGGGGGGGGGGCGCAAGGAATGTTTTAGTAATCGTCGATTATGGTTTTATAGTATTGAATTAATCCGGGCCAATCAACCTAAGGGGATTAGAAAAAACTTGAGGTTTAAATCATTTCACTTCAAGCTCTTTTCAAAACCATCCATGGGAGGATTGAAAATGAAAAAAGTTTATTTAACGCTATTAACAACTATTTTCGCATTGAGCGCGGGTGCTCGGGCGGACGGACCCAATGTGGGCATCTACGGCGTCTTGAATCTCGATTTCGAAACAGTAGACTCTTTTGCCGCGACGGACCCAGGGAAAACTAATTACCTGGCTCGCCAGCGCTTGGTCTCCAATTCATCCAACTTCGGCATTAAGGGAAGTGAAGACCTCGGCAATGGCCTCAAAGCCTTGGCCCAGCTCGAAGTTTCTTTGAACCCTTCGTCGGGTATCCTTTCACCAGCATTGCGCAATTCAATGCTCGGTCTTGAAACCCCGTATGGTACGTTCGCTTATTCAAAATGGGACACCCCATTCAAAATCCTCAACAACCCTGTTGAGCCTTTCTACGGCACCGGCGTCGGCTACATGGCGGCAATCACCGACACCATCGGCCTCGGCGCTACCTCGATGGACTCAGCCGCCGCAGGGGAAGGTAATGCTGGTGCAGCAACGGCAAGCATTGGAGATGCGACGAGCTTCAATCGTCGTCAAGGCGGTTCTATTCAATATATTTCGCCGAAAATTTCGGGCGTTACAGCTCGTGCGATGTACTCAAACAATATTGACCGCAATTTGATTGCTACAGGCGCCCCACTTTCGGGTGCCGGCAACAATCCAGATCTCCTTGGCGCCTCGGTGACCTATGATGAAGGAATGTTCGTCGGAGGATTAGCCGTTGAACAACACGACGACATGCTTGTCAATAATGTCAACCCCATCATCGGTGGCCTCAAATCCTTTAACAGTAAAGATCGTGGCTACAAAGCAGTGTTAGGTGTGCGCCCGATGGACACAACAATGATTGGCTTGATCTACACTAATTTGAGCTACAGCCTCACGGATAGCGCAGGCGCCTCGACCTACAGTCGTGCCGCTTTTGCTCTCACTGCAACTCAGAAAATCAGCGATTTCACGGCTCGCGCAGGCTTTGCAATGGCCACCGATGGCACTTGCGCCTTAGCCTCCGGTGTGGCTTGCAATATCTCCGGCTTGGGTGGAACACTCGCCAGTTTGGGTGGCTCTTACAGCCTCAGCAAACGCACCGATGTGTATCTGGTGGCTTCCAAAGTCTGGAATCCAAATGGCACGTACAACTTCATCATCAATGGTGTAAATTCATTAAGCACCGTCAATGGCCAAGATCCAGAGGCCCTTGGCTTAGGCATGCGCCACGTATTCTGATAGAAACGGCCCGAAGCACCCACTTCGGGCCGTCACAATTCTCTCACTAAGAGCCATTTTGTTGACTCATATCTTTTTGCGCTATAATATTTACCCTTATGAACCGCAATAAGCCGCAACTTGCCGTGATTTCAAAAAATGAAACCTCTCGGAATTTTTTTTCGAGTCAAATCGATATAGCGGGGGCGAGTTCCCGCACCTTTGCCAACCTCCTCGACTTCAAGCGAAACTCGGGCGTGGACCAGTTTTCTGGGGTCGTGATTGACTTCAAGTCGATTCTCTCTTCGGAAGCGGCAGAGAAAGCGTTTTTAGCCGATGTCGAGGGCTCGTTTCCCCTTTTGCGGATCATTCATTGCGAGCCCGGCGTCAAGGTTTCTGGAATCGTGGAGGACTTAAACCTAGAAGGAGCCGATATTTTTGAGCGCTTCATCCAAGATCGTTGTCGTCCCTTCTTAGCGCGTGGCGTGCGAATGCACCGGCGCTTGATCGTCCACTTGAATGTGGTCCTCCAAGGGATGAATAACGAGTCCGTTTTGACTAACACCTACAATATTTCACCCGAAGGGCTTTTCATCATCGACTCAAGAAACCATCCGGTTGGAAATATCATTCGCTTCACCGTTCAAGAGTTTACCGACCTCACCCCGATTGAGGCTGAAGTGCGATGGAACCTCAAGTGGGGCGTTACCTCCGGACATCTCCCTGGTATCGGCGTGCAGTTTAGAAGTATTTCACAAGCTCAAAAGGCTCAGCTCTTAAGTCGTATTCTTTAATGCCGCAACTTGCTCTTGTACTCTTCAAAAGCTTGCCCCTGCCCTGAGCAATTTTGTTGAGCTTGGGCAATCATATCTTCGATAATTTCCGGGCTTCGATGGGCATCCAACGAAAGATTGATGCCCATATGATACACGCGCGCATCTTTTACTCTGTGCTTCATCATCTCCACGGCTAAACCCAATGCGTCCTGAATTTTACCCTGTTTGCAGAGGTATTCCATTTCAGCGATCTTAAGATCCACGGATTCCTTCACTTCGTCCGAAGCCCGCGCTAGTAAAACCTGAACCTCGGATTCCAGGCCCTCGCTGATCAACGCAACCAAAATGCGTTTGACAATTTTGGGCGAACTTTTGGCTGCGACCTCGGCTTTTCTAAAAGCATCGACGGCCGCCACTTGATTGCCGTTGTTCAAAAAATACAGCCCGCAGACCACCAGTCCGGCGGCAAGATAAACGGAAACATTGGCCTCAGCCTCGGTGATGGCGTCCGCAAATTTATAAAACTCGAGAACATCCTCGAATTTTAGGTTCAGAACGGAAAGACGGATCAAATCAGGAATTCTCTGCAAAGGAACAGTGTGATTAGCCGCAACCCGACGACCGATTTCATAAGCCTTGACGTAATCTTTTTCTTCCAACAGAAGATCCAAAATACCCATCAACGTCCGGTAATGCATCGGGTTTTTGGTGAGACTCTGTGAAAAGGCCTGCATCGCTTCCTTCGGGTTTCCTTGCAAAACCAGGGCTTCTGCCTCCCCGCAATAGGACAAGGGGGATTTTGGATCTAACCCCTTGGCTTTCCTAAAATGAACAATCGCCTCGTCATACTGTTTTTGTTGGATAAACTTTTTGCCCTCCTCAATCGTTTTTTGAAAAGGCGTGGGATTAATCTTTTTTTGCAGAAGGTCAACGACCCCGGTCTTGAGCGCATCGAACGTAAAGGGTTTAACCAGAACGGCATCGACCGAGTCCTCGGCCGCGCTGCTCGCTACCATATTGGAGTCTTTTGAGGTGAGCAAGAAAAACAAACGAGGAAGGTTCGCCGGCACCTCTCTTTGATGGATTTCAACCAGCTCAAACCCAGAGGAACCGAGCATTTCGTAGTCGGCAAAGATCACTTGCGGTTTTTTGACTGCAATCAGCTCCTTAGCGTCCCCGAGCTTCTCAACGACATGCACTTGGTGCGGTTTCGCCCCTAACTGACTCAGTAATTGCCGGATACTTTTACGACTCGAAGAGGGATCGGCAACCAGAAATTCCAATTTCTGAATGTGCGGATAAAGTTGCTCTTCGGGAGTTTTTGGTGCCGCCATTTTCCGCCCTAATCCTTAATATCCCGAACAATTTGATTGACGGCTTCTTGTCGCTCCGCAAATTCTTTTATAAAACTTTTCCAAATTTCTTCGTCGTATTGATAAAACTGCAGCGTCACGATCTTAGCGCTTTCATTAAGTGGCTCAACCTCAATCACCTTGGCTGTAAGCGGTATGACCCCCGCGCCCTTGATCTCGGTTTTAGCATTTTTGTTAAGGACTTTCTTTTCCTTATGGATAGAAAGCAAAAGCATATGCCCAACCGCGCACGAATTATTCGGAAGCTTAAGGGTCATGCCCTTGGATGAGACCTCTGTCAGTTCGGCTTGCGCTTTTTGAGTAATGGGCGTGTTGGTGGTCGAGTTCGTGGCCGAAAACCATATTGTGGTTTCAGCATAATCTTTAGCCCGAATCCAAGGCGCTCCCGGCGTCTGCGTCATTCAATCTCCTGTGTTAATTGTAGATGAATTGCCAAAAAAAAGTGAAACTTTTCCTAAGATAGTCCGCGAAAAAAAATTTATGCATGATTGATATAAAAAAACTTTCACTTGACCTAGACCGCAACGTGGTAATCTCGCAAAACCGCCGTCAACGAAGTTTTGCGATCTGTTTTTTCGGTCCGCCTGCCAATAATCAGAGCACAAGGGACTCCAAATTTTCCGGCCGGAAACTCCCGCTCCATAACGCCAGGAATCACCACACTATTACGAGGGACCCGACCACGAAGCTCACGGGCGGCCCCGGGGTGACTCACGTCCATAATTCGAGTGCTTGAGGTAATCACCACGCCCGCGCCAAGCACGGCACCCTCCTCAATCACCGCTCCCTCAACAATAATGCACCGGCTTCCAATAAAAACATGATCTTCGATAATAACGGGACTGGCCTGCACCGGCTCGAGCACTCCCCCGATGCCGACACCCCCGGAAAGATGGACATGCTTGCCGATTTGAGCGCAAGAGCCGACCGTGGCCCAGGTGTCGACCATCGTTCCTTCGCCCACATAGGCACCAATGTTCACATAACTGGGCATCAAGATAGCGCCAGGCTCCACATAGGCACCATAACGTGCGACCGCAGGAGGAACCACCCTCACGCCATCGCGGCCCTGCCACTTTTTTAACGGAATTTTGTCAAAAAAGGTCATCTCCCCCGCAGCACTAGGCACGACTTTGTGAATTCTAAAATATAACAAAATCGCCTTTTTAATCCATTCATGAGTAGTCCATGCGCCGTCAACACCGGGAGTCGCAACCCTGAGTTTTCCCTGGTCCAACCTCTCTACGACATTTTCTACCGCGAGGAGAACTTGTGGCGTGTCACTCGATTCTTTTCCCCCAAAGGCACTTTCAATGGTGGACTGAAAAGCCTGAAGCTCTGGATTTTTTGTTTTCATGAGGTCCTTTTTTGGGAAACACCTAGAGCTGCTATCACGGCTGGAACATGAACTCTGAGGACATCGGGCAAAGCCAGCCCACGTTCAATCTCATAAGTTAACGTCGGAATACCTCGCTCGATTCCGGCGTAGGTTCCTAAACAACCCGGGGTGGGATAACCGATTGATGGATCAATTCGATAATGCGTGAGCGCTTGAATCGCAAGCGCCTCGGCCTGACAATCGCCGTTGGTATTTAAAAGCGGCGTCCAAGAATGCAGGCTTAAGACAAAACGCGGTTTTCTAATGTTCAGATACTGAACCAACGCTTGACTCTCGGACTCACTGTTGGCCGTTGGACCAGGGGGGTAGCGCTCATTAAACGCCTGAGGATTCCAATCCTGGGTGGGGAGGTTGCGATTGAGATCCACACCGCGGCCATTGAGACGATTTTTAGTTAATACGCCGTCTAGATTAAAGGCGGGAATTAAGGTCAAATTCAGCTGAAAAGAAAAGGTTTGGCTGAATTCCTCAAAGACCCCATAGGCGCATGCGACGCCCTCAGTTTCATCGCCGTGCACTCCACCCAAAACCAAAATCTCCGGCCCCCCCCGTTCCCATCGATAGGCAGGAATGGGCAGTCCGATTGCGGTCCTGCCAAAAACAAAACTCGAGGGCGTTGAGTCGATCATTGAAAAAGTTTTATCGCCCACCGGCACCTTTGCCAAGCTGTTTTAATACCGCTTTTCGATGGGGGCTACTTAACTCCGATTGCAGCATAATCAAAGCATAACTCACTACGTCCCTGTGATGAAGTGATTGGAATCCTTCCTCATTATTGAGATCTAACCAGAGTCGATGAATGAGCTGAAGATCCGCGGCGGATAAATCCGGTGCATGAACCCCTAAGGTGTAGACGGTGCCCTCTCCCTCCGAATTAAAAATCTTAAACTGGGGAGGACGTTCTGGTTTCAGCGGTATCGCCTCCCACGCTTGACCGACAAATTTAGCTTGTTCTTCGGGGGTAAGGACATTGGATTTGCCCGCAATGATTTCAGAGGACTCAAGCTGGGCCGCAGTCATGGCAATTGCTTGAAAAATATTCGAGGAGGGCACGACCAAAAGTTCAACATGGCGACCCGCTTTTTCTGCAACGCTCACCACTTTGCTAAAAAGGAGCTGTTCATAATCCGTAAATAACTCGTTTTCACTGATGTTTTCATAGCCGGTATCTGGCCCCAGTAGTTTTCGAACCGTCAAAACAACAAGATCCTTTTTTGCGGTATTCACTGACTCGAGCGCGCACTTGAGGTGATCTAACGTGTTATAATCCCGCACTAGACAAAGGACATTTCCGGGGCGAACCGAAATGGTAGGCGCATCAATCGTCTCCTTAGGCGATACTCTAAATTGATCCATGTTAATATGAGGACGCAGGCCACGACGTCGCTTGTTTTCGCGCTCAGAAACCCAAAAAATAAGATAAAAAACCACCGTAAAAATTAAGCCGCTCACGGTTGCCACTTGTTTCGTCACTAGGTTGATTCCAGCGACCAAAAACATGACGAGAGTGATCGCAATCAATCCCAACGGAATCTCAACCGAGCGAATTCGGAAGTTCAGCGGAACTTTCCACTCTCGATGTGAACGGTCTTTGAATCTGAGAACAAACATCGCCAGACCCTTAAAAGCAAAGGACCAAATCACCCCAAACACATAGGCTTCCCCAAGAGCGTAGACGTTGCCGCGAGAGCAGACAATCGTGATCAACTGAAGAAGTACGATCAGATTGATGATTCGATGGGTTGTGCCGTACTTTTTATTGGGAACCCTCCACCAATCCGTCAAAACACCGTCCTCACTGAGGCGATTGAACACGCCGTTGGAGCCGATAATCGCGGCATTAACCGCCCCGGCCAGCATCAAAAACCCTACAATGACGATAAACGCCTGAAAGGCCAGGCGCAACGACATCGGGCCGATGAGGTACATCGCAATCCCGCTGATGAGATTGTCATAATAATGAGCCCTCACTCCATCGGGAATAATCGCGTAGGCGAAAAAAGAGACCAATGAAGTAAATAGCAAAGAATAGACAAAAATCACAAAGCCCGCGCGCATGAGGTTTTTGTGCTTAGGGTACTCGAGCTCTCGATTCACCTGGGCGAGCGACTCTTCGCCCGACATCGCCAAGAAAGAATGCCCAAAGGCGATCAAGATCCCGATCAATCCAAAGAGTTTGCCTGCACCACCGGCAATTCCGAGGTGAGCTTCCGGTGGGGTGGCCTCACCCAACGTTGCGGCGGGAATAGATTCCTGAGAGAGCGTCTCGAACTTATCGGGTGCGAGCCGGGGCATCCATCCCACCGCATCTCGATTAAAAGAGAGATTTGCCGCCACTGGCGCAGGAGGAAGACGTTGCGTCTCGGGTTTAGAAATCAGGGTCGCGACACTCCAGCCAATCAGAATAACGATCATGACCGTCGCAACCTTCATGATTTTGAGCGCGTCATCCGAAGATTCGTGCATGCCCCGCGTATTTCGCCACCAAAAATAAATCGTGACAACCACTGCAATTCCAGCGGCCAAAAAATTGATCGTACCCTTACTCGGGCTCCAAGGGTGCCCCAAGTAACTGACCGTTTGGGCGATCAGTCCGACAATATACTGCCCCGCTGAAACACTGGAAATTGGACCGGTCAAAATATAATCAAACATCAGCGCGGAAACCGAAATCTTGGCGAGCGTGCCCCCCATGGCCTCTTTAACGACGCGATAGACGCCGCCCCGGGTAAACATCGCACAGGACTCGACGTAGACCGCGCGAACGGCATACGAAAACAACATGATACCTAAAATAAACCAAGGCGCGGAGTGTCCAGCCGCCTGTTCTGCGATCCCACCTGCGTAAAAAGCGGATGACCCCAAGTCGTTCAGCACAATCGCGGCGGCCCGCCAAAAAGAAATAAATGAGAGCATGACGGAAGTCGCAACAACGACTTTAATTTTGCGCATGGGCTGTTCAGGGGAAACGGCTACTGTTGGGATTTCCATAGTGCCCCCCTTCTACGTCGGGGAGCTCCTGCCGACAATTCAATTTATTGACTCTTGCAGGGCATCGTCTATATAAGCGAGTTTATGTTTCCTCAATTTGACCCCAGCAAGATGGACCCCAAAGTCCTTATGGAGCTCTCTCGACTGATTCAAACCTTGCCATCGGACATGGTGACCCGCATGCAATCGATTATGCATAATTCGATGGCGGGCTTTGACGTTCGAAAAGAGACCGAGGAGTTTGACAAGGCGCTTCCACCTGGTTTTCGGGAAAAGCTGATGGCTTTAATGGCTGGACAAACAGCTGCATTTACTGGGTTTGCACCACAAGTATCCCCAGAAATCACTAAAGTTGAACTGGATCTTCGACAGGCGCGCCTCACCGTACTTCGAGGCGTGGCTGAGGGTAAGATTTCACCCGAAGAGGCCGAACCCCTGCTTTTTACGCCACCTGCGTCGTAAGACCGGTCCCGCATATTTCGCAGAACTTTTGATCCTTTTGCACAACGCTCATGCAGACATGACACCAAATTTCGTCTACGGACTTTTCGCCCAGGCGGAGGGCCGGCACACCTTGGATAGGGGCCAGGGGCTTCCAGTCCGCAAGAATTTGGGCCCACCGTTTGCGTTCTGATTCCGGGTTAGCCGGAGCATCGAGAGGAATCTTTAGCCCTTCGCCGTCCACATATCCACGCTCATTCCAAAGCTCGACCTCGCGAAGGATATTCCAGTTCCAGAGCATTTGTTCAAAGTCGGGTTTGTAAAACGACAACACCGTACCGCCTTCAATATTTTGCCGTTTCAAAAAAAGCCCTTTTTGCTCAAGCCTAAAGAGTTGATTAGGATCAAAGGTGACGCCAATGGCAACTTTCAGGGCATCCATGGTCAGCGAATAGGGAAGATGAGCAAACCCCGCACGATCCGCGGGGAATTGTTTTTCGAGCGAAAGAAGCTCCTCGGTCATCTTTTGCATTTTGGCGTTGGTTTTAAGCAATTCAGCGTGACCACCCTTGAAAAAATAATTGCCGTAAAAATCAAAGAACCCCTCGAGCTGATTGAGCAGGCCCAATTCGATGACCCGACCATCAAAGGTGACAAAACCCAGCTTAGCCAGGATTTTTACGACATCTTCAAGCCGAACCACCGGCTCCTCAAAAACTTCAATTGCGAATTTCTTAAGCTCATTCCATTCGGCTTCGATGATGGCGCCCTTTTTTTGCCCTACGGCGTGTGCGGCATGGAAAACTGCGCCAAAAGCCTTGGCGGTGCATTCATGAGGACAGGGCAAAACCTCGCGGCTGTTTTGGAGCGCGCGAAATTCATTAAATACCGCCTTGCTACGCTCCGAAATGCCTTTCAAAATCAGTTTATTCCGCGGGCTTTCGTGATTGAGTTCAGCCTGGATCATTTGGAGTGGAATTTCCACAATCACCGTGTCCCGAATCGCGAGAGCCGTCAGTTGCCACGGCGAAGCACCAAAAACCTGCTCCTCGCCGAGCATCTCCGGCGCCCGAAGCTGGGCTACTTCGATCATCTTTCCGGGGCGGGCCTGGCAAATGGAAAGGCGTCCTGCCTGAATGAGATAGACGCTTTTGATCTTGTCCCCCGGCTTAAGAAACACTTCGCCCGCTTTGAGTGAAAACGTGGACAAGTTAGGCCGCGACATGATCGGGCTCCTCGTTCATCAAAACCGTACCAGTAGCGTTCCATTGTTCAATTTCGTGCAAAAGGACCAAATAAGCGTATTCGCCCACAGGGGGCAGGTGTCGATTGGCCCCATAAAAATGGGCTCGGTAAAATTCGAAAAACCCCTTGATTCGCTCGAGATCCTTAAAATGAATGAACTCGATATCTTCGGGTTCGTCAGATTTTTCGTCCTCTATTTCGGCATATTGAATGCGCGCATGACCGAGTTTGACTAATATTTTTATGGCATGCTCGAGTCTGACGGGAGACTCCAGAAACGTACGCTGACAATACTTTTTGTAGGCGGCCCAAACCACGGTTGTTGCGCCGTCCTTCGTTTTCCCCGTATATTTCGCGGCTGTATGGAGGGATCCAAAGAGTTTGACGATTCGCTCCGGCCCGCAGGGTGAGTGGTCGGCATCAATTTTGATACTGATTAAATTATCCGATGACGCCCGTAGCTTTTCGATCACGCCTTTGGAGAAAAGCTTAACCAAACTGCTGCCGCTTCGGAGGACGGCCATTGCCTCGGCCACGGGAATAGCAATAGCCTCAACATTGTTGTTAGCTACTGCCGTGGTACTCCAACGGGTGACACCCCAAAAGACCTCTGCGCCCAACAATTGAGAGGCACCTACCTGAGCGTATTCCACATGCACTCCCCCGTGGGGGAGACGAAGCGAAACTAGGCCCGCTTGTACTAAATAGACAAAACGAACCGGATCTCCGGCCTTATAGATCACTTCACCCCGCCGAAACACCATCGGACCCAGATCGTGTTTTGAAGACGCACCACTCATATTAAACGTTTCGTCTTCTGTTTCCAAAGAGTTGAGAATATTTTTTGTAGCTAGTCAGCCTTCAGCTAACAGCCATCAGTTTTTTAAAAGAATTCTAAAGATAAGCCTTGTAGTTAGACGAATGTAATTTTTCTAAATTTGCCTCAGACGGTTTTATAAGTATTCGTTTTTATTCGTCTTAGCTGACGCCTGTGAGCTGAAGGCTGACTAGCTAATCTCATAACATCAGGGCGACCAAGCCTCTTGGTTGTCATCCTCCAAGAACTCGACGTTAGAAGCTTCTCCAAAATAAGGTTGTGAATGAAGAATCCACACAGGACAAGTGGCCTCCCGAATTAGGCGACGTGCGGTACTGCCTAAAAGGGCTGTGTCTGTCCCTGAACTTTGTCCGGCAAGGGCGACAATTCCAGGTCGGACCACCGCCTGCGCCAAAATGGCGTCGGTAACAGAAACTTGAGGCGCCTCATCAATCAAAGAAATCGCGTCTACCCCAGCCAAACAGGCCTCTTTGGTCCAACGATCCACTCGTTTTCGTCGTTCCAACCGTTGTTCAAACCATTGATCATGAGTAATCGAATCTGGCGTTAACAAGGACTCCCACTGCGGTGCTGGGGCGCCGTCAGTCTTGTGATAGACTGTCAATCGGCTTTTCATCGCTTGAGCGAATGAGATCACCTGCCCGAAGACTGCGTAAGAATCAGGGGAAAGATCCGTCGCAAATAAGATATGCTCAAAAATTTCTTGCCCGTTCCACTGCGGGTTAATCAATAGAATGGGTACAGTGCTGGTCAGACTGAGGGTTTCCGCAAAACTGCCCAGAAAAAATCGAGCGGCCCCGCTTCGAGCATGCGTCGTAGCTACGATCAAATCCGACTGGGCCTTCCGCGCGTCCTTGACTAAGGTGCGCACCTTAGCCCGAATCGAGGAATGTCCCGCCGGCACGATTCGCACGGGTAAAAAAAATTCTCGGTCCAGCTTTCCAACCAAGGCCTCGAGCCCGGCCGCCACCACCTCGGTCGCCCGGTCTTCCAGCTCGTGGTGAGTGATTTCAGGTACATATTGCGCATCGTCTTCTACAATATAGACAGGTCGAACCAAAACCGGTTGCCGCTTGATGATTTGCACAAGACTCCTCACCGCTTCACGATGCAGGCCTCCATCTTTTGAAAAGGGATCCACCGCCCAAGTGATGAGTAGCCGCTTGTCTTTCGTGGTCTGGGTCATAACTTCATTTCTCCCGGCTATTGATATTAGAAGCAACAAGCGCACCCAACTCTTCTACATCATTGATTGACTGCCCGTTCAGCGAGCGAACATGAATTAGTGTATTGCCGCTCGCTCCCTCGGGGAGGGGCGCACTTGCCTCAAACGGTCGGGGATTGCCTTGGCACGCCATCCCTGACCTGTAACCCGCTATAGGAAGGACTTCGATTATTCCCTGGACACGATTGAGGACTTTAACCTTTTGAACAAACATACAACGATTGGACATCACACCGCTGATAATCACTTCCGCGGTTAAGCCAACTTTCTCCACGCGGACGTTTTTAATTGGCGCATAAAGAACATCATCTGCGCTCGCGCTTCTCGCGGGAGCGACGGATAGCGTGCCTCGCGGAATTTCTTGATCTTGACGGTTGATTTCGACGATCTGGTAGGTGCCAGCCTGCAGAACCCCTAAATCAATCGTCTGCGTAAAAGGAACGGTTACATTGAGACACCAAGAGCTAAAGTAAACGTAAGACTGGGGTGTAATGCTAATCTTACGCTGTTGTTGATCGACTTCCACTGCGGGGGATGCCGCTTTGTAACAGGTATTGATTAGATTGCCATGCACCACGAGCTGCGCGTTGTCGTTGTCATCAAAGCCGGGAGGTGCAAAAATACGTTCGGAAGCGACTCGCACAAGCTCCGGCTTTGGAAAGTCGGAGGCCCCCCCAAGGGAAGCAAATAGACCAAAAATGGCCAGGCTGATTAAGGCGATTTGACCTTTAAACATGTTCGATTTCCTCGTTGAATGGGTGGGGTGTTGCACAAGCTGAACATCAATAGAGCATCCCCTGTGCCAAACGAAACCGTGTTTCTTGTTGCGATTATTATCGGGTTTTGACGAGGTCTTCACACACCGCATGTCGGAGGTGAGACAAGTCCATTTAAATGCGAGGCATTTTGCCCCAATATTCTCCCGGTATTTCTCGATCTTCTTAAAGGTGGGAAATTACGGCGCGACTCAAGAGAAGGCCCACACTGATCCAAGTCCAACCCCAAAAACTAGTTTTCAGTTGACGAAAACTGGGAATGACAAAATCAAACACGAGGCAACCGAGCAAAGTTCCTACCGCAAGACTACTGATGAGAACCACCACAGCGTTTGAAATGAGACCGTGACAGGCTACCGCTAAGAGGGCTCCCACGGGCAGAGCCAATGAATACGCAGCTACAACTTTTAAACGCCACGCCATGGGCCGCCGTACCGCTTGTAATAACGTCGAGAGCATAAGGGATTCGTAAACTTTGTGGGTGATGAGCGCTAAAAATATGCTGGCGGCCATTCGGGCCGCAAACCCTTGAGACACCGTCAGCAACATCCCGCTAGCAAACCCATGAGCAAGGAGAGGCCCCAAGAAAAAGAAGAACCGTTTGGGCTCGGCCAAAACCGCCCCAATCTCCAAATCTCCGGGGGTTGAGTGCCCGCCCCAATAATGCATCGAATGAACCGCCGAATAGGCAACCCAGACCACGCCCGTCAAAATTAATGCGTTACGACCACCTAGGTCAAAAACATCCGGAACCAAATCAAAAACACAAATCCCCAATAATGCGCCTGTGCCCACTAGAAATAGCGCACGAGAATGCCTCTGCACTCTTGACCAATACAACGGCCCCGCGCTGAACGTGAACATACACAGCGACAATGCAAAGACTTGAATCGCTAAAACCATTTCTTGTATGCGACGTATCATTTAGTGGACTAGCGAGCAAGAAAAGTTGGCCGCAGATATTGGGCCCCCTACTTAGCAAATTATTAATATATTTAAACTATTGCGCCCGACTCTGTATAGCGTGTTTAAATTAAAAACATGACTAGCTAAGTCTTCTTTCTCCTGTTATAACGCGCTGCGTTTTAAAAATTATTGATCATGGAGATACGCCGCTTATGAAAAAGAAAGTCGCGAGTATGCTGAGCCTTGTGGGCATTTTAAGCTGCGCCCAAAACACTGCATTTGCCGAACAATGGGGCGAGATAGCAAAACTCAAAAATTTTGTTAGCCAAAAAGATACTCACCAAACGTTAACAAATATCATTGCGATGGATGCAATGAGACTCAACGAGTCCGCCCTGGATACAGAGCATCGTCCCTGGTCCGACACGTTTTGGCCTGACGTCAAGGGCTCCATTGCCTACCCCTATGCTGAAAGCCATTTTTTGGCAAATCCGCTTTGGTGGAGCTTGAATCGTAAGTTCGTGGCAAATCGTGATGATCTTCATTACCGCTTATTTTTTGGAGATGTATCTCAGGACGAAATCGATGTGCTATCGCCCGCGGAAAAATATGATCTCCTCGTGGGAGATAAAGACTTTTCGCTCACTCGTAATGTCGTTGACATGGTGGATACCCGCGGTGGTGTCAATCTTCTTGCAAGCTGGTCAGGGGTTTGCCACGGCTGGTCTCCCGCCTCATTGATGCTTCCACGTCCAAAACACAGTTTTCAAGTGATGTCCCCCATTGGTCGGCAAATCACGTTTTATCCTGCCGACGTTAAAGGCCTTGCTTCGTTTTTGTGGGGAAAGTCTGCAGTACAAGCCTCTGCTAAAGTTGAGGGCTATCAATGCCAAAGTGGAGCGCGAGGGACGAAGTTTGGACGCCTGGTGGATCCCCGATGCTTTGATGTCAATCCTGCATTCCTGCACCTCACAACTGTGAATCAAATTGGACTCAACCATCGTGGCTTTATCATGGATAGAAATTATAAATCCGAGGTGCAAAACCAACCGGTTTGGGCCTATCGGTTTAGATATTTTCGCGTCACGGACCGTCACGCCAATCCAGGGATGAGCCTTCAGGACGCAACGACTCCCGTGAAAGACGGTTGGGATCCGTATCGTCACTTCCGTTCACCCAATGCTGTTTCGCTCGTCGGGGTGGAAGCCACTTTTTTTTACGGAAAAGAAAATGGGCCCAATCATGAAGCCACCGATAATACTTCGTTTGATAAAAACTTAACCTATACGACCAAATACGACCTTGAACTGAATCAGGCCGGCGACATTATCGGGGGAGAGTGGCGCGAATTCGACGACTCAGCGGCCCCGACGCTAGTTGAGCAAGTTGAGTACCAGCACCCCGATGTGATTTGGCTGGTGCCGCCAGGAGTCAAAGCCTACTCAGTGGGTGATTTTGATGTTAAAACCGAGTGGAATGGCTCTTCGCCCGTACCGTCAGGCTGGCTCCCCGCAGCGATCAAAGCCGCTTCATATTCAACCGACGAATTGATTAAAGGAGCCAATGTTAAAATGCCAACCCCCCAACCTTTGGCGAAGGTCGTCGACACTCTGATTGACCTATCTCGAAAGTAGGCCGCTTTACGAACGGGTAACATCAGGATAAGATGGCTGCACGAACCTACCCGTCATTTGCTTTTCGATGACAAACAAGGAGAACTCATGAAGACTTTCCTATTTGTTTTTGCCGTCTTACTTGTCCCATGTTTTTCAGCCTGGGCCGGTGATGAGGCGTCTGATCAAGATGAACTGCGCCCTGCTGAAGAGCTCATGGCGCTTTATGGATTGGATTCTTCGGCCGTACCAGATGACCTCTCAGCGCAGGAGCATCACGGACCTCCGCCTCATTATCCTCCGTACTATCCACCTCAACAGCCACATCCACACCCGGTGCCTCCCCCTCAACCGGTTGCTTTTGAATGTGGATCAGAGGATGTTTACGGCCGCAGCTACTGGAACCACGGCTATGATCCTCGGTGGGTTCAACAGGACGTACACAGTTACTGCGTGTATCAATCCAGTGGACCCTGCCGAGATCTAGGCTGTCGTCGTTATTAATCATTCCTAAACGCATCATTTGCGCATCATCGCCTGCCAATCCTGCTCATCGGTTTGGCGGGCGATGTCGCATTGACTCACGGTCAGTCCGCTTGTATTTGACCCGATGTAAGGGCTCATGAGATTGGTCGAATTTTTGATATGGTATAAACCCTGATAATGACCCAGCTCGTGCCCGACTGTCATGGGATTGTGTCCATATTGAGCCTCCACAATGGTTCCAAATGGCCCCCCTCCAGGCATGGTCGTCCAAGCAATGGTTTTTCCCACCCAAGGTCCGGTCACCGTCACTAACATCGTAACGGCGTCTCCATATATTTTACGAATGTCATAGAGTTCCGACTCGGATTGACTCCCATAGGACAGGCCTGAAACGGTCGGATCCACCGCCTCATACTCGTCTAATTGAAAAGCGATATTGCACGCGCTCCAAATCTGATTCATCTCACCCACTAAGCTAGTGGCATCGGCTCGATTGACCGTCGGAACGCCGAGAGCATCCATATAGGAGACGAGCTTCAGCCCCAAGCAGATATGATTGGGGTCTGAAGAAACGCAAACCGACTCCTTTTGCCCGATGGGCGAACCCGAGGGCGTGGGGGCTGGACCTCCATCAGCCCCGCCCGAAGGAGCGCCACCACCCCCCGTAGGGCTGATCGAATCCAGGCCTAAAAGATCCGAATTGCAGCCCGAAAAAGCCATAACTAGACTCACAAGACAAGAAAACGCACGAATGCGCCCGTGTTGTAAACTCACGCCAGTCCTCCTTGAGCGACGTTAAATACAGCTCATTTATTTTGCGACGGTTCAAGATCGCACGGCTTAGTTACGCAAGGCGCGGGCCACCTAAAGTGCGAATAAAACAGCCAAAACCGCACCAATTTTAGTACATACGTACCGCCAGTTCGCCACTGATGTTACACAAAATGTAAATATGTTTGGTTATCAATACAGTAGGCAACAAATGCCCGAGCGCCACCCATCTATTTTCAATACGCCCTATTGACTAGTGCTAATTAACCCGGTATGACACGGTACAGCACGATTTTTAGGGGAGTGTTCACGCTCATGGGGCTTTGGATTTACTTTAAAATACGCA
The DNA here is from genome assembly GCA_051382295.1 of Bdellovibrionota bacterium FG-1. Classification (GTDB taxonomy): domain Bacteria; phylum Bdellovibrionota; class UBA1018; order UBA1018; family UBA1018; genus JBBCAW01. Next base: position 6,288 of record JBBCAW010000112.1, on the reverse strand, counting down.
ATCGAATCATCGTCATAACCGTTTTTATGGCGGTCATGGCTTTCTCTTGCCCCTCGGGTTGGGCAGGGCCGATTCCTGATTCATTTTTAGAAAACACCCTGTTCCGTTTCGTTTTTACGGAAACCATCGAAGGCCGAATGATCATGGATCGGGTCGTCGGCCCTTCGGCTTCTTTTGAGCAAATGCGCGCCAAGCTCGACGTACCCGAGTTTCAACCCTTGCGTAATGACCTCGAAAATCGTCTTCAAAAACTCCAGGAACGAATGATAGAACAAACCGAAAACAGAGGGTCCCAGGAGCTGACCTCCCAACAAAAAATATATTTACGTTCAATGGTTTCGGAGGAATTTCGAATTAATCCTCGATGGAACGGCGACTGGGATGCCAACTCCGTACCCTTTTTTGAAGCGAGCCCCGAAAACGGGGTAAAGGCCAAAAAAGCGACCTGGGGGAAGACTCACGCGACTGATCCCGCATCCATGGATGCAATGGATGCGCTGGAAAAGCCACCCGTGGGGTTCAAAAGCGCCCCCAGAAAACTTTCACGCTGGCTCGACGGCATGAGTGAGTGCCGCAGAGCGATGCCACCTCCACAAGTTCGGCTCCAGAACATCCGCTACCTTTTGCTGCAACTCGGGATTGACGAAGCCATGACCGTGGGTGGTGCGGTGATCGCGGCGGGATCAAGTGAAGTGGATTGGAATAGCATGCCCTTTGATCTTGCTTTTGAAGCTATGAATAGCCTTGCGGGCTCGAAAGTGGTTGGGCTGCAGGGGAAATTTATTTTGCGTTGGATTCGTTTAGGAGGAGTGGGCGCGGCCTTTTCCGGAGGCGATGCGACGATTTACTATTTGAGCCAGCCAGCGGGCCCTCACCCGCTGCCCACGAAAGAAGACGGCGCGCTTGACCGCTTTAAATATAATCTAGGGTGGAGTGCTGGTTACGCACCCTTTCATATCGCCCTTTACGATCTACTGATGGGCCTGGAATGTCTGTACCCCTCGGGGACCGGCGCCATGGCGGTCCTTGGATTACAGCTCGGTTCCGGCTTGGCCAGCAACGTCGCTTATTTTGGAATTCGCAATTATCTCTATCGCTAGAATGCTTGGCCCCACTGGGCAACGACATAGGTGGGACTGATACCCGGGCCCGACTCAAGCGGAAATCCAAGATCTATTCTCAAAATCACTTTGTTAAATTGGGGTAGCCCCACTCTCAGCCCTAGTCCCGTTGACTCATGGGCTCCTAAGGTTGACCAAGAATCCGACGCATCCCCGACATCGAAAAACCCAGCAAGACCAAAATGGAGAGTGGACAGCGCCAGCGGAATCGTTCTCGCTTCAAAGTTGGCCGCCCACATATCGGCACCCCGAAAAAACCCTGAAGGATAACCACGCAAATTAGAATCGCTGCCCAACGTATTAAACTCGCGATCAAGACTGTTGTAGCGTCGGGTGGCCTGAACTACCGAATGAAAACGAAAAAAACCGAGTTTCGGCGTCACATTTCGAACTCTTAATCCCGCGACGCCATCCACCCACGCTGATTCGGTTAAGGCCTCAGGTTGATAGCGAATATCGAAGGTCCCGGCCACGCTAAAAAGGTCATCTGACTTCAACGCGGTCCATGAAACGACACCCATCGGCTCGACAAAAGAGGATGAAAATCCAAAGCCACGACTCGCGTATCGGAGTTCAGCAGAAAGGTCGGGTCCAAGACGATAGTCTTCGCTCAGGGCAAACGTATCGATGTCTAAAAATTCGTGAAATTCAGCCCAGTAATAATGATATTTCGCATAAAGCATCCCAGCATTTTCACTGCGTGGCAAAATTGCCGAAGCAACCTCCTCAATGGTTTGAGGGCGGACCGGATTCACCGCGGCCGGAAGGTCAAACTGATGGACAAACGCTCTATAACCGAACGAAAAGTTGTTTTTACGTTCACGCCCCAACGATCGAGTGAAGCCAAAATTCAATTCGAGCAAACGCCGATCCAAAGAATAGGGAAGCGACTCCCCTGTGGCCGCGGAGCTCACCGAGGCGATTTCGCCGCCTGAGAAATACCGAAAAATATCTCGACGATACTGAATAGATCCCGCCGAGGCCCATGGAGTATCGAGCGTCAGAAGCGGGTGTTCGAATGCAAGACTCGCCACCCCCCCCTCCATCCGACCTGATTCGCGATTCCAAATGAGGTCCCCTTGTTCAGCAAGCGACCAATCTGAGCCCACCCAGTGCGCATCTCGGTATTGCTGCCCCAGATGCCAAGTGGCGAGATCCATTCCCAGGTCGATTGTTCCTTGCTTCATATGACCTGCAAGGTTGTGCTCGGACAACTCCATATCGAGCCGCTCGAAACGACTCCCCACAAACGAAAAATCCAGATTAGGTCGCAGGCTCCAGAGATCCTTGGTCACCACCAAAATAATGACTCGATCCGGAGCGGTGCCCTGACAGGGGGTGATGGCTGCCGAAGTTAGAAAAAGATAATTACGTAAATTTCGAGCGGTTTCATCCGCCCGCGCCTGGTTCCACGGGTCGCCTTCCCGAAATAAAAGCTCCCGTCGTATCACCGCCGGAACAGTGGTAACGTGAAACCAATTAGCAAATTTTGGCCACGGCTCTTCAGGCAAGATCACGTCAAAAGGAACCACCACGATCCGCTCAATCACCTTACCTTCGGGGTGGGGCTCGAAAATTAATCCCGCGCCACTCATGGCCTTTGCCATGAGGTCTCGTTGATAGCTGTCGCCCCCATAACTGAGGGTGTCGGCATGTAATGCAATGGCCGACAACGATATGAACGAAAGAACCAGCCACCCACGAAGACGCATAGGAACTCTACCGCGCGGCTTGTCGCGGCCCTTCTGTCGCACGCTCCGCCTCGACAAGGTCAACGAGGATGTTTTCACTTTCTTGTAAAAATGGGCTGTCTTCATCTATTTCATGAAGTTTCTTTTTCTTTTCGTCCTTCTTCGTTTTGCCGCTTTTCTTGTCTTCGCTTACCTTTTTTCTAATCTCCGCTAACCGAACCACGCCTTTGTTGTGTTCGGATTCCTCGACTTCTTTGCGAACCTGCGCAAATTTCGCGCTCGCCGTGACCCGCTCAGCGGCTTTATCCGCAATCTTTTTTACTAAGCCTGCATTAATGGGAACCCAGTGTTGGCCCGGATCATCCGAGTCGGCCTCGCGGGAAACGAATGTGTCTATTTTTTGCTGGCTCAGTGAATAATCCAGCTTCTTTTCGCCGATTTCGTTCGAATTTAAGATTGACGGTAAAATAACGTCAGATGCCACGCCCAAGTGTTGGGTGGAAATGCCGCTGGGAATAAAAAACATTCCAGTGGTTACTTTCATGGCGCCAAGATTGTCGGGCAGGGGAGCCAGCACCTGCACGGTCCCCTTACCAAAGCTATGATCCCCACCGATGATGACCCCACGGTGATAGTCCTTAAGAGCACCCGCCAAAATCTCGGAGGCAGAGGCACTGAGCCGGCTAGTCAGAACAACCAGGGGGCCGGAATAAAAGGTTTCCGGATCTTGATCCTCAAGGATTTCGACCCGACCATCCGCACTCTTGGTGGCAACGATTCCACCTTTTTTGATAAACAGGCCACCAATTTGGACGGCTTGGTCAAGTAAGCCGCCTCCGTTACGGGAAAGATCCAACACAAGTCCATCCACTTTGGCGTCTCTTGCTTGGCGAAGGAGCGCTTTGACGTCCTGATAGCACGAGCGTCCTTCACCCTTTCCTCCTCCGTAAAAGGAAGGGAGGTCGATCACCCCCAATTTGTAAGTTTTTGTATCCACTTTTCGAACTTCAAAGGAAAGCTTGGCGGCCTGCTCTTTGAGGTCGACCTTATCCCGAACCAGCGCAAGTTTGAAAGTCTGAGCCGCATCTCCCTGCCTTAAGATGGAGAGCTGCACTTTTGTGCCTTTTTTCCCACGGATGAGCTTAACCACGTCACGCAAATCCATATCAATGACATTGACGGGTTGCTTACCATCTTGGGTCACCGCGATAATTTTGTCTTTGGGTTTGAGCTGTTTTGATTTATCAGCCGCCCCCCCTGGAATCAGCTCTTCAATAACCGTATACCCATCTTCCGATGTGAGCGAAGCCCCAATGCCCTCAAGGGAAAGCTGCATCTGAATCTGAAAATCCTCAAGAGTGTCCTGTGACATATAACTCGAGTGAGGATCCAACGCGCGCGAGAAGGCCTCGGCCCAAAAATCAAGGACCTCACTGTTTTTTCGGTCCTCGGCACGCTTGACGGCAAGCTTGTTACGCTTCTTGAGTAACCGTTTGGCTTCATCCATTTTAGTATCCGTAAGCAAGTAACTGGACACCTGAAAATGGGCCATCTTGGTCAGATAGACATCACGCTCTTGGGGGGTTTTGGCGTAATTTCTAAGGTCGGGGTTGATTACGAGCTCTGTGTTTTCGTTGAACTTGTAGTTAGGGCCCAAAAGCCCATCCACAAATTGGAGGCTTTCTTTCATTCGCTTGATCAAACGCTGATTGGCGGCCTCGATGGCACCACAATTGCCCTGCTGGAGTTCAGTAAACGCGCCTCCTAATGACTGCCGGAGTATCTTGACATCGTCTTCGAAAAAATTAGTTTTACTGGGATCAAGGATCTTGATGAACTGCTCAACCGTACGCGTCTTAATTTCATCAGTCAGTTTATGATAGGCGTAGTGGTTGCGTAAATACGCATCAAACAACTGAGGCAAGTCGGCGCACTGCAATGGACGGGCTTGAGCCGTGCCGACCAGAATAAAGGAGAAAAGCCACGCAGAAAGAGCCAAGGAGCTGTGCCGCATCATCATAAATAAGAATCTCCGTAGGATATTATCTTACGTGAAAACAATAAGATTCGTACATAGAATCAACGCTCTGAGGTTGAAATGCCAACGCGGCAAGAATTGCCGAGTTCAAAAGAAAAATCAAACAACCATATCTTAATAAAAACATGCACTTACATAGTAAGTTAGGGCTAGTTCCCCAAAAAGGTGACCACCCGATAAAGAGAATAAGCTCCACCCAAAATAGCGGATAACAGAACGGCTGTCCCGAGGAGCGTTACGATCACTTTTGAAAAATAGCTTTCAAGAAACATCTGGAAACCTCTTTTTTTGAAATTCATCTATGACATTTTTGAACCCTATAATCAACGGCCGTAGTTCTTCACTTTACTCGGGACCCAATCTCTGGTCTTTTAGCGACTTATCAAAAGGAATATCAAACCCATGAAAGTCATCGTCGCTTTGGCCTTAGTCATCCTTTCGAGCACTTCCGTTTTCGCAGCGGAGATCAGCGGCGTTCAGCTGCCGGATCAAGTGAAGATCCAGGATAAAACCCTCAAGCTCAATGGGGTCGGTCTCAGGCAGGCCACGATTTTTCGCGTCAATGTTTATGCAGGCGCCTTATACCTCGAGAACCTTTCTCATGACGCCGCTGCCATTCTTGGTTCAGACTCCCTAAAAGACCTTGAAATGATTTTTATGCGCAACGTTGATGCCAAGGATATTTCCAAGGCTTGGAATAAAGGCTTCGAAGAAAACTGCAAAATCAACTGTGCAGTGCTTGCCTCCTCACTCGACAAACTAAAAGCCCTTATGACGACCGACATGAAAAAAGGCGAATCCATGGCTCTTCGCTTTTTCCCAAACGGGGTCGAATTATTTTTGCGCGGCGTGTCCGCCGGAAAAGTAGAAAATCCAGAGTTTTCTAAAACGCTTCTTCGCATTTGGCTCGGGGAAAACCCGCCAAACGAATCACTCAAAAAAGGCCTTTTGGGTTGAGCGACTAAGTCGCTCGCTCAATAACGCACATATTACACTCGCTCTGTTGAAATTGCGTTTCGCATTTCTCAAAATGCATGATAGCGTTTTTTCGCACGAAGCTTCTTTGGCTTCATAACCTGAAATCTAGGTAACAGCATTGTTTTGAGGACTCTGTCCGCTGAGAGCCGCCGCGCGCGGTTGACGCAGACCTTTGTCCTCAGCGCACGGCTGCGCCCTGAAGAAAAGGAAAAAAGTAGATGAGAAACAAAAAATTCAGGACGCTGCTCGCTCCGTTATTTTTAGGAGCGTTGGCCATCCCTTTTTGGGGCTGTAATACGGATGCCACATTAGGCGCCGCCTCGATGGTCGGGACCAATCAGCCATCGACCGTCGCACCCCCATCAACCTCATCACAAACGCCAGAGTCTCAGACACCAACGGTCTCGCCCACTGTAACGCCCGGCCCCGGCCCTACAGCACCACCCACCCCATCGGCAAC
>JBBCAW010000111.1:0-3367 GCA_051382295.1 Bdellovibrionota bacterium FG-1 | reverse complement strand
CGGTTCCTTTCGCAGTTTTGAGTGAATCAACTGCCCTTAATAGGGCCTCACTCTTGAGGTAACCGCAATATCTTGCGGCTAGCCCTCGCAACTTTTAGGGGAGGGACCGTCCATCTCTTCTATACTCAAAAAAGGGTGGTTTGAACATCTTACACTCAAAAGACGCGGGGAGGCTGGCGAGTGGTTTTGTGCGGTGCGGCGCAGATATTGCCGTTACCAGATTTCGGTTTTAAGCGTCGGGATCATTCCAAACTCGCGCTCATTGCGAGTCACGACCGTCAGCCGGTGCTGCTGGGCGATTGCCGCAATCATCAGATCGTTTGAGCCCACCGTAATCCCGGCCTGTTCGAGCAGCGCACGTAACGAGCCGTACTGATCAGCGGAGGCGTCATCAAACGGAAGGCTAGGCAGCTGAGAGAAAAAAACTTCCAAACGGGACTCATTCTTCGCGCGGAGCTGACTTTTCTTCACGCCATAAAGCAGCTCAGCTTTCACCACCGAGCAAATCACCACGTCGCCTTTACTCAGGGAAATCAGTTTTTCCCTGAGTTTCGGTTCTTTTCCGTTAATGATACCAATGCAAATATTCGTATCCAGAAGGTATTTCATAACTCATCAAGTACCTTGCGTTTTTGAAGCGGCAGATCCGTAACTTCGGGGAAGTCCGTGGGTTTGGATTCCATCATCGTTAAAAAATCAGCACTCCACTTGTCCGGCTCAATTCTGTTTTTAACCGCTTCGAGCACAAACGACGAGACGCTTTTCCCCTCGCGTTTGGCTTCTTCTTTGATCTTTTCCTCTAAGTCGTCCGGCACGTAAACATTCAGCTGGCCCATAGGTTTTATGCTCCTATATCCAAGTATACTTGCCAAATAGACATCAGTCAAGTCTTCATAATGAGGGGCGCACTACTTTAGGGGGACTCGCGAGAGGGTCCATCTAAGGCCATGAAATAAATTGATTTTATCAGTACGGTCTTTAAGCCTTCTTATCGGGAAAAGGGCCGGAGAGGCTTCCGAGGGATCTTCTGCAGCGCGTTGCAGATATTGCGGCGCGGGTCGGCCCTAGCGTGCTGCCGATTTACCTTTTCGGAGCTTCTTCACCGTTCCTCCGGCCCGAGGTTTTGGGGTAGCGGCCCCATCCGAGAAGAAAACACGGTTAGGGGCATTGCGTTAATCTGAAATCATTAAAGAAAGCTGGCTAGGGTCGGCCAAAATTAACGCGTCGCGAAAACACCCCGCCAGCCCTTACCCATGACCTCGGAAATGATAGGTCCCATTCGGAATTATCCGACGAAAAAGGATGGGCGAAATTCGCGCTAGATCCGCCGCCGTCAGCACCTCTTTTGCGTCGGGATGGGTCCGTATCACGCGGTCGATCGCATGGGTGTTGGCGACCAGGACCGCGTTTGAAAGTAACGAAAGGCAGCTCGCCTTGTTCATCATCTCTTCGTAATCACCGTCGCGGAACTCCCCCTGGTTGGCGAAGAACAGATGCTTTGCGAGCTGGTGGCGGGCCTCACCTCGGTTGAGTTGTTGCTGGATCTTGCGGCGTAAGGGCTCATCAGCGAGGTAGCGAAAAATGAAAATCGTTTTCACGGCGCGACCCAACTGTGTGATCGCTTCCGCAAGCCTGTCACCGGCAGGAGCTTTTGCAAGTCGGCCTACGATCAGATGCGCGGGCGCGGTTTTGTTTTTGAGCGAGGCGATCACACGGACGATCTGCTCCCACTGTTCTTCAATGAGTACGCGGTTGATTCGGCCAGAAAACAGGGGCTCGACTTCCTTGCCGTAGTCGCGAGCGGGATCGAGCCGATAAAGTCTTTGATCCGGGAGATCTTTAATCCGTGGCATGAAGGAAAGGCCAAGCAAATGGCAGAGAGCAAACAGGTGTTCGGTATAGCCGTGGGTGTCGGTGAAATGGGATGTGGGCCTGAACAGCGTGCTGTTCTCAAGAAGCCCGTCGAGGACATAGACGGCCTCGCGCGCGCCGCAAGAGATCACATCGGTATGACATACACTGTGCTGATCAGAGGTGTGCGTGTAAACGGTGACGGCCCTGTCGTAGTGGCCAAAGTAGCGCGGGTAAAACGTCGCGAGCAGTGAGCTTTTCTGAACACCAAAGCGTTGCCCATCAGATGACGAAGCGGTGCCGTCGCCCCAGGATTTCGAGAGCCGCATCCGGTGGTGATAATCCACGATGACGCTGTTTGCGGCCTTGATCGTGGATTCCCGGATATACCAGCGGCTCACGTGGCTGAGTTCATCCACCGTGATCCCCTTGGCAGAGTTTCCCATGGCGGCGATTCCGAGGTTGGTGCCGTGGGCGATCAGCGCCGCAAGCAGGATTCGCTCGTGCTGATCCGATGGCCGCGCCTGCAAGCCTTCGAGCGGCGTAAATTGGTTTAGGAAACCGCATTTTCGGTGAACATCAAGTAACAGGTCTTCGAGCCGGACCTTGGGGAGCACGGTTTCAAGAAAGCCGCGAGCCGGGGTGTCGTGGTCGTGAACTGCCTCCATCCGGCCAAGTTTCAGTTCACCGTTTTCGATAGCGGCGAAGCGATTGTCTGGGAGCCCCTGTGTGAATCGCGTGAGGCCCGCATGAGATTCAGCGTCAAGGGCCGCCCAAATCTCACCGGACGCTTTGGGTAGATCCAGCTCAATGAAAAGGCGATCCTTGTCTTGCTTCCACTCCTTGGGATCATAGATCATGCTCCAAAAAGAGACGTTCTTTCGGCTATCGGGCAAGTGAAGGCTTCCCGCGCGTAGGGCCTCTTTCATCGTGAGCGCGAAAATGATCTCAAAGAACGCGCGAGGTACCGCGCCGTCTTCATTCGCGAGCGTCTTGCGCTGGGCTTCGCTTAAGAATTGACTTGAGATCACCTCGCCCAATTCCGAAAGGGCCGGGTCGGCGTTCATTTTTCTCAGCATGTGGACACCGGCAAGCAGCGGTCCTCCGCCAACTTCGGCTTTGAACGGGAGTTCACAGAAGCGTGGGAAGTAGCGCCGAAGCTGTGAGTACCGGGTCTTGAGATGGTCGTAGTATCCACGTTCTTCGAGATTCTTTACGTGCCGGAGGACTCCGACCGCATCACGAAGCTGGCCCTTGCGTTGACTTGCGAGCCATTCCTGGATCGTCATGCTTTCGTTCAACCCGTCAGCCAGAAGCGCGTCCATGGCATCAATGACCGTATCCAGACCCAGCTTTGCTTTCTTTCGATACGCTTTATGCTCGTACTCAATTCAACAACCTTCGCCTAAAGGCGAAGGATTGTCTGGCCTGCTAAAGCAGGAAACTATTGTCGTGGCTTACGCCCCTCCGGCCGGCTCAAGCCGGTAGATTCCTCAACGTTAAAGCCATCATCCTT
>JBBCAW010000110.1:0-38775 GCA_051382295.1 Bdellovibrionota bacterium FG-1 | reverse complement strand
TGATTTTCTTTGTCTTCATTACGGTCTCCTCGGTTGTTTATGGCTTGGGTTGTTTTGTGACTTCCCTAACCAACGTCAATCGAGGGGACTTTTCAATAACTTCGTGCACCACCCTCTAGTGTTTTTTCAGCATAGCGACTGCCCCAATACAGATGCAGGTGATCGGCTACTATCGTTCTTTTGTTCCCGCGTTGACTCAATAATTCCGCTCAACAATAAAACAATAAAAGGAAAACCAAGGGCCAGGGCAACCTCAACTGGTAGTTGAGGCCGCTCTGATGAAACGGTTGCTATTTGCCTCTTACTTTGGGGCCTCTTTTTATTTTCACCCTTGTTCGATGCCGGTTTCCGAACTGGTTGCTGCCACACTCGAAATTTGGTAATCGCTGCATCCACCCTCAGGTTCGCCTTTTCAATGTACTGATTACCAATAAACTTTCCAGCAAACGGGATCGACCACAACAAAAACAGTGTCGCAACTACCGCAACTCGCGTTTCAGAAACGGACTTATGGTGAAATGCATATCCAATTAGAATCATCAGAAGCGACAGCAGGCTGTAGGCAGAGACATAAAGAGCGGCATGATTGTACGGATAGAATAAAAGTACGCAGGCTTGAAATATTAGGGAGAACACTCCGGTAGACAAGTAAAGGCGGCTTTTGATTGCAGCATAGTTAACCGCGAAAAATATGAACGTTGCGATTGTGAGAAGAATGTCGGCAAGGTGGCTGAAAACGAGTGAGCAAATGACTGCGAATAATACTACGCCAAACCCAACCTGCTTTTGTTTCTCTTTCATAGCATCATCCATATAATCTCCGATCAAAAAATCTGCCACCTATTCTATGCCGACTTTTTCTTCGTTTCCGCCCACCTTGCTCGGATAATGTTGCCATCTGTTGCTTTAGTCTTCACCAAAGGGGTCGTCCTTCGTTGGTTGTTCTTTGTGCGGTTTTAGTTTTTGTTTTCGGGCCTCTTCACCAGCTAGTTTTCGGTAAGTCTCCAATTCAGCGGTGTTCTGATTTGACTCCCAAGTCGTTGGAAAGGCCTTGCAAAACTTGTCCACGGTGTCATCCCATGATGGCATACCGTTGACCATTCTCGCCTCAGAAGTCCCAGAAACAGCAACGATTACCAAGCCAGTGGAAGCATCGACTGCACTGATGTATTGCCGACACATTAGCGACGGACCAAGGAAGCCCTCAATTCGGGTACAATGCGCGTTAGCAACAATCACTGCCCCCACCGAATAAAGCGCCCCCAGCCTTGAATACTTGTCCGCATCGTTAAAAGCCTCGATGTCGTCACGATGAATCATTGCTTGCTCTCTACGAACAGCATTGAAACCACTTGAGCGGTCCACGATGAAGAATCGGTTAACTTCTGATAACGACGCCTGAATGGCGACGTAGTCTTCTCCAGAAATCCCTTTTGGGGAGAGAAAAACGCGATGGGCATGGTCGGAGTATTTGGTTCTGGCAACTGGTGCACTTGAGCAAGCACAAAATGTAGCAAAAAAAAGCATCCATTTTATAGACTGAGTGGAACCTACATTTTTGACATCTTTAATATTCATAACTGCCTCCAAACATGGGTATTTCCTATGCCGCCCCTTTTTCTTTTAAGGCACACCTGACGGTGCCGGTTGAATTTTTGGCGCACTAATGTCGAAACATGGGACTATCTCATTTTTCGGCATTTCCTTCCTAAACTTGACCTTCTTAACGATTCCCTTCTTATTGGAAGAGTATGAATTACTCATTGTCACACGATGAGAGGAAATGGAGCCGAAACAACAGGCATTTTTGAATAAATTGGGTGCGCACATAGCAAGGGTTCGGCGAACCAAAGGGTACTCGCAGGATCGCATATATTTGGAAGCCGGATTTTCGCGGGGTACCCTGTCAAAGATTGAAAATGGTCTCGTGAACCCCCAAATTTGGACTTTGCAGAAAATCGCAATCACCATCGGGGTTCCACTCAGGAAGTTGATTGAATTTGAGTGATGGTTCATGGTTTCATCTCCTTTGAGGAACGCTTAACCATCGTTGTGAGAGATCGCTCCTCGATCCCTCGTGTATGACGAAGGATTGACCGCGAGCATTGGGTTAGAATCAGCCCGATCCCAGAATTAATATCTTCGAAGTCCAAAGGGGTGCCTGGCTCATCGTGGTGATTCTCAATGAGGTAAGCGAGTCCACGCACTTTCAGCGCTGCCTCCCGGAGGTAGCGAAGAGGCCTGTCGAACTGGCGGACGCCTTCTGTCCCGAAAACGAACGGTTTCGTCATGCCAGGTTTTGCTTTTCTCGCCTGTTTAGTTTTACGCACTTAGGATGCCCTCCGGAGACCCGATTTGGTCACAGACAGTCCGCGCTGGACTGCCGTCGTTGACACTCCAAGGGCAAGGGCTATCTGGCGGATAGAGAGACCTTGGGATCTCAAATCTGCAATCGCCTTGTCATCCCGCCGCTTGGGACGACCAAGCGTTTTGCCGCTGCGACGAGCGTGGTCAAGACCCAGCATTGTTCTTTCGCGCAGTAGCGATTTTTCAAACTCGCTAAATGCCCCGATAAGATGAAGCATGAGGCGACCACTCGCAGAACTCATATCAATCTGGTCTTGGGTCGCAGTGAAAGTGACGCCTAAACTTTGAAACTCGTCCAAAGTTGTTACTAGATTTTTTAACGACCTGAAGAATCTATCCATCTTGACAACGACTACACCATCGACCTGCCGTGCCCGAACGAGAGCCATAAGTTTCCGAAGACCTGGGCGTTGATCCGCTCCGCTGCCGCCTGAATAGCCGTGATCAATAATCTCTTCGGTAATCAGCCATCCCCTAGCTTCGCAATACCTACGCAGTTCATGAACCTGAACTTCTGGGTTTTGCCCTTTGTCAGCAGTACTGCATCGGCTGTAGGTTGCCACTGTTAATGCTTTCACGCGGCACCACGATTCTTTTTTCGAAGTTGCCCAACAAAGCTCTTACTTACACCGAACCGCTTCGCAGTGTCCCTGACCGAACCTGAAGACTCAGCTAGGATCTTTTGGCGAATTTCACCAGATACCCCCGATCTTCCCGATGGTAATCCTTGTTCCCGCCTTCTTTTAAATGCCGCACGAATCCTGCTCTTTCTGTAAATCTGGGAAACACCAGCGAGAGCTTGCATGAAATCAATCAGGACCGCTCGGTGGATACTTGAGACGCGCAAATCGCACGATCCAATGAGGATGCCATTGTCCCTAGTGATAAGCGCCAGGAGTGTCCGCAGGACTGACTGTGGGTCGCTACCGAAGCGGTGAAGTCCGTCAGAGAAGACAAGTGCCCCATGAGGGAGAGTCCTCCACGACGAGACCACGACCTCCAGCGGTGAGCCTATCTGTGCATCTCGCGCCACGGCAATGATATCCCTTATCGCTTGGTCAGCTTCCTCGTGAGGCAGGAGCGGCGTATATAGGTAGTGCTTCGCCATAGGTCAGGCAACCTTCCTGCCATTGATTGTCAGAAAACGGTGGGTCTTTACCGGAGCTTCGGATAGGACCTTTTCTACGAGTGCTGCTCCGAGATTTTTTTCCGCGACCTCACGCCAGGCAACAGAACGCCTGGAGAGTTCACGGACAAAGAGATCGAAGCCCAGTCCGGAGGTGTCGGCTCCGGCATCCAGCCTTGAAATAATGGAACCCACCTGCGGGTCCAACGCCGTATGTAATTCGCAAACCCTACGCTCAAGGGCCTGGATTGTTTCAACGAGACTAAGGACGGCTGCGACCTCGCCCGATGTGATGCTTTCCTGTTTCAGTTGAACAAGTCCCATAACGCCTCCAAAAAAGCCCATGTTATTCGGGGCTTAATACTTGACCATTTCAGTATACATGCTGCCGTAGCGTTTTGTCAAGAGAACGCGTACAATGTTTACAAGCGCAACTACTGACTTTTTATCAATGAGGAAGAAAATGGCCGATCAGGCAAAGACGAAAAGGCACTCAAAAAGTTCCGGGATAATTACTTTTCGGCTCTCAGGCCATGTATTCATGGCTCTGCAAAATTATGCAGCCGGACAACTTGACGACATGGGGAATATTCTTTCAATTCATGACGCAGCAAGAAAGCTAATGTTCGATGGATTTAAAGCACTGCCCCCAGAGGCATGGAGAGAGGAGCATACCTCCACAATTGGAGGTTATCCACGCACTACGCCAACAACGAAGGGCATAGCCGCCAAGAAATTAAAGACCTTGAGCACCCTCGCCCCTAAGACCGCCAACAAAGCGTCAAAAGAGTAAGTCATCCGATCGATGCGGCAGGTTATCCACCAAGGTATCGAGATAAGTGCGATTGCGACTATGACTATAGTGAAAAGGTCATCGAAATGACACCGCGTCTCGGTTCCATGCCTTCAGAAGGCTCCAGCGCCAACTTTCTTCACTAGAGGGGAGAAATCGATGATTAAAGAAAAAAGGGCCCCTTCCGATAGGAAGGTAGATCAAAAGATGTCGGCATATGGGAAGATATTGGATTCCCCCGAACTCACGCAAAATGTAAAGAGAGGTAACTCATTGGCCAAGAATAAAGGTAATGTCAGCGATGATACTTTCCTCCAGGCCGCTTCCGATGGTGACATCCAAATAGTGCGTGAGTTCATTGCAACCGGCGGCGACATAAATATCCGAAGTGAGGAGCAAGAAACAGCTCTAATGTTAGCCACCTCCGCCTCGCATGTAGATGTGGTCAGTCTTTTACTTACAAATAAAGCCAAACCAGATCTGAAAAACACAAGTGGCGACACTGCTTTGCATTTCGCCTGCTCAAATGAAGATTGCTCGATTGTTAAACTGCTCATCGCAGTCGGTGCAAACTCCAACATCAAAAACGATAGTGGTAATTTTCCTTTAATTGTGGCGGCAGACCAATCAAATTTAGAAATCGCGAGCCTCTTGCTAAGTAGCGCCGACATTGATGTCAATCAACGAAACGCAGAGCGAGAAACTGCGCTCTCCTGTGCCGTAGAAAACGATCACGGCGACCTTGTGCAACAACTTTTAAAAAAAGGAGCTAGTCCTTACATCAAAGACTCCAGAGGTTATAGTCTTTTGGCAGGTATTTTTGAAGATGGAAGTCCTGCTCTTAAAAAGATTTTCAAGGCGCACGGATTCAGTGATGGCGTGCAAAACGAAAATAGAACTTGCCAAGAAAAAGATGACACCACCAGTGGTGCATTGGATATTGAAGAATTTATGTCAAAAATTGAGGCCGACGACTTGGAGTTTGTAAAACAAAATATCGCTCGCATGAAGAATATTAACGAAAAAGACATGTTCGGAAATACGTCATTAGCCATAGCCGCTGAGCACGGTTTTCTGAAAATCGCCGAGGAGATAGGAAAGAGAAAACCCGATACAGAAATTAAAAATGACGAGGGAAATTCCCCCATATATCTCGCATCGCTTGGTGGCTACCACGGCATCGTTGAACTGCTAATAAAAATCGGAGCCAACGTAAATTCAAGTAACCAATCCAATACTCCCTTGATGGCCGCTGCGGAGGGCGGCTTTGTTAATGTATGTGAGTTGCTGATTGGAGCCGGGGCCACCCTAGATAAACAAAATAGGGAATCTCAAACGGCACTTATGATTGCGGCAGCAAATGACCATGAACTCGCAGTGACACTGTTGCTCCACCACGGCGCTGATAAACGAATTACAGATAACGCTGGTGAGGCGGCCTGTGACAAGACATTTGATAACAGAATTAGAGCACTACTGAAAGATACTTCAAAGTCGGAAGAATTGGAAAATACTTCACCTCCAGTCAAGTTGACGGCTGTTGAGATCAGAATACAATTGACAAAAAGTATGACGGGAATGGTTGGACTAGATTCAATCATAAAACACTTCTCGGTGGACCTAGAGGATTTTCTATTAAGCTCAAAAAGTAGAATGCGATGTTTCTGGGGAACCCAAGGGACCGGGAAAACTGAGGTTGCGCAACGGATTTCCGGATTGACTGACGAAATTCCTGGCCTCAACCTGCCCGACTTAGGCGTTAAGTATGTGAAAATCTCGGATTGCAGCTCCTTGCAAGTAGCCAATACTGTAGAGAAACGACTGCTCGTTCTATTTGATTTGCCAGACGAGTTTTTTGATACAGACGCGGCAAACGGGCCGTCGCCTGAACTAATGGACTTTCGCCACGCGCTGAAAACAAACTATTCCTTAAAGCCTGTATATTTTGTTTTCTTGAGAACGGTACCGTCTTTGGATAATTCGGCACTTCAGCTGACTAATGGTCTGACAGCTATTTTTGGAAATGCATTAGGGGGAAGTATAGACTTCTCGGACTGGCGATTCCCAGGTTGGACGTTGGAAACTTTAATGAAAGCCGTGGGTCATGTTTGCACAAGGCGGGGTTTAGAATACGATGACGATGCGCTTGCACTACTTTGTCATTATTGTATGGAAACAGGCGGATTCGTCAGAGCCTTCGATAAAATCGATCAAACTTTCTTCAGACGCCATAAGACGAGACACATAATCACGGAACATGCAGAAAGGGTTTCAAGAGCTGACGTTGAGGAACTCCTAAATATCACAGGCATCAAGAAGGCGGGTTAGACATGTCACAGTTCGATGAAGCCAAAATTAGGGAAATAATGGCCTTGGTAGAGACGGAGAAGTCAAAATCCAAGGCGGCATGGAACGCTCAGTCTATTTTTGATCGGTTAGACAGAGCTATTATCGGTAACACCAAATACAAGCAGTCTTTAGCGCTGTCATTGTCAGAGTTCATCAATAACCGAACCAGGCGAATGCATCTATTGGTGTCTGGTCCGAGTGGCTCTGGTAAAACTTATTTACTCCAACAATGTGTTCCTGATTTTGAACTCCCCTATCTGTTGATCGATGCTTCTGGCCTTGTACCATCTGGCTACGTTGGAAATACATTGCGAGACTCCCTTACTGGATTTTTTAGCGGGAATATGATGGCTTCGAGAGGTTGCATCGTCATTTTGGATGAGTTTGATAAACTCTCAGAATTTGCAAACGGTGGGGACATTCATAAGAGCCACTCACTGCAATCGGAGCTGCTCACGCTGATTCAAGGAATCCAAGAGGGTGCCATTGACACTCGAAACTCGCTGTGGATTTTTGCCGGAGCGTTCTCTTATACCGACGAAATGAAGCAGGCGCAGCCAAAATTGAATTCAGATGATCTCATAAAGTATGGCTTTAAGAATGAGCTTCTTGGGCGGATACAGAAATTCGCATCCACTGACCTCCCAAGTACTGAAGATGTCGTTAGGCGCGTTGCCCAGGACGAGATGATCGTGACATTTTTTGATGAGATGAAGGAACAGGGGTTTGAGGTTGAATTCGACAACACCGCCTTTTTAGAGTTAGCAATGGCAGCACAGAATCCAAAGTATGGAATGAGGATCGTACCTAAGATAATGTCAGAGATTAAAGAATTTATTATTTTTGGCTGCCCTAAAGGGGTCGTGACTATCACGAAAGAGATCGTAAAAAAATGTCACGGGGCTAAAGTTTAGTAAAGAATGAAACTCAAAGCCAAGGGCAACTCAAACACCAAAGCTGACAATATAAAACCTGTATTAGGGCCGGGGATCTCCGTTCAAAGAGAAGTAAACTGTGCGAATTCAGATAACGTAAGTATAGTGGATGAGTTGGTGAAGATTTCATTTAACGAGCAGGACAATCAAGACCCATCGATTTCCTCGGCAATCGTTGTGCATCTCTTGGCGCACATTAAGACCCGAAAGGCCGCTGGTGACGGTTTGACTGCCATAGTCAGCCGCTGCCTAATTGATGGTTGCGACATCCATACCCTGAGTTTGTCGGACGAAATATTACGTCATTTCGACAAAACTGAAATCCTTGAGGGTCTCATGTTAAGGGCGAGAGATCTCCTCGCGAACTCCGATGAAAGAGTGTTCGGAGTATTGGTCTTCAAATCCAGATTGGAATTACTGTATGTTACTGGCACTACTAATGTTGCCTGATGGCCCAACGGACAGAGGGCTAAAAAATGACTTCGCTCGGAGATTTGTTCTTGATGCTTCAAAAAACGGGAAAAAACGATGAAGGTCACCGCACTCTCAATCCTGTATTTCATTTTAACTATCACCCTGTGTATGGCTGCTGAACCACGCCCTGAATGGCTCGATCGCCAATCAAGGCACGTTATCGGTGGGGATATCATGCACGCAGGACAGGGCCTCGGCCCAACCCCTGAAGTGGCCCGGTTCAAAGCGGAGTCGATGGCAGTGAAGAACGTGATTTCAGAGTGTTCACTTGCCCACAGAGATATCGTCATTTGGGATCGGTATCTGGAACAACTTTCCGACAAAAACTTCAGAGCCTACGCTCGTGCCGGTATTAACACTGCCGCCTGCGAAGAGGCAATCAAAGCAAAGGGCGAAAGCCGAAGGTCGCTATCAAACCCAGAACTCGTTCGAAATCAGGATATTTATTCGCAACTTGAGGGACTCACTCCCCAGGATTCGGTCTGGAACAGCATCAAGGACCGCGTTTATATGATAATCGGAAAGCAAGAAAGCCGCACCGCCGCTGCCGAGCAAAAGATGGCAGTACTTGAGGCAAAGATGTCTGCTATCGAACAGGCCAAAGTTCAAACGATCATGATCAGGACAGAGTCAGTCGTCAGAGCAGAAACACCAACCCCACCGTTGCATCATCGAAGCGTCGACCAGTCCCAGGCAAGAGAGGCACGATACAAGGACTGCATGGCCGACTACGAACAGCTGATGGTTGAGGTTAAACAAATCGCACGGGATTTCGGAAAGCCACGCGGTAATTTCCACTCGCCAAACGTGCAACCCCACTTCAATCGCGCAAATACAAAGAAAAGCTATTGCCAGAAAATCAGAGCTAGCAGCAGT
Organism: Bdellovibrionota bacterium FG-1; assembly: GCA_051382295.1. GTDB lineage: Bacteria > Bdellovibrionota > UBA1018 > UBA1018 > UBA1018 > JBBCAW01. Next base: position 29,855 of record JBBCAW010000110.1, on the reverse strand, counting down.
TGGCCGTGAAGGAAAATACGCGGCCAGACAAAACACCTTCCCCTCAGACTGGTTTCATCCCCAGACAGCGGCAAAGTTAGCGACAATCCTGAAACCCGTAATCTATTTTTACCGAACGATCCATTCCACATCGCAGAGTCTGTTACACTCCGAAAAAAGTCCCAGTAACAGTCCGTTACCACCGACTAAATTTCTCAACATTCACAGGAAATTTCCTAGCAACACCACGTTGTCGGGCCATTTTTTCCGGCATCAGCCCATCCGCGCAGCCACAAACATAGGTTCAAAATCCTGAAACCCGTAATCTATTTTTGCTGCGGTGAGGCAGTCCTGCGCCGGGCAACTTCAAGAATCCGCTCCTGCTTTTCCGCTGTCATTGGACCAAAAACACCACAGACAGTCTCGACGAACCGTAAGATCCGGGCACGCGAGTCCGCACTTTTTAACACCGCATTTACATTCGGCGCGTCGTAAACCAGGCTCCAGTCAATCTGTTCCACCAAAGGCGGCGAAGGCTCCTCTTCCTTCTGCCACACTTCTGGCCGCCCCTTCAGTTCGTGAATCCGTGACAAAATGTCCAGCGCAGTCTGAAATTCCTTGTGAGCCCCCTCCAAGAGAAACCCCAAGGACTCCTCCGTGCTCACAACCTTTTCAAGTCGTCCCTTCATCATGCGGAAAAGAGATTCAAGCTCCCCGATCACATCGAGAGTTTTGACCACACGACCCCGAAGATCGGCAAGTTGATCAGGACTGCCGAGGTTGGCGATCCTCTGTAGAGGCGACAAGCTGGACCGATATGACTCCAGATAACGCCTAACGGTCTCAGGCTTCAAATCGATCAATTCCCCCTTGGCCTGAATCTCCGCCGCAACCTGCCGGGCCGGAGTTCCTGCCAAAATTTCGGACTTGACCCACTCGAAACAACGGAGCCTTTTGATCTTCTCGACCCCGTAATTTTGAACCGAGGCAGGTGCCCGGATTTGCTCCGCTCGCTTGAGTGCGTCCCCGACCTCTTGTTCCCAGGCATTCATTTGTGACAGCGCCATAACACACCTCAAAAATCCGTCGGAAGTTGGGATTAGTTCCTCATACCTGGTCAAACTGATCCAAGAGTGCTGGCATCACTCCGGGAATCAGCCAAACACCTATCGTAAGATGCCGATCTATCCCGCCAAAGTCCGAGTGCGATCCATCAGACTGGCCTCCGGCTCTCGGCCAAGGGCGTATCCCTTCCGCCCCAGAACCGCAGCCGACCGGGCGAACGATGCCTCGGAGTCGGGAAACAAGTCCAAGACTGTGGATGCGCAAGTTCGCTCAATCCAAACTGAGGCGAGACGCATTGAGACTGATCCAGCTCCGTGGCCCAAATCAATAACGGCCCCAAGTTCAGAGGTCTTCGTGAACCGAAGAAACTTCGAGTCTTTGCTTAAACGAATGTGGCAGAGGACAAAAAAGTTCTCAACATGATCACGACGGTAAAAGATCTTGTCCCCTGGCTTCTCAGCACGAACGACGCCATTAGACTGATCGATCACCGGGTTAAAACTAATCAGAAATTGAACTCCTGCCAGCATTCCGAGACGATCCAGCTCAAACCTCACTTGGCAGGCCACTGAAAAATCCATTACCAAGATCGCGTGTCCAGTCGGGGCTACCTGAGCAAGGTGTCCAACCCAATCGGCCAATGGGTACTTCGCAAGAAGTTCGGTGCTCAGGCGAGCAATCAACAAGTCGAACTTTTGCTCACCCGTTTTCAAAAACTCTGCCGGTTCGCGATCAATGTACTCGAATGAAGCCGACTTCCAGTCCCCGGCCAACTTCGTACATCCCTTCCTCTTCTTCAGCCTCGCTCCCGCCGCCGAAAGTGTCAGCTCACCAGAAAACACTTTTAGGAAGGCCTCTTGGTCTGCATCATGGAGCTGTTTGGCAGCCTCAACATACCTTTGACCTACCCCGAAAACATTACCTGCTTTTAAGGCCGCTGCGCCTCCCAGAGTTCCAAGGACAGGCTTCCCGGCCTCTCGCCGGTTCCTTGCTTCGTTCTCAAAGTATGGGAGCCAGGAAACCGCACCACAAGCCCTTTGGGATGCCGATTCATGCCGCCGCACCGAATTGTCACCCAGCACCCAGGCTTCAACGGAGCAGTCACCAACAAGCTCCAGGAACCTCGGCGGCACCCCGGCCAACAAACATGCCTTCAGCCGATGCCTGCCTGCGATGACCTTTCCCTCGCGTACAACAACCGGCTGGATCAGGCCATTCTTTCGGATATCGTCAGCCAGGGCCTTTACCCGTTCTTCCGAAAAAGGATAACGCACCGCAAGTGGATCAATCTGGAGATCCACTGAACTTGGGATATCGATCTCACGCAAAATAAACTGACTGGTAGAAACAGTAGGCATGCTGCCCCCTCTTAAAAATTCAACAAAGGAAGGCTCCCTTCTGCCTTCCGGTTATTTCTCAACGAGGGTCAACAAAAAAACGAGAACTACGTCCATTACCATATATGAGAAGCCAATATCGATCAACGACCTTACCGCATTTGTGCGGTAACCCCTGCGAATAAGTCCGTCGATATTGGCTCCCTCTTTTCACCCCATCACTGCTGCCTAATCCATTCCCAACAAAAGAAATTCAAACTGGCAGGGTGAGTTACGGAACTCACTTTTTGGATTGTGCTTATCCCGCCCAAGCACCGCGACATGACCCTTCATTTTCTTTTTCGCGGCCTCGACTCCATGTCCGAGCAGAGCGGCCTCTATGATCCTGTAGTCCTTCCTATCAATTAGCGTCGGAAAGGGCTCTAGCCCAGAGGCCACCAACTCCTCATTCGTGGAGACATAAAATAACAAAACAGCTTGGTGCAAAGCTTCTTTGGATAGGCCATAGGTGGTCTCATCCCGATTTTTTCCAAACTCGGATTCAAGCAAGTCCTCTTCCATCATATTACTCAACCATTTAGAGTAATGCCACTCCGGCAGCATTTGATTGAAATTTGGGTAGACATGAAGACGCTCCCAAAAACGACTTTCGTCTCGATATTCGACCCAGTGCTGAATCGCAAAGGTGATGACCGCTTTGGCCCGGTCCAATCCCAGATGCCGAATTATGTCCCGACTCTGCTCGTACTGATAGGACCGTGGCCTTGTCGCAAAGCTCCCCGGAAACCCCAGACGCTGAGTTTCGAGGCAAAAATGTTGGTAGAGTGCTTCAACTTCCGCTCTATCTTTTGGGTTCATGTCAGGAGTCCTTTCGTTTGATTAAAAAGCTTTTCGAGATCCAGTCCGTATTGGCCGCGAGCCACGCGAATCAAAACTCCAGCCCGATCCAACTTCGCTTTCTCAGACGCATACTTTCGCATAGGCGTTTTGTCACGGAAGTGAACCTGGCCAGTGGCCAGATACAACTCTGTTACATCGACCGCACATTTTGTACTGACAATAGATCTCAACGCATTCATCAAGGCCTCGAATGACACCGTATTGCTGGTAGGTATTTTGGAATCCGGCCTCACGCTGATGCACCGAGAAATTAAGCCTTGGCGTTCTTCCACTACGTCCTTGATAACCGAGAGCAGACTACGTTCAGTAAAATCAGTTCTGACCTTGTTCTTCTTATTGGTACTGGAGCTGCGCACCCTCAGCTCCAATCTAAGCCTGTCTTTGCCTTTGGTATAAATAGTAATCTCCTCCCCATCGCCAAGAGTTCCGGTAAAACCCTTAAACCCGTTGTCTTGCGTCTCTCTGAAGCTACCTTTGATAGCATGAGAACGAATGACCTCCTGAATGGCGCGAAGCTGCTCCTGACCTTCATACGGAAAATCGAAGGCAATCTCGTATCTCATCAGGCGCTTTCTCGTTAGCGCAATCCTATCCTGGAAATGCCCAAGCAAGGCGGCCTTCATCGAGTCGATAATCGCCCCCAGCTCTGAAGACTGATCCCCCATGATGCGTTCGGACTGCGTCTCAAACGGAATGAAGTTATCCTCACCTTGGAGATCAACTTCCTTGTACTCTTTTGAAGATTTCCGTCTCCAAGACTTGAGTGCTGAAATCTTGATGACATGTTTAACGAACATCGAATTCGGGCTAGAAGGATAAACAAGTAGCCCCTCAGTAATGGGGGTTCCTTCCTTTGGATATCGCTTGCGGAGGTTTGACTCACTTTCCCGAATCAGGCGCGGAAACATCTTCTTTATATTTTCTTTTGTTCGAGCTAACTCCCGTTCCGAATATGCGGCAGTTCGCGTCTGTGGATTCGGATTTGAATACTGGAGGCGATAGTGAACCTCGATCGTGACATGATCCAGGGCCGGGTGGCAGAGTCTAGGTGCTCCGCTACCGCTCCGCACACACACACTTCCGTCGCTACGCTCCGGCTGCTGCCCTTCAGGCATGGAAGCGAAGACGGCAGACGGGGACACATCCACGGAGTGATGGGTATCCCAGGTGAGTGGGGGTGGTGTTGTGTGTGGGAAATTTACAGAAAGATTACATCCAAAGGTATGGAGACCATCGTTCCCACTTTTAATTAAAGTCGGTCTATGTTTATATTCTTGCATAGTCACTTAACTTTCATGTTGGATAGTTGAATGAATTTTGAGACGAGGGCGTAGCAAGCGGCCTCGTCTCGTTGAAAAAGCTGCCTCACCGTGGAGCGAGCCTACAACTCTTCACCGCAATGGCCACGACGGAGTCCTGACCCACTAAGTGAAGCAGTTTCGACGCCCAAAGGGGCTTCGGTCCAATCTGAAAAAAGCTCGTTCGCGGCTACCCGCAAAAGCCTGGACGGAATCCACTTTTGGTCTTGAGTCGGCTGGGCGATGCCGTGAATAAAATGAGATACTGTCTTAGGGGATACCCCAAGTTCTTGGGCGACTTTCTGTTTTTTGAGTCCAACTGACTCAATTGCAAGCCATAGCTTTTCATTTGGTTTCATAATTCCTCAGCTTTCTGCGAGGAACCTTACGGCAGGAATACTTCTAGCCTGAAACGAGTCGTTTAGTTTTCTTCGGGACGACTGGCGGAGTAATATATTCCCTATAACAAGCAAGAGTATGAAGTCGCCGAAGCCGATTCAGTGCGTACTCTGGATCAGGAAGAGCTACTCTATGAATTGGGTCTTGTGGCTTAACAACTCCGTTGAATCGAATAGTTTTTCCTTTAAGGTCACTGAACAGGCAGGTGAGTTCCTCCGTAGCAGTCTCCTCTGTTTCTCCGGCCTCAATTAGCAGATCCTGCATCAACTTGATTGACCAAGATCGGTATAAGTCAGTGCGCGACTGCCCCAGTTTTGCTTTGGAAAGCACTTCAGGAATTTGATCCGCTATCCATGAATGCTCAGTGCAGTTCGCTGTTCGTTCCTTTTTGCGTGACCGCCTTGCCTTCACTGATCTGCGCCGTCGTTCTGTGCCAGTCATGGCCTGAATGAAAACTCTAAAGGCAAGGGCGGGGTCTTCTCTCTCTCCTGATTTATTGAAACGACCCAAACGAAACGTCGTGGAATCACTCATGGCATCCAACCATTTATATAAAGGGCAAAAATGACGCTCAAAATCAAGTTGCCCTCTCGCGTTCGATTTCACACTTTTTGAAACCAACTTTAGGGCGGTGATTATTCCGTCAATGTCGTATTCAACACAACTTAGAGCGAGCAGATAAAAAATTACAATTCCAGGTTCTGGAGCCATGTATCGAAGACGATCCATCGCTGAGCCATTCGGACCGACAAAAAGGGGCCGTACCGGATTTTGTTCGTTAAGCCGATTTTGAAGGTCCCTTAGCCTTACGCAGATTCCCGGAAGAGCGTCTTCAAGACCTTCGGGCTCCATGTCTTTTTTGGTGAGCTTTGTTTTACCCGCCCGTTTTCCTGGGTCTTTTATGATCCTTCTGTTCCTCCATCGCTCGGCGACAATCTTTACAAAATTTTCCAAAGCAGCATCCTCGATCTTGCTCCTAGCTAGGTGTTTCGAGTTCGTCCCATCTTTTAACGCCTGCCTACCGGCAAAATAACGCAATGACCCATAAGGGGACTGGACCCCGCGACTCGTTAGTCGATGAAGCGCCAAAAATAGGTCTCCAACCTGGCCAGAAGTTTCCATATTTCGTGCGAACTATCACGTTACAGGCAAGAATTCTTGCCAAATTGACTCAATAGGAAGGCCCCCCTATCTGCGAGTCGTCCATTATTTTTCCTTACGACTCGTTCGACTGGGGGAATTCTTCCAGTCTATGGAGCAGGTATGAATGAAATCGGGAGGCGGATAGGGATTGGTTCGATCGTTGCGCTGGTTATAGGCGCCGGGTGTGTTTCCGTTAACCTTCCGTGGAATGAGGCCGAGGCCATCGACTGGGATACCCATCAGCCTTGCTGCATCGACACCATCAGCCCCGATTGTGCTTTATTTGGACAGTCCGATCCTTCATGGACGTTGCTCACCGATCAGAAGTCGTTTATACGGCCTGATTGCCCGAAGGCTTCTGAAGTCGAAAAGTCATGTAAGTGTTGCGGAAGATCCAAACCGTTAGCCAAATTCGACAGGAATCGAACGAAGCCTGATGGCAGAGACGCCAACTGCAAAGCCTGTGTGAGCAATCGAAAAGCAAAGCGATACGCCAAGGCTATCCGACTCCGCAAGCGGTGCATTGCCTTCAACGTCCGATTAGAAGGATCTATTCACGGAATGGACGTTGATGAGGTGGCCGGTTACCTGGCTCCGATATTAGAGGACTTGTTTTATGGAGAAGAAAGTAGCGGACCTGAGTCGAGCTGAGCAGAGGGCAAACATTGAACGGATCATTTCCGACTGCAAAGCAATTTCGAGAGACTACATTCGGAAGTGGAAGCCGGTCAACCCTGACTGGGAAACAATCGATGGCGCTGCTTACATCCGACTTTCGGACCTAGAGCAAGTCTCGGTTGAAAAGGGTTCACTCGAACAGCAGATCCATATTCTCTTTGCAGAGGCGATTGCGCGGTCAACCGCGAACAAGATCAATTACCGAATCGTCGATGTCTACATTGAGCCGGGCATAACCGGGACTCATGATAACCGACCAGAGTTTCAACGCCTTCAGCGAGACATCAAGCAGGGCCGAAGAAGGTTTGTTATCGTTAAGGAACTTACACGTATTGCGCGAGAAACCCTGATATGGAAGGGGTTCTTCAAACTTTGCATCGATCATGATTGTGAGATTGTAATTCGGGGGTTTCCATTCAACCCCAACGATCCATCACATCTGGTCCAGTTGGATATTTTGAGTGCTTTCGCGGAATATGAATCCAGAGTCAACTCGAAGCGACTAAAGGAGAGCGTTTTTTCTGCAATGATTAACTCTGGAAAGTTCAATGCCACCCATAAACTCTTTGGATTGGACCAACTAGTAAAAAATGGCGAAGCGAAGGTTGGCTTTTACCAACCTAATATTGATGAGCTAAAGGCCGTCGAGTGGATCATGAGAACATTTCTGAAATATGAATCCTACCAAAGGCTGCGAGAGGAATGTGATCGCCTGGGTTTAAAGAACAAGGACGGGCAGCCATTTACCTGTGCGGCCCTTCGGACATTGCTCGGCAATCCGAAGTACATCGGAAAGTGGGAAATAAATGCAAAGTTCAAAGACAAGAGGCAAGACCGTCTTATGCCTTACGAGCAACACAGGGTCGTGGATCTTTCTCATGGATGCGTTATTGACCTGGAGTTATGGCAAAGCGTCCAACGAACGATCAAGAAGATCGCGGGAAACAAAGAAAAGAACACAAGGCTGTCCCGGATCTATCTGCTTCAGGGGCTCTTGAAGTATTTGGATGGCTCCACGTTCGTTGGTTCAGGTGCCTGGGGCAATGGAGGCAAGGAAGCCAACCACAGGAACAACTATTACCGGAACGCAAAGAATGACATCCGTATTCCTGCGGACTTGGTCGAAGCCGAGGCCAGGCAGACCGTGGCGCAAGTTCTTGAGAACTCGCCCAGGCTCCGGGAGGCCATCCAGAAGAGGGCTTCGCAACTGGTGGATGCCGGGACGTTGCTTGAGGCCGAGAGGTTGAAGCGACTCCAAGAGATCGAGTTGGTGAGGGGTGAAGGCCGGGTTGCTGATCGGAAGCTCGACTTCTTGCTCAAGGATGCTTCGGCGGAAGAGATCGAACTCTACCGGAGCGAGTACAAGGCCACCGGGGTAAGGATCCGGGAACGGATCAAGACCCTGGAGGCGGCTGTGACTCTATTAGACAAAAAGAAGTCAGAAGTAGGGACGGATGATTTCAAGTGGCGCGATCTGGCAGACAACGCCCGGAAGATCATGGATTTGATTCAGGAGCAGGACCCAGTGGCCCTGAAAAAAGCTTATCGGAGTTTGTTTGATGGGATTGTGGTGGGTGAGATGGGGAAGGATGGGAAGCGGGAGTTACGGTTTGTTTTGAAGTCCAACTCGTCGCTTGATTTGATTCCAGCGGAAAAAGTTGGCTTTGATGAAAAATTGGCTGGGGCGGAAGGATTCGAACCTTCGAATGGCGGAATCAAAATCCGCTAGCTTACCACTTGCCGACGCCCCAACCCAGAAGATCGCCAGTTTAGCGGAACCGACGCATAAGCACGATAATTAACACGCTTTTGCCTTGTGGGGCAAGCAAAGGTTTTACTCAGTTCCCTCTCCCGACGAGACGGGCTTAGGCTGACGCGATGAGGGATTTTTTAACTCCGCTAAATATGCATCCAAAACCGTTTTTTCCATGATTTCCCGCGTTGACTGATTCAATGGATGCGCAATGTCCTTAAATGTTCCATCTTTTCGACGCTTACTGGGCATCGCTACAAAAAGTCCGGCAGTTCCGCTAATGATCTTGAGATCACGAACGACAAAGCAATTGTCCAGGACGATTGTAATGTAGGCCTTTAACTTTTCTTCTTCGACCGGGAAGACTTTTACTTCGGTGATTTCCATATTGGAACCCTTTGTGATTTCAAACCTGTTGCAATCCACGTCTCCTTGGAAAACTGGCTACCTCTACTTATTGTAGAGGCGGGTCGTCAAGAATGCAAATCATTGCAATAGCTTGTTTTTAAATGGTTATTTTACAGAACTCAGTACCCCTAACCCCGTTTTGTCCAAAAAGTGCTCAAATACAAAGCCCCCTTTGTCGACCCGAGTCCGAATAATGGACCCTGGAGGGTAGTTTCCAGACAGGATTTCAATGGCAAGCGGGTTCTGAATCTCGCGCTGAAAGACGCGCTTCATCGGTCTTGCGCCAAAATCACGATCATAGCCCTTTTCGCAAAGGAGATCGACCGCCTCTGGCGTCAGCTCCAAGCTCAAGCTTCGCTCCTTGAGCATGCCACTCAATTTTTTGGCATACTGCAGGACAATTTGCCGAAGCTGTGACTTTTCTAAGTTCGAAAAAATTACCGTCTCATCGATCCGATTCAAAAATTCGGGTCTAAAATGAGAACGCAGCAACTGCATAATCCCTTCTTCGCGGCGAGTGGCGTCCTTCTCTTCAAGAATCAGATGGCTCCCGATATTAGAGGTCATAATGATAATCGTATTCGTAAAATCGACCGTGCGACCCTGCCCATCCGTTGCACGGCCGTCGTCCAAAATCTGCAAGAAAATATTAAAGACGTCGTGATGTGCTTTTTCGACTTCATCGAGCAAAATCACCGAATAAGGTCGACGACGGACCGCCTCCGTCAGCGCCCCGCCCTCTTCGTATCCCACGTATCCCGGAGGCGAGCCAATGAGACGCGATACAGAGTGTTTTTCCATGTACTCGCTCATGTCAATTCGCACCATCGCGCGCTCATCATCAAATAAAAATTCAGCCAGTGCTTTGGCCGTTTCAGTTTTGCCTACGCCCGTGGGTCCCAAGAATAGAAATGACCCCATCGGACGATGCTTTTCTTGCAAGCCGATACGAGAACGCCTCACCGCATTGGCTACAGCGCCGAGGGCCTGTGCCTGTCCAATCACGCGCTCAGCGAGACGCTCCTCCATTTTGAGAAGCTTTTTTTGTTCGCCCTCGAGCATCCTCGTGACCGGAACCCCCGTCCAACGAGAGACGACTTCGGCCACATCGTTTTCAGTGACCTCTTGCCGAAGCAAACTGAGGCCTTTTTTGGATTGCACTTCCTTTTTGCCAAGTTCCTCGAGCTCTTTTTGCAAAGACGGAAGCTGGCCATAACGAAGTTCGGCGGCCTTTTCGAGGTCACCCCTTCGTTCAGCACTTTCAGAGTCCATGCGAACCCGCTCAATTCGCGCGCGCAAATCTTTGACCGCAGTGACCTCCTTTTTCTCCCGTTCCCACTGAGATTTTAGGCCCACGCTGCGATTTTTCAAGCCACCCAACTCATCCTCGAGCTGCCTGAGTCGCTCAACCGAGCCAGCGTCCTTTTCTTTTTTAAGCGCCTGTCGCTCCACTTCGAGCGTCAAGATTCGACGCTCCAGTTGGTCCACTTCCTCGGGGCGCGAATCCAGCTGAATCCGAATCCGCGAGGCTGCTTCGTCCACCAGATCGATCGCTTTATCTGGTAAAAATCGATCAGTAATATAACGGTTAGAAAGCGTCGCAGCCGCCACTAACGCCGCGTCACGAATTGCGACACCATGGTGAATTTCGTAACGTTCCTTAAGGCCACGCAAAATACTGATCGTATCCTCGACCGTCGGCTCTTTGACAAAAACCGGTTGAAACCGCCGTTCAAGCGCGGCGTCTTTTTCGATGTACTTACGATACTCATCCAGAGTGGTGGCCCCGATACACTTCAGCTCTCCTCGAGCTAGCGCTGGCTTGAGCATATTGCCCGCGTCCATTGCTCCTTCCGCTTTTCCGGCGCCCACGAGGGTGTGCATCTCATCGATAAAAAGTATAATGCCCCCTTGTGCCGAGGTCACTTCTTTCAGAACGGTTTTAAGACGCTCTTCAAACTCGCCCCTGAATTTAGCGCCAGCAATCAAAGCACCCAGATCGAGCACTAAAAGGCGCTTTTCTTTGAGCCCCTCCGGGACATCACCATTAATGATTCGTTGAGCGAGCCCTTCCGCGATGGCGGTCTTTCCCACTCCGGGTTCACCAATCAGCACGGGATTGTTTTTAGTACGGCGAGAAAGCACCTGGACCACTCGCCGGATCTCTTCATCGCGCCCTACAACCGGGTCCAACTTTTGACTGCGGGCCAAGGCCGTGAGATCCCGACAATACTTCTCTAAGGCGCGATATTTACCCTCCGGTTCAGCGTCTTGAATCTTTTGACTTCCTCGGACCTTCTTCATAGCGGCCTCGATTTTGTCACGCTTGGCACCCACTTCGCTTAACGCCCGAAATACCGCAGAATCCTTAAATTGCGAACCAAAGAGGGCCAGCAAAAAATGCTCACCGGAGACAAACTCATCCTCGAGTTTTTTGGCTTCTTCTTCGGCCATGACCATCAGACGATTAAAAAGAGAGGAGGCAAAAATCTGTCCGCTGCCGCCCGTGACCTTGGGAAGTTTATTCAGAGCCCCTTCTAACGACCGTTTAAGGGCGCGCGCATCAACCCCTGCGAGTTCAAGCAGATTAGGAAGGATCGCGCTCGCCTCGTCATCAGCGCTTAAGAGCGCGTAAAGAAGATGTTCTGGCTGCAAATCTTGATGGTCACGCCGAATCGCTTCGGCCTGAGCTTGTTGTAGCGCTTCTTGGGCACTATTAGTAAATTGAGCGGCCATAACGGTCTTCGCCTCCTCTTTGTAAGGTGGCAACGAACCCGGCCCTGTCAAGCCATCGCCGGTTGGCTGCTCAGCGTGCGCTTAGTCCTTTAAATCTAAGATCACGACTGAAAAGACTTCCTGCCCTTGAGGATCCATTCGGCGCACCCGCAGTAAATAGCTTTTCTTCGTTTTCACGATTGCAAAAAACTGATCCACTCCCTTGATCACCTTACGATCAACCTCCAAAATGACATCGCCTTGCATTAGGCCCGCTTTATCGCCCGGACCACCGTAGGAGGTCGAACGCACCAAAACACCCGACGGCTTGACCATCCCCAGTTCACGGGCGACCTCAGAAGTCACGTCGTCCAACTCCATCCCCATATCCGGAGTCTTAGGGGGTTTCTTGCCTTTTTTCTTTCCTTTATTTTTGGCGGCAAGCTCTTGGCTGCCTGGCCGTTGGGCCACATGAATGCTCACCGTTTGTTCGGTTCCAGCCCGTAAAATCTTAACCGGAACTAATTGTCCTACTTCGATCGAAGTCACTGCCAGGATGAGTTCACTACTGGAGTGAATCGGCTTTCCGTTGAATTCAAGCACGACGTCATAGGGCTTGAGGCCTGCTTTTTCAGCAGGCGCATCGGGATACACGTTCGTGACAAAAGGCGCCTGCAAATCCTTGGCAACCCCCAACTTCGACGCAATTTCAGGAGACATTTCTCCCACCAGAACACCGATATAACCACGTGCTACGGTCCCCTTGGTGCGCAATTGCGGGAGAATCTTTTTGACCAGGCTAATCGGAATCGCAAACCCAATCCCCTGCGCTCGTTGATCAATAGCATTGTTAATGCCGATAACTTCGCCCTTCAAATTCACCAAAGGCCCCCCGGAATTACCCGGATTAATCGGTGCGTCAGTCTGGATATAGTTCACCAATGGAAAATCTGGAGTCAGCCGACCTTTGGCTGAAATAATGCCATGGGTAACGGAATGGCCTTGCCCAAAAGGATTACCGACCGCAATGACGTACTCGCCCACTTCGAGCTGCTCCGAGTCGCCAAGCGTCGCTGCGGTCATTTCGCGTTTTGCTTTCACACGAATTAAAGCGACATCCAATTCAGTATCTCGTCCCACGACCTCGCCATCGGTCGGCTTTTCATCAGGCGCCTCGGTAAAGCTGATCTTAATTTCATCAGCATCCGCAACGACATGGTTGTTCGTTAAAATGAGTCCAGAACTATCAATAATAAAGCCGGTTCCAAGAGACATCGCCTTGGGAAGATTTTTTGGGTTCACATTTCCATGCGGCGGAAGGCCAGGACCCCCCTCCTCCTCGTCGTCTGGCATTCCCCGGTCAGGCGCTCCACGGGGACCGCCAAAGCCGTGATTTTGCCGAAACAAATCTCCAAAAAATTTACGGAGAATATCATCGGGAGTCATCGGGCCGCTGCCACCCATTCCGCCCTTGATGGTAGTCAGGGTTGAAATATTAACGACCGAAGGGACAATCTTCTTTGAAAGATTCACAAAGATATTGGCATCAACCTGTGCGGCGTTCGCAGAAACCGCGCCTATAAAAACTAGTCCCAAAAAGAGATGTCTCATGCTTTTGTCATTCTCCGCTGAACCTCTACAAAGCGCATCCGCGTTTCAAAAAGCAGTTGATCGATCAATCGATCTTCCTCGGCAGTCCGGTTTCCACGTGTCTTGTCTTGTATCAGCTCAAGTAAATCAATATTTTGGCGAGCTAAGTCTAAATCCACCTTCGGTTCACTATTTTGCCCTTCTGGCGAAACCATCCCAAGCCCCATAAAGGCGGCCGATGAAATAGAAAGAAAAAAAGTGGTCAGGTCGATTTTCAGAATTTGATTATTTTGTACCACAAAACACCCTCTTTTGGTGCCTTCATCTCACAGTGCTAAAGCGGCAGCAAGAGGGTTGCCTCAGGATTGACTCGCTTGGTGTTCCATCCCGAAAGTCGACGATAGGACTGCGCGGCGCTCAGGCCAATTGACTCGCCCGCCCGAACGGGCTGACCCAAGAAAATGAAAAACTGAGCTATCGCAAAAGAAACTGAAAAACGCAGTGCCTGCAAAGGACGCAGCCCCTCATGCCACCTCAACTCACCCAACCAAAACTCTGCCCAAGGCCGCGGTGCGGCCGCGAGGGCCAACCGGGCCCACCAGGCGCAAAAACTTTGAAACACCATCCCCCGGCCCCTCAGTCGCGAGAGGCTAGCCTCTAAAAGAGCGCGTAACTCGTCTTCGGACAAAAGACCCAACAAGCCTTCGCTCAGCAAAATGGTGCCCCGACTGAACGGCGAACGAACAACCAAGGCAAATACCGAAGTATCTGGACAGGCCAAGATTCGAGGAGCCACCCCTCGCTGCCTAGCCAAGACTCGCGCTAAAGAACGTGCGGGACCACCGAAAACGGACAGGCGGCCTCCATAGGCCCAACAAATCCCACTTTCCGCCGTCATCGCGCCCAAAAAGCCGATCCCAAGAGCAAGAGCCTCGGCAACCCAAAGCCCCCTTCTTGCGCCTAACGAAAAGCCGATCAGGGCCGCAAACAACGCCATGGAAAAAGCAAGACCCAGAAATCGGACCAAGAGCGTGCGTGTGAGCATAGTCCAGATGCTACCTGAAATCAGGTGGCCGAATCCAGCAATTCAGCAATGTCCATCACTTTGACTTTGCTTTCCATTTCCTTGCTCTTAACTCCATCCGTGAGCATGGTCATACAGAACGGGCAAGAGGCCGCGATAATTTCAGCATTGGTATCCAGCGCTTGCTCCGTCCGAGTGACATTGACACGCTTGCCGATCGTCTCCTCCATCCACATCCGGCCACCACCGGCTCCACAGCACATCCCGTCATCGTAACTGTTTTTCATTTCGACAAGCCGCGCCGCTGGCAACGACTCGATCACAGCCCGAGGCTGTTCGTAGATACCGTTCCAACGACCGAGATAACAACTATCGTGGAAAGTGACCGTTTCATCGAGCGTCCTCGTCGGCTTGATCTTTCCTTCGCTAATGAGCCGGGCGAGAAATTGTGAGTGATGAAAAACTTCGTAATTTCCGCCAAAATCCTTGTATTCATTTTTGAGGGTATTGAAGCAATGAGGACAAGCGGTCACGATCCGCTTAACGTTGTAACGATTGAGCGTTTCAATATTAGCAGTCGCCAAGGTTTGATAGAGATATTCGTTCCCGATACGCCGCGCGGGATCACCCGTGCATTGCTCCTCGTTGCCCAAAATCGCAAATTTAACGCCGGCTTTTTTCAGAAGACTCACCACTGCACGCAGCACTTTTTGGTTGCGGTCATCAAACGAACCCGCGCACCCCACCCAGAGAAGCACCTCAACATTGCTCTCTTCGGCCATGGTTTTGACACCCAGACCTTGCGCCCAGTTGGCGCGATCAGAGGAACTGAAAGCCCAAGGAGAAGCGTTCGTTTCCATGTTTTTAAAAACAGCCTGCACCTCAGAGGGAAATCGAGATTCCATCATGACGAGATTACGTCGAATATCGAAGATCTTATCGGTTTGTTCGATAAACACGGGACAGGCGATTTCGCAGGCACGGCAACTGGTACAAGCCCAAATCACATCATCCGTAATATTTTCATCGATAACAGCAGAAACATCATCGTATTGATGAGCCAAAATCGCCGCTTTGTTGCGGTACATGTTTCCTTTGAGATCTGAAATCAACGCTTTAGGCGAAAGCGGTTTCTGCGTGTTATACGCTGGACAAAGATCCTGACAGCGTCCGCACTCCGTGCACGAATAGTAATCTAAAACATCCTTCCAATCTAAATCCGTCACTTTTGCGGCCCCATATTGGGTGACGCTCTCGTCCTCGAAATTGATCTTGGTCATGCCCTTTTCGCGTGCAAGAGTGCGTAGAAAAGTATTGGGGGCCGCCGCGATCACATGAAGGTGCTTTGAACTGGGGATGTACATCGCAAACCCCAAAACAATGAGCATATGCACCCATTTAAAAAATGTCGCAAAACTCGAATTGAGTTCTTGGCTCAAGGCCAGACGATTCAGCCTTTCCGCAAGAGCATTGGAGAAAATCAAATTATCAGCATACCAAGGTCGGTACGCCAAAATATGAAAAGCATTCATCAATAGAATTGCCACCATGAGTGAAGAGGTAAAAAGCAAAATAATATTGGCATCCCGTGATCGACCGAGTCCCTCAGGCCGAACCACAAAACGCCGGTAGCACGCGTAAGCAAGAGCAACCAAAATACCAACGGTAAAAAAATCCTGAAAAAACACTAAGACGCTGTAGACTGCCTTGCCAAGAAACTCGAAATTGGCAGGCTGATAAACCGTACTGACAAATTGTTCCAACGTACCGATCGTAATGAGCAAAAACCCCCAAAAGATCGTTGCATGCATAATGCCGGGGCCCGGCCGCTGAAGAACAGCCCGCTGGCCCAGAACATTGGAAATGAAAGTTTGAACTCGCTTGGAAAGCTGGTCCCAACGATTGGCCTTACCTTGATGGGCTTTCATCATGCGGTAAAGGATCGTGAAACGATAACCTGAATACCCGAAAGCGGCTCCTGCAACGATGAAGAACGCAAAAGTTTGCCAGGTCATATGATGCTCCTTGAGAGCTTCAATAATAAGGGCTGGCCTCCGAGAAGGCCAGCCCTAATCAATACATTCAGCTCTGTTCAAAACTCAGTGTTCTTTGAGCTTTTTAAGTTCTTCTTTCAGGGCAGGAACCACCGCGAATAAGTCGCCGACAATCCCATAGTCCGCGATTTGAAAAATCGGAGCTTCAGGGTCGGTATTCACCGCGACGATTGTTTTGGACGTACGCATGCCCGCGAGGTGCTGAATCGCACCGCTAATGCCGCACGCAATGTACAAAGTAGGAGCCACGACTTTGCCGGTCTGACCCACTTGATCACGGTGAGGCCGAAACCCTGCATCCACCGCCGCGCGGGAAGCGCCGACGGCTCCCCCCAAAACATCCGCGAGGTCTTCTAGCATCTTGAAGTTCTCAGCACTCTTCAAAGAACGGCCCCCTGAGACCACAATAGTGGCTTCAGTGACATCCGGACGTCCGCTCGCACCTTTTTGAACATCAGTCACCTGGGTCAAAAGAGTGCCTAAACTGACGGACTCAGTCATCACTTCAGCCGTTTTAGATGGATCCGCTTTAGGAACCCCCAATGCATTGGCACGCATCGTGGCGAGTTGAGGACCGGAACCCAAAAATTCAATCTCGGCCGTCGCCTTTCCGGAGTAAACAGGACGACGGACTTTGACCTTAGCTCCATCAAAGGAAAGCTGCGTGCAGTCGGAAGCCAACCCAACACCTAAGCGACCCGCTACGCGCGGCATTAAATCTCGGCCGGTCGGAGTATGACTCCCTAATACGATGTCTGGGCTGCCTTTCTTTAAAATTTCAACAATCGCCAAGGTGTAGGCCTCAGCGGTGTAAAATTTAAAAGCCGCATTGTCTACCAAATGCACAGCCCTGGCGCCGTATTGTCCCAGCTCTTTGGCCAATTCGGCGACGCCCTCTCCCAAGAGAATAGCGTGAGTATCATTGCCGGCGGCCGAGGAAGCCCCCAGAAGTTCAAATGTCGATTTTTTGAGACGGCCGTCGCGATGTTCGGCGATAATGTATACTTTAGCCATAATCACACCACCTTTGCTTCTTCATGAAGGAGACGAACCAACTCTTTCGCTTGAGCGGCTGGATCGCCAGCAATCTTTTTGCCGGCCTGCTTCGGAGCAGGCATTTGGAAGTTTTTATAACGAATTTTTTGATCCGCTTCCGAAACCCCCAGATCAGCCATTTTAAGAGCTTTAATCTCTTTTTTCTTGGCTTTCATGATGTTCGGAAGACTCGCATATCGAGGCTCATTCAAGCCCTTTTGCGCAGCAATCAAAAGAGGCATCGGGGCTTCAAACATTTCATAGGCCCCCCCTTCAATTTCTCGCTTAACCTTGACAGTCGCGCCGTACTCAATAGCGGTCGCAACCGTCACATGAGGAATTCCGGCATATTCAGCAATCAACTGGCTGGTCTGAGCCGCACCATCATCAACCGCTTCTTTTCCGGTAAAAACCACATCGATCTTCGCTTCTTTTTTAAGGGCCGCGCCCAAAGCTTTCGCCGCAAGATTATTATCCGCGGTTTCTGGAATTTCGATATGAATGCCGTTATCAGCGCCCATGGCGAGAGCGGTACGAATGGCTTCGACCACCCGTGCCGGTCCAGCAGAAAGAATGGTCACGGTGCTTCCGGCATTTTTTTCTCTCAGGCGAAGCGCTTCTTCGACCGCGACTTCATCAAAGGATGACATAATCCATTTGATGCCCGCGGTGTCAATCCAGCTATTATCCGCATTGAGTTTAATCTTAGTCTCGGTGTCAGGAACCTGCTTGATGCAAACGTAGATATTCATTGCTCAGTTTTTCCCTTCTGGTGCTTTGCACTCAACTGTCGCATTGCACTTATATTTATAACGATCCACTCGAAATTTCCCCAACATTTTATGGCAACTCATCAAAATACTGTTCGGCGCTGATCAAGCCGTGGGTAGCTTTGCCCCGCCGACCCACCAGCCAAAGAGCCACATCAATCGCGCCCCGGGCAAAAATTGAACGGTCTTGCGCATAATGGCCGATCACCAAATGGTCCGCGGGCCCATAAAAAGTCACTTCGTGATCCCCAATCACCTCACCCGCGCGAATACTATGAGTCTGAACTCCAGACGGATCCAGTGGGGCAATCACTTTTTGAAGCGCGAGAGCCGTGCCGCTCGGAGCATCTTTTTTGTGACAATGATGAGTTTCGACCAAAATAGGTGAGTATCCAAGCTTTTGAAGCAAAGGTGCTGATTGCCGTAAGAACTTTTGCAGCGCCAAAACACCCGTCGAAAAATTAGATGAGGCTACCACGGGTGTTTGGTGGGCGAATTGATCAAGTGCTGCAAACTGCTCAGCGGTCCAACCGGTACTTCCCACCACAAAAGCAGGAAGGGAACGACTCGAATCAGCACTGCAGCGGTGGGCACATTCCGAAATCAACGCTGTCATCGCTGAAGGCGATGAAAAATCAATGACCACGTCCACATCCAACAAAGGGGCGAGGGAGGACTGTTGGTCGACGCTCACCACCCCTTTCACCTGAGACGAATACTCCGTTTCCAAAAGACGTGACACCCACTGCCCCATCCGCCCGCGACTGCCCAAAAGCCCAACGCGTATCACAACCGACACCCTTTTTGGATTCCACAACGCTCATAGGTTTCGTTGAGTTTTTGAACCGATGCTGAGCTCAGGCCCACCAGAGGTGCGCGAACATGAGCCTCGCCAAAACCCAGCCTCGTCATGGCATGCTTGATGGGCACTGGATTGGATTCGATAAACAGGTCGCGAAACAAAGGATAATATCGCTGATGAAGCGCGGCAGCCTCATGCACGCGCCCCGCTTCAAATCCTTTCTGAATGGCAACCATCGCACGTGGAAAAAGATTGCTTGCCACTGAAACCACACCTTGCGCTCCGATCGACAACATGGGCAAAAAGAGCGCATCATCACCGGAAAGAACGCTCATTTTTTGACCTGATCTCGAAAGCTGATCCAAAATCTCAGAAGTATAAACCACACTCCCGCCGGCATCTTTGAGCGCTGTAATCCTCGGGTGGGCAGCCAGCTTGACGACCGTCTCGGGCGCTAAACCTACCCCTGTACGGCCAGGGACATGATAAAGCATCACCCCACACCCGACCGCGTCCGCCACCGCGCGAAAATGCGCCTCGAGTCCCGCTTGCGAGGGCTTGTTGTAGTAAGGAGTAACCAAGAGAAGGCCATCCACTCCTAAATCAAAAGCCAACCGCGAAAGCTCAATCGTGTCGACCGTATTATTGGACCCTGTTCCGGCAAAAACTTTGACGCCAGTTCCCTTGAGAGTCTCCAGCGCGGTTCGAAATAAAATTCCTTTTTCGTCCATTGAGAGCGTGGGCGATTCGCCGGTCGTTCCACAAACCACGACTCCGGTGACCTGAGCATCGCACTGGTCTTCAAGAATACGCCTAAAAGCTCCCAGATCGAGCTCGTTTTGAGAAGTAAACGGAGTAATTAAGGCTGTAAAAACACCGCGCATAACTTCTTTTATTCCAATCTTTCGCCCTTGACTAGGTCTTCGTAGCTTTCGCGGTCTCGAATCACCCGAATTTTACCCTCCCGAATCAAAACTTCAGGAGCCCGGGGCCGACTATTATAATTTCCAGACATCGAAAACCCATAAGCTCCTGCCGAAAGAATCGCGACGAGATCACCCTGGTTGAGCGCCTTTGGCAGCGGCCTTTCAGCGGCAAAGCAATCACTGGTTTCACAGACCGGCCCAACGATATCCGTCTTCTTACGCGGGCCTTTGGGCATCGCGAAAACAGGGACGGCTTCGTGATGGCTTCCGTAAAGCGCAGGACGAAGTAAATCATTCATGGCCGCGTCAACAACCAAGAAATCTTTGTCTTTTCGAACTTTACGATACAAAACTTCGGTCAACAAAACACCCGCATTACCCGAAATTAACCGCCCCGGTTCAATCAAAATCTTAAGCCGACGCTTGAGCGGGGACTTGGGACCAAACTGTTTGGCTATCAGCGCGCAATACTGAGCAATCGTCGGAGGCTTTTCTTTGCTGTAAGTAATGCCAAGGCCCCCCCCAAGATCCACGAAACGAATCAGGTCAGGGAGGATCGTATCCAATTCTTCAATAAGCTCACGCGTCAAAATGAAAGCATCTTTAAGCGGTGCAAGAGACAAAAGTTGGCTCCCGATATGCAAACTGATCCCAGCCAACGCGATGCCTGGAAAACTCTCAATTCCTTCGGCGATTTTAAGAATTTCTGCGCGGCTCATTCCGAATTTATGCTTTTTAAGCCCCGTCGAAACAGCGGGATGGGTCTTGGCATTGACATCGGGATTGAATCGAAGCGCCACCGTTGCCGTTCGGCCTAATTCTTCCGCAATCGTACTTAACGTCGCAAGTTCAGAAACAGATTCGACATTAAAAGCAAAAATTCCGGCTTCGCCAAACTCGAGCGCCGTGGCCATTTCTCCTGGGGTTTTTCCGACGCCCGAAAAAACGATCTTCTGGGGTGAAACCCCTGCTAAACCTGCACGAAAAAGCTCGCCTCCAGAAACCAAATCAACTCCAGCCCCCGCCTTGGCGACCAGGTCAAGGATCGCAATATTCGAACAAGATTTTGCCGCAAAGCAAATGAGAGAGTCCAAACCTTTCAAACCTTTTTTCAGCTCCTGAAGAGGCTTCAAAAACCCTTCTGCTGAGTAAACATAACACGGCGTACCAACATGATCCGCAACGTGATCTAGACTGACCCCCCCTGTGGACAGAATGCCTTTTTTATATTCAAAAAACTCAAGCGGTGTACTCATGACTCATCTTCCCGAATTGCGGTGGGGGTTTTTGTTGGTATTGGTTTCAGTGAGGGTGAAGGAGACGGCGAAACTTCTGACCGCTCAGGAGTGGCCGGAAGCGGAGGCAATGGTGGCCCTTTTACGCCGCAACCACAAATCATCATAGCTGCGACGCAAAAACAGAGGAGAATCATCCAAGCAGAAATACGCATCTCGATCACTTTCTTAAAAGCGGAGAACCAAACCCAAGGTGGCCGTATCATATCCTAGATCAACGCGAGCATCCCAGTTGGGCCCCACTCGAAACAAGAACCCGCCACCAGCGGTCGGAAAAGTCATGCTCAACAAATGAGCATTGTCGCCATTGGTCCGTATCACCCTGTTTTGCACGACTCCACCATAAAAGAAAATCGCAAAGTTTTCGCTGAATTGAATATTGTAACGAGCCGTTCCCAGTAGAGGCATCACATCGTAAGATTCGGTGTCTTTCTGAAAACCAATAATTCGATAAAAGAAAAGTCCCGCCTCAGCCACGATCGAATCTTGAGCTTTTGCGCGACGCAAGAAAATCATTTTTCCGAGGGTCAAACCATAACGCAGACCACCACTGAGATAAAAGGCCGAAGTCCCATCAGGGGCTCCGTTACGCAGATACCCCACACCTCCCGTCAGCCAGTGAGTGTTTGGGTCAAGAGGATTGGTTTCTTCGATCGCTAAGCCCAGATGCGCGGCTTGATCCTCGTCGTCGTCGTCACGAAAAGGAGTGTCTTTCGACTGATCACTATCAACTGTCCCTCCCGGCGGGGGAGAGGATCCCGCGTCGAGATCCGGATCAAAGGGATGCACTTCGGGACCCGGTGCAGTTGGGACCGCGTTGGGATTTTCTAGTTCTTTGAGATCAGCCTTATCCTGCGCGGTCTGAGGAGGAAGCGGAATATCGAGAACCTTCTCCAAGGCTGAAAACGTCGCGTCATTGTCGAGATTTTTAACATCGCCGTAACGACGAACCCGTTTTGCAGCAATTTGCTTTTTTTCGGCGTACGTCCTAATCACTCGAAAAGCCATCACAGGATTATTATCTTTGCGTAATAATAAAATTTTGCCAGGCCGCGTCTTTGAGTCTGAAACATCATCAAAAAGATAAACTCGTTCCGAACGACTGTGTCTCACAACCCGAACATCAAACACGCGCGCTTCAATTAAAGGAAGAGGATCTGCCGGTGAGGGAACGACCGAAAGAGGTGGCGTAGACTCAGAAGGCTCTTCAGCCGCCTGAACAATACGAGGCAGCTCGCCGCCCCCCGTCAATAAGGCGGCCAGAATCGCAACCCCTACCCGGGGTCGGACACTGAGTAATTTGACAAGCTGATGCGCTTTCGCTTTAATCTCCATACCGTGCGTTTCTTTAGTTTAGCCCGCCCGCATTCTTCTACGCAACCCATCCCGAAGCCATTCAGCGTCGTTGTTCGACTATTATCGCTCGGCGCCGCACTTGGCGTCATTGTTTTAACGGTCCTACCCAGCGCTTGGGCCGAAATTGGAGACAATGGGCTCCCCGACCCGAGCGAACCCGATCCGGCCCCCCAGCTTCCTGCCCATTCAGATTATGTGGATGCCAAGAAATTGCTCGCACAACGCAAATGGGCCGAAGCTGCGATCGTGCTCCGATCCGTTCTTAAAAAAAATCCTGATTATTTTCCGGGCGCCATCGAATTGGCGCGTGCGCTGGTTTACTCGGGCCGACGCGAAGAAGCCCTGGGAATCCTTAACCAGGCCATCCCCCGCCAAACCGGGACGCATCAAGCAGCACTCACAGAAAGGGCGCGAGTGATTTCGCGGCTATTTTTAACTAAAGCGACGCGCGAAATTTACCAAGAAGGACTTAACCTTCTTGGTCAACGAAAGTACCGAGCCGCGCGTGAACGTTTCGAAAAAGCGGCTGAGGCCGAACCTGACAATGTCGAGGTTTTGGTGCGAATCGGCCAATGCCTCGTTTTGGACGGCGACTTTGACAGCGCCGCTGAGCGCCTCCGGCTTGCAAAACGCTTAGATCCAATCGAGCCCGAGGTCCGCCTTTGGCTTGGACGCGCACTCCATCAACGAGGAGAACTTGCTGTAGCCATTGAGGAACTCAAGTTCGGTTATGAAGGCCTCGAACATTCAGAACGCGCACCGATTTGGTACACGGATGTTTTAGCCTCTTCAGGCAATCGTAAAGGGGCAGTGAGCGTCTTGGAAGAAGACATCGATGCCAAGCCTTTTCATCTCTTGAGCCTTTTGAGCCTAGCTCGTTTGAGAGCTGAACTCTTTCGAGAAGGGGCTGACTCCCTTTGGAGCGCGCGCAAAGATCTCCAAGTCGCACTCAGTCGACTCCCTAAATACAGATCGACCGACCTCGGCCCCACAGAAGGCGAACTGGGTGTAGAACTTCACGAAGCTCAAGCGAGTCTCAAAAGTGAAATCGAGAGCATGTTATCTCAGCTCGATAACCGTCTACAAAACACAACACCCGCAGTAGCGCGGCAAAAAAAATAGAGGTTCAGGATCTCAAGGTGCGCAAAAGGTCGCGTTGTTTTGAGCTGTACAGCCCATAGAGACATCTGCTTGCTTCATATCTTGTGGAAAACGGAGCACCACTTCAATCACCGTACCCGTGGAAACCTTGCAACTTCCAGAAATACCTTCCAACGAACAAGCGGCATTAGAAAAGATTCCGCCATCATTTTCTACACAGCTTTTCTTAATGGCTTCGGCAACTTGTGCATAGACTCCACTGTAATCGATGCAAATTTTGTCTTTTTGAACGCAGCTTCCGAAAAAATTCGCGCCGACAGCGCAGTTCTGTGCTCCTGGTGCCGGAGTTTTCACTGGATTTGTTGGATCGGTTCCGCCTGTTGGAGCTTTTGCACCGCCGCCGATTCCGCCCAAATCCCCAGCGCCCTGACCGGCAGGTTTAGCCGGAGTGGGGGTTGAGCCACTATTGTCTTTCCCGCAAGCAGCGAAAACCAAAGTGAAACTCACAATAATAATTGCCAAAAGCGAAGTTTTTTTCATGATCATTTTCCTAAAATTTTGGTTGGCTGGGACTCATAACGCTGGCCTTGGAAGTTGTCCAGTAAAAGGACATTGAACGCTAACTTTCCCAACCAGGAAGCACCCCGTCGTCACCTTTTTTTGTCCGACGCTTGACTTGATCGGCCTCCTGCTTCTAATCACTAAGATCGGCATCTATTTTTTCTGCGGGGGGATTCAGCTTGGCGAGTGAGAAGATTTTTATCGCGGTCGCCGGAAACATCGGTACAGGCAAAACCACTCTCTCGCGCATGCTTTCCGAGCGTTTCGGCTGGAATGCGCATTTTGAGGCGGTCGCCAACAATCCCTACCTCGCCGATTTTTATCAGGACATGGGGCGCTGGTCCTTTCCACTGCAGATTTTCTTTCTGAATAATCGCTTTAAGGCCCATCAAGACATCACGCAAGGCCCCAATAGCGCGATTCAAGACCGAAGTATTTATGAAGATGCCAACATCTTTGCGCGCAATCTCTTTGAGAACGGCATGATGGAAAAACGCGATTACCATAACTACCTCGACCTCTATCATTCGATGTGTCAGTTTTTGAATCCGCCGGACTTGGTCATTTACCTGCGCAAATCCCTTCCACGCCTCAAGGAACACATCACTCGCCGCGCGCGCGATTACGAAAAAAATATTCCGGACAAATATTTGGTCGATCTCAATCGCTATTACGATGAGTGGCTAGACACCTACTCTCTGGGCAAAAAACTGATCATCGACAGCGACGAGCTCGATTTTTTGCACAACGGCAGCCATTTTGACGATATTGCGCAACGAATCGTCAATGCCCTCGATCAGCGCGACCTGTTCTTGGAATCACGTACCCATGAACCTGTAAGCGGTGAGGCGTTGGGCTTAGGGGCGCTTCTTAATCATAACGATGCCAAATGTCCTTCGGAAACGGCGGAGCTTTGCAATCTGTCACTGCTTTGAGTTCAAGCTCAAGCGGCGTGAGATCAATCACCGGGGCACTAGCAGTCAAAGTCGTCAGCAAGTATTGCGACCCCATCCGGTAGGTCGACAAATACTTCTTTCGCAAGGCTTGAGATAGGCAACGCTCAAAGTTCTCGTGACTCACGATCACCCATTGAGGCAAAGCCCTGGTCAGTTGCCCCACTTGCGAACACTCCACGACATCGACATACCGGCCCGTGTAAAAATTCAGAAACAACCGATAATCCAGATCCCCACCGACGGGCTCTCCCCCCGGAATCAACGCGATGTGATCGTCACAATTTCCGTGGGTTTGAATCAACGGCACAAATCGTTTGAGCGCGACAAAAGCCTCGGGGCCAAGCCCCACGGGAGTCACCAGTAAAAATGCCATCAACAAAATCGCGACGATACTCAAACCCGAGTAAAATCGAGTCTCATGCTGCTCCACCCATCTCCCCACCGAGTGCGCTGAAATCAGCGCTAAGAACGGAAAAACAGGCGTGACATAATGACCCAGCTTAAAGCGCATCACCGTCACAACAAAAGCCAAAATCAAAACCGCAATCGCCGGAACCAAAAAAGAAGCCTCTCGCCATTTTCTATTTTTTGCGATCAAGGCCAACGCTACTAATAAAAATGGAAACCCTGGCAAAAACCCCGTCCGCACATAGTACCAAAAAAATCCAAAGTCCGTTCCCTGCGCCTGACCACGTCCCTGAACTGCCGTCCCCCAAAACTGACGCAACCAGTAATCCTGAACCAGCTCCCAGCCTCCATGGACGCCCGTGTAGATCCAAATGATCGAACCCACCAAAACGGCCAAGCCACCCGCGCAAGCGAGACCCCGCCAGTCTTGTTTGAGCTTCTTTTGAATAGCCGCGTAAATCACCGCCGTTGGAAACACGAGTAAAACCAAAGGCGTCTTAATCCAAAGCCCCACTCCCGCCGCAATTCCAAGCCAAAACCACCGACCTCGCAACCAGAGATAGAAGGTCAGCACGATAAAAAAAACGAGCGCGGTGTCCAAACTCATTGTGGCGCTGGTCAGGACAAAATCACGGCAAAAGACGGTAAGAAGCGCCGCCACCATTCCAAAGGGTCGAGAAACCAAAAGGCTGCCTATCAAGAATGTCAGAAGGACCGTACCGACCGAAAAAAGCGCGGTCAAAAGCCTGGCCGACCAGGCACTCGGACCAAAAGCACGTAGGATCAAACCATTAACCCAAAACAAAAAGAACGGATGATCATTAAAATAAAGATTCGGATCTAACTTTGATCCCGGCACCGAAGGTGCGGCCGCTTGAAAATTCCGAATCGGAATCGGCAACCGTGGGGCGAGCCCGGGCCCCGAGGTCACGCTCATGGAAACCGCACCATGAATATTGGAGTCAATGCCTCGAAGTGAGGTTTCGTAGGCCTTTCCTAAAAAGGTCACGGAAGCCAAAGCCGAAAGAGAAACCAGGGCAGTCCAAAAACCATGAGCGCGCATAGCTAAAGCTATACGGGGACTTGCTGTCTTTTGCAAAAAGAGGTTTAAACAACCTCATGGATCAACTCATCACTCATGCCAGCGAAATCCTGACCGGTCGCGGAATCCGTAAAAAAGATGGCCGAAAAGCACTCGAAGCCGACCTGGGCCGAATCGAGGACGGCGCCATGGTTTACGGAGGCAATAAAATTAAATGGGTAGGACTCACCTCAGACCTTCCTCGGCGTTTCTTGAAGCTCAAAGCCCGCAATCTGATGCTCAAGCAGGCCATCATTCCTGGCATGGTCGATTGTCACACTCACCTCGTTTTTGCCGGCAATCGGGCCGATGAGTTTGCTGCCCGTTGTGGCGGCGCCACTTATCAAGAGATCGCGGCCAAAGGGGGCGGCATTACCGCGACTGTTCGAGCAACTCGGGAGGCCAGTCCCGCAGAATTAGAACGCGACGCAATCGCAAGACTCAAGGAACTCAGCGCCTATGGCGTACGCACCATCGAGATCAAAAGTGGCTATGGGCTTTCGTTTGAAAGTGAAATCAAAATCCTAGAGGTCATCGCCAGGCTAAAAAAGAAATTCCCGCAGCTCACGCTTCAGGCGACCTTCTTGGGTGCTCATGCCTTTCCAAAAGACTGCTCACGCGAAGATTATCTGAGAGAACTCACCGACCACATGCTTCCCGAGATCGCCCGCCGTAAATTGGCTGAGGCTTGTGATGTATTTATTGACGAGGGCTATTACACCTTGGCTGAAGGTCGTAAAATTCTCCAGCGCGCCCGCGAACTAGGGCTTCGGGTCAAAGTCCATGCTGATGAACTCGCCAATACCGAATCCGCAGCCCTTGCCGCCAAGCTCGGTGCATTGTCAGCGGACCATTTGCTCAAGATCTCGAATCGCGGAATCAAAGCCATTGCCGCCTCGCAAACCGTGGCCGTGCTCTTGCCCGGAACAGCGTTCTATCTTAAGGCCCCGCACGCTCCGGCTCGCAAAATCATTGATGCCGGCGGCTGCGTCGCTCTTTCGACGGACTTTAATCCCGGGACTTCGATGTGCCTCTCACTGCCGATCATCATGACCATTGCGGCGCTTTATTTGGGCATGACTCGCGCCGAAATTTTTGCAGCCGTGACGTACAACGGCGCCAAGGCTCTGGGCTTGGAATCCCACAAAGGGACGATCGAGCTTGGGATGGACGCCGATTTTGCGGTGCTGCCATTTGAGCGGTTCGAAGAGATGTATTATCGATTTGGATGGGCGGCGATCTAGCTAAATTGGCTTCAATAACCAAAGCCTAACAGCCACATCGGGATCACTCCCGGGGCAGGAAGATCGATATTATCTCGGATGACCCAGTCTGCCTTCTTTTTCTTCTTTGTGGCGCCACCGATTTCAAGGCTGATTTTTTCATCCACGATCATGTCGCATTCTTTTTCATCAGGGGCCGCATGGACGGTGTGACCGCTCTCTTGAAGGGCGGCGGCACAGTAGGCTTCACGGACGCTGCCCGTATTTCCAGCAAGCGCCCCGTAGGTGGCCGGTTCATGCAGAAAGATCTTGGCTCCGATGGAATGGAGTCGATGATCTTTGGGTTTGCGAATGATGCGGATGACCTGTGCTGCCTCGAGCGCTTGTAAGAGTTGATACAGTTTTTCTTTTCCGATTCCCCACTCATTGCAAAGAGAGTTTACCGCAAGGGTCGGCACGCTAGATTTCGCAAGGTATCCCACCACGGCGGACATGAGGCGATAGTGGTTTTCGGAAAGCTGTGGAACCAAGAAAGGGATGTCCTGAGTGAGCGATTTATCAATCGTTGCCATGAGTTTCTCTGGGTATTGAGCAATGCTCTCCAGGAAAAAAGGTCGAAATCCGTACTTTAAGTAGTTTTGGAAGTGCTTCATGATGTTGATTTTTGAAACCACTGAATGAATGGCTTTCTTGTCCGGGGAAAATGGGTTCAGCAGAGGGAAAGACTCCCCGGCCCCTATCAGAATCAAAAACTCTCTAAACGAAAGAAGAGGAAGCCTTTGAACCAAAAAACGGCGGGAGAGATCACCCATCCCTTTACGGAGAACGATGGCGCTTGAATCGGAAGCCCATATTTTTTTTTGCGGAAAGGAATCATAAAGAGCCTTAAGGTGAGCGGACCAGTCCTTTGCATAATGAACCTCGTCCACCAAAATTCCTTCATAGCCTTGCATGAAAGCCGCCTCGCCCAGCTCGTACAGCGAAACCCCCATCAAAATGGGGTTATCCGCGGAAAAATAAAGAAATTCTTCCGCCGCGCAGTCTTGCAGCATGAGGGTCGTTTTTCCTACTCCGCGAGCACCCGTCACCATCATTGCCTGATGGTTTTTCTGAAATACGTCAAATTCGATCGGGCGGCGTACCTGGGGAAGGGCTGCGCGTTTCCGAGATTCAATGATTTTCAGACTGGTGAGCATTTCCGTGAAAGCATGCGGTTCTGCCATAGTACTAATAAGTATACAATTAGTTCTGCCATAGAACTATTCAAATCAGTGAATGAATTAGCTCCCGACAAAAACAGAAATCGTGGCGAAGAGCCCGGCGACAAAGCCGAAAATAACCAATGATCTCATGGTGAACTCCTAGACCGAGAGTTGTGCTATATTCATATCCTACCGATAAAACCAAAAAGCTCAACTAAAAACAATACACTTCAGCTAATTTAATTTATATTACTGAAATGCTTGAAGATTTCTTAAATCGGCCATTTTCAATTGCCTCATTTTTTATCCAAGGCCTGGGCCAACCTTTCCAGGCGGGTTTGCTTTTCCTTTTCAATAGATTTCTTTTGTTCGTTACGGATGAGCTTTTTTATCTTTTGAGTCTCATCCTGAGAAAGGAGTCCCTCACGTTTGACCATTTCCAAGCAATCGGTTAGGTCAGACTCCGTGAGGCGCCCGATTTTCAGGGTCAAAAACAAGAAAAGATCCGGACGCCAAATCTCCGCCTTTTTTCCTCGATGCAAAAGAATCAAATGATGATCAAACGGTTGTTGTTTCATTAAAAAATAGGCGGCCGCTTGGTTGATACTTTCAACAGGCAAACCCAGATCTTCGGCAATCCTCATCAGTTCTAGCGTCTGACTTTGTTCTTTGGTGCCGAGTCCCGCAAGATCAATATCCGTGGTCACACGATACTCAATTCCTAAATACGGGAGCAGCGTACCACCCAAAAGAACCCACCCGCCCTCGAGGCGATCCCCCGCGAGCTGAATAAACC
>JBBCAW010000109.1:0-1945 GCA_051382295.1 Bdellovibrionota bacterium FG-1 | reverse complement strand
GTGTTAGAAGAAAAAGTAATCCTCTCGATTGGTGAGATACTCTCTAGAGGGAAATTGAAAAAGACATCGCAATCAAGCGGGTCCACGGAAGTGGGGCGACCTGGCATCCAGACCTGGGTTATCTTCGAATCTTTACCTGATAAATTATCCATTTTTTCATTCCAACAAGGCCGACTGCCTCGACTGAGGCTGTGCCCATTTCTATCACCTAAATCACCGCCCCGATAGGAAGCACAATGGATCGGTCGTCAGTAAGGTGTTTTTGGGTAGGGGTTGAGGACGATAGAGGGTTACTCGCCCGCGGCTTGCCCGGATACCTGGCTCGCGAGCGCACAGCTTTTGAGCGCCACATTCAGCGCTTCGCCACCGTTTGCAATGGCCTCAAAAATTTCATCCCGGCAATCAGACATTCCCATTTCCAATACTGAGTGGCCACCCTCCTGAACCTCAACGAAAATCCGGGGTGCCCGCGTTTGACTCTTGAAGTGCACGAGTGCATTATTCATCGGGGTCGACGGGTCTTGAGATCCTTCGAAGTAATAAATGGGCGCCGATGTTTTCCAGTCTCCTGCATGGAATGAATGATCCAGTTCAATTCCATCACAGAGCGAGTGAGGCACTGGAATGAGATTTCCTTGATCATAAGTGAAATCGACATCTAGGCTTGGACCAAAGAGCGAGCCCGAAATTTCGTGACAAGCAATGGCCTGGTACAATCGGATCGCTTCGGTTCCGGCGTTGGGGTCGGTCAGCTGAGAAAGAATGGCTTTGAGTTGCGCTCGTTGCTTTGCGTCTGCAGTGGGCAAGACTCCGCCCAAAAGGGACAAGTAGTCTAGGCTTGGATTTTTGCCCATCATCAATAGAACCGCAATCGTCCGTCCCCAAACCGAGTGCGTAAAACCCAGTGGAAGTTCTTGGCTGAGGGCGCTTACGACGTCGTGAGGAATTCGTAAACTTCCTTTGAGCGCATTCCATTGGTCGACAAATCCCTGAAAAACAGCTCCAGGCGCAAAAGCCTCGCCGATGATGCCCGTCAAAACCACAGCGTTAGGTTTTAGAGCCGCGTCTTGCTCGGCGAGTCCCGCTGCGACGGTGGCGACCATAGTTCCGTAGGAGCTTCCATAAAAAATAAAGTTTTTTGCGCCGACGGTGGTCAAAGCCGCAAGGGCGTCTTGGGCGAGATAGATCGTAGTATAAAATGAATCAGGTAAATCGTGATTACTTTTTGGCGTGATCTCTTGATTACATCCCGCCCCTCGTGGGTCCGTCTGAATCAATCCAAAGCCCGAAGGGATAAGTATTTTGTGGTTGATCGAAGTCCCTCCGGGGCCGCCTGGAAAGTAAACAAGGGTGGGTTTACCCGGCTTCGCGGGGGTCCATCTAAAGCGATAGTTAAACTGCTCGGAGTTCGACTGGTTGGCGTAGAAAGGCCGCTTAATCGAGAGGACGTCCGCATCCTCACACGTGAGGCGAGGGTCTGCATGGGCAAGGTTTTCAGTCCCGGGAAAAGAGTCCAGTAAAAGGGTAAAGATGAGAAATAAAACCGGCCGCATCGTGGGTAGGTTGATATCACCTTTTTCGTCCAATTAAGAATAAAATTTCAGCACTGGATTATTTACTGTAATTCGCTTGCTATCCCATTGCCCCAGTGATATTTACCGCCGAGTGAGAGTGAAAAAAGAATTCTACTTACCTGGCTTTAACTTGAAGACTGCGTCCGTTTCCCATGGTGGAGAGCATACTCTGGGTAAACGTAAGGCCGTTCGGCCGATTGACCCAAAACAAGCCCTTCATGTGGTGTTGCGGTCCTCAAAAGCGCGCGGCGAGTTTTCGATGCTGCATTCACGGAATTGTGACCCGATTCAACGATTTACCCAGAAGCTGGCTAAACGTTGGGGAGTGCGACTGTATCGCTATGCGAACGTCGGTAATCACCTCCATTTGC
>JBBCAW010000108.1:0-1083 GCA_051382295.1 Bdellovibrionota bacterium FG-1 | reverse complement strand
CACCAAAGCCAGGGTCAATACTAGAATACGGATGGTGCGGGGCAGTCGAGCGGGTTTAGAGATTTTTGAGCGAGGCATTGGGATCGCCTTCCACGTAACTTGCGCCTAGATCGCGCACATGTTGCTTAAATTTTGGAAAGAGGTCTAAAACCGTGTCTGCGCGAACGGCATCAGGGACATTGCGCTCGTTGGTTAAGAGGGTTCCCAGAGTGCCGAGCTCTTCCATGGCGCCGTGAAAACCCGCGCTCGCAATGTCGTCAGCGCCCGGGAGAGAAAAACCGAGTGAACAAAAGGTCGGCTTGAATGATACCAGAACATCCGCCGGGTGTTCCAGCCCTACCGGCGCGATGGAGGTTCTGGCTCGGTAAAAGAGGTCAGGATATTTGCGATCTTTCATCAATGCAAAAAGGGCATCATCACTCATGGAAAGATCTTGATCACCCTGAAGAGGAATCTCTAAACGGGCGTAATTTTGGTGCGCCGGGAAAAAATATTGGTTGGTGGTTGGATCAAACCCAAACTGAACAGCGATTTTACCATCGGCCCAAATTCCAGTCCATTCCAGTGGGCTGGTGTTGCCAGTGGGCGCCTTTTCGGGGGCTTTGACCTTGGAGATGGCCAGATCGACCGACGCGAGGCTGGATACTCGGCCGGCCACTTCTTGAATGAGGTCGGGATGGGTGTGGAGTGCCACGTAAGTCACGCGCGTGTGCATGATCGGAATGGCATAGAGCTCTTTCTTGGGGTCATGACCGATCAGCGAGTCCACTGGGGTGATTCCTACTTTACTCAGCTCATCGGACATGCGCACAAAGCGATCGCCCTTGACTCGGATAAAATCCATCCCGTGATCTGAAATGAGTGTAAAATGAATGCGTCGCTCGGGGTGATTTTTTATAAATTTCTCGATGCGATCCGAAAGCATCTTGAGTGCACGGGTGGTGTCCTGGGGGGTTTGCATGTGGCCCATGACATCGTACTCGAGCAAATAGGCTGAAAATACCGGGGCTGTCTGAATCCGCCCGCTCAACAAGAAAAATAGATTATCGAGGGATTCACCAATGCTCACAAAAGTGTCGCGGT
>JBBCAW010000107.1:0-13021 GCA_051382295.1 Bdellovibrionota bacterium FG-1 | reverse complement strand
CCGAAATTCCAACCTGGACACGGACGCTCGAAGAATTAATTCCACACTCCTTCTTGAGCGAGAATATGAAAAAAGCATACCTCTCCGTTCTTCAGCAAAGGACTACAGCGTTGTAATTTCGAAGCCGCCTTGACAATTTTGCAATGGTTGTCCTCTGATTTCCTCCGGTCGAAATAGACGTAGGGGGTGTCGATACCGTCGAGGACGAGGTTGAAGAAACGCCCGGTTTAACGAGGCCTTTCCCAAAAGAGAGATTGTCTACGCACCGTGTAGACAATCCGTATGCGGAAAAGGGGGTTTCAAAATACGATGACGTATCGTATAATGGGGGAATGAAAGTAACCGCTCTCTTACCTGACGAGCTTATTAATGAAGTGAAGGTCCTTTCGCACGGCAAGACCATCACTGAGGCATTGATCATTGCTTTGAGCGAATGGACCTCGACAAAAACGCTCCAAGCCCTGAATCAGGAGGTCCAGCGCGCTCCTCTTCGCTTTAAAGAAGGCGTCGGCGCGGCTAAGATTAGGCGACTCAACCGAAGAAGACAGAAATGATGATCGCCGACACCTCGATATGGATCGAATTTCTCAAGGGCGTCGGGGATTACCCGTCTATTTTAGGGCCGATGATTGAAGAACACAGGGTTTTCACGGTGGAATGCGTTTTTGGAGAGCTCTTGCAGGGGGTGCGATCCAACAAAGAGGCTGATATCGTCCTGGAGTATTGGAAAAACCTTCCGAAGGTCCAAGAGGAAGGAATCTGGCTTTCGGCAGGCAAACTCTCTTCCGAGGGCAGACTTCATTCAAAAGGCGTCGGGCTGATCGACTTGGCGATCCTTTCGGCCGCGAGAAAAAACAAACTCAAGGTTTGGACATTGGATAAAAATTTGAAAAAGATCCTGTCTTCCAATGAGTGTTTCGAGCCTTGAGCCAGTGGGCCTGCCGTTGGTGATCTTAGAGTGATAGGGCCAATGTCAGTTTTTGAAGAAGGCGTCTAGATTTACCTGGTCATCGATAAGCCCCGTATAGTGGGCCATGGTCTTGCTCACTGGCAGCGGCGTGACCAGTATTACGATGACTGAAGTTCCTTTTTTCACGATACTCAGGAGTTCATCTTTTCTATCCCGAATTTTTTTAGCTTCCGTTGCAGTAAGCTTGAAAACGGAGCCTGTATACTTCATCTCGCAGAGATTGATCGTGTCGTCTTTGCGATCAATGAGTCTATACACTCCTTCTTTCTTCTTGTTCCCGAGCTTCGGAGTAAATTGAATAAAATGTGACTCCTCCAATTCTTCCAGCGCTTCTGAGAATCTCCCACCGCCCGGAAGCTGTAGAACTCCCAGCAATTCTTGATGGGTGTATCCCGATGGATGAGCGGCCAAAGCCCGAATGACGGCAACATGCTTTCGGTATTCATCAAACAAAGATTTGAAAAGGCGTGAAAAGTCCTTTCGAAGTTCACCACGGGTTCCGAAGAAATTGTTATTGATGAATTGGGTTGCGGATTCACCAGTGAAAGGACGCATTGAGATCGGAGATTTCGTAACCCGGTTGTGAAAGCGGCAACGGAGCCGCATACAATAAGAATCGAATCCTTTCTTTTGGGGATGGTCACTTTCATTGTTCTTGCAAGCCACAAGGGGAAAGCGACTGGGCATCTTTAATAAGGTCGCGCCAAAGACAGCACAAACTCGGCCGAATCTCCCATTTTTTCAAGATTCCGCCGCATATAATGCGTTAAACTTTAAATAATTTAGTAATTTCATGCATTTGTAATAAGAGTCTTTTTGTTACGATGCCTTAGTATATATGTATTACGCTTTAGTTGTGATATATATCTATAGTAACACACATGTGGTATATATGTATATCATTATACTGAGCTTAACAAAGGGCTTCCGCAAAAAACATGAACAATAAAAGGTGCTTCAAATGCTTGCAGCCGATTGCTGGTGCACAGTCTCGCTACGGCTTGCATGAAGCTTGTTTCCTGACTTGGTTTAAGCTGAAGCAGCCCGCCGAATTTGTCAGTTTAGTGAGGCAGTCAACTGAAAGCCGCGAGCCGACCCTACCGTCACCGGCGATAGACCCAGCCAAGGGGTTTATCTCAAGCTTCTTCCATGGAAAATTCAGAAAATATTCTGCCGATTTAGCGGGCGATAGCTACATTTTGAAGGTCCACGAAAAAAAGGCTCCTGAACTTCCGGAAGTAGAATATCTCTGCAATCAGATAGGCCAAGCCTTGGGTTTGCCTATCGCGGATCACTATTTGATTGAACTTTTTGGTGATCGTACATTTGTAACCAAAAACTTCATCAGGCGCGGCGGCGGATCCTCCAATCTTACGCATATCTATCACTATTTCCAAGCGGACCAAGCGTACTCTTGCGCTTCACTTCTTCAGATCATTCAGCAAGAAACGAAACGACCCTATGATTTGGAGGTATTTATTCATACGTGCCTCTTCGATGCGCTGATTGGCAACCATGACAGGCACGGACGTAACTTGGCTTTTGTGATAACCCCGCAGCGTGTGTCACTTTCTCCCGTCTACGATAATACGTCCTATCTTGGCTTGGAGTCGGGGGAATTTTTAAGGGCTGACTTTGATCCTCGCGGGAAGATATTTACGGAGCGCTCGCGGGAACCAACGATGTACGATTATGTCGTCGAATTCAGTTCGTGTGGATTCGCGGATCACGTCAAAACGTTCACAGGACGTATTAATGAGGAAAAAATCCAAGCGGTAATTTCAGAAAGCTTTTGTTCTAACCTAATGAAGGGGGCTATTTCGAAGTTAATCGCGAAGCGGATTCAGGAGTTGAAAGATGCAACTAGAAATGGATTCTAACCGACTTGAAGTATTTACTGAAAACCGAACGCGTAGAATCTACGTTGGGGTACTATCCTATGAGCCGGACCGCGAGCTGTACAAATTTGAATATGACCAGAAATATGCTTTATCAAAAAACGCTATTCCAGTCGGTCCGGATCTAGACTTATTCAAAAAGGTGCACTGGTCGAAAGGAAAAAAACTGTTTGCCTCGCTTTCTGATCGCATCCCTTCGCGCGCGAACCCAGCATTCGAGGAATACTGTCGTTCCGTTGGTATTTCACTCAACGAAAAAAATCCAATTGTCCTCCTTACTACGATAGGACGAAAAGGGCCCTCTACTTTCGTTTTCGAGCCAGTGCCTTTAGAGCGTTTTGATTCGAGTCAGCTCATTAGAATCAAAAAAGAGTTGGGCCTATCTCGGTATGAGCTTGCTCGTGCGTTCGGCTTGAGCGTTATTACCGTGAACAGAGTCGAACAGAATAAATCGATTGATTCTGCACCTGCCCGACTCATACAGATTTTTCTTCGCTTCCCAGACGTGGCGCTGTGGCAGCTAGATCATGCTGGTAGGACTATTAACCAAGATGCTTTGGCGAGGCTTCGGCAGTATTTTCAGAAACGAACCATGACGGAGTGAGCTGAACGCCATCGGCTTCACCGCTCCACGAGAATGTTAAACATTTTTCGTGAGGACCAATGATAGATTTCGAAATCCGAATCGAGAGTTAAAATATCCAATAAATCTAATTAACTAGCGTTTTATTCCGAATTTTTCTCGCCTGCTCGTCAAAATCCGAGGACGCTTTGCCAATCACTTGCTCCAGAAATTTCTTTTGCTCCTCAAGCTGAGCCAAGGTCCCTTCCAAAGACTGCCGCTCCGGACGCAGGGGGTGCAGACCCTTGAGTTCACCCTCGGTTCGGTGAAGCTCGCGTTCGGTCAACCGCAGACAATCCCGCAGCGGGTGCAAACACTTCATTTGTTCGACTTCGACCGCAAGTTTTTCGAGATCTTGCGCAAATTTTCGCTTTTCAGCGGCCAGTGCCGCCAAAGAACTGTCCAAACGCACCTGGGCGTTCACAATCGCCGACTGGTGCGTCGCTTGGGTCGAGTCCCGTTCGGCCTTCAGTCGCGCACACTCTCCTTGAGCCGCCAAAATTTTGTCGAGCCATTCACGCTCCTTCTCGGCGAGGCGGGCGCGCCAATACTCCTCGGCCTCCTTACGAATTTGACGAGCCTGCGCTTCAATCGTTGGTTTCACTGATTCCAAATGATTTCTAAAATGAGTCAACTCGTCCTTGTAAAACTCGATTTGCGCCATCGCGGTTTCCAGTTTCGCAAGAGCCGCTTGTTCGGTCTGAAACCTTCTCTGACCCTCGATCTGTGAGGCTTGCTGGGCTGCTTTCCGTTCGGCCACCAAGCGAGAAGACTCCCTCGCACCCTGAACAAGTTCGACGTGATGCTGATGATTTTCCTTTTTCAGGCGCGAAACCTGGGATTCGCGATCCAGTACCTGTTGCCGAGCCTCACAAAGCTGCGTTTCCAATAACCCCATTTTTTCACGTGTTTTCGCTTGCTCTTCGTGCTCTATCCGGATCTTGGCCTCAAAAACGCGGTGCAAGGCGACGATTTTTTCTTCGGCTTGCGCAACTTGTCTCACCGCCGCCTGTTGAATCATCTCGATTTTTTCTTGGTGGATCAAAGTAGTCGCGTGCAGCTGCGTATTGAAGGCCCGCTCTTGTGTTCGGGCTTCTTCCTGCGCCTGGGCCAAGGTCGCGCGGATGAGTTCGAGCTCCTGCTCTTTTGCCGCGAGTTCTTCTTGGAGCGCTAAACCGGCGCCCCGAAGGCGGTGATTTTCCTGTTCGAGTAACCGTTTTCCCTCATGAGTTTGGGTAATTTCTTGCTCAAAGCCCTCAATTGCGGAGCGCAACTCGTCACCGATCCGCCGTTCTGAAAAACGCCGCTCAGGGGCGGTTTCGCTTTCAGGCATGGGTATGGAATGTTCAACGCGGACTTTTGCCACAAGCACTGATCGTCAGATTGTGGAAAAAGGTTAAGTTCATCCTGAAATCAGACGAAACGGTAAAAGGATGGGCAATTTTTCACCCTTTTTATTTTTTCATGTTTTGCGCACTGCCTTGCAGCGGGTCGGGCTGGTCATCGCCATCGTCGTGACGTTGGGGGGCTGTGCCTCACACCTGGTCATTAAGAGTGATCCTGCAGAAGCCACGGTCTATGCGCTCAAGCCGACGACGGGCGAACGGATCTCACTCGGCACGACGCCGGTGGATTTTTCGCGCGCGGAATTCGCAAAGCGAACGGGTGAGCCGTTTCCCTCCAATGACTTTGTCGAGCTGATCCTCGAAAAATCAGGTTTTCAAACCGAACACTACGTGCTCCCAACGGGTCGTCTTGGAACCCTCACGAATGGCCTCAACGTTAAACTTACCGCAGGAGCCAAAGAGGACCACATCGCGAGCGAGCTTTTGCGCATTCTTTTTATGGCGCAAAAATTTGCCGTTCA
This sequence comes from Bdellovibrionota bacterium FG-1, assembly GCA_051382295.1. Taxonomy (GTDB): domain Bacteria; phylum Bdellovibrionota; class UBA1018; order UBA1018; family UBA1018; genus JBBCAW01. The sequence goes on along the minus strand of JBBCAW010000107.1, from coordinate 7,664 downwards.
AGGTGACTACGAGCGCGCGCAAATTGAGATAGATAAGGCCCTGCAGATCTCCCCCCGTTTTCCGCGCGCGATTTCGATGCGGGGTTCGGTCTACTACCTTCAGCACAAATATGAGGAAAGCCTAAAATCCTTCGAGGAAGCCCTGACTTTGGATGCGCAGATGGACGACGCGGTAAAAATGATTTCCAAACTCCGCAAACTCTTAAACAGGCCCGCCACCGGTACGGGGGGGGCGCGATCATGAGATGGACCACGAGATGGACTAACAGATTGAATAGATGCGTACTTGGCTTTTTGCTGCTGGCCCTCAGTTTTCAAACCGTCCTCGCTGCGGGACCCGACACCCCCGCGCCGGTCGAAGCCCCTTACACTTCCGAGATGATCGGGGCCAAAGCCTTGCTCGAGGACATGCTCGCCAAGCGATATCGGACCGGCTTGGCCACGCTTTTGGATCGCGAGAGTTTTACCGTGAGCGCGCAAGTTGAAATCGAGCCAATCCGGCAACCCCAACCGACCGAAGATAAAGCCCCGCCCCCGGATATCATGCTGGGCACTTTTGAACTGGATCGCCTGGAATTCAAGCCCCCCGAAGGGTTGCTCAACAAATACGAGATTGTTTCGGCTGTTTTATCGGTCGGCTTGATCGATACGCTGGACAAAGCCACTGAAGAACAAGTCGGAACCTGGCTCAAACAACGGGTAAAAAATGAGTTTCAGGAGACCGGGAAAAGCTCCGTTACTTTTATTAAGAAAAAACCCGTGGATCCCACGCCCCCTCCGGAGAAGCCGCTGCCCCCGCGCGAAAAGACCCCTTTGGATCGGGTCGCGGAGATGCAAACGCTGCTGGGGCTGACAGTTTTTAGTTTGGCTATTTTACTGGCCTTGTTGGGTTGGAAAAATATGGTCTCCAAGGATGCGCTTGAAGAACGGAAGACGACGGTAGAATTACATAAACTGCAAAGCCCGGCGCTTACAGCCGAGGCCCCGCCTCCCCCTAAAAAAATAGAAGAAGAAAAAACGCCCGAGCCCATTCATCACACGCGTTCGCCGCGGCAAATTCAGGCCGAAATTAATGGGTTTTTGGACAAAATTAGGACCCTGGTCACCCAATTAGGACCCAGGCTTGAACCTATCATGGCCACGTGGACGCAGGCCGGAGAAGAGGGCACCTTCAAAATGGCCTGCTTCATCGACGCGGTCACCGAGATGCAGGAGCATTTTAATGTGCCGGCCGAGGCACGCAATGGCATGATTGATGTCTTTAAACGGATGTCCGAATTTCCTTTACTCGATCGCCTCCAAACGGTTGAAAAAGTGTACTGGGATGTCGTGGCCTTTAAAACCCTTGGCGCCGAGGGTATGGAGAAACCCTTCGAATATCTGGGTCGAAGTAATGGAGGCCTGTTGAATGAAATGCTGATCAATGAGAATTCGCGGATGCGCACCCTGGTCGCACTCCACATGCCCGAACAAACTCGGACCCAATACTTTGGAACCTTGTCTCCGGATTCGTTGGAGGAACTCATTGAAGAAGCGTTCAAACTCGACAAGGTTTCCAAGACCGACGTGCAAGCACTCAACAACTCGCTCAAGTCCAAATTCAATGGCACGGCTGCCGAAGCCGAAATCCAGGTTCAACCTATGCTGGCGCGACTGCTTGAATCGCTCAAGCCAACCGCCGAAATCGCCATTCTGCGAAAACTCGAGGAACGACTGGGCTCCGCGATGACTTCTTTCAAGGAAAACTACCCTTCCCTGGCTTTTGTCGGTTGGTGGTCGGACGCTGCGCTGACCAGCCTCTTTGCCACGGCCCCGCAGGGTGAAATTGCCTCGTTTTTGCGTCTGATTCCGGAAGTTAAAGGAAGAGTGCTCGCGGTCTGCCCCCCCATGACCCGGCAAATCGTGGAGGATGGACTCAAACGCGAGGACCGCACCACGGCCGACGAACGGGAGAATCATCTCTTGTCCCTGAAGGGCCGGCTCAATGAATTGCTTGCGAATGGGCAGATCGATCTTCACCTAGAAACCGCCAACGAGAAAACACGTGAAAATGTCAGACCGATGGCCGCGTAGCTTCCTTTTTTTTGGATTGTGGGGCGGATTTTGTAATGGGCTTTTGTGCGGGAGCTTGGCCAGCGCCGAGGAGAGCGGCGGCCTGTCCAGCTTTCGCCTGGGCGTGCTCATGGGGTATGGCGTTTCAGCCGTAAGCATCAGCCCAAAAGTACTCAATGAAGGTCCGCTGTTGCTGGCAGCTTCCCTCGAGTGGTCCGCGGATACTACAAAAACCCTAGCCCTCGAGCATCTCCGAACCGCAAGCCTCTCGCCGATTATTAGCGGCGTGGGCGTCACGAGCCTGATCGGGCGCTGGTACTTTTGGAATGGCACTCCGGGCGTACTTCCAGGAGGCGAGGAAATTTTTCGGACGGCATGGTACCGCCAGGCGTGGAGCCCCTATTTAGGGTTAGGCGTGGATTTTAGCCAAGGGACGCTTTCACGCGCAACCACCGTAGGCAGCACGACTACGACGACCCGTTTGAATAGCAGCGGCGTGGGGATTCTTGGCAAACTGGGACTCGATTATACCATTCTCCGCCGTTTCGGAATGCGAATGGAAACGGGGCTAGGGACGACGTTGAATCGTGAGGTAACGTTTTTTCACGCTTCCCTTGGGTTTTATTGGTTTTTGCCCTGACTTCTTTTTCCCTGACCGCTTAGTACGGACACGACCCGCCCCCCCCGGTCTGAGCGTTCAGCACGGTCATTTGCAGCCGGCGCGTGACGGTCCCCCCTCGGTTGTCTGAGGTTTTAAGATCAAAAGTTTTAACCACGGTTTCACTCCCACTGGCGCAGCCGGCTTGAATCGGATTAAAGCTCCAATTTGAGCCAGAGAGGCTCCCCACGGCCGCATAGGTGGTGGTGACAAAACTATAAGTATAGGCGTCATTAGTGCCATCGGGATCGGCAGTGCTCAGCGCGGTGGTATGACTGTTCCAAGTTGAACCATCGATCGTAAAGGCATAAGTTCCAACCCCGTTATCACCGGCGATCACGAGAGCCGTTGGCAGGCGATTGACATTCTCAATATTTAAAACGAACGAACTCGAGCCGGTCAGAATACCGGCGTTCTGGGCCCCAGAGATCGTCACCGTGTAGTTTTTCTGACTCGCGTTCGTTCCGCCATCGCCATCCGTATAAGACGGGGTGATGTTCAGGTTATAATTAGCGGCGGTGCTGCCGGAAGTCACCGGCAAACTCACCAAACTGCCACTGCAACTAGGTGAACAGGAAACACTCAGATCATAGGCGTAAGGCGCATCGCCAGCATAGAAGCTCACCCCGACGATGATCGTACCGGCGGCATCCGTCTCGGTTTGCGTAACCTGGTTTGCCGCAAGCGTGAGGGTACCCGAACTGAAGGCAATAACAGGAGGTCCCAGGGCGTTGGTCACGGTAATCTTGAAGGTCTGACTGGCGGTCGCGCCCCCCTTGTCCGTCACGGTGATTTGAACACCATTGAAAGCAACAGGCGCGCCGGTCGATATGCTATAAGCGGGAATGTAAGTCAAGGTCGAGCCACTGATCGTCGCTCCTGCGGGACAGTTCGTGCAGCTATAAACGAGAGTTTCGCGCGGGTCACCGACCGTCACGTCCGGGTCACTAAAGTACGTGGCCAACGCCAACGTCAGCGTTTGCCCTTCGGCGATGGTTTGGTCGGGTAAGGCGATTGCAGTCACGGGAGGGCGGTTTACATCTGTGATGGCATAGGTGATGTTCGGCGAATCACTAAAGAGTCCATGCGTGTCCGTCGCACGAATCTGAAACACGCACGTTGCCGGCGAGGCATAGCCGGGCGTGCCCGTCACCTTGCGGCTGCCGTTGAGCGTAAGCCAAGGACAATAAGTCGGGAGCGCAGGCACGCTGTAAGTGAGGGCCGTCGCGCCGGGCGCGGGATCGATGGCGAGGAAGGCGGTTGTCGAAGTGAAGGCCACATTTTCGGTTAACGCCGCCCCACCCGTGTGATCCTCGGTCAGAATCGCGCCGCCCGCGATCCAAGAAGGCGGATCATCCGTATTGGTGATATTCAAAGTGAGCGGAAACTCCACGGGCGTGATTTGTCGTAAATTTGGGTCAGCGATTTGATCATAAGAAAGTCCAAGCACAATCGCCCGCGCAGCATCGCCCCCAATCGTTTCAAGGTAACTCGGTTTGTAGGAAATCGAAATCGTCTGAGCTCCCGGCACACCGCCATAGCTATAACTGGAGGGCCAACCGGCATCGGCAGGACTCCCTGACACAATCGCAGCGCAACCACTGACACAACTCAAAGCCAGCGGATCAGACTCCGTATCCTGTGTGGCAAAACTGAAAACGCCGAGCGTGCCTTCGCTGAGGTTCCAGGAACTCGGGATTCCCAGGGCAAAAGACGGCAAATGATCCTGCGTCACCGCGACATGAAAGGTCACGGACGCATCAAAAACCGTGGATCGCACTTTCGCGATGACCTCGAAAGTGCCCAGCTGATCCGGGTTAGGAGCCTGCGTGGGATTCCACTCGATCGTCGAAGCATTCAGGGTCAGCCCCGCTGGTCCAGAAACCAAGCTGAAGGTCATTGGATCGCCATCGATGTCCTGACCATAAAGCGAAAGATCCAGAGTATTGCGATGATTTGCGATAAAACTTGGGGTGGGAATACTCGCCCACGTCGGGGGTTGATTGACGTTAGCGACACTCTGATTAAATACGACCGAAGCACTGCGTCCGTCCGTCAAATTCGTGCCAGCCGTAATGGTGTCCGTGCCCGCGGTGAAGAAATCGAAATATTTGCTGGCCGTCGCCGCGTTGGTTGCAAAGACCGTGTTGCCGGAGGCGGAGCTGCTCCACGAAGTCGGCGCGATCCGCTCACTCGCCTGATCCGGTGCATAGAACTCCGCTTCAAAAGAGAGCGTGCTTCCCTCCACAATGGCTTGCGTTACTGCGATACCATTCACGCTCACCGGCACGCTCTTGGCAATCTGGATCGGAGGTGAATCCAAAACAGTTTGAAGAAGCTGTACGGGTGGATTCAGTTGACTCAGCGATAAATTGAGGGAGGTCTGAAGTTCAGCATTACTTCGCAACACCGCCCAGACCTCGGAAGTACTCATCGTTTTGCAATTTTTGCAGGAATTTTCCAGTACAAATAAGAGATCATCCCAAGTCGCGCGATCGATTTTCAACACTTTTGCCGCATTTTTGACACTCAGTTTAACGGCCAACCAAAGCGCCGTGGTCGCGCCGCTGAATTCGAGGGAAGAACTCAAAATCGGGGTTTCTAAAAAATAATCACTCCCCGTGGCCGCCGCGACCGAAAATGATTTGATCACAAAAGCCACGGGTTGCGCCGCACTTCGAGCTTGAATGTCGGAAAGCGCGGCCGCAGGCAACTCAATCCCCGTCGTCGTCCTTTGCAGGGTGCCGACATAAGCGCTTTCAGAAAGGCCTGAATTGACAGCAAACAGACTCAATTCGGCGTCGACGGGCAAATTTCGATAATCGGCGAGGCTAGATAATGGGACCGAATTTTTGGCCAAAGAACAGCCCGCAAGCCCTCCCCCGAGGGCCCACAAAAGCAAGGCAATGACCGTAGGTCGGCATGCACCGATCATTATTTAATGATATCATGAAGCTTTTGGATTACAATGATTTGAGTGTGGCACGGATGCCCTACGGCCTTGATTTTGCTCGTTTTTTCTCAGCCTTTTCTTTTGTTGGCCTCGGCGACCGAAGATGCCGTTCCGCGCGTGTTTCACGCTCCTCGGATGGCGCGCGCTGCGCGCACACCTCGCCCGGCGCGGCCCCCGCGTCCGCCCCGACCTCCCCGTCCCGCGCGGCCCACGGCACATCACCTGAATGAGGACGTTGCCACTCGCATGAAGCGACTGGCCCTGGGGCGTCCCAAAGATTCTATTCTTTCGGAAATTTATTTGTGTGATCCCTTTTGTAGACGGGTCGCCGCGCTCTCCTCGGATGAGGCCAGCAAGTTTCAAGATGGCTTACGTGTGGAGGCTGAGGGCCGTCTGCCGAGAGGTTCGCTGCATTTTTTAACGGTCGATCAACTGGCCTTTGCCAAAATGGCGACGCCCCGCCCGCCCGAATTGCCACGACCGGCGCCGGTGCTGGCAAAAAATACCACCGTCTTGGCGATTCCGACTTTTGAAAAAGACGAAAGATCCCTTAGCCTCGGAAAGTTCTCGCTCGCCCTGCAATCGGCGCTGGAAAAACGCGCTCTCTCGACCACGGCCAATACCCAGACCGAGTCGGCGAACCATTTGAACGCCAATAACACGATTGGCCTCGGCTGGACGACCCCCTGGAATCCCGACTTTGATCATGGGACGATGATTTTTCATCTGCAGGGCGCATTTGAACGTTCCATGGCTGGCTCATTAGAGACCGTGACCACGTCGGCCGCCGGGACGGAAGAACGAACCGGTCACACGGATGGCTGGGACGGACATTTACTCGTTGCCTGGAAACCTGATGAGGCCCGTTGGCTCTTTGGCTTGCTGGGCGGCTTTCGCCAAGAACGACTGACCATTGAGCCGGAAGCCCCCGTCGCATTTTCGACCTTGAGCCAATCTGTTTATTTCGGCACGCGCATCAAAAGCCCCTGGCTGACCTTGGAAATTTTAAAAAGCGTGGTAGGCACGACTCAGGATTCGGCCAACTATCGGGGAACGGCGGTCACTGCCAGCTGGTTCTCCATCGATTTAAGAAGAACGCTTTTCCAACGAAAGTTTTCTTCCGCCCTGGAATTTGGCCTGGGCGCTTTTGGCGGCATGGACATAGTCTGGCAGACTGGGAGCGGCCCGCGCATTTCGAAAGTGCTGACGGCCAATCCAGAGTATCGCTACCTCAACTGGGCGGGCGGACTCACGCTGAGCTTCGCCCTCAATTTGAATCATAGCGGAGAACTCTCGGATGTCGACTGATGCCTTGATCGCCTTAGCGTTGATTCTGGACTTTAGCGGCTCCATGGATCAAAAACTCGAGGACAAGAGCAAACGGGATATTTTGGTCGAAAACATGGGGGCGTTGTCTTCGTCCTATCGCGCGCAAGATCCGATTTTGGTGATCTCGTTTGGCTCGGGGAAATCCGCAGGCTGTGACGGCATGGAGGTCGCGCTGAAACGCGCCGAAGAACTGGATAACTGGGCGACCCACCAAAGGCCGGGAAAATTTGCCATGACTCCGCTCGGAGCCTCGATTCGGATGTTGGCCCAAAAAACCGCGACACAGAAAATCGCGCGAACCTTGATCATCACGGACGGACAGGATACCTGCGGCGATGACCCCTGCAAAGCCCTCGAAAAACTCGACGAATCCCTCACGGATTCGATTGAAGTGGATCTGCTCGGTTATGACATGACCAACGAAGAGCAAGCCCAGTCCCGTTGCGAAGGCCACCCCTTCAAACACGTTCGTTTTACCACTCACTTCGCCAAGACGAACCTCGAATTTGCGGACCAACTTCAAAAAATTCAGCACGAGGCCCAGAATGGTTCTTCGTTAGCCGGTCGCACGACGCTTGAAATTCAAGAGGCTCCCGCCACTCAGCAATTTACGGCGACCTACCGTCCTCCGCGTATTCGCCCGACCCCTCGCAAAAGGGGCGCCCCCGCCCC
>JBBCAW010000106.1:0-16914 GCA_051382295.1 Bdellovibrionota bacterium FG-1 | reverse complement strand
CTCAAACCCCATTGCTGCAGGAATGTTAGCCCCCGGAATGTTGGACAGTCACTACGCGCCCTCGAAACCCATGTTTATGCTTCCGGCCACGATCCCTCATCTTGAAGCTCAACATTGGGAAGAAATTGTCCAGCGCGCAGCGGGTGCCCAGCACCTGGGTTTTTTGCTTCAAAAGGACGAGGACCCGCAAATCGATGAACGAATTGTCCACCATTTACTCACCCCCGGCGGGGCCGCTCATCATCCTCGAATCACAGCTCTTTGCTTGAGTTCCAACGGAGATCTTCATGAAGCCGCGCGCACGCTTTTTAGCAAAATGCGTGCACTGGATACCTCCGACGCACAAGTGATCTTTGCTGAACCTTGCGCCTCGATTCATGGGTTAGGGCATGCGATCGCGGACCGATTAGGGCGCGCTTGTCAAAACAGCATTCAGTAGCAGGGCTGTTTCTTGCATTGTCTGGCTGAGCACGGAGGTCGCACGTGACGCCTAATCCCAGCTTGTTTCAAAACCCTATCCCCCTATTTGGTGAAGCTAAAGATGCAGCATCGCGCTGGCTTCAAGCTCAACGCGAATCAATGGCCCTGAGCGCTGAACTCCGAGCTCGCGTCGAAGCTCAACGAATGATGTGGTGGGGCATCGGCTTTGTTTTGGCGGTGACGACTGTCGGTTTTACTTTTTTTTGGATCACGCAAGGCTTGCGTGAAGCAGGCGTTTCGCCCTGGGTTTTGGCGCTCTCCATTTTGGTGCTCTTAGGCGGAACAGCGGGATTGTGCTTTTGGAACGGCCAAAGAATCAGCAACCGTGAACTCAAAATATGACATCTCGAATCCACTTCATTCATCAAAGAAAAGCCCAACTTGATCAGGAACTTGCCATACAAAAAAACCGGTTTTTAAGCGCCACCTTTAAGGGTGTTTCCGCAGCTCGAAAAGACGCGCAATTCATTCGTCCCGAGTACATCCTCCTTTTGGCGGGGGGATTTGCGGCATGGCGTCTCCTCACTAAAAAGCGCCTTGACCCGGCGCACGCTCCAGACCTAGGTTGGACGCAGGAGACCTTATTCATGAATTCGCTACCGCCCTCTCTTAGGGGTCATTCCGCCCAAGGGCTAATTGAAAACCAACCCATTGCGCAATTCGAAATAGGCGACGGCCACAATCTGATCTATCTGATCATCGATTGGCAAACTCGAGAGGCCGCAATTGTCGATCCTCAAAGTGACCTAGCCCCCCCGCTTGAGGCGCTCAAAAAGCACGGCATTTCTCTTAGACAGATTTTACTGACCCACACTCACGGTGATCACACCGCAGGGGTTCCCGCCCTGGCCCAGATAAATCCGGAGCTCCCTATTTCAGTACATGACGCCGATCTTCACCGGCTTCCACGAGTCCTTAAAAATCACCCCTCGTTACGGAAAATCAACGATGGCCAAACCCTGAAAATCGGCCACATCGAGGTCAAAGTCCTTCACACTCCAGGGCACAGCGCCGGCGAGTGTTGTTTTTGGGTTTCAAACACCACCCCTCCCTATTTATTGACGGGCGATACCGTCTTTATTCGGGATTGTGGCCGCACCGACCTCCCCTCAGGAAACCCTCGAGAACTTTTCGAGTCGCTTCAACGAATCAAGAAGCTCCCTCTTGAAACGGTGATTTTACCCGGCCATCATTACCAAAAGGAAGTCGCTTCGACCCTCCAACGCGAAATGACTGAAAGCCCGCCTTTTCGATGCAAAACGGTTGCGGAGCTGGAAACGCTGCCTTAGAAGGTTAAAACTGGTCCCCCAGCCTAGGTCTGAAGGGTGAGGCTGTAAGCAGAAGCCTCGGTAACGGCACGGGTTTTGTTTAATACCCGACTGATGAACAAACAAATTTCAGCTGGTTTAGCGCTCAAATGCCCTTATACCGAATGCCCGTCTTTTTCCGTTTCTACGGCGACCCTGGACCCCAGTCCGAAAGCCGACACCACTGTCCGGAATTCGGACGGTTTTAAGCGCAAAGGGTATTATTTCAGAACTTCCGACTCCAGACGAGTTCCGGTTTTTGTATGTCTAAGGTGTAAAAGATCTTTTTCCTCGTCTCGATTGACCGCGTGTTTTAGACAGAAAAAAAGAGCGATCAATTACCAAGTGATGAAACTCCTTGCTTCAGGAGTGTCTCAACGAAGAAATGCCAGACTGCTTGGAATTGATCGAAAAACCCTGGTGCGGAAGTTTCTGTTTTGGGCTCAGCAAGCCAGCTTATCTCATCAGGCATTTCTAGAATCGCTCGCTCAGGGAGAGAACAAGATTAAGGAGGCGCAATTTGATGAAATGGAGACTTTCGAAAAATCCAAGTGCCTGCCACTCAGTGTTCCACTCGTGGTTGAGACCAAGAGCCGAAAAATCCTCGGTTTTCGCGTCTGTGAAATGCCAAGCAAAGGAATGTTGGTTGAAAAGTCGCTCAAAAAATACGGTCATCGTCATGATGGCCGCCCGGCTGCGGCCGCGTCACTTTTTGCGGAAATCGCAAAAGTTCTGGATCCTCAAGCGGAAATCACTTCGGATCAAAATCCCAAGTACCCAAGTTGGATCAAAAAATCGCTCCCTCAAACAATCACCCACAAGACCATTAAGGGTTCGCGGGGTTGTATTGTGGGTCAGGGGGAGCTCAAAAAGACCGGTTTTGACCCGTTATTTTCGTTCAATCACACGGCCGCGATGCTTCGTGCAAATATTAATCGGCTGTTTCGCAGAACCTGGTGCACCACCAAGCGAAAAGACCGCCTTGCGGCGCACATCGCCATCTACGTTTACTATCACAATACCGTGCTCACTGAGTCTCCGAGCACCTAGCGGATGATTCAAGGTTCTCTTTCCACCGTTAGGAGCTTGTACTTCAAGCCGTGGTTTGCCTTTTTTAAACTGAGTGACTGTGAAGACCTTAGTTTTGTGAAATTCGTCAATCCGAGCGTAATTTCTTAGCGACTTTACCTCACTGCTTCACTCAGGCTTCCTAGGCTGGGGGGCCAGTTTTCACTTTTTGTAGACATCCTCGGATCGTAGGTTCAAAATACTTTTTATCGCATCTGATATTTTAACTGTGCGCAAAGGAGTGAAATTATGCGAGGAAGGCTGTTCTTGTTTACGATCGTTCTCGCGGTGGCAATGAACGCAGGCTGCGGCAAAAAAGATACACCGGCAGCCTCTTCTGCGGCGGTAAGTATCGCGGCTCTGCCAGATGCAACGACGGGCGTGGGTACTGCGACAACAGCACTTAGATTGTTTGACCATGACATCAATACCTATGCAGTGATGGCGAGCGGCGCTGGTCAGCCCTTGGGCAGTGCGGGATCAGCGACCTGGACCAGTAAGTCCCGCGCAGCTTGCGAAAATGCGCGCTTATTCAAGAACCTTTTCCGCGAAGCAGGTCAAGCCGACCAGATGAAATGTTTTTTAGGAGCAATGGACAACGCCGGCCTGCTTACCGGTACCTATGATGGCACCGATCATTACCTTGCAGTCGGGGGCGGCACAAAGCCCGATGGAACGGCGGCCGGCGGAAAAGTCAAATTCAGTGCGACCAAAGACGCCACTGGCGCGATTACATCGTTCACGATGGCCACCTGCTTTCAAAGTGCGACGGTTCAAGATAATTATGTAAGTATCGTTTGCGCTGCTGGCACCTGCACAGTAACAGCGGTAGGATATCACTCCTTCGGCGGCGGCAACACCGGTGTGCCTGTGAACACTGGAGGCGCTCGCACAACGGTGACGGGCACCTATGCCGATGGCAAGTGGAGTTCGGCGAAGACTTTTGAGCACAACGGCGTGTTCACAGGAAGTGCTTTAATGCCTCCCCCCGGCGGGGGAGCTCCCGCTGCGACCACCATGAACATGAGCCAGTACGCCAAAATGACTGAGGAATCCGGCAAGGTGACTCTCGATGCCTACCGAACGGGTACATTTGCGTCGGTTACTCAACAACATCAGATGTCCGTCATCGCCGATTACTCTTTCGGGACGGATTTAAGCACTGCCGCTCTCGGGCAGGGATGCGCGAAAGCAATTTTTGACTGGGGTGGGGGAACTTCACAGGCCCAGAAAACCGTATGCTGGAAAGAAGATCAAACCGTTGATCCATCCCCCTCAACCGCGACCTATTATGCCACAGTCGATGCCAAGACGCTCATTGATGTAGGCACACCGGATGCTTCATTTCTGACAGCTGAAAAGTGGGATTGCAATCCACCTGCGGGTGTAACGGCTACTACCATCAGGATGTCCGCCATGAAACCGGCGGAGATGCAGGCTTGTATGAAACGGGATATGGGCAATGGCGCTACGCAAGAACCTCCTTGCGAAGGCGGCAAACCGAACTAAATCGCATTTGTCGGGTCTACCCAAACTGAGCTGGTCCCTCACTCCAGGTCTGAAGGAGGGTAACTCATTGGAATAATAAAGTAAAACCGTGTTTCTGTTGAAAACTTGAGAAGCTATTGGATGTTATTGTTTAATTTCCAGAAGTTAGCCTGCAAAAAACCTAGGCAAGGGGACCAGTTTATTCAGGATTGACCCCAAGTGGATTCAACTTAGATTGTGGAAAAAAGTTAGCCGCACGAAAATTGCCGCCTCCCTTGATTTTCTTTTCAAACACGGCTTCCTTGAGAAACGGGCCGACGGCTCGGTGATGCCGCCCGACCGCCAGCTCGACTGCCAGGGGCACGTTTATCGGCTGGCGCTTCGCCGCTTCTACGGCCAGATGTACGATCTGGCTGCCCGGTCGATCGATGCGGTCCCGGGTGACCGGCGCAATCTGAACAGCTACACGCTGGCGGCGACTCCCGAAAAATATGAGGAAGTGAAGAAAATTCTCGAACAGGCCTACCGGCAGATTGAGCAGGTTGCGAAGGAAGGGCCCGCGGGCGACGAGGTCTACCATGTCGCGCTGGCCGTATTTCCGTTCACGCAGAAAAATAAACTCGATGGCGATGGGAGTTCACAATGAACAGAAATAAGTTAGTCCAGATTTTCCTCACCCTGCTCGGCTCGGCCGCGTTTATTACGCCGGGATGCGGCGGCGGAACGGGTACGGGCAATCCTTCGGACATCGTGCTGGCGAGCAGGGCCTACAACACCCCTCTGGCGGCAGGCCGCAGGCAGCCGCCTTTCTTTAATCTGCTCGAGCTGCTGGCGCTGCCAAAAAGCGCCTTCGCCACGGCCTCCCCGATCACGAGTCTTCAGCTCTGCCTCGAAAAGATGAAACTCGAGGCCGATGACGGAAGCGCGATCCAGAAGGATGGCTCCGATCTGATGCAGCTGACGATCGGCATGGTGGATCTGGGAGACGGCACGCGCGCCGCGACCTGGGGCAAGGCGGGGCTGCCAACGGGCGTCGCGATCAAGCACCTCAAGGTCGTGGTCCACAAGAATCCGGCGGTCTGCGGCGGCGCCCAGTACTCAATGAGCATCAATGGCCAGACGGTCACCAAGGACTTGGAGCTCCAGTTCGCCTATGCCGCCGTCAAACCGCTTGCACCGGGAGACACGATAACCTTTTCTCTGGCGACTTTGGTGACGAAGCTGACCCAGGCTTACGGAGCCGGTCAGTTCAGCGACGCATACATCTCCGATTACCTGGACGGGTCGTTTGAGGATGGGGCGGATTGAAGATAAACTACACTGCGCAGCCTTAATCATTTTACGGACCCCTTGACACTTTTTCGCGAGGCTCATTTTTTCACATCTCGAGGAAATTCAAACGCGCAGGCTTTATGCCGCTGGAACGCGAGCGAATTGTTTCATCTGAAAAAGACCGTGAACTCAAAATCGTGGTTTCGGACGAGGTCTATCAAAGGCTTCAACAAATCAAGGGACTACTCGCTCACGCCAAACCTAATGCCACGCTGGGGGAATTACTCGAATATCTGGTCAATGAGACCCTGCCACGCCTCGAAAAAAAGAAGGGCGTCGCGCCTAAAGGGAAAGCACTCGATCAGGAGGAAGTACCGCCGATCAGGGCCACCGCCGCAGCGATAGTACCCACCGCCGCTGCGAAAGCGCTTCCAGAAGGACAGCGAGTCCACCTTCCCGCGGCTCTAGGAGGATCAAACGATAATCAAAACCTCCAAGCGCTTTGCAAAGCCCACAATCTGCAACAAGCGCAAGAAAAACTGGGGGAATTCAAGAACGGTTAGGTCGTTCAAACCACATCTTTGCTGAAGGCCGGGGCAGCTCCCGGAACGCTGGCGAGGGTCTAAGCGGATATGCGAACGTGCTCAGCCGGTTTAAGCTTCAAAAACGCAGGGAAGAGTCACCGGCACGCTCTCTATTCCATAGCGCTTCAATTCATCGAAACTCGCCGGACTCACTGGAAACGGAATCTTCGCGCGGGCGGAGTCGTCGCGATCCACCTGTCGGAACTCGATCCAGTAGCCGAGCGCGGAAAGCTCGCGGACCGTGGTTGAAAGCATGTGCTCGCAATGCGGGCAGTGGGAGTCGAAATACAACCGCAGCCGAAACCGCTTGGCGTCGGGATGCGGCGCAGGTGCTCTGCCAATCCGAGCCGATGCGCGCGCGACGGCCGCCGGGGCTTCGGTAGCAGCGCTGGCCATGGTCGGCGGTAGTGCCGGCATGTTTGGCGGTAAACTCTGACCGTGGTTCGCTGCCTAGGCCGTGAGCTTTGCCTGAAGGCGGTGTAGAAGTTGATTCTTCGTTTCCAGGTAGTGAAACAAGTTCTCGATATTCGAATCCGTGGGATTGCGGGCGAAGAAGGGGCTAACCCAGGAGCAAGCCGCAGAGAAGATTCGTGACCTCACCTTCCGCCATTACCAGCGTTTGGAGTCTGGGGAGGAAAATCCCACGGTTGGTACGATCGAGAGCATCATGGGAGCATTCCCTGATACTGACTTTTCCCTGATTCTGAAGCATCCGCACAAAATGCGGGTAGCGTAAGGGCTGTGCAAGATGGCTAGAGAGTATGAATGGACCCGCCCTCACCGAGCATTCCAATTTTAAGGGCTCAGCGCTTCCCGAAGCACCGAAATCTCTTGCTCCAACACACCCCGATTTTCGGTTCTCAATTTTTGAACCCTCTCGATGATCGCACGTACCGCACCCTGAAGCCCGGCAATCGCCCGACCTGACTGTCCGGAAGCGACTGAAGGAGGCGTGACATAGCTGTAATAGGCAAGCAACGTCCCCGTTCCCAAGGTTTCAAACCGAGCATAGCCCACGACATCCCGAAGCTGATTAGCGGAAATTAACTTCCAGTCGATTCTGAAGCTCGCCCCCTGGTCATAGGAAGAAATCAGTTCACGAGTCGTGTAGTTTTCGCGCGGATGAATAAAAAAATGGGTCAGGGTCGAAAAACCCACTTCACAAGTCGTTTTGTCGATCCGTTTTTCAATTTGCGAATAGACCAGATCAGGAATGTACTCTTTTTGACGCTCATAATCCGAAAGAACCGCCATCGCTTCTTCTGGGGTTGACTCCAGGCGCTGATAAATAAAAATCTGCGGCCAAACCGTGCCCGGCTTGGTCATCATCACTTGTTCGCCTGTTTGAACCTTGGCCTGGTCTTCGGGCGATAAATCCCCCCAGGCGCCACTCAGGACACCTTCAGCCCGAGCATTAAAATTAAACAGCATTCCGACAGAGACCAGGACCCGAATCGCAAAATTGGCTTTCTTCATTGCACTTTCGTAAACCGAAGTTGTCGATTCGTCAAAACCCACCGCATCAAAATTGGAATTCTGGTTGAAGGGTGTCGGGGTCGGCCCTCCTGGGCCTCCGCGCAAAAAACGCGCATCCTGCGCGCGCAGATCCCCTCCCCCTCACCCAGAATTCCTTTTGTAGGCCTGCGGCCAAGGAACGGGCACAGCATCATAAACAGGGCAAAACATGCCTATCGAGAAATATTTCTCCCCGCCGACAAGTCAAAAGCAGGGAGGCCTTTTATGAACACAGTGGTACGATCCGTTCAACTTTCGCAAAGATCCATGGGAGCCTGGGCCATTGCCACGGCATTTGTCACGGGTGCCCTTCTCACCGTTCTCTCGGGATGCAAACTAGGAAACAACATCGCGGCGCCGACAAGCAGCCCGACGGACCCGGTCACAGGATTTTATGGCACACAGCCACAAACCCTCACCTTTTGCGCATCTCACCCCGCCACGGAATGTAATTCGGTGGCCACCAATCAAATCCCTCAACTCATTGCGACAGAAATGACAAATCCTGTGGCCTTTATCCTCGCGGATGCCACCACGGGACAAGCCGAAATTGTCGACTACACCCTGGGAAAAACCGCACTCCCGATCTGGATGGACACCGACAATACCACCCTCTCTCTGGTTGAAAACTTTGCGCCCAACCCCATTTGGCAAGACGGCAAATGCACCATGCGACTTTACCTTGAAGAAGAAGGCACACTCGTCCCTGGAGAATCGAAGCCCGTGCCAAACACCACCCGCTTTACCATGGGGCGAATTACGCTCACCATCCGAGTCACCCAAGTTTTTGAGAACGCCTCGGTCGGAGCTTGCCAAACCACCCTGCAGGCCATGAGCAATTGCTATCAAGACATCAGCCAATGTGGTGGAGCCGACGCCGCCGCGAATAAAGCCCTTCAGACGGAAGTGCAAAACATCTTTGAAACCTACATCCAGGCGAAAGTCATTACAGCCGCTGAAATCGCCACAGCCACGAATATTGCCTACGAGATCCAGTACCAGTAAGCCGCATCTCGTGTTATCCGTGGCTCATGCGTCTATCCAATCGAATAGTATTAGCGACTTTAAATCGAAATAAGTACGAAGAATTTCGGACGCTTTTCGGCGCCTATCCAGACATCGAAGTCATTCCAGCCTCGGGGATTTTGCGCAATCCCGAAAAAATCAGCACTGTGGAACATTTCCATTCTTATATCGAAAATGCCGCAGCCAAAGCTCGCTTAGTCAATAATGGTTCACACTATCCGACCTTAGCCGATGACTCTGGACTTGAAGTCGAGGGTTTGGATTGGAAGCCCGGCGCACGAAGTCATCGCTATGCCGACCCGCAGCCAGAACTTGCACAGGATCGAGCCAATAATAACAAGCTTCTGGCCGAACTCTCCGGGGGAAAATCCAGAAATGCCCGATTTGTCTGTTCACTCGCCCTGGTCATTGAGGGCGTGATGCTCGAAGCTAAAGGAATCCTTGAAGGCACGATTACAGATGCCCCGCGTGGAACCAATGGCTTTGGCTATGATCCTCTTTTTGTACCCAAGGGCGCGCCCTTAGGCGCGTCTTTAGACGCGTCTCGCACTTTTGCCGAAATGACGGACTCCGAAAAAAACTCGATCTCCCATCGAGCCAAGGCCCTTCACGATCTCATGAACCAGGTCAGAACACTCGGGATTCAGCTAGTTAAACCCTGATTTGTAATACACCCACTTCAAAAACTCAGTGATCGTCACGCGCGTACCATGAAAAGAGCTTCGCCACTCCCCTGGCTCAAAAGGCTCTTGATAAACCGACAAAGTTTCAATATCGACGGCAAGCCCCTGAGCCTTCAAGATTCCATCAAAAATGAAACGTGCCCGTTTCATATGATAAGGCGAGGTCATCAAAAGAATTTTTTCCCATTGGTGGGCTTTGGCATACCGAGCCAAATAGCGAGCATTCGCCTCGGTATTGACACTTTCGGTTTCCAAAACGACATTCTCTGGCTTAATCGTATCCAATACACCACGGCGAAGCTGCTTACCCAGAACCTTCCAAGTGGACTTTTGGCCCATTCCCGAAAGATACAGAATGGGGGTTTTATCCGGCACTGAGTTTTTACCTGTTCCTACCAACGGGGTATGAGCCAATTCCCAATAACGATACCAAATATCCCCTGCTGCAGCGATTCGCCCCCGACCACCCGCCAGGCACACAATGGCGTCAACATCGGGCAAATGAACGCCATCCACGGTGTCCTGATACTCATAGATTTCGCCTGCCATGACATAGGCAAGCACCAGGGCCCCCAATGTCATCCCCATCAGAAGGACGCCCCCGATGAGACTCCACCGCTTGAGGGCTTGAGACCAAGTGCCTATTTTAGGAAAAATCTTTGAGTTCAAAGTCACTTTCTTGGTGGTAGCACGGGTTTTCTACCTTGCAAAACTGAAAGGATTCAACTAGGTTCAGGTCCACTTATCCAGCTGACGAGCTTGGTTGCGCTGAAAAGCGCATTTTTTTCGTTATTTAGGAGAATTTATGTCCCGCGTTTGTACTCTTTGTGAAAAAGGTCCTGTTACCGGCCACTTGGTTTCGCATTCCAATATCAAGACCAAAACTCGTTGGTTACCTAACCTTCACCGCGTGAAGGCCGTCATCAATGGCACGACTGAAACCATCCGCGCCTGCACCCGTTGCATTCGCTCGGGCAAGATCACTCGTCCGGTCAAACGCACCTGGAAGCCCACCGCTACGGTCTGAGTTGAGCAGACGTCGGAGCCCCGACATTGGGTTAATTCGACCTCAATATCAATACCGGATCCCCGTAAAGAGACTCACCACGGGTAGGGGGCGCACATTACCATCAGCCTGGATCTGAAGCTGACCTCCGAGCTTGGTGCCGAGTTCAAAAGCCCAGTGATCACCGAACTGATGGAGCCACTCAATATCAGCATCAGTGGCCACATAGTACCAAGTTCCATAATGCCCGAAGAAACCGGGATCAGTGGGTGAGATGTAGATGTCAACACCGGGGGAGATGATGAGCGCGTTTTTCGCGCCCGATACTACGCGAAACTGCACGCGAACTCCTCCTCCGTAAGTGGCAGAAAGCCCATCCGCTCCGTAAACACCTTCGAGGGCAACGTTCAGTAATTTGTTTTTATACGGAAAAAATTGGGCGCGCAATCCAGTAGGAAGGCCGATCATAAGATCGAGGCCAACCCAATTATTCTCGCCCGGCATGCCATGAGCAGCGGCGACAGATTCGAGCTGCAAGGCCGCTTGGGGGCCGACCATAATCGCCACTTTCTGAGCTGTTTCTAGGGACCTCACTTCGATCATCTCATGGTCGTCGGCCAAGGCGAATGGGGACCCAGTCGCTAAAACTATGATGAAAAGTAGACCAACAGAACGAAACGGAGTTCTCATACTAAGGCGTTATAACGCATCGTGTCTAAAACAAAAAGCAAATAATTTAGCCCCTCCGCGCGGCACACTTAACGCTTATCGACTATTATAACGCACCCAGCATCAATTAGTACCCTGATACCCCAAAACCTCGATCTCAACTAAAACATCTTTAGGAAGGCGGGCGACTTCCACCGTCGAACGCGCGGGCGGAGTGCCGGTAAAATACGAGCCATAGATCTCGTTGACCTTCGGAAAATCGCCCATATCTTTCAAGAAAATGGTGGTTTTCACGATATGATCAAACGTCGCGCCAGCTGCTTCCAAAACTGCTTTGATGTTTTTCATCACCTGGCGAGTTTGCCCTTCAATATCCTTGGCCGCTAATTGACCACTCACAGCATCAAGTGGGATCTGGCCGGAACAAAACAAAAAGCCGCCCGCCTGAATGGCCTGGCTATACGGACCAATCGGCTGCGGCGCATTCGGAGTTAGAATTACCTTTTTGGACATCGCCATTTAGAGCATTTCCTTTTTCTTGCTGTTTCTCATGTGAATTTCCATCGCAGTGATCGCGGCCATATTGACCACATCATTCACGTCGGAGTTTTGTTGCAATACCGATACAGGCTTATTCATCCCCACCAAAATCGGACCAATCCCTTCCGCCCCCCCTACTCGCTGCATGAGCTTATAGGCAATGTTGGCTGAGTTGAGATCTGGGAAAACCAAAATATTGGCATTCCCCGGCACCAGATTAAAGGGATAACTTTCCTTCGAAATAGCGGCTGTCAACGCGGTATCCGCCTGCATTTCACCATCCACAATCAGATGAGGATCCAACTTCTTGATCAATGCCGTGGCCTCGCGCACTTTGATCGACGAAGGATGATCATTCGACCCGAAGTTAGAAAACGATAACATGGCCACCCGTGGCTCTTCGACCATAAACCCTTTGGCCAGATGCGCAGTTTGAAGCGCGATATCCGCCAATTGTTGGGCGGTTGGATCAATATTGACCGTGGTATCGGCAAACCAAAGCACCCGTTTTTTGAAGATCATCATATAGATGCCCGCCAGGCGAGAACCCGGCTGCGCGCCAATGATTTGAATCGCGGGTCGAATCGTCTGTGGATAACTTTGAGAAATCCCCGAAAGAAGTCCATCCGCCTCGCCGGCGTCCACCATCATCGCCCCGAAGTAATTATTTTGCTTCATCAGCTGACGCGCCAATTGATAGGTCGCACCCTTACGAGCGCGCTTCTCAAAAAAGCGTTGAGCGTACTCATTGCGCTTTTCACTGGTGGCCGGGCGGATCATCCTCACCCCCTTGAGGCCTTCCGTCATGCCATTTTCCAGAATGAGTTTTTCGATCACTTCGACATCGCCCAGCAAAATCGGCTCGGCAATACCCTCTTCGCGCATCGTTTGGGCTGCACGTAAAATCTTGAGATTCTCGCCTTCTGGCAAAACAAGGGTTGCCTTTTGGCCCTCGCTCGCACCCTGAACCACGCGCTTTTTGATGCCGCGAATGACGGTGTAGGTCGACCCCAAAAGCGTCTCGAGATGTTCGCGATACTGCTCCATGTTCAGTTGAATACGGGCCACGCCCGAACTCATCGCGGCCTTCGCAACCGCCGGGGCCACCCAAAGCAACGCACGCTGATCAAAAGGTTTCGGGATGAGATACTCACGGCCGAATTGAAACCGCTGCCCCCCATAAGCGCGCGAGACACTTTCAGGCACATCTTCTTTGGCCAACTGAGCCAGTGCCCGAACGGCGGCCATCTTCATTTCTTCATTAATCGCCGTCGCGCGAGTATCCAAGGCTCCTCTAAAAATAAAGGGAAAACCCAAGACGTTATTCACTTGATTCGGATAATCCGAGCGCCCCGTGGCCATGATCGCGTCCGGCCGAACCCTTAAAACATCCTCAGGCAAAACTTCAGGATCAGGATTAGCCATGGCAAAAACGATCGGATCTTTGGCCATCTTTCGAACCATTTCCGCAGTGATTCCACCCTTGACGGACACACCCAAAAAAGCATCCGCGCCTTCGAGCGCTTGGGCCACCGTCCGTCGATCCGTTTCAACGGCAAACCGTTCTTTGTAAGGGTTCATCCCCTCTTTTCGACCTTTATAGATGACGCCTTTGGAATCCGTCATCAGGAGGTTTTCACGCCGGACGCCCAGGTTGAGATACAGATTGGCACAAGCGACCGCGGCGGCACCGCCCCCGCAAACCACGACGCGAATCTTCGAAATATCTTTACCCACGACCTCAAGGGCATTGAGTAACGCTGCACTGCTAATCACCGCGGTGCCATGTTGATCATCGTGAAAAACGGGAATTTTGAGACGCTTTTTAAGTTCTTCTTCGATATAAAAACATTCGGGCGCCTTGATATCTTCAAGATTAATCCCGCCAAATGTCGGTTCGAGCATTTCGCAGGCGCGAATCACATCGTCCGGATTCTTGGCATTGAGCTCAATATCGAAAACATCGATATCCGCAAATTTCTTGAAAAGAATCCCCTTGCCTTCCATCACCGGCTTGGCGGCAAACGGTCCAATATTTCCCAGGCCCAACACGGCGGTTCCGTTAGAAACCACCGCCACGAGATTGCCCTTGGCGGTATATTCGTAAACCAGATCTTCTTTTTCATGAATCATTCGACAGGGCTCGGCAACCCCAGGAGAATATGCCAATGAAAGATCATTTTGGGTGGCAACGGGCTTGGAGGGAACAACTTCGATTTTACCTTTGCGGCCGCGGGAATGATATTCGAGAGATTCTTCGTAGATGGTCATCTGGCAGGGTCTCCTCTGATTTCCGTTGAATTTTCTGATTAATAACACCCGAACCCGGCAAGACGAAAGCTAAAACTCAAAACATAACGCGGTGCGTATATTTAAGATATTCTTTTAATCCTTCAAGAGACTGAGTTAAACTTGAGACAATGATTCGGTTGAATACCCCATGGGTGACCGTACCTCTGACTTTGCTCATTTGTTCCGCCGGAGCTCAGGCAGATTTCTATCTCCACCCCTTTGAAAACCAACACGAAAACGAACACGATTTACGATTGGTCTTTCAGCCAGGATTCTACCAGACTTCAAACAACTTTGACGCAACGGGTGCGCTCCAAGTCCCAACAGGGTTGAATAAATATGACCGTGTCCAAACGGATATCTCGGCATCCTATGGGCTCATCAAGCGACTGAGCCTTTTTGGCCGACTCAGTTGGGCCCGGGCACAATTAGACTCCGCGCTCACCGACAAGGCGGGCACCACCTTTGGTTTTGGCGACAATCAACTGGGCGCAACCTTTCGGATTTATGACTTCAAAAGCGATGACAAACCCAACGGAATCACGATCGATTTGCAGGCTCAGGCGGACTTTCCGCTCTACAGTAATACCAATTTGATTGGACCGAGCCTAGGCGACGGAACTTTTGACACGACGGGCGGGATATTTTTGACGGTCCCGATTTTCAGAAACAACGGGAGCAGCCTTTTAGTGCACGGCGGTGGCGGATTCACCTATCGGAGCGGCAACTACTCAAGCGCGATTCCGTGGTCACTCAAATTAGCTTACGTTCCGATCGATAGCGGCTTTTATTTTTCAGGACAAACGTTTGGGTTTCAATCACTCCGCAATGACCCTCGCGCCAACACTATCACCAACACAACCCCGACTATTCAAATCGCCCCAGGGGCAGGCGGAAGCTTTTTTGCAGGCGGCGTGAATCCATCGATCCTCACCCTGCGGGGCGAGCTCGGCTACCAATTTGGCTCGGACGTCGGCGCGAATTTTTTTGTCGCCCAGAGCCTTTGGGGACAAGCTGCACCCAACGGGTTTTTTGGAGGTCTCGAACTTAAAACCCACCTCGGCAATCATCAACATCTGGACGATGCTCGCCTCTCGCCAAAGGATTATGGCCGTTCCAATCAAGGTTTTGTGAACTATGGCCATGAAGCCAAGGTCACCCGTGTCAGTGATCGCCTGAATTCGGTCAAGATCGACAAAGGATCCCAAGACGGTATTTTAATGGGCGAGGTTTTTGATGTTTTTCTCGTCAAAAAAGACGGAAACATTGGCGAAGCGGTCGCCCGCGGAAAAGTCACCAGCGTTCAACCCAACGAATCGGCGCTGACCATTGATGAATATTTTAAGGAAATCTGGATTGACGAGGGCTTCATCGCCAAGCACCCCGTCCAATAATGATGTCACCTAACTATCGAAGGAGAATCTCTTCATGAAACCTCAAACCCTCCGCCGCCTAAGCTTAACTCTAGCTTTCTCCCTTTCTCTTTCGCTTTTGGCGCCGTCAGCCCAGGCCGCCAAATTTGCGAATCAGTTTACTGAATTTGAGCTCCCCCCTCAATGGCAATGCAACCTCGAGGGCGCTGAATGGGTTTGCCAAAACACCAATGAAGCCAAAAAACGGGACGCGATCATCGTACTCGCCGCAAAGCTCAAGGGCGATCAAGATAGTTTGGACCAATATTTGACCTATCTCAAGGCCGCGAAGACCTATACGAGTATTCATGGAAAACCGGTCAAATCCGAACCCAGATACGCCAAGACCGTTAACCTAAACGGCCAAGCCTGGGTCGATGCCTTGCATATGGAATCCGAGATTCCGGGTTTTTATACGCGTTATCTCGCAACCGTGAAACAAGACATCGGCGTGCTAGTCACGTATTCGATCAATAAGACCAAGTACCAGCAGTATCTCGATGACTTTGAAAACATGATCAAAACGCTGAAGGTCTTCCGCAAGCAGGGGGGCATCAACGCCGCGCCCGCCAATACCAATCTTTTTGCCAATACTCAGGTACCCACGAGCATTGCGCAGGATACGGTTTTTCCGGGTGCCGCCCCCGTGGGAGGCTCAGAAAAACCGGCGCCCGCTGCTAAAAAAGACAACAGCCTCCTCTACATCATCGCGGCGGCAGCGATCGTGGGCTTCTTGATTATAAAGAAACGCCGACAGGGGTAGGCTAATCCGCGACTGCGTATAACCTTGCAATAATACTCTCTCGCGTATAAAATAGCCTTCATACGCAGGAGAGGCTATGAAGACCAAAAGACCCCCGCCCCTTGAAATTGCCATCCGAGCCCCCGATCAATTGGGCCAAGCTGTTGGACGTTTTCGCGCAAAAGCAGAACTGAGTCAGAGCGCATTAGCCAAGAGTGCCGGAATGCGACAAGCGACGATCTCAAAAGTAGAAAAAGGGCTTGGCACCACGGAGGTTCAAACCATTTTTGCGGTTTGTGCCGCGCTCGGCCTAGAGTTAGTTCTCCGCCCCCGAAATTCCGGCGCGGACGAGTTTCGTCCCGAGGACGTGTTCGCACCATGAAAGCAGGGCGCAGCCCAATGCAAATTTGAAGGAATCGACGAGATCATGACCGAAGTCGCGGAACAAACACCTCAAGCCATCGAAAAAGTCTCGCGCCAACTTCCACGCGGCTTTCCAGCCGCCGTCAGTGATCCGATTTTTAGCGGAATCCTGGCGAGGGTAAAGAAATGCCTTTGAACATTTTCTCAGTGGCTTACTCGTCGATGAATTTCGCCTCGCTGTCGGATAACAAGACTCAAATGGGCGCAACATCAGTCAGATGTTGCGCCCATAAAATTATCCGAATATATCTTCGAATTTCTTACTGAATCTGCCGATATCGGCTATGACGGCAAAACTTGGTTGGATTTCACGATTGCTGCACAGCGCATCGCGAGTTTCGGATCATTTTTGACGGGAGCCCCGCCATGCGGAGAACTTTCTTGAGCGGTGCCGGAATCCGCTCCGG
>JBBCAW010000105.1:0-11473 GCA_051382295.1 Bdellovibrionota bacterium FG-1 | reverse complement strand
GAAGTGGGGTCGCAGGGGTGACGGTCGTACCTACGCAAGCGCAAAGAGAAAGCGCAACCCAAGAGGCGGGAAAACGGGCGGGGAGAGGTAGGTCAACTAAAACTGAATAAGCTCGTTTTCATCGATAAAAAGCGCCATTTGGTAGGCATCTTCGCCATCCGAGTAAAAACTTTTTCGGACATGGGTGATGGAAAAACCCAGCCCCTGATAGAGCGCAATCGCGGCAGCGTTCGACTTCCGAACTTCCAAAAGAACTTTTTTGATGTCTTTTTGCTGCGCTTCATCGACGGCTCGTCGAACCATCAGCTTGGCCAAACCTCGCCGACGAAAAGAAAGATCTGTGGCCACATTCAAAATGTGGCATTCCTCAAGCATAATCCAAAAATTGATATAACCCGCAATGACAGAATCCGTCTCATCATCCGTCATCACCCAAAACTGAGCATAGGGCTTGGTCAATTCCGCCCGAAAATTCTCCTGATTCCAAGGAGCGCGATGAACCGCGCTTTCAATCCTCAGAATTTCGGCCAAATCATCTTCAGTGACGGGGCGCAAACTGTAGCCCGGTAGGTTGGGCTGTGTTCTTGCTGGTGCAGCGGGATTTTCAGGTGCCATTTGGGAAAGGACTCTCCCACAAAAATCCCCCAAAATCTTCCCCAAAATAGATAGACACTCAAGGTCTTCAGTCGTAATGTGCCCAGCTATATGTCCACAAACACCTCTGTACCTTCCGACCTGATCGAACCAGAAATTCACTCTGAAGTGGATACTATTCGCCATTCTTGCGCCCACGTCATGGCGCATGCCATTCAACGACTCTGGCCGCAGGCTCGTTTCGGCATCGGCCCGACGATCGAAAACGGGTTCTATTACGATTTCGATATTGCGACCAAGCTCTCTCCTGAAGATCTGCCAAAGATCGAAAAAGAGATGCAAAAGCTCATTCAGGCGAGCGAACATTTTGTTCGCAAAGAACATTCGATCGAAGAGGCCCTTAATTTTTTCAAAAGCAAAGACCAAAGCTTTAAGGTCGAAATCATCCAAACGCTCGCCCAAACGGGCGCAACCAGCGTCAGCACTTATCAAGAGGGCGACTTTGTCGACCTTTGCCGCGGTCCTCATCTCGAACGCGCCGGCAAAATCAAAGCTTTCAAACTTCTATCGATCGCAGGCGCTTATTGGCGAGGAAAAGAAACCAACCCGCAGCTGCAACGTATTTATGGAACGGCTTTTCTGTCCAGAGCCGAACTCGATGAATACCTTCACATGCTCGAAGAGGCCAAAAAGCGGGATCATCGTAAACTCGGCAAAGAACTGGACCTTTTTAGCTTCCACCCCGAAGCCCCTGCGAGTCCGTTTTTTCACCCGAAGGGAACCGTCGTTTATAATCGATTAGTGCAGCATATGCGCGACCTTTACGGTCCTTACGAGTATGAGGAGATCATCACGCCTCAGATCCTCGATGTTTCGCTCTGGCACAAGAGCGGTCACTACGCCAATTACAAAGAGCATATGTATTTTACGCAAATCGATGAACGCGAATTTGCCGTAAAACCCATGAATTGCCCAGCCGCGACTTTTGTGTACGCCTCGCACAAGCGTTCCTATCGAGATCTGCCTTTGCGTTTGGCGGACTTTGGCCGACTTCATCGTTATGAAAAATCAGGAGTGACGGCTGGACTGACCCGAGTTCGTACTTTTTGCCAAGACGACGCTCACATCTTTTGCGCGCCGGAGCAAATCGAGGTCGAAATCAGCCGCACCGCCCACATGATTTTGCAAACCTATGAGCTTTTTGGTTTTGACGACGTCAAGATCGCTTTTTCGACGCGTCCTGAAAAACGCACCGGCTCCGATCAACTCTGGGATACAGCCGAAGCCTCGCTCAAAAAGGGTTTAGATTCTCTTGGAAAACCCTACGACCTGAATCCAGGGGATGGGGCTTTTTATGGGCCTAAGATTGATTTCCGCGTCCGGGATGCGCTCAAACGCTACCATCAGCTCGGCACGATCCAGCTTGATTTCAATATGCCGGAACGTTTTGATCTCGATTACACGGCTTCAGATAATGTTTCCAAACGACCAGTCATGGTTCATCGGGCGGTTCTGGGATCACTGGAGCGCTTTATCGGCGTGCTGATCGAGCATTGCGCCGGGGCCTTTCCATTTTGGCTGGCGCCGGTTCAAGCACGCTTGGTTCCGATCAAAGGTGAGCATAACGAATATGCGCAGACCTTCCGCAAGGAACTCCGGGCGCTCGGATACCGCATCGATATCGATGACCGCAATGAATCGATGGGACTAAAGACCCGTGAAGCCCAGATCGCTAAGATTCCATTTGCGCTCGTTGCCGGAGATCGTGAAATGCAGGCCGGGCAGTTTGCCGTACGCAAATACGGTGAGCGCGAAAGCAAGGTCATGAGCCAAGCCGAGATTTTGGCATTATTCAGCGAATTAAACGCCCTTCCCAAGAAGAGCGCGCAGATGGCCGTCCAGATTTAAGGGGCGAGGCGATAGGTTTTCCAGGCTCCATTTTCGCGCACGTAAACCAAGCGATCATGGAGTCGGTTAAGCCGTGCTTCCCAAAATTCGATTCGCTCGGGCACGACATGATAGCCGCCCCAAAACTCGGGGCAAGGAATCGCCTTACCTTCAAAACTTTGAACGACCTCGGCCACTTTATGCTTAAGTCCTTCGCGACTTTCAATGCGTTGGCTTTGAGGCGAAGCCGCACCGCTGGTTTGACTGCCACGGGGCCGGGAGTTCCAATAGGCCTGCGACTCTGCTGCGGTCATTTTCTCCACTCGTCCTTCGATTCGGATTTGTCGCTCCGGCAGGCACCAATGAAAAGTCATGGCCACTTGGGGGTTTTCAGCCAATTCTTGGCCTTTTCGAGAGGTGTAATTGGTATAAAAACCAAAGCGGCCGTCTTTAAGACCCTTAAAGAGCACAACGCGCGCGGAAGGTTTGCCGTCTCTCGTGGCGGTTGCCAAGGTCACGGCGTCGGGCTGATGAAGCATGGTGAAGGGGTAAACCCAAGAGATCAGTTTTCGGCGTAAACCCACGTGTTTTGCGCACGCGTACCACTGTTTGAAGAGTTCAATCGGTTCAAGAGGTTCGGTCATGGGCTGCAAGATAGTCGCGGTTAAGAGCGAGGGCAACTAGATATTACCGAGGCGTTTCTTTATCCATTCAAGTTGCTTGACCCGAGAAAGTCAATTTGCCCCAGGTCGGTACTGATATAAAGATTATTGATCGCGGAAATACCCGCTGGAAACTCCAACAACGACAGCTTTTTCGGAGTCATTCGATGAACAGGATGAAAAGGCCCAAGTAATTCACGAATTTTCTGAATATTTTCTTGAGTCAATAACGCACAAACATCAATATCCTGTGTCAAGAGGCTCGTACCATGCGACTTTTTCTTGGACTCATGACTCGTCAGAAGGGGGTTTAGATGCGTTTTCACGCTCTCTATAAAAATCCTGTCCCGCTTTCTGAAATTCAAGCGCGACTTCAAGAGCTGCATCGTGAGATTCAATACGCTCTTCGATAGTCATCGCCCCCCGGCGGCATTTAGGAGCCCTCTTTAGCACTACACAATGAGTTACTCCTGCTTGACCTTGAATTCAAACGGATTGACGATGCTGAAAAAATAGCATGACCTTATCAAGGAATTGTTATTAATATTTTTAGTAAATTCGGATATTTGAAATAGACGATAATTCCGCTTTTAAATTCAGAAAAAAAACAAAACATAACGTTCAACTAATAGCCTTACAACTATTAACCTTGGTGGAGCCGTTTTTTACCCGAAGTTTTGAAGAGATGGCGACGTCGGCGAGGGCTCTAAGAACCCGATTTCTCGCCCCGCACAACTGTTACGTAATTGTGTTCGAATCGTCGCCGATTCGGATGTTCTACAGTGATTAGATAAAAATAAGACAGTATGAATGCCGCAAAACAACTCATATAATAAAAGGGTAAGTTATGAAAAATGTGGTTTATTTGTTTGTGTCTCTCGTGGTTCTGGTTTTAGTGAGTAGCATCAGCCCGATGCAAGTCCACGCCGATGAAAGCATTCAGCAAGTCGGCGCAAACGCTCAACAGAAGCAAGCGCTTGTCAAATTCATGCAAACCCGCCTGATACGGCACGCTTCGATGAGCTGGGAGCAGCTCCAAGCGGATATCCAAGCTGCCGCAGCCCACAATCGCGACATCCTCGCCAAAAAAGGCGGCGTTGACCTCACTCAATTGAACAAGGCCATCTCCTATGCCCAGGACGAGTTAAAGACTCTAGACCGGGATACCGTCCTGGCCATAGAACGTCGGGAAATCCAGCAGGCCATGAGCTCCGGCAACTTTCTCTTCGGGCTGACGCGAAACCTAATCCCGTGCAATAGTTCAGGCAATTATTATGACACCTTCTGCTCAGGAGAACGCAATTCATCCCTGCTCATATGGACCGTCTTTACTATTCCGCTGGATATTGTAGCCCTCCCGATCGAGTTCATCATTTCTGCCGTAAGCGGTTTCTAATTCCTCTTTCACCTGAGGGTCTTCCCTCGCTGTGGGGGGGTATTGGCAGCACTGCAAACTACCGACAAAAAACAGTAGTAATATCGCCCAGATGGACGTTATAAGGTTAGGGTATATTAGAGCTTAGGAGGTTTCCTAAAATGAAATCAAAGAAGAGTAAACCGTGGGCAACATTGGCTGAAGACATGGTGAAGATTAGAAGGCAGCCGCCCGATCCAAAGGGCATTGAAAAATTTAATGACCTCATGAAAAAAGATGAGGAACTCGAAAAATCGGCAGTGATTCCGTTTTTACTGACACGGATTTAAAGGATATCAAAAAGGCATTTTCGGCCGGCCCATTTTCTGGACGTCATGGATGGTTAACTGTTTGTGACACCATTTTGTCTGGTCGCCTCGAAAAACTTGAAGATGAACTGGCGGCGCGCGGAGTGACATACATAAGTCAGCACCAAGCACCTCAGAAGGACCTATTTTCTAACTCAATTGATTGGCCTGCCGCCCGAACTATTTCCGAGCAGTCCTGCTTGAGGCTTTCAGACGCCATGGTGTTAAATGCGTTTCAATGCAGTCGTTTTTCATTCATGGTGAGCACTGATTTTGACGTCGGCTACGCGGCCCTGGCTTCAAATGAACTTAAAGATGTAGTGATGCCCGATAGCGTCGCCAAAGTTTATCGGGATTATCATTTTTGACCTAACAAAGACGATTTTTAGATCAGACAATTGTGTTTTGATTGGCGTCACATCAATAAATTGTTAGAAGAAATGATTCATGCGATGCGTCATTTTGTGCTTGTATTTATCCCTTAACCAGATTAAACCCCTCATCACAAGAATTTACAGGAGTTTCCCTATTATGACGCGTTCCAATAAAAGCTTTATCCGCCTGGCCCTTGCCCTCACCCTCATGACCTTTATCACCACTCAGGCCATCGCCCCTCGGCGCGCTCAGGCGGCGCTTGCGCTATCCTCAGTAGGCATCGTACCAGCGTTGATTGTGCTTGCAGCGGCCTCACCCATCATTGGTGTCGGTATCGGAGTGAGCGTTCAAGAGCTTTCACACGCAAAGCCTCGTCCCAGCTACTTGATCACTCAAACGATCATTGCCGTGCTGATCGGCCTCGTGGTTCTAGATGACCAGGGCGCGCCGACTTCACAAATGGCCAAAATGTCCGAACCCGAAATGAAAAAAATCGGCGCGACGGCGATCCAAATGAAGGCGTTTAACCGCTCTCTAGATCGAATCAACGGGGTCTCTGAATCGATTGCTAAGAATATTGCCGCGCAAAACCTCACCAATGCCAGCGATGCCACTCGCCTTGCGCATGAACAATGGACGATGGCTGTAACTGATGGCGTGATTTCAGAGAAAGCTTACTCAGCTTTGGTTTTGCGAGCGAAGAGCTTGGAAAGCCAGATTCGGTAACGAATTTTATTGAAAGCTAAAACTAAAGAAAAATGGCCATCCCGATGAAAACAAGAGTTAGGCTGTTTGCTTCTCGTTCAACGAGTCGAGCCGATCCACAAGCCACATCTTCATGAGTGCCTGGCGTGCAACCCCACGTCGAGTGGCCTCCTTGTCGAGCGCCCTGATCGCCCAGAGAGGTAAGTCCACAGCGCCACCCAGAGTTTGCCTTGAATCATCCCGACGGTTCCGAAACGAACTTCGCCCTTCACATTCTTTGCGGGAATCGTCATGCAGTTTTCATCAAACTTCATAAATACAGTATATCAACACCGTTTAGATGGCTGGCAAAAAATACGCTATGCTTTCGGCGTCATGCCCGGCCGACTTGAATTCAACAACACTGTGGATTCCTGCGCCAAGGCTGAGGATTCAGCTTGGATCGTTTTGCAACGATGACTCAGTTCTTCACTTCGTTTCAACCCCACGATTTGATCGGGGGAGCAAACAACGCTTCGCTCTACTTCGTCATATACCTTCATCAGGCGATCATCCAAGTTCGCGCCCCGAGCAAGGTCAGCGGTCGTCATCTCGTTTCTCATCTGAAGACGATGCTCTCGCTGGCCGGTGAGGGTCTTGCCGATACCAGCTAACAAGGGAAGATAGTCGGAAAGGGAATCCGGATCGGTCACATCATCGAAATTGACGTTGTTGATCAATCTCAGTATGTTGCTAGCCTGCTACACAGGATAGAAGAGACGGGTCCATCCATATTCTCGGCTCCAATCGGATCTACTCGTCGGAAGTGTTCTTTCGGAAAAACTCAGTGACTTGTTCTTTGGTGACCAAGCTCTGTGCGGCGTCCTGGACGAGTTTTTCAAACTCGGGTTCGTCGGCGATCACTTTGAGGCCATTTACCTGGAGAAAAACCGACGCGGTCAAAGCAGCGATCCGTTTGTTGCCGTCATTGAATGCGTGGTTTTTCACCAGATGGAATAGGTATGCGGCAGCCATCTCGTACAGGTCTTTGTGCAAATACTCTTCGCCAAAGCCTGCCTCGGGCTGAGCAAGAGCGGAGAGTAAAAGCCCTTCATCCTTTACGCCATGAGAGCCGCCAAATTGTTCAATTTGGATCTTATGTAAGGCGAGGACCTGCTCGAAGGTGAGGAATTTGGGGTTTAGACTCATTTCGCCAGATTCTTCATCATTTTTCCGTACCGCTTATTGATGTCACCAACAGCCTTGAGCACATCTTCGTCGTTAGCGCGAGCGTGTGTTTTTTCGCGAATAAAGCGAATATTAAGTCCATCTTCTTTGGGTGTGACTTCAATAACAGTGTGACGGTCGAGCTGATAGAGTTCGGCGATGGGCTTGTCGATAATAAAGCCCAGGCTCGAACCAATAGCCGTTAAGTTCTTTTTCATAATAGTCACCTCAATGGCCATATTATCTGAATTAAGTGGTGATTACAATAGCGGTAATGTGTTGATATAAAAACATTATATTACATATAGTTACAAATTGTTACTAACCAAGACACCCCTTTGGAAACAACCTTACTGGGATAGCGGACCCCATCCGAGAAAAAAAACACGGCTAGGAGCTGACCCGTCTCCCCCTTGGCTGACTATTACCCACATGTTGCAGCATGACGATTGAACAAGAGCCAGGCGTCGGCAATGTCCTGCAACCGTTGCCAGCCCCTCCAGAGCGTCACAATACCTGGCTCGCCATCGCCTTTCCGGGCCAAAAAAC
Source organism: Bdellovibrionota bacterium FG-1 (assembly GCA_051382295.1). GTDB lineage: Bacteria > Bdellovibrionota > UBA1018 > UBA1018 > UBA1018 > JBBCAW01. The sequence goes on along the minus strand of JBBCAW010000105.1, from coordinate 3,773 downwards.
CACCTAATTGCGCAATCCACCGCGTGGCCTGGCGAAGTGTCGGCGGTAGTGTAGGGACGGTCTTGGAGCCAGTCATTTTTAAATGCAGCGCCTTCCACTCATGTTCCTCAAGGACCACATTGCATGGCGAATCTGGCTTGTGTCGGTTAAGGTGAGTAATCCAGTAGAGCCTTATGGCGATGACGCTTACAAGAGTGAGATAGCGTGTCAACTTAGTTGCGGATGATAGACGACAGTCCTCTGCTCGGCATCCTGATTTCAAAACTTTGTGAAATTCCTCTATATGCCATCGCAGACGATACCAACGAATTTTTTCCAGAGCATCTTCCAGTGCATTGACCGGCAACCGCGTGAGTAACATCCACTCTAAGGCTTCATCGGAGCCAGGCGTCCCCACCTCGCGCGCCAAGATAGCGTTGGTTTTTAGGGGCGACCACTTGGAGCCACCATCGCGTCGTTGTTTGCTGAGCATTGCACGTATTGGCGGACAAACCTCTATCTCGGCAAAGCGTACTTCTATTAAAGCCGTTCTTTTTTCTCCCGACTTTGGACTAATTACGTCGAGTTCAAACTGTTGTAAAGCGGAAGCTGTCGTTTCGAGTGTCTTCCATAAATATCCATAACTGGCATCAGCAAAATGTTGTTTCATCGCCAGAAGAAATCGAATCCAACGGCCGCTTTCTTTCTTCATGATTGGGATTCTTTTGCAGTCTACTTTTGTCTCACGAGAATTGGGTGGCCGTGCCCGGATATCCTGGTCGAGGATCCCTAATGGAAGCCCGGACGTGCTGACTGCAAGCGCCGTGTGCATAATCAGGCCCTGTGGGTTTATTCCATGACTTTTTCCGATATGCCCCAATCCGGTCGTTGCTTTGTGGCTATCGTAATTGAGATACGTTGTCGCGCTCTAGCGTTTTCTTCCTGTGCTCTTTAATAATGGTATCCGAATCTATGCGATCATTATCGAACATCCGATAGGCCCCCTTCGCGCATGCCCAATTGCCGGAAGCCTTGTTGATGGGTGATGACGGCGCGGAGCTCAGAAGTCCAGCCGTCTTTCGAAATCTCGAATTCAAACGCGCATCACCAAAGTCAATTTCCTGAAACTCCTCCATGCACCATGCCCAATCCTCGGGCTTCACGAAGCTCATCCATGTCGTCTCCTGGTTTTTATCTGCAAAACAGACAGATCGTCAGCAGGATAATTTATGAATTATCGCACAGCAACATGTGGGTAATAGTCAGCCCCCTTGGTCGCGGGTCATTGGGGCATGAATTGGGCGGGAAGACCAACTTCGCGACATGGTCAGGTCTCCTTAATTCGTTGTCGCTTTACATCGATCACGGAGGCCCACCCCCCGTATTCAAAAGTGCCACCGAAACCCTCTGAAGCGCGGCAGAATCTTCGCGAATCGCTTTGTAATGCTTTTGAAAATCACCGCTTCTCTTGAGGCCGATCATTTGGTCAGGCGACCACTGAGCATTTTGCTCAATTTGATCATAGGACTGGCAGATCTGTTGATCCAGTGAGGACAGCAACGCAAGGTCCGAGGCGGTCATCTCGCTCCGCATGGCCAGGCGTCGTTGCCGAAGTTTTCCAAGGCTTTCACCCACTCCCGCCAAAATCGGCAGGTAATCCGAAGTGAGTACGGTCGCGCCATCTCCACTGAGCTCAACACCATCCATCATTCGTAACAAATTATTGGCTTGTTGAATCGGCTTAAGAAGATCGTGACAGTACGCGCGGATTCTAGCGTAATCCCGTTCAACGGTCACCTCATCAAAAGGTGGATCCTTGTCTCGAATTCCCGTGAGCCATGGGTAGCGCTCGGGATTGGCCGGCGCGAGGCCGGTGGCCAGGTAAATCTTTTCAAAGCCCAAGCTCGATATTTCGCGTGACACCTCTTCGCCCTGGACTGGCTTTCCATTTGCGTCATTGCCGAGGTACGAGTCGATATAAACCGGTATTGATCGACTCAGCGACCCAGCAGCTTGTAAAAACCCGTCCACAGATTTGAATCCCAGGAGCGTGAGTCCTTTGCGCCTGGCTGCGGCTTTCCAGGTCAGGTGGATCAGATCGTCATCGTCAATGAGGACGGCGTCGGGAGTCTTGGGGTCTGACGCAGTAGATGGGGCGGCGGCATCTGCAGCTTTCGCCATAACTGAGATAGGGACAAAGCCGGCCATACCCTTTGGAATAAGTGACATTTTGAGCGTATTACAACGCTCGCGCAGGCTAGGCTCTTCATAGCGACTGGTCACCAGAATGCTCTGATTGGCGATACCCAACTTCTCAATCAAATCCAGGCCGGTTTCATCAAATCCAAGGAGTTCATAATCACAAAGGTACTGAACCGCCTTAGATCCTTTTTGCATCCATTCCGCATGCCACTTGCGAATGTCCGATGGGGTTGACAGGTGAACCAGCGAGATTCCTTTTTCCAGTAACTTCTCGGACTCCGCCCGTCCCTGCCAAATCCGATGAATACTGTCATCATCATCGAGAACCACGACAGTTGAGTTTGGCTCAAGCCTGAGTTCTGCAACGAACCACTCGGGAGGCAAGGCGCGCGGAAGAGTGATGGTCACTATCGTGCCCTCACCTACCTGAGACGTCATCGCCAGGCTTCCATCCCAGGCTTCACATTGCGTGCGCGCATGGTACAATCCAAGGCCGTTACCGTCGGACTTTCCGTGGGTTTCACCTCTTTGGCCCAGTTTTGCGAGTACTTCGGCGGGAATGCCTTTGCCAGTATCGCGTACCTTAATCACGACCTCAGAATCTCCACCATTCAGGGTCACAAAAACTTGACCCGCGTCAGGAAGTGCGTCAACCGCATTATTGATCAGGTTGGACACCATTCGCTTGAACTCACCGGTTTGAATGGAAGCAAACCGCCCGTAACTTCGACGAGTGTCCTCGAATTCGATATTCATCCCAAGCTTAGGCCGGAACTGCATTCGTTTTTCACTCACGATCCCATCCAGAATTGCGGAGAGTAACTGAATAGTCTTGGCTTCGGCGGAGGCGCCGACGCTACCGCTCACGACCCCTTGGTTAGCCTTGAGTGCACGATTTCTCTCCAATAAAGTATTAGCGATGTCCCGAATACGGCCAACGGCACTCCGAACAATCAAACGAGTCTCCTCAGGAAGTTTGGCAAACTCCTTTTCGGCCATCGTCAACGCTGAAAGCGGACTGCGAATGTCGTGAGCCACTTGAGACGCAAGGTTGACAAGTGCCCTTCCACGGCTCTCCTCCTGAGCATTTTTTTCGTATTGAACGATCGCTTCGAAGTGTTTTTTCATGTGGTCGGACAAAATTCCGACCTCATCCACGTTGGTTTTAAAGTCATCAAGATTCGATCGCACTTGGCCCAGGCTTTCATATCCAATAAGCTCGAGTAGCCGTCCAAAGTCATTAAACGGTCTTTGAATGTACCCTGCAAGATGCCGCAATGAGATGACCAAAATAACCGAAATAATCCACAACGCCCCAAGTAATTGCCAACTAATGACACTGAATACGGACGCTGGTTGATAACTCAATTCAATTGACCCAACCTTTTTCCCCCCGTAAATCAGATAATGAATCGACGTTTTCAGCCGGAAGAGGTCATCTCTCTTGCTGGGGTATCGAACTATCCCTGCTTATCCGGTTGTCACTTAATTGATGTTTTTGAAGATTTCGCGCTGCGCGCAACGCTGTAGACTTCTCGATAGGTTAATCCAGGCCGGAGAGTTCCAAGTCCCAGTAAAGTTCGAAATGATAC
>JBBCAW010000104.1:0-1267 GCA_051382295.1 Bdellovibrionota bacterium FG-1 | reverse complement strand
CCGTATCATCTCGCCACTGCGATGCCTGGTTGCATAGATCTTCAAAGTTTTTGAAATTTCGGTTATGCCAAAAACTGAGTCGGATATACTTGACCCCATCCTCAACACGCCCCTTTTCGTTGCCTTTTGCCAGATTGCAGGCATAGGGCTGGATGTGGTGATGCCCAGCATAGGCTAAAAATCGGGCATTAAAGCGTGTGAGCTTGCCCATACGTTCGGCAACCGCAGTGGGTAAGTTATCGTACCAGCATTCATGTGGCACAAGGCTATCGAAGTACTGGATCGCGTGCTCGTGACAGCGAATAAATTCCTCAAACTTTTCACTACGCGTGAACTCGATGTACAGCAGGCGCGAGTAGCATAGCACCATCACAAAGCAATGCACGTGCACGCCTACACCAAAAACATCTCTAAATTCGCCCCAGTCCACTTGGGCCGTTTGGCCCAAGACAAAGTCGATCTTGAAGAAGGCCTCTTTTTGTGGCCGTTGTTTGAGCCGACTTGCTCTTACCCATTCTTTGAGAATCGTGTAACCACCGTCATAGCCTTGATCCCGGATCCGTTGGAGCAGCACCATGCCCGTGGTCTCGGGATCCTGCTTTAAAAGTGCTGTGAGCTGCTCTTTGAATGGGTCTAGCCGTGAGGCCCTTTTAAAGGGGGTAACCTCCAGGGCTACAGATCTTCGGTTGATGACACGCTTGACGCTCTTGCGATTCACACCGAGCTGCCTTGCTATGCCCCGGACTTTCATCTTCTTTGAGAAAAAAAGTGATAAAATTTCAGTCTGCTGTTCTGGACTCAACATGGGTGAGCGTGCCTCCAAGATGGATTGTGGTCTGCGTATGCACAATGATTGGGGCCCTGGATGGAGCGTTTGGAGTGGTCCCCGTTTTAGTTGCTTGCGTCCCAACGACCAGAGCTCGCGTCTGCGTATCGAAATCTCTGAGCCGGATCGCCGGTGGTGTACTTTCTGGCACACGCTCGATCAATGACTCGCGCTCGAGTTCCGTGAGTTTGGCCTGCCAGCCATCGTGCGCAACACAGGCTGAAAGCGTCATCAGCTTCGTGGCACTCCAGATGCTGATGCCCTCGCGATCACAGCTTGCGGCAAGTGCCACATAGGCCAGCCTTGCCTCTGGGCTCAGTCGCACCCAAACCCCGCTTCGAATCACGCTCTGATCAATCCAGAAAAATGACTTTGGTAATCGCCTCATCGCACCGGCACTCCCTGAGCCGTTTATGCGGCGGTTTTAAGGGCGCAATCCTC
>JBBCAW010000103.1:0-12291 GCA_051382295.1 Bdellovibrionota bacterium FG-1 | reverse complement strand
TGATGGCAACGCATTGGATTCAAAACCAAGAACATCTGAGCAGTTTTCCCCTGGGTTACTTTGGGGCCAGCACCGGTGGCGGGGCTGCGCTTTGGGCCGCTGCAGATCTGGGGCACCAGATCTCTGCAGTCGTTTCCCGCGGCGGGAGACCTGATCTCGCAATTCCACGACTCAAGGAAGTCACCGCACCCACGCTTTTGATAGTGGGAGGCGAAGATCAAGCAGTCATCCAGATGAATGAAGAAGCCTTGAAGTCCCTCAGCACAGGCGAGCTGGTTATTGTTCCTGGCGCCACTCACCTTTTTGAAGAGCCCGGCGCTTTAGATGCCGTCGCCGATCAAGCTCAGACCTGGTTTCTGAGATTCTTTTCATTCCTACCCTCTCGGCCCCTCTCGCCAAACCCGCTCCTCGGGCTCGCAAATCGCATCCAAATCTGAAGGAGTGGCTTGCGAATCATCGACCCACAAACGCAATCTGGGACTGCCATTAATCACATCGATGGCCAAACGGTCGGCTTCGTACTCATAAGGAAAATCTCGCCACAGGGGATAATCCGGGTGAATCGCACGAATAGCCTTAAACCAAAGCGCGATCAAACGGTACGGCTTGAATCGCTCCGGATTATAGCCAGGATGATCCACATGAATCTGAAAACCCGAATTCAAGTGTTTACCGTGCTTATGAAAAGTAGGCTCAAAAAAACACGGTCGGAGCAAACACCCCTCCAGCCAATGTGGAGCCGCCTTGCGCATCCAAGCTAAAATTTCGGGCATGGCTAAATCCGGCGCCCCCTGAAGCTCGAGCGGCCGCGTGGTACCCCGCCCTTCTGAAAGCGTGGTGCCCTCAATCATCACGGTACCTGCATAGGCCCGCGCCATCGACAACGAGGCAGCATTGGGACTGGGATTGACCCAAGGGAGAATCCCCAGAGGCCACCCATAACCCGGCCCTTGATCGGGTTGGTACCCCTCCATCTCCACCACGTGAAGATCCACATCAAGCTTAAGATGTTTGACAAACCAGCGAGCCGCTTGGCCCATAGTCATCCCATGTCTCATCGGAATGCCCGCGGCCGCGCCCACAAAACTTTGCCATCCCTCAACGAGAGCCATCCCTTCGACCTGACGCCCGGCAGGATTAGGACGATCTAAAACCCAAACGCTTTTGCCCTTTTTTTGGGCCGCCTCGAGGACATACAAAAGCGTGGTTAAAAAAGTGTAAATTCGGCAGCCGACATCTTGAATGTCAAAAAGCAAAATATCAAAGGTATCGAGCATCGCATCCGTCGGTCGCCTGACCTGACCGTACAAACTGAAAACCGGAATATGATGAACAGGATCGGTAAAGTCATCCGACTCCACCATATTATCCTGCTTATCACCGCGAAGACCGTGCTGAGGACCAAAAGCGGCCACCACGCGAAGATCCCCACAAGCCATCAGCGCGTCCATACTATGCACAAAACCAAAAGCCGGCGAAGTCATGGAGGCCGGGTGACCTAGCAAGGCCACCCGTTTACCCCGAAGACGAGCCCTGAGCTGAGTATCAGCCAGTAGAACGTCGATCCCTAACTTCACTGGTCGAGACTATCAAAGGGGTATTTACCCAGTTCGAAAGCCTTCTTGGCGATCAACTTCATGGCATCGTCGTCGTTACGATCGATCGCCTTGAAATTGCCTCGAATTCTGCGGTTGGCGCGCATAAAAAAGGCTTCCGCAATCGCAAGCTCGAGCTCGCATTTTTCCGTGCCCTTTTCTTCGAGGGCCCGGGTCACGCGCGAAAGCACGCAGGCCATGGCGTAGAAATCAATCGCGATATCGGCAATTCGCTTTTGAGCAAACTGGCGCAAAAAGATATCCTTGCCATGCCGACGCAACAGTACTTCAATCTGCGTCGAAAATTCCACGGCGTACTCTTCAAGCACCCCGGCCATCTTTTTAAGGGTCGGATGAGCCTTGGTAATGCTTTCGCCGACGACGTTTTGCTTAACCTTGCGAATCGCAAACTCACTCACCGGCCCCATGCCCTTGGCTTTGAATTTAATGATGTCCGAAAGACCAGCGGCTACATCCTTGAGAGTTTGCCCCGGTCCTTGCATGCCAGAGAGCGCAATAAAGGCCCGCAGAATTTCGTTCGTTCCCTCAAAAATACGATTGATGCGCGCGTCCCGCAACCACCGTTCATAAGGGTATTCCTTCATGTAGCCGTTGCCGCCCCAGATTTGGAGATTTTCATCCACGCATTCCCAGAGCATTTCGGAGGCAAAAACCTTGGCCGCCGCGCTCTCGAGCGAATAATCGACATTCTTGCTGTCGATCAGAGAGGTCGTCATGAACACCATGCTTTCGGCGGCGTAGCAATTCATCATCATGCGGCCGATTTTTTCCTGAATCATCCCGAACTCGCCGATGGACTTGCCAAATTGCTTGCGCTCCAGCGCATGCGCGACTGAAGCTTCGATGCATTTTTTTGCACCCCCGACACAGCCCGCCCCGAGCCCCATGCGCCCATGATTGAGGACACCCATGGCCACTTTAAAGCCCTGTCCTACCCCGCCAATGATGTTTTCGATCGGAATTTTTACATTTTCCAAGAAGATCGCGTTCGTCCAAGACGCGCGAATCCCCAGCTTGTGTTCGGAGGGACCGGCACTTACCCCTTCAGCAGGAAGTTCCAAGACAAAACAAGTGACCTTTTCTTTTTTCTGGCCGCCTTCCGTCACTTCGATTTTGGCGAAAATCGTGATAAAAGTAGCGATTCCACCGTTGGTGATCCAAAGTTTATTACCGTTCACAATGTAGTGCTTACCGTCTGGGCTCAAAACCGCTTTAGTCTTAATCGAGGCCGCGTCCGAGCCACTCCCTGGCTCCGTCAAACCATAGCAAGCAATCAACTCACCCGCAGCCAGACGAGGTAGCCACTTTTTCTTTTGTTGTTCATCGCCAAAGAGCAATAGGGCTTTATAGCCGATGCTTTGATGAGCGCCGATCGTCACGGCCAACGCGCCATCGATGATTCCCACTTCTTGCAGGACGCGGGCATAAGCAGACTGGGGCAAGCCCAAACCGCCAAACTCCTCGGGAACCGCTAAACCCATCATGCCGAGTTCCGACATGGCGTCAACGATTTCACGAGGCATCGCGCCCTTCTCGTCCCACTCGGCCGATTTAATATTATTCTGTGCAAACTTGGCCAAAGAATCGGCGATCATCTTCACGGTTTCGGCAGTTTCAGCCGGAACCCGAGGATAAGGAAAAATCATCTCTTCACGGATTTGACCGAAAAATAGAGCTTTCATGAAGCTATTTTCATGGGTGCTATGGGATGCGCTACTCATAGTTGAATTCTCCTGTCTTTACGATGGCAATGGACTTTCAATCAACTGTACTCCGCTTTTGACATTTTGTCAGATTCCCCACTTCAGAATCAAACCCAACACGTCTCTTCCGACATTTTGTCAAACGCTCTGCATTAAAATCAAAGTCTCGACCCATCGAAAACTTTTTGACTCTTTTTACACTGATGACTTTATTCAACTTTATTCCGATCTTTTGCGCAAGCAAGTCGAAAATTTTTTTACGCCGTCTGGCATTACTCTTGCGTTAGCTAACTCTCGTCATGACAGACAGCCCAACCGAAGATCCACAAATTCCGAACTGGCGCGAAAAACTTCGCGAAAAATTAAAGGGCCGCCTTGGACCCGTGCACACAACCTTGACCCATCAACTCAAACGACTCGGACCTAAAGTACGGGAATGGTCGAAAAAGATCAGTCAAAAAGACGGCGCTCGCGAACTCCTCGCAAAAATCCAACACTTCGAACCCATGCAAGCTGTCGAATGGGCCAATAAAACCTTCCAACGACAGGATGCCGGAAGTTATGGCAAGGGCGCGGCGCTCGCAATTTGCGCCTGGTTTGCTGCTGACCTGATGGCCTTGCTGGCCGGGCATTTTGTACCAGCCCCCCCCGTGAGCCGGCTCTCTCGAATCAACACCCCTTCTCATCGCATGAAGACCGTGGACGATTACACGGTGATTTTCACCCGCAATCTTTTTAACCATGAAGGAAAAATCCCGGGCGAAGAAGGCCCGACGACCGGTTTTCAGATGGATTTAGGGGGAACCCCCGTTCGCACGTCTTTGCCGTTCAACCTGATAGGAACCCTCATTTTAAAAGACGAGTTACGCTCGATCGCCACGATCGAAGACAAATCGGTGGCTATAGTCTACCCGGTTCGGATCGAGGACGAAATTCCATCCAAAATTCGGATCGTCAAAATTGAACCTCGAAAAGTCACCTTTATGAACATCGCTTCGAGACGCCGAGAGTTTGTGGATCTTCCTGAGGAGGCTCACACGGCGGGTCCGCGCATTCAGGTCGGCGGCGGCTCCACGCGGGCCTCAGGGGTCACGATCGAAAAAGTCTCTCCCACTCAATACAGCGTGAGCCGCTCCGAGGTCGACAAAGCCTTGGCGGACTTTAACACCGTGCTGACCCAGGCCCGTGCCGTGCCGAATACCGAAAATGGAATCGCCAATGGGTACAAACTCTTTCAGATCGTGCCCGGCAGCATTTATGACAAACTAGGACTCCAGAACGGCGATGTCATCACCGGCATCGGCGGATCCCCTATCAATGACCCGGCCAAAGCTTTTGAAATGCTCAATGAACTGAAAAACGGGATGAGCCATCTCGAACTTCAGATTAAGAAAGACGGAAGGACAGTGAACAATGTCTACGACATCCACTAAATCGGACTATGCGATTCTACTGGGCGCCCTGGCCTGGGCTGTCTTGACCGTGCAAATCGCGCAGGCCGCCGATGCCGGCAAGGGCTTTCAGCCCGGTCCCCGGACGTTTACCAATCCCTTTGCCAACACCCCTCCTGGTTCTCCTCCACCGCCCCCAGGGTCCGGAAATGGCTCTTTTTACGAAGATGACGAAGAAGACGAACCGGATTTTCCAGGAAACCAACTTCCAACTGATCCCGGCAGCCCTCCTCCATCCTCGAACGCAGCCAGCAGCTCCCGAACCGCAGCAGCAAGCCATCCCACCAGCGGTATTTCGGGCGGCGGCACCACTGCGGGCGGCGTCATTCAACACAATCCCCCCGCCTCCATCCATATCGATGATGAAACCGGCGAAGGGAGCAAAGAGATCGTCACGGACTTCAACTATCCAGATGCCGATATCATGGACATTGCCAAGACCTTGGGCAAGCTCACGGGCAAAAACTTTATCATCGATAAGGACGTCAAAGGGCGCATCACCATTATCTCCAATGGCCCCATCACGGTGGGTGATGCCTGGAAGGCCTTTTTAACCGCTCTGGATATGAACTCGTTTGCGTTGATTCCCTCGGGTAAATATATCCGCATCGCACGGCAACGGGATGCCCGCGATAAGCAACTCCGGACTTATACGGGCGACTCTTCACCCGACACGGACGCGCTGATCACCCGAGTCTTTCCATTGAAATATATCAACGCCGAAGAAGTCGCGCGTACTTTTCGCAGTTTTATGCCAGCCAACTCGCGTATCATTCCCTACGAACAAACCAACACGGTGATCGTTACGGATACGGGCTCCAACATCGCCAAACTCAACAAGATGCTCGAACTGCTGGATGTCGAAGGCTATGATGCCGGAATCGAAGTCATTCCGGTCAAATTTGCTTCAGCCACGGACCTCTCCAAACTGATTGACCAGCTCATCCCCGGCACCGGAGCCCCACACTCCCCAGGCGCCCCCCGCATGGGCGGAATGGGAGTAGGACGCTTCAGCTCTCGCCGCACCAAGGAAGGTGGTATCATCAATACGATCATCTCGGACGACCGCACCAACACGCTGATTGTGCACGCCAACACCCGCGGCGCGGACCAAGTACGAGAGCTCGTGGCCAAACTGGATCAAAGACAGCCGATCAACTCCGACAAAAATGGACGAGTCCATGTCGTGTACCTCCAGTTTGCGGACGCCGAGCAAATCGGCAACACGCTCAATAATTTTTCACAACAACCTCCCGGAGGCGGCTTTAAGCCCATTTCACCCATGGGTGGAGGACTCAGTACCGGAATCAATCCCGTGGGTACCTCGCTTTTTGAAGGATCCATTAAAGTCTCGCCCGACAAGGCAACTAACTCGCTCGTGATCACCGCCTCCCCCACTGATTACGAAACCGTCCAGAGAGTCATTTACCGCTTGGACATTCCCCGTAACCAGGTTTTTGTCGAAGCCATTGTTATGGAGGTCAGCGTGGATCGCGGAACCAGTTTTTCAGCCAGTGTGGCGAGCCCGGTGTCAGGCCTTGGTTTTGTACCCAACGGAGATTTTGCGAGCTTTATCCAAAACCCTTTAGCGGCGACCGGCGCCATCCTGGGCTTTAAAGGCGGCGGAACTGTCAATGTCCCAGGTCCTGGCGGCACCCAGATCGCGACCTCAAGCGTGCAAGGACTGATCAAAGCCATCCAATCCACGACCAAAACCAACGTTTTGGCGACGCCGCAAATTATCGCCCTGGATAATACGGACGCTCTCTTTGAATCGAAGGACCGGATTCCGATCCCTGTCACCACTGCGGTTCAAGGAGCAGGCACTTCGACGTCGGTCCAAAAAGAAGATGTCATTTTATCGATCAAAATCAAACCCCAAATCAACAAAATCTCGGACTTTGTCAAACTCGAAGCTGAAGTCAAACTCGGCGATGTCACCTCGAAAAACGTAGCACAAGTCGCCGGATTCAATGTTCCGTCAACCTTGGAACGCACAGCCAAAACCACCGTCGTCATCGGCGATGGAGACACCCTAGTTATCGGTGGATTGATCCGAGATAAAGTGAGCGAGCTCCAATCCAAAATCCCCCTCCTAGGAGATATTCCGGTTTTAGGTTGGCTGTTTCGATCACAAGACAGCCGCATCGAAAAAACGAACCTGCTTGTTTTTTTAACCCCCCACATTGTGCGTCCTTATGAGAAAGTCAGAGCCATCTTGGATCAAAAACTCAAAGAACGGGACGACTTTCTGGAAAAGAACTTTGGCGGCGAGGACCCCTTGCGCGACACACGGGATAAAATCATCCGCAGTCTTCCGGATATCAAGGCGCTGAGCGCCCAAAAACCGACGGCGTCAGTTTCGCTGGACGAAGAAAACGCGCCTCCAGCTGCGGTCGAGGTCACACCTGAAACGAGTAACCCGGCCCAGCCCGCAGGCGGCAATACGGCGCCCATCATGCCACCAGCGCCCCCTATGACCGGAGCGGGGGGCTGATTGATGACTCAAGACGCCGCCCTTCAGTCCTTTAAATCCGCACCCAAACTGGGCGAAATCTTGCTGAAGCACACCCCTCTTCAAGCCGACCAGCTCGAAGAGGCCCTGCGGGTTCAAGAAAAAGAAGGTGGGTTGCTCGGCGAAATTTTGATTCGCCGGAACATGATTTTACCGCACGAAATCATGCGGGCCCTCTGTATTCAGATTGGCTTGCCGTTTGTCGATGATCTCAAGGCCAATGACATTGACCCCACCCTCGTGAGCGCGATCCCCATTAATTATGCCAAATCCAAGGAGGTCCTGCCCATCGCCAAAGAGCAAGGCCCCAAAGGAGAAGTCCTGGTCGTGGCGGTCACTGATCCTTTTAACGAAGCGATCGTCGATGACCTGCATGTCTTGACCGGTTTACCACTCCGGTTTGTGGTGAGCACTGCGATGCGCATCCAAGACGCGATCAATCGCGTTTACGAACGCAACACCTCCAATCTCGTCGATAAGATCGAAGGCGATTTTGAAGAACAATACGATCTCGAGGGCCCCATCGATATTTTAGAGGCCACCGAAGACGATGCCCCCGTCATCAAGTTTGTGAACTCGTTGATTTTCAGGGCTGTTAAAGAAAAAGCTTCTGATATTCATATCGAGCCGTTTGAAAAAGAATTTGTGGTCCGCTTTCGAGTGGACGGCGTGCTGTACGATATCATCCGGCAGCCCAAAAAAGCGCACGCCGCCATTTCATCCCGTATCAAAGTCATGGGCACCCTCGATATCGCCGAAAAACGCATGCCGCAGGACGGACGAATCAAAATCAAAATCGCCGGCAAAGACATCGATTTACGTCTTTCGACCGTGCCCACTCATTTTGGCGAACGCATCGTCATGCGTATTTTAGAACAAGGCAATACCGTCTTGGAACTCGAACACCTGGGTTTCAACACCAAAAGCCGCGCGGCGATCGAAAAATTGATTTTTCGCAAATATGGCATCATCCTGGTCACCGGCCCCACCGGTAGCGGTAAATCGACCACGCTTTCAGCCTGCTTGACCAAACTCAACAGCCCGACTCGCAACATCATGACGGTAGAAGATCCGATCGAGTATCAGATCCCTGGCATCAATCAGGTTCAAGTGAATACCAAAATCGAGCTCACCTTTGCACGAGCGCTTCGGGCTTTTCTTCGTCAAAATCCCGACATTATCATGGTCGGCGAAATTCGCGATCAAGAAACCGCCGAAATCGCCATCAATGCCTCGCTCACCGGTCACCTCGTGCTTTCTACCCTTCACACCAATGATGCCGCGAGTGCGCCTACCCGCTTGATCGATATGGGAGTCGAACCGTTTTTAGTGGCGTCGTCAGTTTTGGGTATTATCGCCCAACGCCTCATTCGCAAAGTTTGCATGAAATGTCGCGAACCTCACACCCCCTCGGCTTTTGAACTGCAAGAACTCGGGATGACCCAACTTCCGGCCGATGCCACGCTCTTTAAAGCCGTGGGCTGCCCCAGCTGCGCGCAGTCGGGGTATTCGGGACGAACCGTAGGTCACGAATTACTCATCGTAGACGATGAAGTTCGGTCACTCATTGTGCGCAACTCCGACGCGTCGACACTCAAAAGAACGGCCGTCAGCCATGGTATGATTTCTTTGCGTGAGGATTGCGTGGCCAAAGTGATTCAAGGCATCACGACCATCGAAGAACTCACCCGTGCGACGCACGCTGAAGGATAACGAAAGGTAACGATGGCGCCCATTTACGATTACAAAGCTTTTACAGCCGACGGCAAAGCGACCAAAGGCGTTGTTGAAGCTGAGAATCAAAAAGCGGCGCGCCAGCGACTTAAAAAACAAGGCCTGATGGTTTCGGATATTCGTGAAAAATCCACCTCCAAACCGTCAGCGGGCACCCAAATTCCGTTTTTTAGTGGCCGGGTTTCAGGACGTGAAGTCGCCATGATGACCCGGCAACTTGCCAGCCTGGTTAAATCCAATATTCCTTTAGTCGAAGCGCTTTCGGCGATGGTAGATCAAATCGAAAACGATCGCCTGAAAGTGACGCTGTCGCAAATACGCCAGGACGTCAACGAGGGCCTATCACTCGGCAAGGCCACCGCCAAGCACCCCAAAATTTTTGACAATATCTCGGTCAATATGATCGAGGCCGGCGAAAGCTCCGGCGCCTTGGGTTTGGTGCTTTTGCGCCTGGCCGATCTCAAAGAAGCGCAAATGCGTCTTCGGAGTAAAATCGTCAGTGCCAGCACCTATCCAGTGCTCATGATGATTGTTTCGAGCTTGCTCATGCTCGGAATTTTTACTTTCGTCATTCCAAAAATTTCAAAAATCTTTGAAGGCATGAACAAATCGATGCCGCCCCTCACTGCGGCCTTGATCTGGATTAGTAATATTTTTGTCAGTGGGTGGTATGTCTTTATAGGTCTAGGGCTTGCCATTGTTTGGGTCTTTCGATCCTACACGAACTCCCCCAAGGGTCGCCCAAAATGGGATGCCTTTACTTTAAAAGCCCCGGTCGTCGGCCCCCTGATCCGAATGATTGCCATCACCCGCTTTGCCAACACGATGGCCACCCTCCTCGGCAGCGGCGTACCGATTCTGACCGCCATGAACATCGCCAAAAACTTGGTCGACAACGCACCCATCGCCAACGCCATCGCCAACGCGCGCGAAAACATCACCGAGGGCCAATCCATCGCCGAACCCCTGAAACGCAGTGGAGAATTTCCGCCGATGATGATCCATATGATCTCGATCGGCGAAAAAACAGGCGAGCTGCCCGAGATGCTTAAAAATGTGGCCGAAACGTACGAGGAACAGGTCAACACCCAGGTCGAAGCCATGACTTCGCTGCTCGAACCCCTCATGATCGTCGCCATGGGCTTAGCAATTGGGGTCATCGTGATGGCGGTCTTTATGCCCTTAATGGATATGAGCGACATTAGTAAACATTAACCCAAACTTAAACAAGAGGAGAAACACCATGAAAGCACGAAAAGCACTTCATCTAACAAACCAAGGCTTTACCCTAATCGAAATGATGATCGTAGTGGCGATTATCGGACTTTTAGGAACGGTAGTCGGCATGAGCGTCATGAAAAAACTCGATGAAGCTCGCGTCGAAACCACCAAAAATCAGATCCGCCAATTAGGAATGATCCTTGATGACTTTAAGCGGGTATGTGGCCGTTATCCCGCTATGGAACAAGGATTGGATGCCCTGATCAAAAAAGAAAACGCCGGAGACTGCAAAAATTACGATCCTGACGGCTTTATCAAAGGTGGAAAACTCCCTCAAGATGGCTGGAACCATGACTTCATTTATACTTCCGACGGAGTGAAGTATGAGATCAAGTCGCTAGGCTCTGATGGTAAACCTGACGGCGATGGCATCAACAAGGACATTAGTTCTAACGATCTTTAAAGAGATCCCCCGAGGAGGCTTGCCTGAAAATACCTGCGAATGCTGGATTCACCCTGATCGAAATGATGGTGGTCGTGGCTATCATCGCGCTTCTTTCAGCGATGGCGATTCCCGGCATCAGCAGCTATTTTCAGGTTTCACTCAATACCACCTCGCGGGAAATCGCGGGAACGATCAAAGAAACTTACAATGCGACGGTCACAACGGGGCGAGTCTACCGACTCGTGTTTGACCTGAAGGAAGGTAACTATTGGGTCGAATCGGGGCCGCCCAACGTGCTTTTAGACACCAAAGAAAGCAAAGAAAAAGAAGAACGAAAAAAAAGGATGACTCTGGATTCAGATAAAAAGGAAGAGTCCCCTTTTCAAATGGATAAGACCGTCACTCGCAAAAAACATCCTTTGCCTACCGGCGTATCCTTCGAGGATGTCATCACCCAACAAAGTTTCGAGCCCATTACCGACGGCCTAGCCTATGCCCATTTTTTTCCGCATGGAATCATCGAGCAAACCCTGATTCATCTCAAGGATGAATCCAAGCACCATATGACGCTCGTCATCTCTCCCGTGATCGGAAAAACCGAACTCTACGAGCGCTATATCAACTCCCAGGAGGCCTTCGGTGATAAGTAGCCTGGGCCGCCACACCCTATTCAGAGGCGAGGAATCGGGTTTTACGCTTCTCGAAGTGATCATCGCACTCACGATCATGGTGCTCGCGTTTGCCTCGATTTTGTCGATCGAAAGCAATAGTATCAATGCCACGGCCCGCGCCAAAGAGATGAATATTGTCTCCATGCTGGCCCGCAATCAAATGGTGGAATTTGAATACAAAGTCGAAGGCAAAGCCTTTGATGAGATCACCAAAGAAGAACAAGGCGCGTTTGAACCCCCCTATCAAAATTTTCACTGGAAAAGGGCAGTCAAAGAAATAAAATTTCCGAACCTCGGCATGGGGGGCGGTAAAAAAGCAGGCGCGGGCTCCGGCGGAAATACACCGGATGACGCCAAAGACGGCTCCCAAGACCTCGTCGAAAAAATCACGAAACTCGTGACCGGTTATTTTTCAAAAGCCATTCGTGAAATCAGTGTGACGATTTCTTGGAAACGCGGTTCGGGCGAAATGAACTATACGGTAGCGACCTACTGGATCAATCTCAACCAAGAGTTTGACGTCAATGAATAGGAAACCAACGATTGTACGCAATGCGCGGGGGTTTACCCTCATTGAGTTGATGATCTCAGTGGTCATCCTCACCTTTATCAGCCTAGGGATCTACCAGCTTACGGTCGAGACCTATCACCTCCGCGATGTACTTTCGGCCGAAGGCGAGTTCTATAACAGTGTCCGAATGGCCATGGATATTTTGGGTCGCGACATCAGCACGATTTACTCGCCCGCGCTGCTCAAACTCCCCCAGCCGCAGCCTTCTTCAAATCCAGGGAGCCCGGGTTTGCCCCCTAAAAAAGCAGGCGCGGGCTCCGGCGGAAATACACCGGATGACGCCAAAGACGGCTCCCAAGACCTCGTCGAAAAAATCACGAAACTCGTGACCGGTTATTTTTCAAAAGCCATTCGTGAAATCAGT
>JBBCAW010000102.1:0-3492 GCA_051382295.1 Bdellovibrionota bacterium FG-1 | reverse complement strand
ATACTCAAGGAGCTCCGAGTTGTCTTCAATCTCAAGTTTCACGAGCCAACCCTCTTCCAAGGGATCATCCGATACCATCTCAGGCTCATCTTTGGCCGCCGTGTTGAGTTCTTTGACAAGCCCAGTGGCGGGAGCGATGACTTCGATTGATCCCCGGGAGCCGGAAACGGTCAGCATCGGGTCGCCCTTGCCAAAATCATCGCCTTCATCGGGGAATTCGAGGGTCTCGACAGGACCGATCTCTTCAATGGCGGCGCTCGTGAGCCCCACGGTAACGATAGCCCCCTTGCGTTGAAACCAAAGTTTACCCTCTAAGAATTCGCCTGATTTTGGTGCTGCTTCCGACATAGCTGATCCGTATCCTTTCGTGCTTCTAATTCCTATTATTCACTGAAGTAGGCCGCTGAAATATCCAAAATGCCTCCGGTCGCGACCAATCCCTCCAGCCCCTCGACATGACGAGTAGAGCGTAAGATCCGTTCACGAATTTGTCGATAGTCTTCTGCAGGAAACTTCGACCAAACCAGGGCCACCGCACCCGCCACAATAGGCGCCGCCATCGACGTGCCATCCCAGAACTGGGTGTATTCGTTTCCCTCTTTATCCGTGGCACTTGCCACGACGTTGCTATAACCGGCGCCTGAAATAGTCGAAAGGATCCGAACCCCGGGAGCCGCAAGATGAACGGATTTTACACCGTAGTTTGAAAAATCTGCGAGATTATCCTGGCCATCAGACGCCGCTACAACAATCAAATTATCCAGCTCATAGGCGGCGGGATAAGAAGGTTCTTCTTCGGCATCTTGATCAATCCCCTCGTTACCAGCCGCGATGACGACAATCAGCCCGGCGGCTTGCGCGCGAATCAGGGCTTGTTTAAGCTCTGAGGCTTCGCCATCCACGCGGGGCATGCGACCGCCCCAACTCGCGTTGATGACTCGCACGCCATGCTCAATGGCATAATCAATCGCTTGAATTGCTCCTAGATCGCTCCCCTGCCCGGCATCTTTCTCCCCCTCATCAAAAAAGAATTTGAGCCCCATGAGTTGCGCGCCCGCTCCTAAGCCACGAATGCCCCGCGAGTTTTGCGCTACCGCCGCCACATGCCCCGCACAGTGCGTGCCATGGCCGGCGTTCAGGAGAAACTTCGAAGAATCTGCCCCACTTTTGCACACGGGGTCTGCCAAACAGCCCGCAAAATCAAACTTCACCCGGTCATAGGGACGAGCGGTGTCATGAGCAAAGTCCCAACCCACAATGTCTTCATCAGATTCTTCATCTTCGCTATAAGTGCGCCACATGGCCCCGGCGAGATCTTCGTGGTTATAATCCACGCCCGTGTCGATCACGGCGGTAATAATCGAGGAGTTGGACACCAACTCCTCGGATTTCTCGAGAGGGAAACCGATATTTTTGAGCGCCCAATCTTTCAGGGCCAAAGGATCAGCGCCCTTCTCCACGTTTTCCGGCGCAGGCCAGACGAGAGGGTTCTCTACAAGTTCAATCATCTCAGAATTTGAGTCCTCACTTGGCACCGCTTGCCCGGCGAGCGGAAATAAAAGCGCACTGGATTTCTTAGTTTTCTGAATTTTGAAGTTCATCGCGGGACGATACAGAGCATTGATGCTCACGTGTGCCGAGGGATCAAAGGATCGGATCAGCTTTCTGGCCTCTGCAGCGCCTTGAGAGGTGGCGAAGTTTAGTTTCAAAAGATTACTGTGAACAGAGGCCACGGGACCGATGGGATTAACGCCCCGAAGACCCAAATCCTTTTTGAGTTTTGAAACGAGTGGTTGAAGATGAGAGAGTGCGTTGATTCGTGAACTGGGCGGCACACGCATGAGTAATTCTCTTGATTCACTCCCTTTATAGGGTTTCTGCAAATGCTCCGCACTCCAGACTTGAGAGGCAGAAACAAGGCCCAATAATAGCGCGATTCCAACCGTGATTTGATTTTTCAAAATAGTTAATCCCCCGTAATTCGCATCCTTATAGCGGCCTTATAGAGAAGGGTCTAGGAGAATACTAAGTGAATTAGAGAATCCCAATATTTTTAAGGTGTGTCACCGAATACACACCTCGCAGCCCGTTACTTAAGCGTTTGACTCAACTATTAAAATGATTCATAATTAGTATGTAGTCCGTGTGGCTTTTTGGGGGATCCGACTTATGAAAAAAAACACTTTTGTTTCGGGTTTTGTTTGTGGGCTTTTGCTGAGCTTTCTCCCAGGCTTTTTGGCCCCAGCTCACGCGGAGCAAAACCTTCTCGTCAAAGATAGCGAACCCGGCGGAGGCTCCGACGACCATTGTGATACCTCAGGCGCGATCGATGGAAAATACACTTGCAGCGGGACCAAGCATTGGGTCGATGCCGCAAAAGTAACGAACATGGTCGCGCAAACTGCCGGATCGATGACGACGCAAATCATGGGACAAAACGCCCAAACCAATGCGCAAGCCGCAGGCACTCAATCGGCTGCCCTCAAGGGCGCCGCCGAGACCCAAGAAACGGCCGGAGAAATCCAAATGACTGCCGGTACGGTCAACCTACTCATGGGCGCAATTCAGCTTCAAAAGGCCTCGGAGCATACAAGACTTAGCAAACAACTCAAAAATGGTGCCAATGACAAAATTGGCGTAGGTACCGATACGGGCAAGGGCGATGGGCAAACTGTCGGGAGCGGCTACCTCTCAGGCACAAAAGACACCGTCTCGGGACAAATCATCGATCAATTCACCCTCAATCGAAACTACAGCATTATCAAGAATTGCACCCCCAGCGCCGCAGACTATACCGCTTGCATGACCGACCGAGCCGACGCCATCCGAAGAAAATCGCAAGCCATGCAATCTGACGTGAGTAAAATCGGTAAAAAGGCCGCAAGTGAGCAAGCCGCGATGGCTGCCGAAGCCCAAGCCGGCGGAATGGTCTCCATCATGACCGGGCTTCAACAAGGCATTAATGGCGGTTTTAACTACGCGGCCGCGCAGAAACTCAAAGACGCAGCAAACAAGCTGGGTAAAATTGAAACTAAAGCGGGCACTGCTTTTGCGCTCCCCGGCGCCGATCCCTTTGCAGAAGCGTCGGCTCCGAAAAACCCGGTGGTCATTGGGGGCGCGGCCCCAATTGCCAAACCGGAACTCGACGCGGCAACCGAAGACCCTTCGCAAAAAGATGACGGACTTGCCAACCTAGGCACCCCCACAGCCACCAACGAAAAACCCGATGGAATCAATGACGCCCCAGCCGCCGGCAAGTTTGTGGGCAAAGATGCACCAGGCGGAGGCGGTGGTGGTGGCGGTTTTAGTGGCGGAGGCAGCACTTCAGCAGCAGGCGCGACGCCCGATGAACCGACCTCACGCGCGGTGAATGATAAAGGCGGCCTCGCCTACGATGGGGGCGGCGGCGTACCACGCGGTGGCGGCGGTGGCGGGGGCGGAGCCGGTATCGGCGGCGGGGGCCCCGATCTCGCTGCGATGATGGCGCAGCTT
>JBBCAW010000101.1:0-5894 GCA_051382295.1 Bdellovibrionota bacterium FG-1 | reverse complement strand
CTGACAGAGTGCGGGATAGTGACGCTACCAGGTAATTCAACCAAAACTGCGCACCGCATCTAAGTAACAGATATTTTGAGGCAATTCGCCTGGTTTGGTCTTAATCGTGACGTGACCGGAGGTGATGGTCAGTACATGTTGAATTTGGGCGAGTACATGGGTGGCCAGATGAATCTTGTGTATTTGGATAAGGTAAAAAATAACTTCTTTTACCTGCAGGTCGGGGCGGGCGCGTCGGCGTCTCAGCAGGGTCTTACGGCATATACAGGAGAGCTTCCGGCGGCTGATGGTACGACGACAGGTTCGTTTGAAGCTGTTAAAATACTTTACTACAGCGCAACCAGTCACTTTACGACTCGTTTAAAATCAAATGGCCAATACGTATGGTTTCAGTCGTGGAGCACACAGAGTTCGTCGGCCGCGGGGATGCCGGGCGATACCGGTTTTGATGCATCCAATCCTAACTGGGGAAATACGGTTAGCGAGAGTGGCACGCTTACCTCGTCTGATACGTGCTTAAAGATTTCGGCGTCATTGCCTAACAGTTATTATGTGACGCCCGTTGATGGTGGCGCATGTCTGGCATCATTTGGCAAAACCAAAGAGCAGATGGACGCAGACTCAAATTATACGCTGAGTTTGGCGGGTACCCAGATTAAGGCGTCCAACTGGCTTGGAAAAGGTGCGACGATGTATTATCCGAGTGCCAATCCGCCTGCGACGTCGGGTCAGTGCTATCCGTAGTGCCGGTGCGGCTTAGGGGTTTTCGAGTTCGCCCCAACGAACGTAGAGATGTTCAAGCCGTGATTGGGCTTCGTTCATCTCTTTAGAAATTCGTGCTAAAGCCGTGGCGTTCGTTAGGTTTTCGGGCAGAAGGCTTTCCTCCGTTAAACGGGCAATAGTTTCCTCCGCTGATTGAATGTTGGCCTCCATGGAGTCTAGCTCGCGTTGTTCTTTGAAGCCAAGACGTTTTTTAGAAGATTTTCCGGAAGTCCCACCCGAGCCCCCCGCATTGGACGACGAGGCTCCCGTTTTTCCCGCTCTGATAGCTTTGGCTTGGGACAAACGCCATTCTTCCCATTGTCCTAAGGAGGCGAAGGAGAGGAGTGGCGACGCGATCTCTTGAGGGGGGAAGGCGATAATTCGGGTTGCGACTTGATCCATGAAGTAGCGATCGTGGGTGACGAGAATAACCGCGCCTTCAAATTCCGTAAGGCAGTCTTCCAAAATGCTTAACGTCGCCATATCGAGATCGTTTGTCGGTTCGTCCAAAACCAAGAGATTGGCTTGGGTTAACATGAGCCGAGCAATGAGGATTCGGCTCTGCTCCCCGCCGGAAAGTTTGCCAACTCTCATTTCCATCTGATCTTGAGTGAACAAAAAGCGATCCAGATAGCCTTTGATATGAACTCGCGAACCGCGATATTCGACAAATTCTCCCACTGGGCACAGTGTTTTTGCAACCGTCACTTCGGGGTCCAGGGCTGCGCGGGTTTGATCAAAGTAGGCGATGGCGAGATGCTCGGACCGAAGAACCAGGCCAGAGCTGGGCTCTTCATGCCCTAAAAGCACGCGAATCAAGGTGGATTTTCCAGCACCGTTGGGTCCCAGCAGGCCTAAGCGGGTGCCGCGAGTGAGAAGTAAGTCGACGTCGGAAAAAATCTTGTTTCCATCATAAGACTTCGAAATTTTTCTAGCGTCGATCAGCTTCTTGGGATTCTTCTCAGCCCCTTGAAAATCAATTTTTACTGAACCCACTTTGTTTCTGACTTGAAGATCCTCGACGACGTCTTTGAGTTCACCGGCGCGCTGAATGCGCGCTTGTTGCTTGGTCGTGCGCGCCTTTGCCCCTTGTCTGAGCCACTGGGTTTCGCGCCGTAGGGTGTTGCGAAGAATCACTTCGCGCCTCTCTTGGGCGTTGATCAGCTGATCGCGAACTTCGAGATACGTGGCATAGTCGCCCGCAACACTTAGGAGTCCTCCAGCATGCCGGGGGTCGAGTTCAAGAATACGATTGGAAATCCGCTGGAGGAACAATCGATCATGGGTCACGGTCAAGGTCGCAAACGGCGCCCGTGCGAGAAAACTCTCCAGCCACAGGATGCTTTCCACGTCCAAATGGTTGGTCGGTTCGTCGAGTAAAAGCAGATCCGGCTGCTTTGCTAACTCGCGCGCCAGGGCGACGCGCTTCTTCCAGCCGCCTGAAAGGGTATCGATGGGAGTGTCTTCGCCAATTGCGGTGAGCTCAAGTTTTGAAAGAAACCCCCTGACTTCAGCATGTTCCTCCCAATCGGAGTGCTTGGGGCCTTGCCGACCTTCTAGGACTGAAGAGAAGATGGTTGCGTCTTCAGTGAACGCTGGGACTTGGGCTAAGAAGCCTACGCGAATTCCGCGTTGCAAGGACAGCGTGCCTTGATCGGCGCTCATCTGGGAGGCCAAGATTTTCAAGAGCGTTGATTTTCCGGCCCCGTTGGGACCGATCAACCCGATACGTTCGCCAGACTCGATCGCAAAGGTAAGGTTTGAAAAAAGCGGGCGCGCTGAAAATGTTTTTGTAAGTTGATGTGCGCTAACGAGTATTGCCATGCGGTTTGGTACCACTTTGCCGCTGTCTTTTCCACTCCTGAAAAAAAGCTCGGATCACGGGGCTCCAGGTTCGCCCCTTCTTGTTGACCCCAAAAACGGGCGAAATAAGTTTTTCGGGTGTGGGAATCCGAATGAGCCGCCCCCGTGCCACCTCAGACTCAACTGTCATTCGCGTGAGGATGGCAAAGCCGGCTCCCTCCATAGCGAGCTGCATTTTGACCTCGTGCTGGTTGACCTGGATCCTGGGAGTACCGATAAAACCCAATTTCTGGGAGTGCAGATGGGCTGCAAAGCCCGCGCGGTATTCGGAGTGTCGAGACTCCAGGCGTGGGAGATTGAGCTTGCGAAGGGTCTCAAGGGTCGCGCTATTTCTTGTGCTATTCTTTGAAGAGGCACTCAAAAGCTTAGGCGAGACCACTACCCAGAATTCCACGTCAAATAGTTTCTGCGCGTCTAAGGGCTCATCGCGTTTAAGGCCTGTAAAAAATAGACCTAAGTCGCATCGGTCGAGCAAGAGTTCGCGTTTGATTTCGGTGGAGGTGCCTACGAAGATCTCCGTTTCAAGCGCGGGATGGTTCTCGTGAAGTTGGGCGATCACGGAGGGGATACTGTGAATAGCAAGAGTGTCGGAAACCCCAATCGCCCATTTACCGCTGATTCCCTCCTCTTTTTGTACCGAATGAAGCAGTTCTCTCACTTCGGCAAAAATTTTCGAGGCATGCGAGAAAGTGCGTGTCCCCGCTTCGGTGAGCGTGACGCCGCGAGCGCGTCGATCAAAGAGGCGCGTCCCTAACTCGCTCTCGAGTTCTCGAACCATTTTGGTGACCGCGGGCTGGGAAAGCCGCAGCTCCTGTGCGCCTCGGCTGATGGAGCCCAGGCGCGCGACCTCATAAAAATATCGGAGTTTGAGAAGATTTAGATTCATAACTAATAGTTATAGCAACGTGTACCGATATATATTGTTATATTTGACGAAAATCCAGCAAAAGCTCTCCCCTAAGGAGGATTTCCGATGAGCATTTTGAGATTGCTGGGCGTGATGTGGGTGGGGCTGGGATTATGCGGAGGAGATGGCTTGTCCTGGGCCCGCGAGTTGGTTCTAAATCAGGTTCTCCAAAATGCGAGCGCATTGAAGAATCAAGGAATTCAATCGGTCGTGATTATGGATCTGGATGAAACAACGGTCGATTCGATGCCCCGGCGACTTGCCGCGCTTCAGAGCGTCTCTAAGACGGCTTGTGGTGAT
Source organism: Bdellovibrionota bacterium FG-1 (assembly GCA_051382295.1). Taxonomy (GTDB): domain Bacteria; phylum Bdellovibrionota; class UBA1018; order UBA1018; family UBA1018; genus JBBCAW01. The sequence goes on along the minus strand of JBBCAW010000101.1, from coordinate 2,062 downwards.
CCGCTCGCTCTGCACGCCCGGGAATGCGAGCGGCTCGCGAGCGTAAGCTTGCCAAACCTTTACACGCAAAAGAATCGCTATAGTTTTACGGAGCTCCTTGAAGCAGCAGGGGGGCCCGCATCACCCTGGAGTGCGGAGCTAGAGCGTGCCATGGTTTCGGAGTATCTGTCGGGACAACATATTGAGCTGGATCGCGCGGTTGCGGGTGCTGACGTCTACATCGAGGATCTTCACGCGCTGGGAGCGAAGATCATTTATGTCTCCTCGCGGTTTGAGGACGTACAAGGAGCGCCAACCCGTCAGTCGCTTGCGAGCTTGGGGTTTTTGAATCCTATAACGCTTTCCGAGGTTTTTCTGAGGTCCCGTGGGCAAACCTCTATCGAATTCAAAGAAAAGACCTATGATGCAATCGCCGAAGAGCTCCGAGTATCGCCGCAAAAGCAGGCTGTATTGGCCGTTTTTGAGAACGAGCCTGAAAATATGGTCGCGCTTGCGAGCCATTTTTCCGACGCCGCCCGGGTTTATATTTTGGGCGCAATGATCAAGGCGGGTGCTCTTCCTGAGGGTACCGCAGAGATCGTGGATTATCAGGAGCCCTGCGCGCTGCCAGGATCAGCGCTTCAAAATCGCCAACGTCTCAAAGTGCTCGGTCTGTGGGAAAAAGTCGTAACTTGCCAGGGTTTCAACTCGCCATCCCGTGGCCTCAAGCACTTTGAGGTCGCGCGCAAGGCTTGAAGCGCTACATGAAAGGTAGGCCAAAACTGTCGGCTGCTTTTGCATGGAAAGTTCCTGAATCAGCGACAGAACCTGCGACCCAAGTCCGGTTCGAGGCGGGTTTACATACAGTGCAAACCCATGCGGAATTGATTCCACCACCCTAGGATCTCGGAGTCGGTCCTCCACGGTTCCAATAAAGGCTTCGTGAAGCGCGCGTCCGGGCGGCTTGAGTGACCGTGCGTAGGTTACCGCGTCTTTGGAGCATTCGATGCCAAGCCAGCCCGTCGTTTCTGGAATGAGCTGGGAGAGCTCCCCGGTGCCGCAGTAAAGATCCAAGACGGCCGAAGGCTTGGCCTTAATCAGTGCGGTGACGGAGGTGTGGCGCGCCTGTTTCAGAAGTGTGGTCGCGACCTGGCGAAAGGCGCGAATGGGGTGGTGGGGAGTTGCTCTCGCAGTGGCTGCCGAAAAGACGGACTCCATTTCGTGATGTCCAAAAATTTTTCGGCCGACTTGCGGGTTACAGTGAAACCAAACGTTCTCAAAGGGTGGAGCAAGGATTTCGCGCCAATTCAACGTTTGAAGTGCCTCGTGTGCCGGCGCGCTTGAGACAAAAACAAGATGCGGTATCCCAATCCACACTCCCGCAAGCGATCGTGCGAATTCGGGCGCTTGGGCGCATAGGGCTGCGCGGATTCCTTTTAGGGCTTGATGAATGGCTGGGTGATGAATCGGGCATTCGTTCCACGAGATGAGTTCTTTGTCCCATTTGCCGCTCTCTGCGCGAACACTTCGAAGCATGCCAAAAGATAGATCTGCAGGGGGCCCATCAGAAAATTTGGCTCGGAGCCAACTTTTGGTCCGATAGTGGAGGCGCTCTTGCGGGGGCGCGGGAACAAGGGGCGCAAGCACTGAACCCCAAGGTTCAAATTGCGCTTGCGCCCACTGTTGTTTTCTAACTAGCTGAGTTGCGTAATCGAATTCCTTATAATGACAGGCACGGCAATCAGGATTGCAGCCTGGGAATTCAATTAGGCGCGGCTGCGAAATCAATTCGCGTTCGTCTTCCAAGTTCCGCCAATGCTTGAACAATAGCTTTTAGCAGAAGCAGTGGTGTATTTGGGTGAGTACATGAGGTAGGTGATTTCATAGCTTGCACCCGAATAGAATAGACAGTTTCCAACCGCGTTAGTGGTTGCGCACCCGGCAGGCATGTACGTTTCCGTCGCGGTATAGGTGCATGTCGACTCGATGCTGGACGCCGTATAATTCGAGCCTGTGTAGCTCATACAATAGCCTTCGTCGTTAATGTTACATCCGGGGGGGGTTCCAGGAGCGGAGGTTGCGG
>JBBCAW010000100.1:0-2323 GCA_051382295.1 Bdellovibrionota bacterium FG-1 | reverse complement strand
AGCCACCACGACCATCCCTGCGTGAATCGAATACCCAATTCCTACGCCACCGCCGTGATGCACACTTACCCACGAAGCGCCATTAACGGCATTGATCATAGCATTCAAGATGGGCCAATCCGCAACCGCGTCCGAGCCATCCTTCATGCCTTCGGTTTCACGGTTAGGTGAAGCTACGGATCCGCAATCCAGATGATCACGACCAATCACGATCGGGGCTTTGACTTTGCCCTTCCGAACTAGCTCGTTAAAAAGCAATCCCGCTTTTTCGCGTTGTCCATAACCCAACCAGCAAATTCGCGCAGGCAGACCCTGAAACTGAATGCGCTCCTCGGCCATGGCCAACCAGCGCGCGAGCCCGTGATCTTCCGGAAAAAGCTCAAGCAGCGCTTGATCAGTGACTCGAATGTCACTCGGATCCCCCGAGAGCGCGACCCAACGAAACGGTCCCCGACCCTCGCAAAACTGCGGACGAATATATAAGGGCACAAAACCCTGAAAATCGAACGCATTTTTAACGCCGGCTTTAACCGCCTGCGCGCGAATATTATTTCCGTAATCAAAGACGTGCGCGCCCCGTTTTTTAAATTCAAGCATGGCTTCTACATGACGGCCCATCGAGGCAATCGAGCGCTCGATGTATTGTTGGGGATTACTCTGCCGGAGGGCGAGCGCCGCCTCAAGCGACAGCCCCGCAAGCACATAACCGTTGAGCTCATCGTGGGCACTCGTTTGATCCGTTACTAGATCAGGCATAAAGCCACGATCCAGAAGCTGCCAAAGAACCTCAGCAGCATTGCCAACTAAACCGATGCTCACCGCTTTTTTTGTGCGCTTGGCGGATTCAACGCGCTTGAGCGCATCTTCCAGGTCTGTAGCCATTTCGTCGAGGTAACGCGTTTCGAGCCGACGCTGGGCGCGAGTGGGATCAACTTCGACATTCAAAGAAATCGCACCGGCCATGGAGGCAGCCAATGGCTGCGCTCCGCCCATCCCCCCCAAGCCCGCCGTCAAAATCACTCGCCCACCGAGGTCACCACCGAAGTGTTGGCGCCCGGCTTCGGCAAAAGTTTCATAAGTGCCTTGCACGATGCCTTGAGTTCCGATGTAAATCCAAGAACCCGCAGTCATTTGGCCGTACATCATCAGGCCACGGTCCTCGAGATCACGAAAATGCTCCCACGTCGCCCACTTAGGGACGAGCATACTGTTCGAGAGCAAAACTCGCGGCGCCAGCGGATGCGAAGGCATCACCGCGACGGCCTTTCCACTTTGGATCAGCAAGGTTTGGTCGTCTTTGAGTTCTTTGAGGGCCGCCACGATGACGTCAAAGCATTCCCAGTTGCGGGCCGCGCGACCATTTCCGCCGTAAACCACGAGGTCTTGAGGGCGCTCAGCAACATCGGGATCGAGGTTGTTCATCAACATGCGAAGCGCGGCTTCTTGTTGCCAACCTTTGCATTGGAGCTGGGTTCCGTGGGCGGCGCGGATGGTGCGTGGAGCGGAGGAGTGGGGTTTCATAGAGCGGGTCCCTTTGCCTAGGTTTTAAGCGGGGTAAGCGGGGGATAGCAATCAAAAATAACCAATGATTTCACCCCCTTTTTTTACAGATTTAAAAAAACACCTTGAACCCTTTGTTTTCTTGACGCATTGTATCATTGTCGATATAAGCCATTGATTTTCATGAAGATCACCAACGGCTGCCTTCATCTCTGCCTTCCCCTTCTCTGGGCCAGCTTCCAAATCGGAATGCTATCGGCTTGCCACTCCGATCCTCCCGCGCCTCCCGTTTACTACGACCATGGGCAAACGCCGCCAAAATCACCCGAGCTTCCTCCGGTTTCAAGTGATACCGAGGTGTCTCAAAGCTCTGATCAGACACAAAAAGCACCAGGAACTCCTAGCCTCCTAGCCATGGCAGGAGGTGAAATCGAAATTCGGGTGATTCAATCCAACAATCTTGCGGCCGCTACACTTCTTCACGCCACCTATGCTCCTTTCGATGCGACGCCCGGCCCCCCCTCGAAAGTAGAAAAAGCGTGGAGCTTTAACGGATCTTTTGCGTTTCCATTTTACCTGAGTCGAGAAAAGCAAAATTTAGCGATGACCTCGTTTCAAGTCCTCTCGGCTGAAGGCCTGGTTCTTCGAATTTACAAAGGCGCAGAACTTGAAGGGCTTCGCATCAAAGCCCGCAAGGGTCTTCGCATCACCCTCAAACTCGGAGCCCGCGGAACACTGCCTTCCACCACGATCGGGCGAAGCATCACTCTTCCGGCTGCGGCGCCGGCCGACATTGAATATGTCGCTCTTTCGTCGGTATTTT
>JBBCAW010000099.1:0-5347 GCA_051382295.1 Bdellovibrionota bacterium FG-1 | reverse complement strand
GCCAAATTGTCTACGCAGCTTAGCCCTGGATAACGATAGGGCTTTTCGGCGTAGCTCCAAGAAGCGTTCGTTGCCAACACCAAAAGGAATGAACGGCCATGCAAACGTCCAAAAGAAGTCAGCAAAAACAAATCACCGCCACGTCAAAAATTCTCCGCTTCATGCGCATGTCGCGCCAAATTTCGATGCGCGAAGCCGGGTCTAGAAACGGCATATCCGACTCATCCATCAATACCTATGAGCAAGGCCGGCCTTCGGGGATCACATCTTTGTCGAGCCTTCCACAGGAAATGGCGTCAGTCATGCTGACCTCTCGACCGTCACGGATTTGATTAATACGGCCATCACGGAGGATGACAAACATGAGGTCGTGACGAATAAAGAAAAAGCTGATTTCAGTTTAAGACCAAAAATGAATCGAATCGGTGGAGCTATGATTCTGAGCATTTCAAAGGTGAAAGACGGCAAAATCGTCTTTTCAAGCCAACTCAAGACCGTCCAGATGGACGAAATTGATAAAGTGTCTCGAAGAGTCGGGCGGGGCGGAGCGGGGGGGAGCGGAGCGTGTTGACCCCCACGGCTCAAACCGTGAAACGTACTCTGGGAACCACAGCTTAACGTGTCATTCTCATGAGTGTAGGTCCTGCCGAAATTTCGGCTTTTCGCGGGACGTTTTTACGACAAAATCGAATGCATCATAACAGTTCGATATCAACGAAGGCTGCCTTAAGGTCTTCACGTCCCAATAGCTCCTGGACCAGCTGTGAACCATTGTAAACGTCGTTTATGTGCACAACTTACCTGCCGTCCCTGTGACTTGCGGGGCCTCGGGCCTTCATAGGCCAGAAGTGACCAGCGGCGTAGATCCCGAACGCTCCGATCAAAGTGGCCGCGATCAACTTAACCAAGACGCCAGCGATGCCTTTATTTTTGAACTCCTCAACGTTCGAGCGAAACCAACCGTGCTTTGGAGTGGCGCTCGAGCCGCTCAGCCGCTCTGTGATGGCCACGGCATCCTTGCCGTCAATTGGACCAGAAGTGGCACCCTTGTCCTTTACGTGAACGGCGGTGCGGGAAGCGGCGACCTTGGCCGCGGCGTGGCTGCTTACGTTTTCCATCTTAACGATGTGCTTGTCCGCCGTCGTCTCCATGAGAAGGCTTGAGTGAGTCAGTTCCTTGGGTGGCTCCCTATCGAAGCCTTGAGTTGGGAGGGCATTCGCATGGAAGTCAGCTCGGATCATTGCAGCTTCAGCCGCAAGATGCGTCTTTGTGAGCTGCTGCATCGAGGTATAGGCAAGAGCGTCAGGCGCAAACATTTCCGGGGCCATGCCTACAGTCTTGCCGATCGCCCGAATGGTCATGAAGAAGTTACGGATGTGCCTAAGAAAGTTAGCACAAGTCTCGGCCGTGTTCGTGACCCATAAGGGGCGGTCGTGTGCGCCGAGAAGCTCAGAGTCAGCAACAAACCGTTCAACGTTGTTGAACTGCCGATTGGCTTCACCGTAAATGCGGAGAAGTTCAGTTTGCTTTTGGGCGTCAGGGGCGTCTGACCCGGCGATCGTACAAAGGTTAGTGAAGAGTTCGTTCAGCTTTACATGGCTGTCGCGAATAGCCTCGCCGAGACGGACGGTGGTTTGCTCGTTGGTTTCTGTCATCAAACCCTCTTGGACTTGGCCTTTGCGAGCGCCAGCATCTGGGCTTGGGCAAGAAGCCCATTCAAATCCGAGAAGTCGAGGCCTTCTTGCATGACTCCTTCCGATGGCGCGGGCTTCGTACCTCTGATCTTCTCAAACTTCTCAGGGAGCTTCACCTGTTGTTTGGACTTCTCGTTTTGATTGCTCACTTCTTCACCTCCGCAGCGCTCTGCTGGGCCAGCGAAACCGCGTGCATGAGCAAAGCGTTCAAGTCAGACAGATCTTCACCACCGTAGACTCCCTTGCCCACGACTGGGCAGGCCGCTGCCACAGCGTCCGCCCAGTCGTGGTCAGTGGGTGGTTTACCTTTAGTCGAGATGCGCACGATCACGGCAATGATCTCAGTAAGTTGTTGCCTGCTAGGCTCCTCGCCCAGGCTGAACTTGATCTTAAGTTGATGAGCGAGTTCAGAAAGTTTTTTCGCTGCTGGATGTGCAGATGAAGCCACGAGATCCCCCTAAAGTTTATGACATTGCTTCTAGGCTTGGGAAGGCCGACGGTCAAGCGCTTTTCACACTGGTAGCGGCTCTGGAGGCTTCGGGTCGTCCCAAGTGAACGCCAAGTATACAAGTTTTGGGTTGAAGTCCATCGAACTCGGATGGAATTGGGAGCAGTGGGATCAGCGGTCAAGGTGCCGTGATCATTGCTAAGTGACGGTAATATTGGGGATGTGTTGCGGCGAGTCTACGGATTTTCAAGCGTGGGCCATTACGGAACTGGACATGTTTTCGGCGAAGAACTTGCCCAATTGCGACTGCACTAATGCTGCGCGCAATAGCTCCGAGGCCTTCAATCCCAGCACTTTTGCTAGCTTGATCAGATTACGCACGTTTGGCCAACTGCTCCGAATTCCGCGCATGCACGGCCTTAAGCCGGGAGTCGTCGAGGCGCGCAAAGGCGGCGTAAAAACTACCAATCCATTCACAGGCGAACCGATGATCACCAAAGCGCGTCCAGCCACTAAGAAGCCTCGTTGGAGTTTCCCTAAAACGCTAAAAGAAACTTTCGCCAACAAAAAACACTGGTAATCGGCGTCACTGACCGTCTACCACGAATACAAAGGGGCTGGCGTCGGTGACGGGCTGGCCTCTTTCATCTAGGGAGCAGGAGATTGGATATGATTCTTGTCTGCGGTGCAACGGGGAATGTTGGCAGTCATGTAGTACGTCAGCTGGTCGATGTCGGGTGCCGAGTGCGAGCGCTCACACGGGATCCCGCGCGGGCGAAACTCCCGACGCCGGTCGAGGTTGGAGTCTATCGCTAGGTCGTCGGGACGCACAAGTTGGAGTTCCTGCGTCAGGATCAAAGTGCGGCACAGGGTAGGTCCATTTGCCGGGGATCGAGTCTCGAAAAAAACGCACAGAATCACAAACGAATGACGCCAATTTGCGAATTCAGAAGCATTAGGGTTTTGGCCAATACTTTCCTATATGCCTTTTAACAATATCGGCGACAGTACTTTCGTAGGTAGGCGGCGCACAGCTAGTTGCTGCGGCCGCCCCCATTAAAACCGGACTTGCCCTATTAAGGCATCCGGCTTCCTCATTGACACACCCTCATGGGCCTCAAGTCAAAGAACAGGTTTCGTAGGATACGAGCCTCAGGGAATTGCTCCTTGCGAAGTATTTCCGTGAATTGGGGCCAGGTGAAGCTTCGCCGCTGACTTCTACGATTCAGATACTTGTAGAGCATTCTCTTCACTTCGTTAACGAATTGGGAGATCCGCTTTTGGTTATCATTGATCGCGAAGTAATCACCTAACCTCCGGCAAAGCCGGAGGTATGGAAAGGCGTGAACCGCTCAAAGCGGTTATAATACCGGTTCCGCCTAAAGGCGGGGCTTATGTAAATAGATTGAGCTGATCGAGTCGCTGATCTTCCTTTTCCTGATTTCTAATATACGCGCGCACGGTATCTTCATCTCTGCCCACCGTTGATACAAAATAGCCCCGTGCCCAAAAGTGCTGCCCCATAAAGTTGGAGCGACGCCCCATATACGCCCGGGCTATATGGATTGCACTCTTGCCCTTCATAAAGCCGACCACTTGTGAAACTGAGTACTTGGGTGGAATTGAGAGCAGGACGTGGACATGATCGCCCATCAAGTGCCCCTCCTCCACTTTGCACTCCTTCTGCTTTGCCAATTCCCGGAAGACCTGGCCAAGTTCCTTACGAATTTGGCCATAAAGTGCCTTCCTACGGCACTTTGGGATAAAAACAATATGATATTTGCAATCGTGTTTCGTGTGGTTTAGTGATTCTAGCTGATTCATCGGATGTTTCCTTGTCTGTAAGCTTTGAACGGTTCACAGATCGGAGACATCTCGGTGAATCCAGGAAATGTCAAACTTTGGGAGTCACGCCGCCAGAGGCGGAGGCTTACCTGTATTGGTTCCCAGGAGCCGGCCTTACTTCTGGGACTGTCCTCGTCGCCATCGACGAGAAGATAGTGAGCACAGCACTTATTTCCGATTGCTTTGCTTTTCGAGCTCACGGTCGATCTCCCAAACCGACTTGGCGATAAGCGCATAGTATTTCTTCTTGGCATCGGAGGCGTCGATCGAATTCCAAACACGAGTCGCATCCGAAACCGGCTCTATATTCTCGATAAGGTTGACGAGCGAGTCGACTTTTTTCGGAGTTAGGTTGAGTAGCGCTTTCAGCACGCGGTTGATCGTACTTATGCCGGCTAAGCCATCCTTATAATAAACGTCGCGCAGAGTGTTGAGATTGATACCTGACTTCTTGGAGAACTCAACCACGTCCGACCAGTTCGGCAGGAACTTTCTGAAGACGGCGTAGAATAGCTGTTGAACGTAATTCGTTTCCCCTTCAGTAGGCGGCGGTGTCTTTCGACGTTCTCGGTGCATTTCTGTATCCTATTTCGGAAAAACCTAATCAGCTAGGCATTTTATGTGGCGCACATAAAAAGATCTTGAGTTTGTGTATAATACATAATATCCTGGCAAAATTAGGAGATCCACACAATGAGCCAAAACGAGAGCCGCCTTCCTGTGCAAGTTGAAACCGAGCTGCCCAAGATCAGCCTGAATGAACTTGCTATCGACGTCAGCGCATTCCTCCTTTTTTTGAGTGAAAACTATGACGGCGACAAGCAGTCCGAGATTCCAAGTTTTTGGATGCTCATCCCTAAAAGTCTGGACGTCGAATGGCGTGAAGGTATCGCCGAGTTTTATTTGGAAAAAGAGGTTTTCAGTCGAACACTACTCGTTATAGCGCCGCCAGTACCGAACGCCGAAAGGCAAAAGCGACGGGCTGAGTTGCTTCTATTATTCCACAACGCGATTGCCGAGGACCAAATGAAACAAATCCTCCTTCTTCTCTCGCGACTCAAAGAGGAGTCACGCGTGGCGTTGGTCGAGAAATTTTCTCACTTTAGAATTAATCGTGACTCGCCACCTAAGGTCGACTGAGGAAATAAATATGCATAATTTTTGTGGCTCGGATATTGATCGCGTACGAAACGCCGGGCGGACTGACTTAATAATCGGCGCTGCTCTCGCGACGCTCGGAATGACACCTCGTAGTCTCTTCGATCTGATGGGACTTCCGCCAGAGGCGACCTTGGAGGTATTGAAGGCAGAGCGGCTTTCGGCATTCGAATGGTTCGCGATCTGCGAAGCACTTTATATG
>JBBCAW010000098.1:0-2732 GCA_051382295.1 Bdellovibrionota bacterium FG-1 | reverse complement strand
CGATGTGAGCCATTGGGCTCCCTATCACCAAGATGCCTTTGATCAGCTTGCGCTGGATGGGCTTTATTATCATTTTCTAGGAAAACCCTGGTTAGCGAGGGCGCATTGGCAGCGAATGATTGATAAATCCGGGTCACGCTGGGATGAAAAAATGCAGCGAAATAGTTATCCCAATGTGACGGATAATTATTATTTGGGTTTGATGAAGATTTTGACCGATTTTTTATTGGATAGCTCGAGTGTGGGTTCTTCATTTGAGGAGGAACTTTTACAGCATTCAGTTTCTCTGCGGTCCGTGATCTTGTCGAATCAGGAGCGTGCGAGTGATCGGTATCTCGGTTGGACCTCCTCGAACGTGGATACCGGATCCTTGATCAATATTGAATCGTTGGCGGTCAATGCGCTGGCGCTTGGGGCTGATGCGAGCTGGGTGTTTGAGGCGGGGCAAGAACCGTTGAGAAAGAGTCAGGAGGGTGGCTATTTTTTGCGGCCTCATCATGTCTTGTCCGCGATTACGGAGGGGCCCACGCCTTCGAGGCCCGGATATCTGAGTGATGGTCCCGGAATGTCGGTTCCTCTGGGCGCCTATCACGCCGATTTTTTTATGAGGAGTCCCGCTCCTCGTGAAAATATTGCTTTGGTCGAGGTTTACGATTCAGTGAGTGATCAGGTTTTGGCCCAAAATACCGTTGTGGCGAGTGATATGAAGGCGGGCAGTCATTGGACCCGGATTTCGCTGCCGTTTAAGGTCGATCATCAGGGAAATGTTCTTGAGTTTAGAACGTACTGGTATGGAACTTCGAATGTGGACCTTGCGTTGATTCGGGTGCGGAAAAGTATGCCTCATCGCGGGTTATTCTTCTTTCGTCTCGGGCTCGTCGGATTCATCGGCATATTTCGCAAATGATCCCCGCAGTCGCGTTCCGCCCTTCACCGATTGGGCGCGCCCAGCACTAAGCCGTCTTGGCTGACCGTACAAACGCGATAGCCCTGGGTCAGGAGTTTTTTCATAGGCACTCCGGCTGCTTCAAATAGGTTTTTGATGAGATATCGGCCCACGCCGGTAAAGTCTCGCCCGAAATGGACAATCCGCGTAAAGGCCAGATGATCCCAGAAGCCGCGCCCCGTTTCGTTGGGTCTAAGGGCGGCGCCTTTTTTTGCGCCCGTCACAATAATCGCAATTCCACCGGCCAATTCGCGCAAAAAGCGCTTCCACACGGCTCGTGAGGGTACCTGAATGAGCAGGTGGATGTGATTTCCGACGTTGGCATAGCGATAAAGTCGGACCCCCCAACGTCTAGCCAGTTTTTGGGTAAAGTGTTGGATCAGATCGCAATGCCGTGGGTGAAGCATCGAAAGCTCGCCGCGAGCTCGTGACGAGCGCAAGACCACATGAAGAGCTTGTTTTGGGTCAACGGGTCGAATCTCTTTACGTTTACCCTTTGTGTGGTCTCCGCCGTGAGAAATCGACGCAGTTTTCGAGTTAAAGCCAGGCAGAAAGGATTCTTTTTTGAGTCTCACAAATACAAAGATAACTCGGGGGCAATGGGATGTAAAGCATATAATGTCAAAATATAGAACGGATGTGGAGGTGATATTTCTGGCGGGTGTTAGGGGCCTCATGCTCGGCCTACCCGATCTCAATTCCAGATTTCTAGTTTCTACCCAGGCCAAAAAAATCCAAATCGTAGCAGTAGATGACCGCGTCCCTAGAATCTTTAACGATCGCGCGCGCCTGCTCGATCGCTTTGACGAGGACTTCGCGGATTCGCGGCAGGTCTTCGCGGGCGACGCTGATGACGCTGGAGTAGTGAAGTTCGGAGGGAGTTTCGCGTTCGAGAGCGTGCATGGCCTGGAGTCGCCAGTTGGTATGGTGCTTGGAGATGAGGGGGGAATCGTTTTCTAAATGGATCCGGACGCTGCCCGGGAAGAAACCGCCTTCCTTTCTCTCGACGAGGCCGACGGTTTCGAGAAAGGCGAGAATGTGACCGGTCTTTTCAGTGCTGATTCCGAAGTTCTCGGCGATCGTGCGGAGGGTGCGCAGCTCGGGGACGAGCACCGCCATGTGTGCGGCACAGTAGGCCCAGTCGCTATAGTAGGTGGCCTGATCTTCACGATTCAGAGATTTTTTGTCCGTGAAGCGGTTTTTCAGAATCAGCCGCTGGTTTAGGAGTTTTTGAAGTTTTCGGTCGAAATAGTGTTCGAGACTCTGGGTGCCGGCTCGTGCGCGCTGGACGAGGAGGATAAAAAATTCGGCTTCATCCTCGGTGTGGTCAAAGAGGGAACTGAGGGCTTCGGTTTGCTCGAGGCTGAGGTGGGCCGTACCCTTCAAAACCTGGGATACGTAGGCGAGTTGGCATTTTGCGCGCCCGGCGATGCGTGATTTTTCGCCGCGGCCACCCCCGGGCCGTGAGGCGATCCAAGCATCGATGTAGCTCTTATAGTTTTGAAATTCAAAGATCGTGGGCGGTTGAGGAGAGAATGTGGGTTTGGACATATGTAAAGTTTAGCTTAAGTATTTACCATTAAATAAACTAAATTCATCTATTATTGTAGCGCGGCGCAGCATATAAACCGTCATGTCAGCGCGGGCTAGGGACTGAAAACCGGGCCGCACCCGAAAAAGTCTTTGGTTTCGCGCTGGCACAGGTGACTAGAAGTTTGTTGACTTTATTAGTCCAGTAATAGATAAGTGGGGTCGCAGTGCGGCCCAGAAAGTTAGGATGATATGA
>JBBCAW010000097.1:0-1169 GCA_051382295.1 Bdellovibrionota bacterium FG-1 | reverse complement strand
TAGGGTCCGCCATGAGTGGCGATGCACCCCTTTCAGATCCTGAGTTCAAAAATCTTCGCTACCCGGTGCAGCGCCGGATCGTCGGGAGTGATCATCATAGTGGCCTCGACCTCAATAATAAAATCAGACTCAGTCACATCGGCAGAGTCAACCGATACAAAGCCCGCGATGCAATGATAGTCGGCACCAAGCCTTGAGCCGTAACGGATTCCGGAATGTTGATTGTTATAGAGATGCGCGGCGACGGTCTGGGTAAAGGTGCGTCCTTGAAGGCCACTGGCCTTCAGCGAGGACTCGTCTATGTCTGCAAACCCACACGCCAGTGCTTTTTCAGCGAGCGCAGGGACTGCCCGCAATGCCGCGATGGATTCAGAGGCGGTGATATCCACAAGGACGGCCTCGGGCCGAATCTTTGCCTGACCCATCCGACGACGAGCAAGCCAACCGCGCGGGACAAGGCCACACAGCGGCTTTTGCACATCATCCGACGGTATCGCGGCAACTGCCACCACCGCTTCAAGATCGGGCCGGAATTGAACGAGCACCTCGGCGAGAGCGGCATCCGGCGACTCCCCTGTGTAAAGGGTCATCACGGGGCTTTCAGGATCACTAATATCGAATCGGTTATCGAGACGGGGTGGACGGATGACCCACGGATCTTCACGACCGACTCGGTAGATTCGAGCAGGATGATCAGCGATTTTTAAGGTCATGCGCCCATTTCCAAAAACTTGATGGCCGCCTTTCGGACTTGCTCATAGTTAGCGTTAAAATCCTCATGCAACAATAGCGCGGGAGCGCGATGGTTAAACTCAGGGTTGCGCCCCATCAACCAGACCTGGATCGTCTCGGCGTCTTCACGCTCAGTCAGCATGGAGACTAGGTTAAACAGATCGCGGAGTTTCATCTGCGTACCCGGGTGAGGTTTGCGCTCTCCTCGCGCGTAACGACCAATGTCGCGCCCATCAGCAAGATCGACCATGTAAGCAGCAAGACGCTGAGTGAGCACTTGCTGCAAGCGCAGGGCGATCTCCTGGATATTACTTCGAGCCGCGTTCAGACTCAGATCATGGGCTTCACTTTGGGCGATAGCATGGCGAGCACGGGCTGGCATATTTTGGCGAGCCTCCTTGAGCACTAGCATACCAAAACACCACAATAAACACCAC
>JBBCAW010000096.1:0-6669 GCA_051382295.1 Bdellovibrionota bacterium FG-1 | reverse complement strand
GGAAGGGTCCATAAACATTGGTTTCCATCGCCTTTCGAATGCCCTCAATCGTGGGTTCTCTCACATAGATGCCGGCATTATTGACTAGGACATCCACGCGCTTAAGCTCTTTTTCGAGCCATTGGGTGAGCGTGGAGATACTTTCAGAGTCGGTAACGTCGAGGCGGTGAAATAAAACTTCGTGGCCTTTTTTACGGAGATTTTCAACGGCCGCTTTGCCCTTGGTTTCATCCCGTGCCGTGAGCACGACCTGGTAACCTTGGGCGGCAAGTTGCCGGCAGGTCTCCAGCCCTAATCCTCGATTTGCACCGGTAACCACTGCGACTTTTTTTAGGTTTGCCATAGTGGAGGTTACGTTACATGACTTTATGGGTGATGCGGTATGCCTATTGAGGTCGATTTTAACCCGTTGCATTTTTGACTATCAACATCAAAAAGTCGACGGGTATAATAAAACCTTCAGTTTTTCTTCAGGTTTTTTCGGGGATCCGCCGAAAAGCAAAGCGTGGCAAACTCCGTCCGAAAACTTTTGATCTTCTTGATCCTTTGGCCCACTCTGAGTCTTTCTTCCGAATTGGATTGTACCCCCGTTCGGCTGGATCAGAATGGCGGATCGATGGCGCAAGTCAAAGTCCGGAATCAGCGTGGTTCAAAGACCTGCTACGCTCAGAGCGCGGCAATATTATTAGAAGCCTATATGCGATCACATCCTCATCAGCTGCTGCAAAACTTTGAGTCATCCGCCATTATTGCGGCATTGGGGAGTCGCAAACAAGTCAAGACGCCGGATGATCCCCTGAAGGGTGGAGATGTTTGTCAGGTGCTCAATTACATCCGCGAAAACGGTGCGTGCGATCCGATAGCTCACCAGTCTAATGGCAGCCCGGCCGATGATCTCGAGTTTTTGGATTCACTCACCCAATATCATCGTGACGTTCAGGATTTTCGAACCATGGTTCGGGGGCAAACTGAAATTTCTCCCCAAGCTCTCGATCAAAAAGCTCTTCCGTTAGTCCAGGTAGAAGCCCAAAACATTCGCTGCGCGATGAATGCTCAATGGACTCCCGCCAACGGAGTTCCGAGCGTCAAAGTCATTCGGGAGGCGTTGTCACAGGAGGATCTCCTTGCGTTTCTTAAAGCGATCATGATTCGTCCAAACTGTGCCGGGCACACGTTTTGGATGGAGCATTACCTCCCGGAGTGTCACAACAAAGTCCCGACCTCAGGCGGGCTAGAGGGTTTACTCCAAGCACAATGGAGTCAACCCAACCCTCAGCCGGTCGCCATTGCCTTTTGTTCGGCAATCCTGACCGCCGGTAAATCCTATCACCGCACGGGGTCGGGGCTACCCAGTCTCGAAGAGTTGCCCTCGTGTGGGCCGCACAGTTCGATCATTTTAGGGCGTCGAAAATCCCACGGAAAATGCCAGGTTCTTTTGCAAAATCACTGGGGTCCCAATGGCTGTGATTTCTACCACTCCGATTGGAAGGGTCACTGTGAGCAGGGGAAAAATTGGATCGATCTTCAAGTGCTCGAAAAATACATTTATGGATATAGTTCGTTTTAAAAACTGATCTTCAGTTTGTTACATCGACGCCGATGAGTACAATGTGGTTTGTAGCTCATAGATCACCTTCCTTTTCTTTTGGGGGAAAGGGAGGTGTTTCCTTACACACGCGCTCCGGCGGGGCTGGGCATCCTAACGCAAAATCATTTACTTACCTTGGGCAAACGCGAATCCAGCATCCACGGCTTTAATGTTCGTCTCGACGGCGGTTTTCTTTTTGAGCGAAGTGCGGAGGACTTGATAGATTCGCTCGCGGTCGAAAAGGTTATTATGACCGATCAGTACACCCACCGCCACTGAGTTAGCGGCCGCTTTCAGACCCAGACCGGCTGCAATGTCAGTTAACGGTGCGTAAATGGTGTGAACATCCGTGCGCGTGACTTTTTTGCTTACAATCGAGCTATTGACGATAATCAAACCATCCTTGACGACGTCGGCCTCGAAAGCATCCAGCGAAGGGCCATTCATTGCGATCAGAATGTCCGGATTTTTTACAATCGGAGTGCCGACTGGTTGATCCGAGAGGATGACCGAGCAATTAGCAGTCCCCCCACGCATTTCCGGACCGTAGGAGGGAATCCAACTGGCATTGAGCCCGTCATTCATCCCGGCCTCAGCGAGCATCGCACCCGCGGTCAAGGCTCCTTGTCCGCCAAAACCAGCGGTCTTGATTCGGAGTTCAGGCATTTTGCGTTTGGTGAGTGAAATCTGTGAATTTCCTTTTTTCAACCCAATGGCTTCAAAAATGGCTGCGGGATCGGTGGTGGGTTCGCTTCGGACGATGGGTTCGCGAGTTTCGGACTCGTCCTTGAGAACTCCTAGCTTAAAGTACGGCTCTAATACGTCTTGAATCCACTGAACCGAATCCTTGGGCGTCATTTTCCAATTCGTCGGACAGGCACTTAAGATCTCAACAAACGAGAAGCCCTTCTTTTGGATTTGCAAGGTGAGCGCTTTACGGATGGCTTTCCGTGTTCGCATGATATTTTTGGAATTCGTGCACGCCGTTCTTTCAACATAGACCGGGCCCCCGAGCGACGCCATGATTTCAGACATGCGGATCGGAAAGCCATCATTGAGCACGGTTCTTCCGCGCGGAGAGGTGAGGGTTTTTTGACTGACCATCGTGGTGGGGGCCATTTGTCCGCCGGTCATTCCATAGATGGCATTATTGACAAAGATCACGGTCATATTTTCGCCACGATTGGCAGCGTGAATGATCTCCGCAGTGCCGATTGCCGCTAAATCACCATCCCCCTGGTAGCTAATGACAATGCTCTCGGGCCGAGAACGAGCGAGACCCGTGCCTACCGCAGGAGCTCTGCCGTGAGGGGCTTGGACGTTGCCAGCGTCCATGTAGTAGTACGCAAATACGGAGCATCCCACGGGTGAGATGAAGATCGTCCGATCTTGAATGCCCAGATCGACCAGCGCTTCGGCCACTAATTTTTGAATGATGCCATGGCTGCAGCCTGGGCAATAGTGCGTGGTTTTTTTGTCTTTTCCTACCTTACGGTCAAAGCTTGCGTAGAGGCCAGCGGGTCTTCCTTTTTTAACGGTATTCAGCATAAAAACCTCATGATCCGATATGTTTGCGATAGGCTTTTTCGACGGCAACGATCATCTCTTCAACCGTCGGGACCGTTCCGCCATAAACGCCAAAAAACTCAACCGGACGTTTGTGCTCGATCGCGAGTTTAACGTCATCGATCATCTGACCATTGGACATTTCAGTGACCAAAAAGGCTTTGGCTTTCGAGGTCGCTTCCATGAGTCGCCGTTTCGGGAACGGAAAAAGTGTCTTGGGGCGAACCATCCCCACTTTTATCCCCTTTTTTCTGAGTTCGGTAATGGCATTTTGGGCTACCCGACTCATGATGCCGTAGGCGACGATCACCAGCTCGGCATCGTCCGCCCTAAAGTCTTCCCACCGTTGTTCTTTTTGCTCGATTTCCGCATATTTCTGTTGAAGTCGATCATTCAACTCCCTCAAAATGTCGGTACTCATGTAGATGGACGTGATGACATTCTTTCGTGTTTTGGCGTCTCCATAGACTGCCCAATCTTTAAAAGGTGCGCATTTCACCTCATCTGGAAACTGCACGGGCTCCATCATTTGCCCAATGCAACCGTCCGTTAAAACGACGGCTGTACAGCGATATTGATCGGCAAGGTCAAAAGCCAGAATCGTTAAATCGCACATTTCTTGGGCAGAATTTGGCGCCAAGACGATGTTTTTATAATTTCCATGGCCTCCGCCTTTGACCATTTGATTATAATCACTTTGCTCTGGCCACACATTGCCGAGTCCTGGACCTGCCCGCATGACGTCCACGACGACGGCCGGAAGTTCTGCGCCGGCGAGATAGCTGATCCCCTCTTGTTTGAGGCTCAGACCAGGTCCGCTCGAGGCAGTCATGACTCGTCTGCCGGCGGAGGCGGCCCCATAGACCATGTTAATGGCGGCCACTTCGCTTTCAGCCTGAATGAACGTCCCATTGACTAAGGGTAGGTAGCGCGCCGCCGCCTCGGCGATCTCACTGGCGGGGGTAATCGGATAGCCAAAATAATGCGTGCATCCGGCCAAAATGGCGGCTTTGATCACGGTCTCATTTCCCTTAATGAGCTGTTTGTTCATTTGTCGCTCCCCTGTGCTTTTGGCTTTTCTCTCAATGCTTTTACGACGGTCATGGCACTCGGCTCAGGGCAGGTATAAAAACAAGCCTCGCATCCCGTACATCCGTTGCCCTGATATTGCGCATATTGGTATCCCAGCACATTAAATTGCGCCGAAATGAACAACGCCTTGGGGGGACAATTTTCCACACAAAGGCCACATCCTTTGCAGAGGTTTAAATTAATTTCTACCGTTGGAAGTTTCATTTCCATAACAACTCCAGAAAGGTTCCGCTGCAAGGCGCCCTGTGCGGCTTTTGTGTTATGTGACTTTTAATAACTCGGAAAACCTAGCATGCAAAAAACTCGATTACAAGGATAGACAAGCTTGGGTACTAGGCGTAATCAGAAGAAATGCAACTGCCACGCTGGCGGCATAATCTGTATGCTCGTGCACTGCTTCTCACCGCCATTGGTGGCGGTAGTTTGATTGGGGCGGTGGCAGTCCAATCCCATATCATGGTTTCGACTTCGGTCGAACGCTTGCTCAAGGATCGACTGGAGCTGGCGCGGATCACCGGTGCCTATCTTGAGCACGTGATTGAGGATGGCCTGGACCGTGTGGCTCGGCCCACTCAATTGATCCTCAATCATCCCGAAAATCTTTAATTTCGGTCTGTGCTCAATCGACAATTAGAATCCATCCAACATGCTAGCCTGTTTAGCGAGGGAATTTTTGCTTTGGATCCGTCGGGTCGCATGATCACGGCGGTTCCCCGTGGGTTCGTTCAAGCGGAGCAAACCTTGGGTCTTGTCTCCCTTGCCGAATCGGCAATTCGAGAAAAACGGACCGTGGTTTCTCCCTTGATGGCTTTGCCTTCGGGGTCGAAAGTTTTGGTCGCGTTGACACCCATTTGGGGGTCGGCGCGGAAGCTCCTGGGTTTTGTGGGGGGCGTGCTCAATCCGGCCACGGTGAATCTTTTGGATTGGTCCAAGTCCACGGTCGGAAATCCTACCACTTCGTTGCAGATGGTGGATGAAATGGGGATCACGATCGCTGCCACTCGTGTCGACCAACTTCTGACCCAGGGAGATCATGGCCAGGTTCTTGCGAAAGCGATTCGAACACGACAAACGGTGCAGGGGCGCTGTCACTCCTGCCACGGCCGCGATGAGAATCAGCATACCCTGAAAGAAGTGCAGGTTCTGGCTTTTTCGCCGTTACCCAAACTCAATATGGGTGTCGCCGTGAGAGAGCTGGAGTCCGAAGCATTGGCTCCGGCTTTTAGTTTAAGACAACGCCTGTTTTTTCTGGGTCTCTCTTTTGTCGCGCTTTTTTTGATCTTCACGGGGCTTGCGGTCTATAGCGTAGTGAGTCCGGTGACGCGTCTTACGCGGGCCGTTCGGCGTGCGGACGAAAAACATTTACCGGAAGCACTCCCGTTTTTTGGGCAAGACGAGGTAGGGGAGTTGCGGGGAGCTTTGGCTCGGTGGCACCAGGCTTTAGTGGATGAAATGTTGGTTACGCAGCGGCATTTGGCCGCCTTACAGGCCATCGCGCAATTTGGAATGGGCGATAAAAGCCTCCAAGCCATCACCCAAAATGGATTAGAAGAGTGGGTCTCGTTCCTGAATTTGCGCTCTGGAGTTTTGCGCCTCACCCATTCTCGGGGTAGCTTTGTGGGGTTTGTCGGCCTTTCGCAGTCAGACGCAGAAAAGGTGCTTTCGACAGAAATTTCCGATTCGATGTGCGCAGACCATGTAGTGACGCCCCAGGGGCTTGAGGCGGCCTGTGTTTTGTTGAGGGTCGACCCGAGGATGGTGATCGAAGAACGTCATCTGAGATCGTTTCTCCATCAAATCCTTATGAGCGCCTCCAATCGCTTGCTGATCGAGGAGAATCTCTCTCGGCACCAACAAAGTCGCGAATATCTACAACGAGTTTTGGCCGCGCAGGAAGAGGAACGTAAGCGCATCGCCCGCGAGCTCCACGATACCATCGCTCAAGAATTGGCGTTGCATCGCTTGGAACTGGAACGGCTGTCGACGAACCCGAAGGCTGCGCTGATTCATGCAAAACTCAGAGAACTTGAAAAAAAGGCCCATGAAATGCTGGTAGGGTTGCGCAATACCTTGGTGGATCTGCGTCCATCGGTCTTGGATACCATGGGGTTTCTACCTGTTATGTGAAAAATCAAGCAAGGACGCCCTCAACTGACTTTTTTTGTGTGTTGAAATTCAAATAGTTAAAATTTACGGTCTTTTTCCTTCCTTCTTCTGCTTCGATAAATTTAGCTGAACGACCTGTTATTCGTGGTCAGGGCCTTGGCTCCGCCACCAGTTGCGAAATTCGCTGTCTAAAAATTTGGCGCCGCGCCTCACACTGCCCAACGTGACGAAGATATTTTCTTCTCACCAGGTAACCACCGAGGTCACGGCCGTAGCTTTTAGTTCATACTTTGTTATCGAGGCAAAACTGACTGTAG
>JBBCAW010000095.1:0-3851 GCA_051382295.1 Bdellovibrionota bacterium FG-1 | reverse complement strand
AAAGGCCGTGAGCTTTTGCCCCGTCGTATTTCGTCACAAATCATGGATCTGGGCCGGGCCTATCCCGTCTATATGGTGGCCGGTATGGCGACGTTGATTATCCTTCCCGGTTCGGTGACAGGAATTCGAACCGGCAATCCCGAGGCCATTCAGTATTTTCGCCCCGACAAGCCTGAAAACGAGGTGACCGTGGTTCTTCAGAACCAGGCCGCCAAACCCACCAACCTTATTTTACGATCCGGCAAAAAAATCTACGTTTTTGATGTGGTGCCATCAAAGAATGTCCACCAGGACGTTCTTGAGGTGGTAGGCGACTACGGGGGTGCGGGGTTCGTGGGGTTTTCAGGAGGTCATGAAGAGCGAGCCGAGTTGATTGACTCATCTGACTCGCCCAAGATCCCTGGATCCCAGAATCCTAAGAAGGCGGGCGGGAAGTGAATATCATCAGAGTGACGATCGGACTAGTTTTGGTCCTACACGTAAGTTTTTGGGCAAGTGCCGAACAACCAAAAAAGGGCCATGTCATTTGCGAGGGCGAAAGCTGCCGCGAAGTGAATGTGCCTACCGGAAGCATATTGGGTGGCGATCGAAGCGAAAAAATCAGTACGACAACGGTCAGCCCTCCTCAAGTGACCGTGGTAAAAAAAAAGGCTAAACATGATCAGGTTCGTTTGTCACAAGCGGCACCCCTCACGATCAAAAATGAGATTGAAACCAATCTCCCTGCTTATTTTGCTGGCATAGATCGTCATGAAATTCAGGCAAGCGAGAAGGTCATTTTTGTACCGAAGAGTCATGACCCCCAGCTTAGGGGTCTCAAATCAGGGGATGTCGTGTGGGCCGTAGTGGAGCAAGAGATTACGGCATCACCTGGGTTGCCGACGCCGGTTCGAGCCATTGCGACCACTGGCCAATTCAAAGGCGCTTATTTTGTGGGGGAGGCGATCTTAGATCGAGAGCTTAAGCGTATCCTGTTCAATTTCACAAAACTGCGGCTGCAGGGTGGAGATCCTGTCTATACCCTCAAGGCGGCGGGTCTTGCGCCGCGAGGAAGTATTGGCCTTGAGGGCGAATATGTTTCTCAAACCGGAAAATTCCTAATTGCCGAACTTGCTTCGGCGGCGGCAACCGGTTTTGTGGATTCGACGATCAATCGCAGTCAGACCACCGTCGGATCCTATGTTCAGGAGCCCTCGCTTGGTAACTCAGGTAAGGCTGCTGCCGTGACCGCGCTTTCGAAGACAACAGATCGAATGGCGGAACAAGTTCGGCAAGCGCCGGAGTACACGCACCTCGCAGGTTACCAAGAAATTCAAATCATGATTCAAGACGATCCGGCGGAATCCGGAAATCAATAAAGGGGAATTAAAATGGAAGAACAAGGCGAAAAAGTATTGCAGCCGAATGTGGATCAGGAATTAGAAGGAATCGTGAGGCGCGAAAGGAAGCGTACCGTCGACAGTGAGTCAGAACCAGGAATCGTCAGAGTCCGGCTGCCGGTTGCGGTTGGAGCAAGGGTGCGAGAGGTTGTATCGGTATTACGGGAGCGCGGTGCACAAGTGTCATTGGATGAGTTGCTCGCAGGCTATTTTGAGTCTATTCCAGAAAGTTACTTTGAGGAGCAGCTTATCAGTCGGACCCCAGAGCAATATTATCTGGAAGCGGCGGCACGGGTTCCAGAGTTACGTGAGATTTTGATTCGTCACGCAAAGAAGGGGCTTTTGCGTGGTACGGCACCAAAATCGACCGGTATTTCAACGAAGTCGGCTGGACGGCGCCGCAAGGACAGTGGTCCTACTCCCAGCGATTTAGGTCAGGGGACCGGGTCCCAAGTGGCGGGTGATTAGGAGGGTGTCATGCGTTTGACGGAGAGAGATTTTGATCTTCTGGCGTATCTTGCGGCTCAGGGGGGGGCGACCGCCGACCAACTGACTGAGAAATTTTTTAAAAGCCGAAAAACCTGTCAGACTCGACTGCATTTTTTAAAGCATGCCGATTTGGTCGAGGCGATGCCGCTTTCGGCCCTAAAATCCGTATCCCTTGGCTCGTACAAACAGGCGATTGACGTGCTGTCATTTTTGAAGCACGACGTATGGAAATATCGGGTTTATCGATTGACCAAACGGTTGCGCCATCGGCGCGCGGGGGCCGAGGTTTTTTCGGAGCCGATGATGTGGAAACATCAGCTTCAGCTCAACGGCATCCGGAAAATTATCGAGGACTGGTTCCCAGGAGCTATGATTTTAACTGACCCGGACATTCAGGCTGAAGCACGTCGTTTCAAAATGGGGCGTGACCAACCCGTCGCCGATCTTGTGATCCGGACAGGGGAGCGGGAGATTGCAATTGAAGTTGAGCGAACTCAAAAGACTGAGACTGAATACTACCTCAGGTTCATTGACTACCGGGATTCTCACTATTCACACGTCCTGTACTTTTGTGAAAGTGATCGGCTGTTCAATAAGGTGGCTAAGCTTGCAAACGGTATCAATAAAATTGGAGTATCCCGACTTTTGGCACCGGACGTGGTTTTTCAATATGGGGCGGGATTCGTGGGTACCAAAAGTTTTCTGGCTTTAGCGGACTAAGGTGGACGCGTGGAGAATCAGGACATTTCAAACGATGAAATCATTCGTGGTGCGGTTGGAATACTGATGGCATCGGCGGCGGTTTATTTAGGACCGGCATTGCTTGTGGGGTATTGGCTTTGGAGTAATCCACAACGAGTTCGGTGGATCGGGGGCGTCCGGTGCGTAACGATTGGCGCGGTCCTTGTAATGAGCTCCGTTGGTGTCTGGTTTTTCTGGTTTCATCGAATTCCGCTTTATCAATGGGATGCATTGTACCGACCAGTTGTGAAGAACATTCACTGGCTGAGAAAAGTGCGCTGGGTGAATGTAGGGCGGATGTTGGTCTCCGGGTGGTGGTGTGGTTCTGGGTTAGTGTTTCTTGGGGCGCCGCTCATGCTTTTGGTCAAGAAGTCCAGGCCCTCGCTCAGAACCGATGATTTTTCGGTGCGGATACGAAATTTTAGCAAAATCCAGAAGGCCTTCCAAAATCCGAAGCAGGCACCTATCGGGATTGATCTAAAAACGGGCAAAATTGTTTTTCTTGATGAACAGCGGAGAGCCTCGCATGTTCTGGTGCTTGGAGCGACGGGTTCCGGAAAAACCACGTTGATGGTTAATCTCATTTTCCATGCAATACGGCATGGGCTTCCCTGTCTTATCATTGACCCCAAGGGAGAGGACTCGACGCTCAAAATGATTCAGGAGTTGGGTCGAGGGCTTTCGCCGGAGTTTGATTCACGTTTGAAGGTCTTTCGAATGTCGCGTCCAGAAACGAGCTGCTATTACAACCCACTCAAACATGGCAACGCGATTCAACTTAAGGACCGTATCCTCGAAGCGCTGAACTGGAGCGAGCAATATTACCAGTCGATGGCGGGTGACTTCTTGACCATCTTTACTGCCTGTGTCGAAAAAATAGGGGCAGGACTTACACTCGAGATGGTGTCTCGTGTACTGGGAGAAAAGCGTGAGCAAACCGAGATTCTAAAAAAGCTCAAAGCCGAAATCAAGAGTGGGGACACCAAAGGGGAGGAGCTTTACCGAAGAATGGCGACCCTTCTAGAAAAGGTAAAGGCGGAAGATCTGTTAGGTTTGCAGGCCCAGCTTTCGATTTTGAACAGTCCATCGATTGGGCATTTGTTATCCTTTAGCGGCCAACAGGACGAAATTGATCTTCGTGAGGTGCTGCGTCTCAATCAAATCGCTTACTTTCAACTGGATACCCTTGGCAATCCAGATACCGCACGTCGGTTGGGACGAATGATAGTCGAAGATCTTAAG
>JBBCAW010000094.1:0-12495 GCA_051382295.1 Bdellovibrionota bacterium FG-1 | reverse complement strand
CCCCCCGATCGGATTGGCCCCCTACCCCTCGTGTGGCGCGGCCCCAGCCAACTGCGAATCCAACTCAACCACCCCCCCAGGGCTGCGGCCGCGCTAGTCCTTTCTTTGGAGCTCCCGCATGTTGAAAATAACGAACCGTTTAACACATGCCATTGGAAAATCCGATGGACCCATCCCGAGCCCCGAGTCACCCCACTCCGGGCAGGCGCTCATTGAGGCGATTTTATGGACTGGTTTAATCACGTTGACCTTAATCGTCATCTCGCAAGCCTTTACAAAAGAATATCAACACTATCAATTCGACTTAATCCAAGCGCGGCATCTCCTCGGGTGATCCAAGGCCTCAAAACGACCTTTTTTCTCACTCTGGCGCTCGTGCTTGGCGTTTGGGCCCATGATTTTTCAGAGGCTCAAGCCCTCAATACTTGGCTGACCACACATCCCCCATCCATCCTCATGTGGAAACACGCCCTGCGCAGTCGCGGCATGGTCGAAGTCACTCACCCGATTCTTGCTCAAAAAGCCATTCGAACCCTACCCTCGTTGATCGACCAAAAAGGAGCCGTCTGGGTGGCCTCAGAAGGAAAATGGATCGCCCTGCTTGGCTCCGATACCGCCTCAGGGGCTCCCGTGGTATTTTGCTTATCTTGCCAGGAGACACCCCAAAACTGGAACCCAGCCGGAAACGCCTGGAGCGCCTTTGATGTCGCTCTAAAAAAGGTCGATGAGGCCGTCCAGGCCGAGAAACACCCCCTGTTATCGGCAAAAAAAGCAGTTTATCGAGATCCCTATGAAATAGTCTATTGACACAACCGTCCGCCTCACGATTTACTGCGCGCCATCTATGAAATCAGCCTCTATTCTCGCAGTGGGTTCCCTCGCGTTTGACACCATCGAAACACCAGCCGGCAAGGCTGATACGGTTTTAGGTGGCTCGGTCAATTACTTCTCAATTGCCGCCTCATTTTACGCGCCAGTTCAACTAGTCGGCGTCGTAGGTGAAGATTTTCCTCAACACCATTTAGATTGGCTTTCTAAACGTCGCATCGACGTCAGTGGCATCAAAGTCGCCCCAGGCAAGACCTTTCATTGGGTAGGTGCGTACGATAACAATCTCAATGAGGCCAGGACGCTCTCCACAGCGCTCAATGTGTTCGAACACTTTGATCCCCGCCTGAGTCCAGCTCAATGTGAAGCCCGTTATGTTTTTTTGGCCAATATCGACCCCATTCTTCAACAAAGCGTGCTGGATCAAATTACGTCCCCCGCACTCGTAGCCTGCGATAGCATGAATTTCTGGATCACCGGCAAGCCAGACGAGCTCAAAAAAACGCTGAAGCGTGTGGATGTCCTGTCCATCAACGAAGGCGAAAGCTACCTCTTATCCGGTCAACGCAACATCATGCGAGCTGCCAAAATCATTCAGGAAATGGGCCCCTCGGTCGTGATCATTAAACGGGGTGAATACGGCGCTATGCTCTTTACTCCGGGCGGAATTTTTCTCGCCCCAGCTTTCCCCACCCAGATCGTGAAGGATCCCACCGGCGCTGGCGACAGCTTTGCTGGCGCTTTTATGGGTTTTCTCGCTGAAGAGGGCGTTCACCGTAATCTCGCCACTCAAGACCCAGCCAAATGGGAACAAATGCTTCGTCGCGCCGTCCTCGCAGGATGCGTCATGGCCAGTTTTACGGTGGAAGACTTCAGCATTCAACGCCTCATGGCCCTTGAAAACGATGAACTGGTGAGGCGTCAGCATGATCTCATCAAGATGATCTCGCTTTAATTTAAAGCCGAGTTCAAAACCCAGAATATTCGCGATAAAGCCCGAACTCACCCCGCATGGCGTCTGATATTTCACCCAAGGTAGCACCCGCTTGCGCCGCGGTCAGAATCAAACCCATCAAATTCTGGCCGGATTTCACGCCTGCCGCTACCGCCCCTAATGAGGCCTGGGCGGCCAGCGTGTCGCGTTTGGCTCGATAAGCTTTTACCTGAGCAGCCGCTGTTTTTTCCAGTTCAGGTGATATCCGTAAAATTTCAACCGGCGTCGCATGAGAATTTTCCTGATGACAGTTCACACCCACGACCTGAATTCGTCCCTCATCAATGGCCTGCTGGTCGGTGTAGGCAGAGGTGGAAATTTCATTTTGAATATAGCCGTTTTCAATACAAGGAACGGTTCCCCCGCGCTTTTCCACCTCATCTAAGTAAGCAAAAGTGCGGGTCTCAAGCTCTTGAGTCAGCTCCTCGACAAACCAACTTCCAGCCAACGGATCAACCGTCTGTGTCACACCACTTTCGCTGGCAATAATCTGTTGAGTTCGCAGAGCCAATCGCGCGGACGTCTCGGTGGGCAAGGCCAAAGCCTCGTCCATCGAATTGGTATGCAATGACTGCGTGCCCCCCAACACCGAGGCGAGCGCTTGCAAGGCTACACGTACAATATTATTTTGTGGCTGCTGCGCGGTCAAGGTCGAACCCGCTGTTTGGGAATGGAACCTCAGCATGCAACTCCGGGGATCTCGAGCACCAAACCGCTCTTTCATAATTTTGGCCCAAATACGACGGGCCGCACGAAATTTGGCAATTTCTTCGAAAAAATCATTATGAACGTTGAAGAAAAACGAAAGCTGTCCCGCGAACTGGTCGATGCTCAAGCCGGCTTTTACGGCTGCGTCCACATAGGCGATCGCATTCGCAAAGGTGAACGCGAGTTCCTGTACAGCAGTCGAGCCCGCTTCTCGGATGTGATATCCGGAAATGGAAATCGGATTCCACTTTGGGGTATTCTGAGAACACCAGGCGAACATATCCGTCGCTAGCCGAAGTGCACCTTGAGGCGGGTAAATATAATTGCCGCGCGCCACATATTCCTTAAGGACGTCATTTTGAACGGTCCCACGAAGATCACGGATCTCCACCCCGCGCTCCTGCGCTACGGCAACGTAAAAGGCCAACAAGATACTCGCGGTCGCGTTGATCGTCATCGAGGTGGATACTTTTGCGAGATCAATTCCATCAAAAAGCGTGCGCATATCATCAAGCGTTGAAATCGATACACCTACTTTGCCCACTTCTCCCTTGGAACGCACGTGATCTGGATCATATCCCAATTGGGTCGGCAGATCGAAAGCAACTGAAAGCCCCGTGGTCCCCTGCGAAAGCAAATAATGGTAACGGCGATTACTTTCTTCCGCAGTTCCAAAGCCAGCATACTGACGCATGGTCCAAAGCCGACCCCGATACATGTCTTTCTGAACGCCTCGTGTGAACGGAAAACCTCCCGGCTCTCCTAAATGTCCACGCGCAGAATCTTCTTTACTCAAAAACTGCGTCTTTTCATTCGGCCAATAAGTTTCGCGAATCGAGATACCGGAACGATTTGCAGAAGAATTTGAATGAGGCTTGTTTGTCTTCATGAACGAGCTCCGAGTGTTAGGATCGAAAAATATTAAACGGGTTCCAGCATGCAAAGATCCACGCCGGTCTCTACGGCCTGCCCTTCAATTACCTTCACCTGCCCCACCACCCCAGCCTGAGGTGCGCGGATTTCGTTTTCCATTTTCATGGCTTCCATCACCATCAAAGACTGACCTTTTTCAACATGGTCGCCCGATTTAATATGAAGCCGCAAAATCTTCCCTGGCATTTGAGAGCGCATTCGGACCACTTTTTTTCCACTCGCGGCATTATCAGCAATGAGTTGTTCGCCTGGACGCAAGTACGAAAGTCCCTGCCAGTGTCCCGCCCCGCCCCGCTCCATCACCTGAAAAACCGGCCGGCCGTCGTCGGCAATTTCACCCTGAAGATCAAAACCATGGACACCACTGGGCAATTCAATCCAAATTCCATCCGAATCCCGCCTCCAGCGCAGTTCGATCCATTCAGGTTGAGAGGGGGATTTTTTTTCACCATCCACCCGGCTAACCTCAATGTGCGCGACTCCCGCAGGCCCATGCGGCGCGGTTTTCCAGCGAAATTCCCACTTTCCTACTCTTCCCAAGATACTCACGAGCGCACCCCTTCTCGTCGAGCAACGAGCTCCCATCGAGAATCAGCCTTCCTATTATTTTCTAAGCTCGGCCCAGCGCCCTCGCTCAAAAGCTGCCAAGTAGCCAACGCCAATGCAGCCTCCAAGGTAGGAGTCTCCGAAGCTGCCGCCACCAACTCGGGTTGAGAGGCAATCAAATCCGTCGTAGTCTCTCCCAAAATCACCCGAGAATTACGCACCAATCGCCTCAAAAATGAAAGATTGGTTCGCAAAGACCCCATTCTCATTCCATCTAAACGCTTCGGAGGCTCAACACGCGCCTCATCCAGTGCGGCCCTCATCCGGTCAATCGCATCGGCTCGAGATGAGGCCCAGACTGAAATCTTTGCGATCATCGGATCATAATGAAGACTGACCTCGCCCGGCCCCGAAAAAGCTGAGTCAGTCCGAACAAACGATCCAGAGGGGAGCTCAATCGCCCCTAATTGGCCCGGTGCGGGCAAAAACGTCATGGGATCCTCGGCATAAAGACGGACTTCGATGGCAGACCCACGCCGTTCAGGAGACACTGAAGGCAATTGGAGTTCACCCGCCGCCAAAAGCAGCTGCCATGCCACTAGATCCACTCCAGTGACCCATTCGGTGACTGGATGCTCCACCTGAAGCCGAGTATTCATTTCTAGGAAATAAAAATTTCCTTTTCCATCTACGATAAATTCAAGAGTTCCCGCTCCCGCATACTGAACATGCTTAGCGATTCTCACCGCCGCCTCAAACATTTTTGGGCGCGTCTCAGGATGACGATCTAAAATAGGCGAAGGAGATTCTTCCCACACTTTCTGATGCCGTCGCTGAATAGAGCATTCACGCTCACCCAGGTGAATCGCCCGGCCTTTACCGTCGCCAAACACTTGAATTTCAACATGATGAGGCTCCAAAATGAGCTTTTCAACATACATCGAGCCATCACCAAACGCACTCAAAGCCTCTCGTGAGGCGCCTTCAAATGCGGCCGCGATTTCAGACTCTTGATCCACGCGCCGCATCCCTTTACCGCCGCCCCCGGCAGTGGCCTTCAACAAAATGGGATAACCCACCTCGTGCGCAAATTTTGCCGCCTCTTTCCAATCTCGAACGGCATCTGCGCTTCCCGGCACACGAGGAATGCCCAGTGCATCGACCGTACGGCGGGCCGTGATCTTGTCTCCCATCAGACGCATGCTTTCGGCTGATGGTCCTACAAAAACCACCCCCGCCCCCTGACAAGCTCCAACAAAATGTGGTCGCTCTGACAAAAAGCCGTACCCGGGATGCACAAAACCTGCACCACTTTGCTTCACTACATCCAAAATCCGGTCAATATTGAGATAGCTTTCCTTCGGACTCGCTTCCCCGATGTAATAAGCTCGGTCGCAAACTTTGACATGTTCGGAAAATCGGTCAACATCCGAGTACACGGCCACGGTCGGAAAGCCGAGCGCGCGACAAGTGCGGGCGATTCGGATCGCAATTTCTCCCCGGTTCGCAATCAACACCGGAGCCCGGTTTTTTACACTCTCAATCATACTTTTGCCCATGCTCACACCCTTACCTTAAAGCGGGATATTGCCATGTTTACGCGAAGGCCCGCGTTCACGCTTTCCTGCAAGCGCTTTCAGTCCCGCAATTAAGCGACGGCGAGTTTCCTCCGGCACGATCACCTCGTCAACATACCCCAGCTCAGCCGCCTTAAAGGGGTTGGCAAAAGTACTGCGATAAAGCTCCACAAGCCGTGCGCGCTCCTCGGGGGCCCTGCCCGCCTTCTCAGCGATAGCCATTTCTTTGCGATACAAAATATTGATTGCGCCTTCAGGACCCATGACGGCAATTTCAGCTTTGGGATATGCGAAATTAAAGTCAGCCCGAATATGCTTCGAAGCCATCACGTCATAAGCGCCTCCGTAGGCTTTTCGCGTGATGACTGTCAACTTTGGCACAGTGGCTTCCGAAAACGCATACAGGAGCTTGGCGCCATGTTTAATAATCCCGCCATGTTCTTGCGCAGTTCCGGGCAAAAATCCCGGCACATCCACAAACGTAATCAGCGGAATATTAAACGCATCACAAAACCGGACAAATCGCGCAGCCTTACTCGACGCATTAATATCTAAACACCCTGCCAGGTGCATTGGCTGATTACCCACAACCCCGACACTCTTGCCGCCTAACCACGCAAACCCCACCACGATATTGGGTGCATAGCCGGCCTGAACTTCCATGAACTGGCCATGATCCACGACGTCCGCAACCAAAGTCCTGATGTCATAAGGCTTATTCGAGCTATCAGGCAAAAGCTTCGCAATTTCGATGCAGGCGCGATCCTTAGGATCTTCGGCCTGAACCCCACCCGCGCCTCCGTTGCTCAGAGGCGGCTCGTCCAAATTATTCGAAGGCACATGACTGATCAGTTTCCGAACGGCCTGCAAACACGCACGCTCGTTCGGCGCCACAAAATGACAAACCCCACTTTTTTCAAAATGAGTCTCAGCGCCTCCCAGCGCCTCCTTGGTGACATCCTCATGAGTGACCGTCTTAATCACATCGGGACCCGTGACAAACATGTAAGAAGACCCATCGACCATAAAGGTAAAGTCGGTCATGGCAGGACTATAAACCGCCCCCCCCGCACAAGGCCCCAAAACCACGCTGATCTGAGGAATCACACCACTCGCTTGCACATTGCGCCAAAAAATTTCAGCGTATCCGCCGAGACTTTCCACGCCCTCTTGAATTCGTGCTCCGCCGGAATCATTGAGCCCGATGATCGGACAACCCGTTTTAAGGGCCAAATCCATGACTTTGCAAATCTTGGACGCATGTGCGCCGGAAAGACTGCCGCCAAAAACTGTAAAATCCTGCGAAAAAACGTAAATCGTTCGACCACCGATCGTCCCGTAGCCTGTGACTACGCCATCGCCGAGGTATTTTTGCTCCTGCATTTCGAAGTCGGAGCACCGGTGGGTAACAAATTTATCCAATTCAACAAAACTGCCGGGATCCATGAGGAGTGCAATCCGCTCACGCGC
The DNA here is from genome assembly GCA_051382295.1 of Bdellovibrionota bacterium FG-1. GTDB lineage: Bacteria > Bdellovibrionota > UBA1018 > UBA1018 > UBA1018 > JBBCAW01. The sequence continues at coordinate 5,439 of JBBCAW010000094.1, read as the reverse complement.
GGTCAACTTGCCGGCCGCATGCTGCTTTTGGATGCGCTCAGTGCCCCCTCCAAGTTCAGCTTTCTGTTCGCGTTCAGCCAATTTCCGTAGCGTATCTTGGTAGGACATAAGGGATTTATGTACATGGAATCCGGGGAAAGCAGCAAGCAATAAAGGGAGAAGCGTTACCTCGCCACTCCGGTAAACGGAGACCCATTTGTGGTCACTCCGCAATAGCCGCCGACATCATCGTCAACCTGAGCGGGAGCCCGGTCTTTGCGATCAGAAACAGCCGGACTACCTCCTGGCTGATTCACACCTTTCGAATTTGAAAGCGGTACATGCTCAGCAGCACCAAGCACATCCCCACCGGAGGCCAACAAAAGAACCACGAAGATGAACGACTTCTCGGCATTGCTTCTGTCAGCGTAGGCAATAGAAGGAGTGCCTAAAATGGCCGGTAAAAATAACGTCAGGGCGATCCACTTGCTCTTCATAAAAATAACCTCTCTAGGCAATAGAAAGCAATCCTTATGCCACAAAAAAAGACAATAATATCAACGATTTGAATAACACAAACCTATAGCTTCGTTAATCACCTGTCAAAAGGATGGAGATGTGTCCAGCAGGACATGCTCCTAAATGATCCCTTCTTGAACCCAGTCACTTGACGCGATACCCTAAGACAGGGGCCTTAAAAGAGAGAAATGGAAAGTAAAAATTGGATTATTTCAGCGAACCTACTTCTAGCGGTCCTCCTCCTGGGGGCACGCACTGCGCACGCCTACCCTTTTTACATCGAAACCCAAACAGGGATTTCTCAAATCCGTAGTAGCGACCAAGTTTTCGGCACGAGTAGCTCTGCCGCTTCGTCCATGGGGGTCGGCATTCAATTTGGCTTTTTCTATAGCCCCCTCGAAGTCCGCCACGGACTTGATATTCAATTGGGACTCGAAACCGACTACCTTTCGGGTACGGTGGACAACCTCAATCTAGGACTCCTGATGCCCGCAGCTCTGCTCAGGCTCCAATTCCAAAGCTTCTATGCTTCAGTTGGCGCTGCTCCATTCATCATGACGAGTGCCGCAGAATCGCCCAGCATCAATACCTTCGGTTATACCTCCAATGGCGCCGTTTATTTGGCCGAAGTCGGGTACCTCTATTCCGCCACCCCCAAATTTTCCATGGGTGGGGCACTCAACGTGGCCTGGTTTTCGATGACCGGAAAATTCATACCCTCCCCTTCATCCCATATTGCCTTTGTGATGCGATTTTATTGTGGCACCCCTCGAGGGGGCAGTACCGGCTCAAACGGCGCTCCACTTGAATGGGACGGCTGGCGTTATATCGGAAAATAAGCTATCCAAAAGCATGTCCCAAAAACCATTTTGGCCCGTAAGATCCGACATTCAAATTCCCGCCCAAGAAGAGCAAATCCTTGATTTCTGGGATAAAAACTCGATTTTCCAAAAGTCGATGACCCAAAGTGCGACGTCCAAGCCGTTTAGCTTTTATGACGGCCCTCCTTTTGCGACCGGCCTTCCGCATTACGGCCATCTTTTGGCAGGCGTTCTTAAGGACGTCGTACCCCGCTATTGGACCATGAAAGGTTATGCGGTGCCCCGCCGTTTTGGCTGGGATTGTCACGGACTGCCCGTCGAACACGAAATCAATAAAGCCCTCAAACTCGAATCCCGTAAGCAAATTATCGAATTCGGAGTCGATAAATACAATGCCGCTTGTCGCTCCATTGTTCAGCGGTATTCGCAAGAATGGAAGCAAACGGTTCGCCGGGTTGGCCGTTGGGTCGACATGGAAAACCCCTACTTCACCATGGATGTGTCGTTCATGCAAAGTGTGTGGTGGGTCTTCAAACAAATGTGGGAAAAAGGCCTCATCTACGAAGGGTACAAAGTTGTGCCCTACTCAGTTGGGATCTCTACTGTTCTTTCTAATTTCGAAGCCAACCTCAACTACAAGCAGGTTCAGGACCCCGCCATTACGGTACGTTTTAAAGTCACCGAAGGCGCCCTTCCCTCTCCTGTTGCGAAAGCATCCCCCGTTTATATTTTGGCTTGGACGACGACCCCTTGGACCCTCCCGAGTAATTTAGGTCTCGCCGTTGGAAAAGAGATCGAATACTTATGCCTCCGCGAAAAAGCAACCGGCGACCAAACCATTATCGCAAAAGCCTTGCTCGCTTCGACCTACAAAAATCCGGCCGATGATGTGGAAGTCCTTTGCCAACTCACGGGCAAAGAGTTGCTCGGCTTACGTTATCAACCCTTATTTCCGTATTTTTCCGCCAAAAAATCGGAAGGCGCTTTCCGGGTCATTCACTCAGACCACGTGACCACCGAAAGCGGGACGGGTATCGTGCACATGGCACCCGCCTTTGGCGAAGAAGATTATTTTGCCTGCCAAAAAGAGGGCATGCCTATCGTCAACCCCGTGGACGACGACGGGATGTTCACCTCCGAAGTTGCGGACTACCAAGGCCGGAGGGTCAAAGACACCGATAAAGACATCATTGCGGCCCTTAAACAACAGGGCCTGCTTTTCAAGCAAGAAACCATTGAGCACAGCTATCCATTTTGCTGGCGGACAGATACCCCTCTCATTTATCGCGCGGTTTCGAGCTGGTTTGTTTCAGTCGAAAAAATCAAAGAGAGCATCCTCAAAAACAACGCCACGACCCAATGGGTTCCCGATCATCTACGAGACGGGCGGTTTGGAAAATGGCTCGAAAACGCCCGTGATTGGGCAATATCGCGCAATCGGTTCTGGGGCACACCTCTGCCCATTTGGCGCAACCCCGAAGGGGAAATGATTTGCATCGGCTCCAAAGCCGAACTGGAAAAGCTTTCAGGCCAAAAAGTCGAAGACCTTCACATCGACTTTGTTGACAAAATCACGATCCCCTCCCCCACCGGAAAATCCGCGCTCACACGCATCGAACCGGTACTGGATTGCTGGTTTGAATCAGGCTCCATGCCTTACGCGCAATGGGGTTACCCTGAAACCCATGCCGACGATTTTAAGAAGAACTTTCCCGCTGACTTTATTGCGGAAGGGCTCGATCAAACCCGCGGCTGGTTTTACACGCTTATGGTCATCGGCACCGCGCTCTTTGACCAGGCGCCGTTTCGCAATGTCGTGGTCAATGGGCTGGTGCTCGCCGAAGACGGTAAAAAGATGTCCAAAAGTCAGCGCAACTACCCCGATCCCAACGAAGTATTGAATCGGCATGGCGCGGATGCACTCCGACTTTATCTCATTGACTCGCCCGTCGTTAAGGCCCAAGAGCTGCGTTTTTCTGAGAAGGGTGTGACCGACGTTGTCCGGCGAATCCTCTTAAGATGGTGGAATAGTTATTCGTTCTTTATCAATTACGCCAATATCGACGACTTCCGCCCTCGGGGCGACGCTCAAAAATCGCCCAATATCCTCGACCAATGGGTCATTTCACGCCTCCACACCCTGATCGAAAACACGCAGCGCGAAATGTCGGCCTATCGGCTCTACAATGTCGTACCTCACCTTCTTCAATTCATTGAGGATTTGACGAATACGTATATTCGCTTCAATCGCTCCCATTTCTGGCAAGAGGGAATGCCTGAAGACAAGCGGTTAGCGTACGAAACACTTTACGAAGTGCTCACGACCCTAAGCAAACTGATGGCCCCATTTGCCCCCTTCATGGCCGAGACGACGTACCAGAACCTCTCCCAAGTCTTGGCGGATTCAATCAAAAAGGAAAGCATTCATCTCGAAGTATTCCCCATTGCCAATCCAGCTTTAATTCGTCCCGAACTTGAAGAAGCCGTTCGAGTGATGGAGTCACTCGTCATGCTCGGTCGTAACTACCGTGAAAAAATATCAGTTCGCGCCAAAATTCCTCTGCGGACGATGACCGTCATTCATCGCGACAAAAAAGTCCTGGAAAACGTCGCTAAATTTGAAAAATATTTTACCGAAGAACTCAACATTCAAACGGTCAAATACGATTCAAACGAAGACCTTTACATCCAGATTTCTGCCAAGGCTAATTTCCCGACCCTGGGCCCAAAACTTGGCCCTAAGATGAAAACGGTGGCTGGTGCAATCGCGAAATTGTCACTCGATCAACTTCTGGCACTGGAGCATGGTAAAACGCTCATCCTAGAGGGAGAAGAGATCACCACGGCGGACGTAGAAATTCGCCGGGCGGCCAAAGGGACGCAACCCAATCTCTCCGTTCACCAATTTGTTTCGATTGATATCGACCCCACGGTTACTCCGGAACAAGTTCGGGAAGGCTTAGCTCGAGAAATCATTCGAAAAATTCAAGCCTCTCGTAAGTCTGCGGATTTGATTCTCGACGATCGAATTGATTTACAACTCGATTGTAAGGGCCCTTTGCGAGAAGCGGCAGAAATCCATCGTGAAATGATTCAGGCAGATACGTTGGCCACTCAATTTAAGATTACTGCTGAACCCCAGGGAAAACATATCGAGGAGGCGGATATCGATGGTGAAAAAATACTCATTGCGGTGACAGCTTTGGCCCGAAAATGAAAGATTTCAGTTTTTCTCCCATCGGGATTCTGCAAACCTGCTTTAAAGAAAAGTTCGGAATTCCTCGCCAACCCGGTCTAGTGGTGGGGGCTCACGGTGTGATCAAACTCAATCCTGATCCATTCTTGCAAACCGCAGTGCGCGAGCTCGAGGGATTCAGTCATCTTTGGGTGATCTTTGTTTTTCACCAAAACGACGCAAAAAATTGGAAACCATCGATTCGGCCGCCTCGCCTTGGCGGAGCAAAAAAGGTAGGGGTCCTCGCGTCCCGCTCGCCTCATCGCCCCAATCCGATTGGACTTTCGGCGGTGAAGCTCGAGCGAATTGACCTGGAAGCCACCGGAGGAGTTGAAATCCACGTGAGCGGAGTCGATGTTCTCGACGGAACCCCCGTACTCGATATCAAACCCTACCTTCCGTATGCGGACTCAATTCCAGAAGCCAAAGCCGGTTGGGCCGAGCAACCCATTCAGCGGATTACTATCGACTTTTCCGACCAAGCACTTCAAGCCATCGCGTTACGAGCCCGCTCCGAGCAGCCCAACCTTCAAGCTCTGATCACCGAAATGTTAAGCCTGGATCCACGCCCAGCCTTTCAACAGCGGCGCATGCCACCTGGTCTGCCTGAAGCCCAAGGGACCCGGTACGGTTTTCGGCTTTTTGACTACGATGTCAAATGGGAGATTCAAGATGGACGGTTTAGAGTTCTCGATGTAGTCGATTTTAAAGAAGGTGTCGATTTTCAAAAGGAGCGCTAAGTTTTGAATCTTAGCAATCCCCGGCGGCCACTTGAAAAGCGGCCAGTCGTGGCCGGGTCAAAACCGGCCAGCGGCAAGACGTCCCACGGACTTAACCTGAATCGCTCTTGTTGGCAATCCTGGCCGCAGCCTGTTTGAGACGGTA
>JBBCAW010000093.1:0-9084 GCA_051382295.1 Bdellovibrionota bacterium FG-1 | reverse complement strand
GGATTAACGTCAACAGCGGTGACGCGCCAAGGAGGGGTGAGACCTAATAGGAGTTGATAGAGTTCAATATCGCGCATGGCGAGATTTGAACTCTGGAACCATTTTTATGCAAGCACAGCGTTATACGTACCGAGTCTTACTATCGCAAATGACCTTACCCACTCGAAAGCCTGAAGAACCGATTTTATGTGGATACCGCCAACCGCCAAGCTGAAGGACTTCCAGAAATTTGGCGAATATATGAAAGGATCGGCGGATTTGGCCAAGCTCCTCTCGAAATGCACGGATATCAGCGCCGTTTTCAATTTCGCAATGGCACTGAATGAGGCGATCTCCATAAACATCGTCAGTGAAGCGGATAAAGCCGCGCTGCTCGAGGAATACCAAAAAATCAAGGAGGTCACCAGTCCTGATCTGATTAAAGATGCTTTTGAAGGCAATACGGTATTGGGGCTGTCACCGGCTGATTTTAACTAAGTGCAGGGTAAACGCCTCCCTCGAAAGCCATTGACGCCAGTTCGCGAAACGGCTAAAAAGTCGAATTCAGTGACTCACGAGAAACCCCTTCATCAACGAATTTCTGGCAACGTCTTGCATCACTGGGACATGGCCCATCTTGCGAAACCGGTGGATTCGAGCGAGTTGGTACGAACTATTTTGGAAGCCATGAAAGCCGTGTGACGTTGGGTGGTGCATTTCGACGGATCTGGCCTAGGCTGAGTCAGCCCCTAAAGGCAGAAGGCAGGAATATGAAACGACTCTCCTTTCTTGATCGTTTTTTAACGATTTGGATTTTTGCGGCAATGGCGGTAGGGGTCGGAGCGGGTTACCTCTTTCCGGGTATTGTCCCATTGATAAACAGGTTCAGTGTCGGAACGACGTCGGTTCCGATCGCTATTGGATTGATCCTTATGATGTACCCGCCGCTAGCGAAGGTCCGATATGAGGAGATGGGAAGGGTTTTTAAAAACAAAAAAGTCCTGGCGCTTTCGCTGATTCAAAACTGGATCATCGGTCCGTTACTGATGTTTGGACTGGCGGTTTTGTTTTTGCGTGACAAACCCGAGTACATGGTCGGCGTCATTATGATCGGCCTGGCCCGATGCATCGCCATGGTGATCGTGTGGAATGATCTGGCTGATGGGGATCCAGAGTATGCTGCTGCTCTTGTCGCATTCAACTCGATCTTTCAGGTCGTGTTTTTTTCGGTTTACGCCTACGTTTTCATTACTGTCCTTCCAACCTGGTTGGGGATGAGTGGCGTCACGGTTGATGTCAGCATCGGTCAGATCGCCCAGAGTGTCCTGGTTTATCTCGGCATTCCGTTTTTTGCGGGCTTTTTCACACGGTTCATTTTGATCCGGCTGAAAGGAAAACCCTGGTATGAAAACGCCTTTATCCCAAGGATCAGTCCGATTACTCTCATTGCGTTACTTTTTACGATCGTCGTCATGTTCTCTCTCAAGGGCGAGAGGATTGTCGAAGTTCCTTTTGATGTATTGCGAATCGCCGTTCCACTTTTGATCTATTTTGTTGTCATGTTCCTGGTTTCGTTTTTTCTGAGCAAGAAAGTGGGCGCTCCCTACGGCCAGGCCACAGCCCTTTCATTTACTGCCGCCTCAAACAACTTTGAGCTCGCAATCGCCGTGGCAGCAGGAACCTTCGGCATCAATCACGGGGCGGCGTTTGCAGCCGTCATTGGCCCTTTAGTCGAGGTGCCCGCCCTGATCGGATTGGTGAATGTGGCCTTGTGGATTCGCAGAAAATATTTCAATTAAAAAGGTGCTCCGCACCTTTTGGTTCAGAGTCGCGTTAACCCGTGACGGGAGACTGATGAAAACGCCAACTGCCTGTCTGCGGCAGTAAATAGGTTTGAGCGAGTGGTGAACAGGTTTTTCTGCCGTCTGGCGGCAGTAGATGCGGTTCAGTAGGAGGACAAAGACGTCTACTGCCTCGGTCCGGCAGTAAACGGAGTGGGGGTGAGGGTCAGCGGCCTAAGCGGCCGTTCTGCGGCAGTAAACCCCAATGGCTCAGAGAATGAACACCGGCGTCGGTGTTGTGCGATAGGTCGGCAACGATTGAAGCGATTAAGTGAAATGCCGTGTCTATTGCCCCGTCAAGATCGCCGAGGGTCCTCGTTGTTTAATATCCTCGAGCATCATTTCGCGACGAATGAGGATGCCTTCGATTTCGTCCGAGCTTAAATAAGATCCAACTTGTGCTTTTAAAAAATTACGAGCCGTCGCACGTGCGTTCTCAGCGCTGAGGTGACCCATCTGCCCATTTTTTTGACCCATGTTTTCGAGTTGATGGACAAAACTTTCGGCATATTTTCCGGGAAGCTGTTGGCCGAAGTTATATCCTTTAGTCATTTTAGCCATGGTTGGAATGAGGGGCTCTGGGATCATTTCAGGCAGACTGTCGTAAGAAAGAGCCATATTATGGTCAAAAACTTGCACGGTTCCTCCCTTGGAATCATACGTGAAATTGGTAGCGTGGACGTCGCCATTTCCCACTAAGAACTCAAAAGCCTCAACGTCGCGGATTGTTTTTTCTGAAATTCCTGGCAGATTATTTTGAGCCGATTTTATGATTTCTTCTTTATTAAATCCAATTCCTACTCCACCTTTAGCCCAGTCACTCAGAACCACTTTTTTGCCATTGACCCAAGCCAGACGGGAGCGAGGGACCGTGTTTAAGCCTAGTGCTTGGTTGAGTTGACTGGCTGCAATTGTTTTTCGTGATGCTGTAATTGAGTCAATATTTCCACTGACGGCGCGGGCCACATAATCCTTTGAGTCGATGGTGACCGCAATGATATCGGCACTGCTAACGCCACCACCCAATTTGTGAGTAGGCACAGGAGTGGAGCCTTCTCCTGCCCTGATTTCTGGGGTTATTTTTTCAGCCCAATGTTCTGCCGATTGGCCACTGACCATCGAGGTTGATTTGGGTTTTTTTGGAACCTGCGAATAGGTTTTTTCGACTTCAGTTTGAATGGCCAGGAGTCGTCTGAACTCCGTCTCGACTAAGGATTGGGAAGCAGGAGCAGAAATAGCACTGGCTGCGTGCGGTTGTGCCAATGGTTTGACTTGGGCCACTTCATTTGCCCCGATCCATTGGTCTTGGATCCTTTTAATGCAATCGTGGTTTCCATAGCATTGCTCAAATAGGCGATTGAGCTGACCCATTTCGCCGTCACGTTTAAGGCCATCTGAAAGACGTGCGAGATCAAGTATCGTATGATCTGACAGTGAAAGGGACTCAACGGGACTAAGGCCTAGTTTTTTTCCAATCGCTTCTCGAAGATCTCTTTTAATGAATTCGTTCAGTTTATGATTTCGCAGTGGAATCTCTTCCATCGCTACAATCGCCTGATACTTTTTGGCAAGAGCTCCCGACCCCACCAAAGAAAACTCGGGCGGCGCATGGCCGGGCGAAAACGCTTGGCCCGCGAGGTGACCGACCACCAGATTGCCTACGGCGCGCTGAACGACCGCGTTTTTGGTCTGCTGCGAAGCCAGGTAGGCTTTGGCATCGCCGTAACCGCCATAAAATTTCCAGGTTTGGTCATCCGCCTCTTGCTGGGTTTGTTTGTAATCATAAACCGAAAGCCCCGCACCCACGCCGACGCCGATCGCTTCTTGCGCACCAAAGGTCAGAACCCGACCCACCATCTCTTTCACTAAAGCGCCCCGGGCTAGGCCGCCCACAACCGCAGTCGCGCCGCCTGCGACGCCGGCAGTGTCCAGTGCCATCATTCCCGCACTCAGCATCGTTTTGCCGAAGAATTTTGCGTTTTCGATGTTCTCCACCGAGCGCAAAAGCTCACAAGCCGCAGGTTTTGAGGCGCGAATATTTTTGCACGAAGCTTGAAGTGCGGGTTGCGGACTGGAGTCACAATTGAAAAAGGCTCGGCGCAAAGTGGGTTCAGCGATCACCGCACGTCCGGCAGAAGAGGGATCTGCGCAACTTTGTTTGACTGATTTTCGAATGCTTGCGAGCGGACCGTCAGCCGCGTTCTCTTGTTGGAGTGCCTCGTCGTAAAGGACTTCTTTCTTTTTAGCGTCGCTCTCCACGTAGAGTTCTTGAAATAAAGAGCGCTCTGGATGCACCCGTGACAGTGCTGCGAGTTCAGGATATTTGGCTAAAAGTTCGTGAGATTCTTTCAGGTTTCTTTCTTTGATTGCGCCCTTGAGGATGCATCGTGCCGCCCATCCGCTCGATTGCGGATACTCTCCGCGGCCTTTGAGATAACCATCCGCAGTCGAGAAACTCTCGTCGGAAGGGCTTGAAAGCGCCTGCGAAGGCGTCAATAATGCGGTATTTCGTGCGGCACAAACGCGTTGGGATCCGGCGATTCTCAAAGCCTCTCGATTAAAATGAACCAACGCAAAGACCGTTTGGCTTCCGGGCAGGCCCGCTTCTTCCCAAAATGTTTTTCCGCTCGAAGAGGGATCAAAGTCTTGCTCCAATACCCGGGTTTCTTCTTCGAGGTGCGCCAGCCGAAGGGCCGCCGTCATCGCCTCGGTTTTTCGTGCCTTGGCCTCAGTGGGGGTGTTTGAGTCTTGCGGAAACTGAGCCTTGGCTGCCGTGACCCAGTCCAGTAAGCCGCTGCGAAGATCTCCTTCGCCACAGGCCGTGGGTTTTGGCTGACAAGCCGCCACGAGTTCATCTAAAGCCGCAGAAAACGCCGGTTTCGAGCGAAAAACCCGAGCCGCTTGTCGAATGTATCCGATTCCTTGGATGCCCACCGCGAATTTGGCGGCGTCCACTTCAAGTTCGCACGCGGCGACGTCCACACTTTTGCGCAAACTCTCGGGTGCCTTGGGCGCCGCTGGATTTTTTCCGCCGTTTGAATTCTGGCAGCCGAAATCTCCTCGTAAATCACAATCGATATCGGCCAGAGGCGGGGTGACGTACTCCGGTCGTATTCCCCAAACCTTTTTTTGTTCGGAGGACGTGCCGCTGCCCCCCACCGTGCCGTTGACGCCTCCATTGCGGTTGCGAAATCCCTGCGCCTGGGGGTTGCTACTTTGGGGAGGCGCTGGCCCTTGGATGGCGGCGCTTCCTGCCGTCGGCAAAGCCGTAACTTCTCCCACGGCGCTCGAAACCACGGAGGTCGGGGCTTGTACGAGGGTTAAACGGGTGCTCGCGGCGGTATTGGAGAGTTGCTCCACCAGGCCGTCAGATTTGATTTGATTGGCGGGGATTTTTGCGACTGCGATATAGAGGCTGGCTGACTGCAGGCTGTTTAACCAGCCTTGGAGCGACGAGCGCACTTTGGCAGGAATATCGACTGAGTTGAGGCACGATGATGTTGCGCTAATGTATTCTTGCGGGGTACCGGCTGAGCCTAAACACTGGTTGATTCGCGCCTTCCAACCGGGTTCGTAACAGCAAGTGAGTTGGTCTTCGGAAATAGCGGCCGTGAGCGAAACATAGGAGTGGGCAAATTGTTGGGCACGACCGAATTCGCTTTGAACTGCATTCAAGAGTGACGTCGAATTCATTTTACTGATTCGATCGGCCGTCGTTTTGTCTACTGATCCGCAGTTGCCTGCCGCCGCATCGCAAAGCACTAAACCCGCCGCTTTGCCGGGCAAAGGAGCGAGCAGTAAAAACAGCAGTGCAATAGTGAGAGGCGTTAATTTATCCCACAGGCGCATGAGTTTCCCCTTATGGTTGATCCGTTGGTTGCGGAATAAACGCCGTCGAAAAGGTGTTTCGGGCAAGAATCGCGGCATCGATCCAAAGCTTTCCTTCGCGACAAGAATGCTGATCGATAATGAGGCTTCCGTTGTATTGCTCACAAGCCTCCTTCCCCCAAGAGTTTTGCAGCAGAAACTGCAATTTTCCATTGAATTTTCGTTCTCCTATGATCAAGGAGGCGTGCTTGCCGCAGCTGCCATCGACCTTAGGTTCGATGGTACCATCTCGTGAGATAACCCCTTTATAGAGAGAACCTCCCTCCAGCATGTGACTACAGTAACCGATGCTGACGGGCTGGGAGTTGGGTTGATGCATTCTGGAATGAAGGACGTCAATCATCCCTTGGTCGGTTTGGGTGCCCGTCTCCTGACATTGGAGGAGTTGATGTTGGATCGGATCATGGAAGCGGAGAGTGTGATTTTTACAGGAGCTTTGGAGAATTTTTTTAAAAAATAAGATGAGATTTTCTTGGTTCAAGGCTTCTTTGATGATCCCCTCGGGGGGGATGCCGCTCGTGGGAATCCATTTTTGGCTGAAGGTGCAGGTAATATCCGACACGGCCTTTCCTTCTCCGATGAGCTGATAAATCGAATGTTTGACCTCGATAAAATGTTGATATTCTTCATAGCTGCGCTTCAATTTTTTCAGAAGTCCCGTGGCTTCTTCTTCAACACCCGGGAGGATATCTAGGCTGTTGCAGGATCCGTGATCGACGACGTGTTTGACTGCTGGGCAGGTATCCCCCGAGTCATGCCAGAAGTCGTTTTCGTCGTTGGCACCGGCCACGAGACCTAAGGGGGAGGTGCGATGGTGAAACTGCTGGTCCCCATGACTGAATCGATAGGCATCAATCAGTTGTGCAGCGGTGTGAGCGTAGCAGGTGAGAGTGTCCCCCTGATCCAAAACTTTCAGAAACGCCATCGAGCCGTTTTTGCTATCGAGGCGAATTTCATCCGTGACGGTTCCCGCCACAACGGAATTCGATAGCGCGAAAATCAAAGACAGCGCAACACCCCACATGAGCCTATTTTAGCACAGTTCAGCGGGTCCACCACTCTAGGTCTCATGCCAGGTGTCATGTTGGGTCTCGTGAAAGATAAGTATTTGAAATGATGGATGTAGTATATTTCTGTTGAATCTCCATGGCTGAGGTGGTTTTAGATCGAGACAAAGGGAATCGCTTAAATGACCCCCCCCCACTTTTTCGCCTCCTCCTACTCCTTTGACCTCCCCGAGGAGTTGATTGCCCAACAGCCCGTCACGCCTCGCGATTCTTCTCGTTTGATGGTCGTCGATCGGGCCCGCGGTACGTGGGTTCATCGAACCTTTAGCGATCTCCCCGAATACCTCTCAGCCAGTGATTTATGCGTCGCCAATAATACCCGGGTGATGAAGGCGCGGCTTCTCGGAAAAAGACTTAAATTTGAGCAAAATCAATGGATTACGGGTGGTAACGTTGAGTTTGTGATGCTCGAGCAGGTGGCCCCCCTGACTTGGGAGGGGCTGTTCAAAGCCAGTGCTCGTTATGTCCCCGGCGTGCGATTTGAGATTCCAACCCCGGATGGACGCGGGTTGCGGGGGACTTTGATCCGGGGATCCAAAGAGTCGGCCAGTGGTACCGTCGTCGCCGAGTTTGATCGGGATCCGCTTGAAAGTGGCGCTGGCGAAATCCCGCTTCCTCACTATATTCGCCGTGCGGCAGGGGGGGCTGATGACTCCTCGTACCAAACTCTTTTTGCCAAAGAGCCGGGGTCGGCTGCCGCACCCACGGCGGGGTTACACTTTACGCAAGACGTCCTTTCGCGGCTCAATCAGCAAGGCGTCGGGTGGGAAGAAGTAACGCTCAATGTGGGCTTAGGTACGTTTCGGCCGGTGAAGGTTGACGATATTCGCGAGCATGTGATGCACGATGAGCGTTATGAAATTTTGCCAAACACCGCGGAGCGCGTGAATGACGCCAAAAAAACAGGCCATCGGATTGTGGCGATTGGCACAACCTCCGTGCGCACGCTTGAAAGCGCGGCGGATCCGGACACGGGCAAAGTCCGCTCGGGGGTTGGACGCACCGCTATTTTTATCTATCCTGGTTTTCAGTTTAAGGTCGTGGATCGAATGCTCACTAATTTTCATCTGCCCCAATCCACGCTGTTGATGTTGGTTTCGGCTTTCGCAGGGCGTGAATTGGTTTTAGAGGCCTATCGGGCCGCGGTCCGTGAAAAATACCGATTTTTCAGCTATGGCGATGCTATGCTGATTCTATGAAAAGTTGGCTTCGCAATCCCCGGTTTTGGTTGGCTCAGCTTGTGGTCTCTTTCCTTTGCATCGTCTACGCAGCCAAAAACTTCGAGCATGCGTTTCCGTTTGTCGATGTCGCCGTAAAAATGGATCGCAAAGGATCTCTGGTGGCTGCCCAAAAACTCGCCGTTCGCGAGCGATGGGTTCCGCAAGATCAAAATCTCAGGCAGGCCACGAGCTTTGAGATCGACTCGTCGACTCAGAACTTTATTGAACTCGAGGCGGGGGGGCCGGCGGCGCTCAAAAAGGTGCTGCGGGATGGGGTTTATACGCCCTACCGTTGGCGAGTCCGGCACTTTGCGGAAGGAAAAACCAATGAAACACAGGTCGAGTTTAGACCTGACGGGACGTTCTATGGATTTTCTGAAAAAATTTCTGAGAATGACCCTGGTGCCTCGCTCAGTTCTGAGCAAGCGCGCCTTCTTGCTGAAAACGCGGCTTCCAAACTCTCCAGTTTAGACCTTAAATCGTATCGCCTCGTCGCGCGCTCGCAAGAAGTGAGAACGAGCAAACGAATCGACCATACCTTTGATTATGAAAGGCTGCCCAATGCCGCTTTGACGAGTCTGGGGGCGGGACGCTATCGCCTGAGGTTGGGTGTGGCTGGGGACCATTTGGTCGAGGTTTCGAGCTTTATTCAGGTTCCGGACGCTTTTTTTAGGCGCTACGCTTCGATGCGCGCGGCCAATGGCACTATCGCGAACCTGGCTTTGGCTGCCATTTTGTTGCTCTACGGAGTTTGTGGGTGTGGCGTCGGACTTTTTATTTTGGCCCGCAAAAGTGCGCTTATTTGGCGGGGTCCCCTCCTGATCGCGGGGGTGATTGCGGGGCTGCAGTTTTTTGAGTCCCTCAACCAATTGCCACTCGAGTGGATGTCGTATGACACGGCCATTTCGAGCACTACGTTTTTATTGAGGCAAGGGGTGAATGCGTTTTTGAATGGCCTCTTTCAATTTGTGATTGTTTTAATTCCAGTCGTGGCTGGCGAAAGTTTGGGCCGGCGGGCTTTTCCCACGCATCCTCAATTTTGGAAACTATTTTCCCTTCAGGGCGCTTCGACTTTGGAGACGCTGGGGC
>JBBCAW010000092.1:0-2562 GCA_051382295.1 Bdellovibrionota bacterium FG-1 | reverse complement strand
GTTGCTGTACCGACCCCGGCGGGGGTTGCTCCAGCAACCCCCTTTAAACATATTCCAAAATATAAAAACAACTCTCTCTCTGAACTTCCGGAGCCGTTGCAGAAATATTTCGGCGAACTCAAGCCCGCGAAAAAAAGAGAGGGCGAGTGGCAGGCTTTTGAAAGCCTTCAGGGGGACTATCAAGCCGAAGACATTTCGGAGTGCCTGGAGCTATTGCTGGAGCGAGGAATCAAGCGTCGTGGGCCAAACGGCGAAGAGTCTCAGCCATGCCACTCGCCAATGGCCTATCTCTCGAAGGCGATGGGCGAAATTTTCGGCGAAATCCAATCGCGCAGACAAAAGGCTCGCGAGCGCATTGAGCGGGAACAGCGGGAAGCCGAGTCTATGCGCGAACACGAGGAAAGCCAGGCCCGCGAGGCCGCTGAGTGGGCCATGAAAGAACGGGCGTTCGTCGGGGCGATCCCCGAAGAAGAACTGCAGAACGAAGCGATTGCCAGATTACTTGGAAATCTGCCGATTCGGCCTAATAGCCGGGTCGGGAGAACGATGGGAATTGGGCTTTGGTGGGACAGTATAGAAAAGGCGAGAATCTCTCAAATAGAATGCGGCTAAGCAGGAGCGAATACCCCGCAAAAGAGCACCAAGGATCATGATCCCTTACAAAGCCTTTTTTGCCTTGAGAACCGTCTGCGCCAGCTCAGTAGAGTCAACGGGCTTGGCGAGATGCGCCTGGTAGCCTGCTGACAGCGCCAACTCCCTACTTTGAGAATCGGCGTATGCAGTCAGCGCCACGGCAGGAGTGTTTCCACCCTTTTCGGCCCCAAGTTTTCGAATCTTCCGGATCAGGCTGTAGCCATCCTCAAGCGGCATTGCGATGTCACTCACGATTACGTCGGGGGTGGCCTTTTCAAACTCGGCAATTGCCTCTGCCGCAGACGAAGCCAGTCTGACCTGAGCCCCAAAAGATGAAAGCGCTTCCCTGATCGCATTCAACGTAGTTGGTTCGTCGTCAACGCAGAGAATGCGAACTCCGGCAAGATTGAGTTCGCTCGAAGACGCCTCTCCAGTCGTGTAACCGGAGGCCGGAGTCGGCGGGAATACTTCGTAGGCAGTCCCAGCGAAGCGCGAGGCTGCGCCGAGCGGAAATGTAACTGTGAATGTAGAACCTTTTCCCTCGCCTTCGCTTTGAGCTTCGACGGTGCCGTTCTGAAGTTTTACCAAGCTATGTACAAGCGCGAGGCCTAGTCCCAGGCCACCGTGAACTCGGACGCTCGAAGAATCGGCCTGAGAAAACTGCTCAAAAATATGGGGAAGAAAGGGGGCTGGAATGCCCTTTCCTGTGTCACAAACGCGGATTTGTGCCTTGCTTCCTGAACGATCGCCATAAACCCCTAGGGTCACTTCAATCTTACCCTCAGGTGCAGTGAACTTGATCGCGTTTGACATCAGATTCCACACGATCTGCTTCAGGCGCCCTGCATCCCCCGTCACAAAGAGCGGCATCGACCCCAGGTGTTCGATGATTTGAATCGACTTCTTCTCAGCCGTGCTACGAACCGTGTTGATGGCTTTGCCGACTACATCCATCAGCTCCACATTCTGGGTTTCGATGGAGATTTTTCCTGCGGCAATCCTGGAAATATCCAAAAGATCACTGATGAGCTGATTCTGCGAAAGGGCACTATCTTCAATCGCCTGAAGACCCGTTTTTGTTTTCGATGGATCAATTCTCCCGCTTTTAAGTAATTGCGACTCAGGATCGCTGTGAGCGGCGTGCGCAGCTCATGCGAAAGCGTGGCAAGAAAAATATCTTTTGTCCTATTGGCCTTCTCGGCGGCCTCTTTTGCTTCGCGCAATAATTCCTCCGCCTGTTTCAGCCCGGTAATGTCCTGCGCTGTTCCGACAAGCTTGAGTGGCTTGCCTTGTTGATCGCGCACAATGTCGGCAGTTGCGTGAATGATAAGATCAGCTCCGTCCTTTTTACGGTGAAGACGGTATTCCACGGCATAAGGCTCGCCCTCGTGAATGGTGTTGTCGGTAAGTTTTTTCACCAACTCACGATCCACGGGGTGAATCATAGCTAGAAAATTCGGATAGGTCCCTTTTGTGTCACCCGGCTCAAGTCCAACAAGGCGATACATTTCATCGGACCAAATAAGTGCGTTGGTGGAAAGATCCCTCTCCCAGTTACCAATGTGCGCAAGGATCTCGGCGCGAACCAACCGCTGCTGACTTCGTAAGAGGTCCTGTTCCGCATGTTTTTGCGCTGAAATGTCCCGCGTAATCGCCAAAAGTGCGTTGATCTTCGACTTGTTTCGGTGGTCATACAGGGGCGCTACGCTAGTTGTTAGCCATCTGCGGCCGCCTTTAAGCCCTTCAATCTCAAATTCGAGTTTTCCGGCCTGCCCCTGAAAAACCTGATTCGTCAAGGTGATGAACGCGCTCCGATCGCGCTCCACGACTATTGGATAAATGCACTGGCCTCTCACTTGATCGAAGCTATCGGCTTCGATCATCCGTAGGCCTGCGGGATTCATGTCCAAGAGACGGCGCTGTGCATCC
>JBBCAW010000091.1:0-2903 GCA_051382295.1 Bdellovibrionota bacterium FG-1 | reverse complement strand
CCCCCAAATGAATCGCCGCCGCCCGAACTGCCGCCAAAGCCGCCCCCACTTAAAGGCCAATTACCGCCACCCCAACCGCCTAGCCCACCCCTTCTGCGACTCTGCGAACCGACTCCGCCGCCAAAGAGGCTCCGCAAAATCCCGATCAGCAAAAAGATTGGAAACCAATACGACATCAATAAACCAAGCCAAAAACGGAAGTTCTTATCTTTTCTAACTTCTTGCCGCTTCGCACCCAGCTGCGCACCGGAAGCCGGCCCTCCTAATGTTGCAGTGATTTGCCTCACCGCAGCCGAAATTCCACCGGCATAATCCCCCTTTTGCAAAAAAGGTTTCAGCGAATCATCCAAAATATGCCGAGAGCGCGCGTCAGTAAGAACGCCCTCAAGTCCATATCCGACTTCTAGGCGAGTTTTGCGCTCATTCGGGGCAATAATCAGCAAAAGACCCCGATCTTCTCGTTTTCGACCCAGTTTGTAAGCCTCTACGACCCGAATTGAATAATCTTCAATGACAAGACCCTGAAGACTTTTAGGAATAAGCACCACCATTTGCACTCGCGCATTGACGCGAAGCTCGTCCAAAGCTCTCCGCACCGCAGTCTCGCCGGTGGGATCCAAAACCCCAACCTGATCAACGACCGCACTGTCAATTTGTGGCACTTCAAAGCCAGCCGAGGCCATGGCCGGCGCAAACATCATGATCGCCAGCAACACGCCCCGGTAGGTCAGAACTGCACCTTAGGCACTTCCTTTACGGCTTCGGCGACCTTAAAAGTTTCACGAGGCCCAAGATGGAGCAAATATTTTGCGGTCAGATTTTCTGGAAAATATCTGACCGCTTTATTGTAATCGGCCACCTGATCGATGTAGCGTTTTCGCGCAACGGTCAGACGATTTTCAGTGCCCTCTATTTGCGATTGAAGATCCCTAAACTGCGCATCGGCCTTGAGGTCTGGATATTTTTCGGCAACAACCATCAAGCGCCCTAGGGCTTGAGTGAGCTGACCTTGCGCTTGTTGATACTGTTGAAATTTTTGGGGATCCGAAAGACTAGAAACATCCATTTTAACCTGGGTGGCTTCGGCTCGGGCCTTAATCACCCCTTCTAGAGTCTGCTCTTCGTGCTTGGCGTAACCTTTAACGGTTTGTACGAGGTTAGGAATCAGATCATTGCGGCGCTGATATTGATTTTCAACTTCGCTCCAGGCCGCTTTGACGTCTTCATCAAACCCTTGGAGCCGGTTATACCCGCAACCGCTTGCCAAAATTCCATTTAAAACCAGAACCAATAAGATCCCATATTTGCCTAATCTCATGGGAGGAAATATAGAACGAAACGAAGTGGAGATCAAAACTTTCGTTGTCGGCTTTCCCAAATTCGGTTCCCGGCCGGGGGCTCACAACTCAGTGCGGCAATATTTCTACCTCGAATCCGTTTAGCCCGAAAAGCAATCACTTCTGCCATCCGCTGGGTATCCGAAACCTGACTATTGATTTGAACAAGGGATTCGAGGACCTTTTGGTGCGTCAACGGGCATGCCTCGTACTCGAACCTTGCTGCGACTCCCCCATCTGCATCTTCGGAACAAGATAGCTTGAGCGGATTGACTCCAGAAATTTGCATCAATGAAAGCGAAACCCATTGATTGAAGGCGACTGTGTCATCAAAGACAAACCGAACGGACCAGCGATGGGGAAGAAAGCGCTTTTGCCCGGAAAACTGCAAAAATCGTTTTAATAATTGAATAATCACTGTCACTGTTGTCGGCGTTGGTCGAATCATCCTAAAAGACCTTAACTTTTGCATTTCATCACATGACACGGCCTGTCTAACTGTTTTTCACAGAAGACTGAAAAGCCATTCCCATCCCAATACTTGCTCCTTGACAGCGTCGCCCCAAACGATAAGAAGATCAAGATCACATTGTTAATCTGCGCACCCGTAGCTCAGCTGGATAGAGCATCGGTCTTCGGAACCGAGTGTCGGGAGTTCGAATCTCTCCGGGTGCGCCATTCAACAAGACCGGGCGATTACGCGGGTTTATCGAGATCCCAAGCGAGTCAGCATCACTGGATTTCACCCCAAATCACGGGGCTGATCTTAGTGGTGTCTTACTCGTGTCTTAGTCAATCAAGATCGATTGCAGCACTCCTCAGGCGGTCATCCATTTCACTTTTTAAAATGGAGACACTTATGGAAATCGGAAAACTCGTGGGTTACGTCCTCAACCTGGCCCTGATCCTGGCAGTCGTGGGCTTGCTCCGGGAGGCGACGATCACCCTAAAAAGGGAGGCGGCCACCACCCAAAGTCAGATGATCTCGCTGGGGACCTTTAACCGACGACTGCACCGGGGCCGCTAACTGAACCTCTCACTGAGCCGTTAAAAGTGCAGGCTGCCGTCCATTGACGGCGCGCGACCAAGAATAACCTGATCTGTTAAGATCACGCCCGATCCCATCCTAACGGATACCGAGCGGCAGGCTCTCAATGAACGCATCGAACATCTCAAGTTCGGTCATGAACTTCGCCTGTCAACACCGCGCGAGATCCAAAAAGATCTGCTTGAGAAAATCTGCCTAGGCGTCCGAAGTAGCCTCTATCTGGGCTTTGAGAGCCACGATCTGGAGTCCGGCGCCCTCTCCTTGCCGTCTTCCTTTCTCAACCGCGTCTTGGGGGCCTTTGGTTAGCCGAGTGCCTCGAAGGACCGGTGAGTGAATGAGCAACAATAAAAAACCCATTGATCAAAGTGAACGCGATTTTATTACCGGCGAGGAACGCGCAGGCCTGAGCCATAGCCTCTTTGTAAGGGCGGGCGCCGGGGCCGGTAAGACCCATTGCCTACAAGAACGAGTGAAGAATCTACTCCTCCATGGCGGCATCAGCCCCGATAAGCTCGCCG
>JBBCAW010000090.1:0-1046 GCA_051382295.1 Bdellovibrionota bacterium FG-1 | reverse complement strand
CCAAAAACAAAGGAAATAAAAAACCATGACTCTTGAAAAATATTTTGTTCTCACCTCGTCCCCCTTTCCAAAAAATCCGTTGGAGGAGGCTATTCTGAGGCACTCTGGCCTAGAAGAAACGTTAGTTCGCCTTCGCTCGGCAATCTCGCGCGACACTATCGCGCTCCTCGCAGCGGAAAGTGGCTGTGGCAAAAGCACCGTGCTCTCATTGCTCTCCCGCAGTCTTGATCCAGCCAGCTATCACGTGTTGGCAATGTCAATGACCACACTCGGCCCATTTGGCTTTTTGGCTTATCTCGCGGCGGCCACTGGACTCAGGAGCGGCAGATTCAAGGGCAATGCCTCGGCCACTTTGTTGGCGCATTTTCGGGGACTCTCGAAACGAACCGTCGTAATCATCGATGAAGCACATCTACTTCCCGACGCAAGTTTGGAGGATTTGCGTTTACTCACGGCTGACGAGTTGGATCAAAGTACTCCATTTTCCTTAATTTTAGCCGGGCAACCGCTACTCCGCGAGCGCATCGGCGAGCCACAACACTATGCTCTTTGGCAACGTATCGGCGTCCGCCAAAGACTGCGACCACTCAACGAAGGCGAAGTGGCCCTATTCATTGATCGTCAACTCCGTGCTGCGGGATGCAAGAAAAACCCCTTCGATCCAGAAGCCATCGCCATCATCTTCCAACACAGTCGGGGCATCCCCAGGCTGATTCAAAACCTCGCAATTGACGCCATGATCGCAGCGATGACAGCTGGCAAGAAAATCGTTGATGCCAATTGTGTCCAACAAGCTGTCGTTGACATGGAGGCCACATGAAACGTACACGCCGTCGTCATGTACGCCACGCTATAATCCATCTGCCTCCGATGAGAGCAGAACAGGCTCGCGACACCTGCTGTCTTTTGGAAAAAGCGATGCAAGCCATCTGGCGGGCGCACGGGGATGCGATAGCTGACTACAATGGCAGGATTGGTATCGAGACTCCAAAGCCCCTGAACGCGCAAAGTGAGTGGCCCGTGAAGGACGGCGACACACAGTTCTG
>JBBCAW010000089.1:0-33950 GCA_051382295.1 Bdellovibrionota bacterium FG-1 | reverse complement strand
TCCAGATAGAGGAGGCATGCCGCCTCATCAGGAAACATGAGCTGAAAGTCCAGATGGGTTATCGGATATTCAGGAGGGGAGTTTTTCGGTGGCGGTGGCTTTTGACCCGCAGTTGGCATCGCTAAAATCCTCTGCGACGCACCGTAGCTTAAATGCTATTAAGTGACAACCGGATAAGCAGGAAATTTTTGCCGAACCCCTTAAGAAATGGCGCTTTGTTAAAGCGTTGCGAAAACTTGAGTCCTCGCCAAGTCCGACCACGTTTCGCCCGCATCGACTCGCACCGCGCCTGCCGAATTCAGAAGTACTGAGCCTAGTAACGAGCGTTAACTCGCGCATTGGAACGTTGGCCCATGCCAATTCCTATCAAATGCGCAAAAAGGCGCTGAAACACCTTATCGCGAACACGAACGAGAATAAAGCCGCCCGCTGGGTTGGATGAAAAGGCATAAGTCCCCCTCCCCCAATTGTAGGGGGCCCGAGCAAATTAGATAACCATTTCACCGAACCAAAAACGACGAAGTTTCGTTGCTTTCGTGTTTATCAATAAATCCCATTTAATTTCAGCACCTTTTCAGTGTTTTCTATCGCACTTCCGACGAAACTTCGTCGATTCTGGTTAGAATCTAATATGTTGCATTGCGTTACGAAATGCTAAAAGCAAATCGTTTCGACGCGTCAGCCCACATCTGAGATCTTGGGCACCCTTTGGCTCATGCGTTGCTCTTACCCCGCCCAGCGCGAACGCGCTGAAAGGACGTGCTCAAGTGAAAACTACCCTGTCCGAAATCATTTCGGCCCATGCCCACAGCTCCCGTTTCACCGATCTTGCACGCGGGACCACCGTCACGCTCCCTACCGGCGATACCGTCAAGGCACAGCTTGAAAGTCTGGAGCGTTCTGAGCGCCCCGAAGGGCTTCGATTTTCGAAATTTTCGTTTATTTGCAATTTATCGAAAACGATTCCTTGGTCCGCTCCAGCGGTCTTCAAGCCAGCGTCCTTCGCGGTTTCTGCGAGGGAAACCGCATCCCCTCCATTCGATTTCACGCTCTCCGCGCATGCTTCGCCACGCAGTTGATTTCAAGCGGAATTCCCGCGACGGTCGTGATGGAAAAAGTGGTCAGCCTGTACGATCACAGGAAGAAAGATTGACTGAAGGATGGTAAAGCAATGCTATAAGACTCGGAGTCACGGATGAAACGCATCAAAAAGAAGCAGTCGACCACTGGAAAAAAGCCTGCCAGCACGGCAAAACGAGCGAGCACAGGAAGACGTAAGTCATTGAAATTAAACGATAACTTTGTACAACCGCCGGTTGCACAAATGGAGACTTACCTCGAGTTTCTTGAGCCACATAGGGTAAGTAACTCAAAATAAATCCATTTATGGATTATATAATCCAATATTGACATATGTAATCCAAAAAAGGATAATTTAGAAATGGCAACCGGCATACTGAATGTTTGTTTATACCCTGAAGTAAAGTTGAAGATCGTTCAGTATTTCATAAGAAACCCAGATCTGCGTCAAAATCAGACACAGCTTGCTCGAAGTATCAAAACGCCCCAAAACACTGTAAGTCGCTACATCCCTGACCTCGTTAAGCTACGAGTTCTGGATGAAGAGCGCCACGGAAAATCTGCGGTCTATTCGCTGAACAAGGCATCCCTAATCGCCAATAGACTTCTCAAGGAAATCGTCTCGGCAGAACAGCGCCTTTTACCCGAATGGATAAAAGGGCAAATGAACCAACTATCCTCAAAAGCGAGAAGCTCCGTGGAGGAAGTAGTCCTATTTGGAAGCGCAGCGAGAGGCGAGTTCAGGGTCACGAGTGACATCGATTTATTGGTTATCGTTTCCAAGAAAAGCCCAGATCTGGAGTTCGAACTTAATTCGGTGTTGGTGGCTGCCGGAAACGAAGTAGGACTGAAGGTTAATCTTCAAATCGAAACACAGGCGAAATATGACTCAGCAATGGGGAGACGCTATCTAAAGAACGTAAAAACTGAAGGCATCCCGATTTGGGAAAGGAAACAGAATGCGAGCCGTTGATAAAGCGGAGTTCAGCAGCTATTTGAGTAAAGGCCACCAGCATCAAAAGGTGGCGAATTGGTCACACAAAGAGAAGGACTCTGACGCTGCGGTCACCAATTTTTGCATCGCCTTAATAAATTATCTCGATGCTCTGTCCGTCAATCGATTTGGCAAGGACTTGAGCTCAGATGGTCACGAGGGCGCTCCTACGATCCTTCACAAACAATTGAATGGGATTGGGATCACCGACTTCAAGAGCCTTGCCAGAGACTGCATCAATGTACTGAAACTGAAAAATGTCGCCTCGTACCGGTCCAAGGCCCTCTCTGTTACGGACTCGAAGTTCGCGAAGAAGACCGTAGAAGAAGCCAAAGCCTACGTTGAGTCCAAGCTCGATGCACAAATTGCCCCGATCTGAATCAGATGTCTCCGAGTAGGTACCTAGAATCGATTCCATTCGAAAATTTTGCAGTCACGCAGCTTGTGTCAGCATTCTTAAAATGGCCCCCCAACATCAACGGTCAACGGCGCATGGTCGCTGAGTGCAATCCAATCGTCAAACGCCCCCACGGAAACGGCTCGAAGATTTTTGATAAGGGGCCGGGACAAGAACGCATAGTCGATGTGATAAGGTTTCTGCCTGTTTTTTTGAAGATGGAGCGTTGGTCGGGTTTCTTCGCCTTGCGGTTCGTTGCAATAGGCGTGGTAGGCGCTTTCTAATCCAAGGACCCCCAACCGTCTGACCCTATATTTTCGACTTTTTGACCCTGGCTTCCGAGGCCAAGGAGCAAGAACTCGAACAGGGGCTCGTCGATCACGTCCAGAAGTTCCTACTTGAACTTGGAGTCGGCTTTGCATTCGTGGGGCGCCAGGTTCATCTTAATGTCGGCAATAAGGACTTCTACGTCGATTTGCTTTTTTACCATCTGACTCTTGTGCTTTGTGGTCATTGAGCCAAAAACAGTCCCATTTGCGCCGGAGTTCGCGGGCAAGCTCAATTTCTATCTTTCGGTGATCAACGACAAGTTCAAGCACCCAGATGACCAGCCCAAGTATTGGGCTGCTTCTCTGTAAATCAAACAATAAGGTCGAGGTCGAATACGCCTTGCAAGACATCGCCAAACCCATTGGGGTCGCTCCAATCAAAAAAATCTATAAAAACAATGCATTAAGGCAGAGCCACTCAGGAGACTGGATGGCTATTTTTTCGTCCTAACTCCTCTGTAACTCCTAAAAACCAAGCGCCACATGCCAAACAACCCGACCACACCAGCCGAAGCCGCTCTAGCCCATACGTCGAGGGATAAGATGGAGGCAACCTTTTTGGTAGGCGCCGACACGAAATAGGTTTTCCCATTGGGGTGAAATCTTTTTGAAGACAGACGATTTTTCACACCATCTTAAATCTCGGCATGACGTGACAAAATGAGAGTGCTATATCGAAGACAATATCTATTTCTTCAGAGGAAGGGCCCGTGACCCCGCAGGAAAAACAAGATGTAGTACGCACAGCACGAGTGATTCGAGCAGGGAGGAAGTTGATCGGGAAGGATCAGCGAACCATCGCAAATCTTCTTCAAGTGTCTCAGGCAGCCCTGTCAAAAATCGAAGCTGGCATCTTAATGCCATCGACTTCGCAGTGGTTTCGACTTTGCCAGGCGTTTGGAATTGAATCCGAGCATTCCTACAAGTCGGGGTTCATCGATAATTGTTCGGCTGCTACGTCAGAACCCACATATCCGGAGAGCCGATTCAAGATTCCCCAAAAGTACCTGCGACATCAGGGGTCGAAGGTGCGGGCCATTCGCCCACTCATAAGATTCTTCGCGGATAAACTGGGGGAGGCACGCCTATTGGAGTATTTTAAACACCTCAATATCGACCCCGATTTTTTTGTCATTTACGACAACCAATTAAACATTCGTTTCAATTTGGAACTCGTGACCTGGTTGATAGAGAGCGGAAATCTGAAGAGGGACGAAATCGCCACTATGACAAAACCGCTGGACACCGCTGAAATGCACGGTCGGCTGCATAATGAATACGTTCACGCTGCCACCAAAAAACAGCTTTTGCGCAGTCTGCTCGGACATATCACAAAATACGAGTCAAACTTCTCTTACGCGATTTGCGATGAAAAAGCCGATCTTCTGACACTTTCGGTCACACCTTCGCCAGAAATGAAGTATTTTGACTACAAGGGTGCGAGCCTGGGTTCATTCCTGTGCGATTACAAGAAGGAGTATGTTAAGCGGTTTACTCGTTACGTTGGTGGTTCAGCGGCTGGCGTACGAGAGATCGAGTGCCATTTTAAGGGGATGAAAAGATGTCTGTACGAAATAAATCTGACCTCTTAGCGAGGTCAGCACTACCGCCAGTATGGCAGACGCTGAATCGCATTCAGGAGACGCTTTCCCTGAGCGACTCCGCGATGGCGGACTTGATGCGGCTGACAAGCCGGGATTTTACGAATCTCAAAACCCGCAATGTGGAGCCCCTCATTCGTTCGACCATGGCGCTGGCGGAGGTAATCAACGTCGGATTTGACTCGCTCGTAACGAATGCCATCGACTACGTCGCGCTTTCGCGGCAATTTTTTGGAAACGAGTGCTATATACCGGAGAAATATGTTTACGGCGCGAGCAGTAAGCGTCGTTCTGTGGTGAATCTGCTGGATTACGTCGAGCAACGCCTGGGCTGGGAGCGCAGACTACAAATCCTGCGGCGATTCCAGATGACGGAGGCGATGTTCACCGATCCGGATGCTCCGATCAACCTGCGCCTATCCGTTGACATTGGATCGTGGGTGTTGAAGCAGTATCGCAATGAGCAATTGCTTGTTGAGATGGGGAGGAATGCCGTCAACACGCACCGGAACTCCCCGATGGGTATTGAACTACAGAAAGCACGAAATCTTCGCGAGCTTTTTGAGATGATGTGCGAGTTCGTGCTTGAAAAATATATCGAGAAAAACTTCAAGTGGAGTATCCGCTTCCATGATGCAACGACCTGTTCAATTGATGGTGTGCCGGATCGGGAGTTAATTCCGGTAATCGGTGCCAATTACATCAATAGCAGGGTCGGTTGTTTGGTGCGCACAGGATTTATGGCCTCTATCCCAGGTTATTTGAACTTTCCGACGATTGAGGTAAAAAAAACAAAATGTGTGTCGGCAGGGGATGGACTTTGTCGCTTTGAACTCGACTTTTTGCCAGTCATCCGCAAAATGCGCGAAAGTCACGCGCTGTGTGTTTAAGCGGCTTCGGCTATTGATGGTACGATCTTCTTTTGTGTGGAGATAGTCAGGCGGTTGTCCCAGAGGCACGAGTAGCGATTGGCCCAAAACTTTGCCTCATCACGGAACTGACGCAAATGCATGAGAGCGACCTTTTCACCAAAGAAGGGTTTACAATCGAAGGGCGGAAGCGGTGAACCGTTTAGCGACAAATATTCAAAACCCGCAAATTCCTTAACCACCTGCACCTTAAATCGCAGTGTCGCTGCGGCGATGACATTCGGTATTTTATATTCTTGGTAATATTTGACAAAAAGCGCGACCGTCATGTCGGTGCATAGTTGGCGGAGCTGCTTGTCGTGTCGTGCATCTGGATGAACCGTTAGAGAACTATTGTACGCGATTTCCTGGCCCTTACTTCTCGATGTGGAAATGATCTCGTCAAGCGCTTTTTCATATTCAGGAAGATCGTTTCCACGAAGAACCCCGTGGGCTGGGAAAGGAATATTGTGAATCGCGCAGCGTTTGGCTGTGACCGATTTGAAGCCCATTAATGGTAGTAGATTTCCTGAGCGCTCTTCACAGAGAAGAAGATGAACGGCAATAAAGTCGGTCGTATCCAAGGGAAGTGCGCCGTAGGGGTATTCTGCTTGATAGCCTGCTATTTTAAGTGCGGCAAGTTTTGCAAATAAACCCTGAGTTTGCTCGTTCTGGATGGTGTCGTAGGGGCAGTCGAGCACGACAACTCTTAAGTTTCGGTTGATGCCGTCCAAGGGGAGTGGCGCGTCTATTGGCGTGACTTTCATATAGAAACCCCATCTTTTATAACTTTTGTTATATAAACTCATTTACTATTCGTCATGAAGCCGCAAAGCTTGAGTGATTTTCTTAAAAAAATTTATTGTAGGAAAGAAGGGTACCTGATTCACGAAGTGTGCGCAGGTATTCACCCTCAAATAGAGGCGCCTGTTGTTCAATCCCGGAGTCACCCTGCATCGAGGATAGTGCGGTCAGAGTCAAGTGATCGGCGTTCACAGACAGCAGGGTTTGCTGATCTTCCGTGCTTTTAATGTGTCCGGGGCTGGAAAAACGCCCGTTCAAACTCCTTGGACTCTTTCTCTTCCATTTTTCGCAACGCCTCTAAACGCGATTTGAGATCGTCCGATACGGGCAGTCGAATAGTGTCCTCGTTGATTGCATGTCGAATGCGTCCCAGGTGGAGCCGTTCGCAATACCCAAAACTGATGCTGTCGGTTGAAATTTCCAACAGCTCGCAGAGATAAAACCAATGAGTGGCTGAAATGCGCTCGCCCGATTTATCGTGTTGTTCGTATTCCGTGTAGAATTCATCGGAGATGGGCAAGTCATTCGCACGAGCGATTGCGGTAAACGCCGGGATATCAAGTCCGAATGTTTCGCGTGCTTTTCGTAAAATATTACCGGGCCTTCCGGCATAGAGATAAGTAAAACGCCGGCGATAAATCGCGCGCGCCACGGCGGCCTCGACGGTATGTTGGTCCGGGGCGTCTTTGTGAAGCTCGATTCGATCGAGGAGATAATCGAGGTCCACCCCCTTTAAGGGCGTGGTGAGTTCAAAAAATGGAATGTCGAATGTCTCGCATTTTTCGATTAGAGATTGGACACCCTCACGAGGATTGAAGGCCTGGGACGTGAGAATTATGCCCGCCACTGCATGATGTTCAACGAGGAACTCGGCTAAGTCGGAGCCACTTTCAGCGCCGACCGACAAATTCAGTAGAAGTATGGGTGGTTGATTCTGGACACGAGTACGCATTGCCGTTTTCGCCGCGTCACCGGTTTCGGCGGTGACCACCTCGTAGTGGGTGTTTGCGAAATACTCTGAAATCATTTGTAAAACATCTGGATTACTGTCTACTGCAAGGATAGTTTTGTTTTGCCCGGTGTCCTGCGGAACCATTTTCTTCCCTCGGTGGCTGCCGTTATTATGCTCCATTAGCATAACAGAACCCCCATGATCACAAAAGACTTATCGCCCTAATTGAGACAAAAGGACGTAAGATTCTAGGGCGGCAAATTCCAAAAGTTATAAAACCATCCGAAATCATACGCGCGCCCTCCGTTCCCTCAGAGCTTCGCGCTCTAAGGGGCCCTGCAACTATTCGGTTCGGCCATTTTACTTAGAACCCGTTAGGTGTTCCACCGGTAAAGATGCTTCGTCTATTTCAGAAATTGCCGTCTGTAGAGCCAATCTGATCGCGAATACGTTAAGCTGAAAAAGGACGAAACCGTCAATAGGCCACTGAAAGGATCTCTAGACCTTAACACTTTAATATTACTAGTATTTTCAATTTGACAACACTTTAGATCCAAATGAATTACACATCGTGTCATAACAGGCTATTTAATGCTCGCTATGAACGGACCAGGTGACCAAATCAAACACGCGGCAAAGCGCCCGGCAGATTACCTCCTCGAGGTTTTCCAATCCCGCCGCGAAAGAAACCCTTCGTACTCGATGAGCGCATTTGCGCGTGATCTTGGCGCTTCAGTTTCTCTGCTCTCTCGAGTGCTTTCCGGCACGCGTCCCATGACTCTCAAGTTTGCGGCTCAGGTTTCGGAGGCACTGGCTTTGAAGGAGCCAGAGTCCAACGTCTTGCTATTATCTGTGCTTCAGGCCTCCTCTAAAAACGCCAAGATATCGATGAAAGTGCGAGCCAGGCTGGAAAGGAAAGTAGCTGAGGCGGTCGCGACAAATCAGGCTGCCACCTATACGACCCTAGAGATCGAGCAGTTTAGAGCCATGGCAAACTGGCATCACCTGGCCATCCTCAACTTGGTGACGCTCGATGATTTTCAAAGCCAACCCGCCCAGATCGCCCATCGTCTTGGAATCACGACTGCCGAAGCGCGGAGCGCGATCGAGCGGATGATTGCGATTGGACTCCTGCAAGAGGACCCGGAAGGGCGACTGAGGCGAACCCGTCAAAGCTTCTACGTCAAAACCAACCGCTCAGAATTCGCAGTTCGAAAATTTCATCAGCAAATGATTGAGAAAGCTTCCCAGGAACTACAGAAGACCTCAGATGCCGATTTTTCTCGGAGACTCATCAACGGCATTACCTTCGCTTGTGCTCCAGAGCATCTCGAGTTGATTAAAGACAAGATCGACCGCCTCCAAGACGAGATCCTAGCCCTGACCCAAGACGGAGCCAAGGATTCGGTCTACCAAATGAACGTACAATTTTTTCCGCTCACAAAACCCAAGAAAGAAAGAGAATCCCAATGAAATATGTAAATTTAGCGATTATTGTCGCGGCCCTCACGGGTAGTTTTCCTCTCATCGCCCAAGCGGGTGACAAGGTCGGCGGTGGCGGTGATCGCGTGGGCGCGTATCAGGGCATCATTCTGGCCCAATCCCGCTTCGGCTCTCACCCGCGCCTCAACCGCATGGATCTGGGCGAACTTTGCCGCATCGATCTCGTTTAAAAGGGCAGTTTTCCAGTTGGCGATATGGGCGGAAAATTTCGGAGATACCGCATGCGCCGAGCAGGATAAAGCGAGGGAAAGTAAAAAGCTGATGAGCCATTTCGGGCCAGTTCTCATACAAGTAAGGATCAGCAAAATGGAGTATAATGTTAAATCGTTATGGGTTTTTTTATAAAACCAAACCGGACAGCTCTCTGCCATGAGAACTCGGGTTATGCTGTACCCCAAGCACCTCTCATTTTTGTCTCAAGTAGGCGGAAACCAGGTCGGCTAGAAAAAGCAGAATCTTAGCGAGGACATAGAGTCGCCAGGTTTTCAGCTTAAGTTTTTCCAGCTTCAGACGAAAAGAATAATAGTTGGCGGTTTCACCAATCTGTTTAATTTTCATCGGGGTTACCTCTTTCTTTGGGGAAGGAGGTAGCTCCATCTACTCTGTCCGATTTGGCAGACACACTCAAAGCGAATTCAATGCCATAGTTTTTTGGCCATTTTTCGGCTATTTTTGCGATGATTTGGCTGTTTTTAGGTCAATCAGTCCGAAAATGAGACGAGTATAGCCCGTTCAAACCACATCTTTGCTGGGGGCCGAGGCAGCTCCCGGGACGCTGGCGAAGGTCTACGCGGATATCCCTGGGATTTCGATGTGCCCTATGGCACCCCAGTTCTGTCGGTCGCTTTACACGTACAAAACACTTATCTGTCCTGGTCTGAAAATTGCTATTCATTGATGAGAATAACCTTTGAAGCTAATGGAGAAACTTTTTATGAGAGGCAACGACAAGGTAATCGCGTCTTTAAATGAATTACTAGCCGATGAGCTGACCGCTATCAATCAGTACATGGTTCATTCGGAAATGTGCGCCAACTGGGGCTATAACCGTCTTCACAAAATAATTGAGAAACGGGCCATCCAGGAAATGAAACACGCAGAAGCTATCATTGGAAGAATCCTTTTCCTCGAAGGCAAACCTGTCGTTAGCCGCCTCAAGGAACTCCACATTGGCGAGGACGTCAAAACGCAGCTTGAATCCGACGTCAAGGCTGAGTACGATGCGGTCCGGCTCTACAACTCAGCGATCAAACTCACCCTAGAATTGAGTGACGACGGCACCCGCGAACTTTTTACTTCAAACCTCAAAGACGAAGAAAGCCATATTGACTGCCTTGAAGCACAACTCGACCAAATCAAGCAGACCGGAATCCAGAACTACTTGGCTGCCCAGATCAAAGAAGAGGAATAGTTCGGCGCCCCGATCTTACTTACTGCGATTTTTCGGACATTTTCAACAAGACCACCGAGAAATTTCTCATCAACCCGAGGTTTGGACGAATGATGAGTTCGTAAGGCAACCCATGAATCAGCGCGTCCCAATCGTCTGAAGTGCGCTGCCGCCGCGCACTGACAATACCATCGTGGGATAGAAAAAATGGGATAAGCGGTATGACCCAGTGAAATGCGGCTAGCCGCATCCAACGCCCCAAGCCAGGCCAGCTTCGCAGCAATGTGCGGATCGGAAAAAGAAGTGCCGGAAGAAAGAGCAATCCCCCCAGAACGATTCCCTTCAAGTTTCTATCGAGCGGTTCAACAACCAGGACACTCGCACCCGCCCGCGCCGACCGTTCCAGAAAATCGCGCGCGTTAGCAGAGGAAACATGATGAAAGGCCGTGACGAGAAGAATGATGCTCCCGCGCAGCATACACTCGTCCAATACTTGTTCGAAATCTTCGAAGCCTACGGAGTCATCTCGAAACGCACCCAAAAATACAATCAGATTACCGGGGACATCTTCAAGCGCTTTTATCTCCAGAAAACGCCAGAAGTGCAAGATGCGCAAGACGCCGACGTCCCGGCCCATCTCATCCATGTCACTTGTACCGGCTATGCTTCTCCGAGTTCGGCGCAGCGGCTTGTGAGCGAGCGCGGATGGGGAAGCAAGACTTCAGTGCTGCATGCCTATCACATGGGGTGTTACGCGGCGATCCCGGCAGTTCGAATTGCGCGGGGCCTAACTAAACAATCGGAGCGCGTGGATATTGTACATACCGAAGTCTGTAGTCTCCACTTGGATGTCTCAGACCACAGCCCCGAACAACTCGTGGTTCAAAGTCTTTTTGCTGATGGTTTTGTAAAGTACTCGCTCGAGACCGGCTCTTCCGAGTACTGTGGCCTTGAAGTGATTGCGATCGCAGATGAGATTCTGCCCGACAGTGAGTCTGACATGACGTGGACCCCCTCAGAAGCGGGCATGCGCATGACACTTTCTCGGGAGGTTCCTGAAAAAGTGATGAAGGGGCTATCCGATTTTCTGCTTCGTCTCTTCAAAATAAGTGGCCTCGACTACATGAACGCTAGGCACTCGGCTGTATTCGCAATTCACCCGGGTGGACCAAAAATCATTGATGCTGCACAACGCCTTCTTAAACTAGAGGACACTCAAGTCGCCGCGAGCCGAAAAATTCTTTTTGAGTATGGCAACATGTCGTCGGCAACGCTCCCCCATATTTGGAATGAAATTTTGCAGGATAAAGCGATCCGTGAAGGAACTTTGGTAGTCAGTCTCGCCTTTGGGCCTGGGCTAACCATTTACGGGTGCCTTCTGAAAAAAAGAGAACCATCATCGCGAGATTTGGGCGATTATGAGAACGGTTTCGTAGCGTCGTAGCGATGGATGGGTCGAACGGCCAAGTCAAAAACCAGAGGAAAAAACGCCCGGAGCAGCTGATCTCGGATAAGAACGGCAGACTTACTTTTGGTCTGTGCAACTGATCCGATCCATCGCGTGGTTCTTACGATCGCGGGTACTCGCTTTCGTCTAACGCGTCCAAAGAGCTCGAAGGCCCGCTCTATCCTGTTTGGTTCGCCGGTCTTTTGCAGCGATTGAGAAAGAACCCAGGAATCTTCAAGCGCAAGACAGCAGCCTTGTCCAACGTTGGGTGTAAGGGGGTGAGCGGCATCACCAATGATTGCTACGTTATGATTGAACCACGGTCCTCGAAGACCGAGATCGGCTGCGTCGTTTTTTAGGATTTCATGCGGTGGAGTCGTCCGAATGATCTCTAGTATTGGATCCGGCCACCCACTAAAGAGCCTCAAGAGCTCGGACTCGTGATTTCTAGAAGAATCATCCTGATCCTTGGGTCTCGTGTCGGTTGCGTACCAACAAAGAACTTTTCCTCCAATCGGCAGAACTCCGAAACGCCGCCCACTTCCCCAGATTTCCTGAGTCATGTTCGACGAGTGTGCGCCCAGGTCAAACTCAGTAACCCCGCGCCATATCGTATACCCGCGATAGACGGGTTCTTGCGTTAAGCCGGTCACGTAAGCTCTTACCCGTGATCTGGCTCCGTCAGCCCCTACAACCGCGTCAAATACTCGGGCCTCTTGCCCCTCAAACTCAATGGCAACTTTCTTTTCTAAAGCCGTTATCTTCTTACAGTTGTGATTCAAGAAAATCGACTTGTCGGAGACTTCCGCGTGCAGAATTGCCAAGAGATCGGGTCGACGCATGCAGAGCACCGGAGTTTCTTCTTGGTCGATCCGTGTATGGAGCAAAATCTTTCCCCGAAGATTTTTCAGTTCAAGGGACGAAAGGGGTACGCTCTTCGCCAAACACTTCTGAAGCAGGCCCATTTGTGCCAAAACCCGCGTGGCATTGGGCCAAAGACTCACGCCTGCGCCGCTTTCACGGATCTCCGACGCCCTTTCAAAAACTTCAACTTCTATTCCTATCTTGGAAAGACAAATCGCCGCAGAAAGACCGCCAATTCCACCGCCAACAATGCCAATCCTCATACTTGATGCATTAATGCAAATCGCGATCCAGTTGTATCGATGGCTCAGCGGTTTCAGCCTAGTGCTTACGTTATGGCGGGGCTGTTGCAATAGAAGCAACCTATTTGGCACAAGGAGATTGATGCGGTGAAGCTATTTTCCACTTTCAAAAGCCGTGTCTTCGTCGGCTTCGCGGCAACCCTTTTGGCGGGATTTTTCATCATAATCGTTTCTGGAAGCGACAGCGCAATCACCGACATCATGAAAGCAAGGACGGTCCCCAAAGCCGCTCCTTTTTCGAGCAGCGCTTTTACGATGGGAATGATCCCTGCCGCATTTGAGTACATCGGTACGCCGACGATAACCGCCAATGGAACCGACCACCAAGACTCCTTCCCCATCAATGAGGCCATAAAATCCTCGGGGACATAACCATGAATGCCTGCGCCAACCGCAATTCCGAGCAGTACATAGATCCATACCTTGCCGACGATCTCTCGAACTTCACTGAGGCCATAGTCCAACCGCGTAATCCAAGTACTCACGTCCGCGACGCCGGCGACGGTTGGAGCTTGAGTGCGGTACACCCATTCCTCAACGTAACGTTCAAGCTTAAGCCTGCCTATGACCCACCCTGAAAGGATCGCTACCAGAAGCCCAGTCCCCAAGTAAATCAGCGCGACTCGCCAACCAAACATGCCAAAGAGAAGCACGAGAGCCACTTCGTTCACCATCGGGGCGGATACGAGAAAGGAAAACGTCACGCCCAACGGCACTCCAGCTGTCACGAAACCGATAAAGAGTGGCACTGCCGAACAAGAGCAAAACGGAGTAACGATTC
Organism: Bdellovibrionota bacterium FG-1; assembly: GCA_051382295.1. Taxonomy (GTDB): domain Bacteria; phylum Bdellovibrionota; class UBA1018; order UBA1018; family UBA1018; genus JBBCAW01. The sequence continues at coordinate 20,598 of JBBCAW010000089.1, read as the reverse complement.
CTAGAAGTGCCGCCAAGACATTGCCAACAGACTCCTTTCTACCCGCCAGAATAGCGCGAGTTCGTTCCGGAGAAAAGAACGACCGGATGATGCCCATGCAGAACACGACCACCGTCAAAAGAAGGAGGACCTTGGGCGCTTCGAATACAAAAAACTCGATCGCTGCTGCAAGTCTTCCCACCGGCAAATGTAAAACTTGATAGGTCAACCAGTGAGAAATCCGCGCCAAATTCTCGTAAAGGACTACCCAGGCCACCAGTGCCACGACGGCAGCTAGTAGCTGTTTGACGGGTAATGAGTGCCGATTTGGCATGTCAGTGTTTTCCACAAATACCCCTTAGCAAGGCCCTGATGACTTGGCAGTTTTGAGCAGCTCCACGATTTCCTTCGAATTCGGAACGCGGCCATTCATGAGTACTACCTCATCGAGCACGAGCCCAGGTGTTGACAAAATCCCGTAAGAGGCAATTTGTTCATAATCTTCAACCTTTTTTAGCTCAGCCGTGGACCACTCTCCGCCGAGGGTCTTAATCGCTTCTTGGGTTTGGGCCATCAGACGTTTGCAATTCGCGCAGCCGGGGCCGAGAATTTTAATAATCATTTTTTCTTTCCTTTCCTGACATTTTGGGTCGCTTGATCTTCTTTGCTAAAACAGGTCGTCAAAAAACAAGTGGGTTTTCTCGAAGAGGGTTGCGCCGCACAGCAGCCTTCCAATTCTTTAAGCGCAGCTTCCATTCTCTTGAGATCCAGAATGCGTGATTGAATGTCAGTGAGTTTTGTAGAAACCGCTGTCAGCAACTGACTACACGTCAGCCCACTTCCAGCCTCAAGTCGCAGCAAATCTGCAATATCACGAAGGGTAAATCCGACCGTTTGCGCCCTCTTGATAAACTGCACCCGATCGACGTCTTGGGGTGAATAAGCACGAAACGCCCCCAACCGAGCACTTGGCTTACGTAAAAGCCCTTTGCGTTCGTAAAAACGGACGGTTTCGATTCCGACCCCTGCGGCCTTCGCCAGTCGTCCGATGGTCAATTGAGAGGCAACTTCCTGATTCATACCTCGATCATACACCCTGTACCAGGGTACGGGGTCAAGAGGAATAACTTCTCGGCAATAGACTGTATTGGGTGGATAGACCCCAGTTAAAATAGATTGTATTCATCGTCTTTTAACGATAAAAGAAGGCATGAAGCAATTAAAAGACGCTCATTGTTGCGACACTAAAGCACCAGAACACGATCTTAGGCCGGTCGAGGGGAAAAAAGCAGACGAAGAACTCGCTTTAATGACTAAAGCGCTTGGGCATCCAGCACGGATTCAGATTCTCAGACTCCTGGCTCGGCGGCAAAGCTGCATCTGTGGCGAAATTGTGGACCAAATTGAGGATTTGGCTCAGTCCACGGTTTCCCAGCATCTTAAAGTTCTCAAAGGGGCTGGCCTGATCAAAGGTGAAACCGAAGGCACCGCAGTGTGTTATTGCGTCGAACCTCGCGGACTCAGGCGCCTGAAGGTTTTAGTGGCAGGAATATAAAACATCTGTCCTTATCAATTCCGGCGAAAACCCCGGTAATCAAGGAGTATAAAATAGTGCTAAAACTTGAAGTATTTGATCCGCCCATGTGTTGTTCAACCGGCGTCTGTGGTCCTGAAGTTGATCCGAAGCTCGCCCGTTTTGCCGGAGACCTCGAATGGCTCAAGCGTAACAATGTAGATGTCGTGCGGTACAACATGGCACAGCAACCCAAAGCCTTCGTCGACTCGATCCCCGTCAAGCAGGAGCTGGATGCGCGCGGAAACTCTTGCCTTCCCTTAATCCTGGCGAATGGAAGAGTTTTGGCGAGCGGCTTCTACCCCCAACGAGGCGATCTACAGTCGGCGCTAGCTGCGTTTGGTGTTGCGTTCGAAACACCGCTAGATACCGAACAAGAAGAGGGCGACGAGTCCTGCTGTGAATCCGAGGAAGACTGTTGCGGCTGATCAAGCCGTTCTGGAGGTTTTATGAATGGATTTGTAGACGCGCCCACTCGATTTCTGTTTTTTACCGGTAAGGGCGGTGTTGGGAAAACATCGCTAGCTTGCTCCACGGCAGTGACCCTGGCCGATCGCGGCGCAAAAGTTCTTTTGGTAAGTACCGATCCGGCCTCAAACCTCGACGAAGTATTAGGGGTGCGCCTGACTGCTGAGCCCATCGCGATTCCAAAAGTTCCAAATCTGTTTGCCCTGAATATTGACCCAGAAGCCGCTGCCAAAGCTTATCGGGAGCGTTCTATTGGACCCTATCGCGGAGTGCTTCCACCCGACTCGATTCGAGACATGGAAGAGCAACTTTCCGGCGCTTGCACTGTGGAGGTTGCGGCCTTTGATGAATTCACCAGCCTACTCCTGAACGATCAGGTAACCTCTAAATTCAATCACATCATTTTCGATACGGCCCCGACCGGGCACACCCTCAGACTCCTGAGTCTTCCTTCCGCCTGGAAAGATTTTCTGACGACCTCGACTCATGGCGCATCCTGTCTTGGGCCGAGTTCGGCTCTCAATAATCAGCGGGATCGTTACGAGCAGGCGGTCAATACCCTTCGCAATCAAAAAGATACGACCGTGATTCTAGTTACTCGACCAGACTCCGTCGCAATAGCGGAAGCCGAACGCACAAGCCATGAGCTTGATGGAATTGGACTTCAAAATCAGCAGCTGGCGATCAATGCCGTATTTAGGGCAACAAACCGCAGTGATCGAGTCGCGCTGGCGTTTGAAGAGCGTGCCAATGACGCCTTAAAAAACCTACCGCCGACTTTGGCCTCAAAGGAGCGTTCTGTTTTTTATCTCAAGCCCTACAACATGGTTGGGATTCAAGCATTGCGGGCGTTCTTTAAAGACGATGAGCTTGAGACTAAGGCCGATTTGCTCGTCGCGATGCCGACCGGAACCTTGTCCATTGGGCAACTGGTTGATGGAATTATCATGGATGGACGATGCCTGGTCATGGTGATGGGCAAAGGTGGCGTTGGTAAAACAACGATTGCGGCCTCCATCGCCAGCGAACTCGCCTCAAGGGGCCACCCGGTTCATCTGACTACCACTGACCCAGCCGCCCACTTGGAGGCGACTCTGGCTGGAGAAAAGCGACTTTCGAGTCTCACGGTAAGTCGGATTGATCCGAAGATTGAAACTCAAAAATATATTGATCAGGTTGTCGCTAGCTCGGGCAAGGGTCTCGACAAAAAGGGATTGGCTCTTCTCAAGGAGGATCTGCGCTCCCCTTGCACCGAAGAAGTCGCTGTGTTCCGCGCCTTTTCTCGAATCGTGAGCGAGGCTCGTGATCATTTTGTAGTGCTTGATACTGCCCCGACCGGTCACACTCTGCTTCTGCTGGATGCTACCGGGTCGTACCACCGGGAAGTGATGAAGAAGTTTAGCCACGGCGCTGTTTCGGCATCTCATGTGACGACACCCATGATGCGCCTCAAAGATCCTAAGTATACAAAACTCCTGATCGTTACACTTCCCGAAACAACACCCGTGAGCGAAGCCGAAGCGCTTCAAAAGGATCTCCGACGAGCAGAAATTGAACCCTATGCCTGGGTGATCAATCAGTGCCTTGCGGGCACCCAAACTCGAGATCCAATTCTCGCCCGCCGTGCCCACCACGAAGTGGAGCAGATTCGTAGGGTGCAAAGCGGGCTCGCAAATAGCGTAATCATCATCCCTTGGACATGACTCCAGGTCACCGTGGTGACGATAATTTGAGATAGGTCAGGAGGTATCCGCTTCCTTCGTAATGCCGGGCGCGTTAGGATAAAGAACCATGATGACCATTCGTCAAATCGGCATCGCCTTAGCAGCCTTTGAACCCGAACCCACTTTTTTTGAGGCCCAGCTGGAGTCCATTCAAAAACAGAGTTTCACCCAATGGCAATGTTTAATCAGCTCGGATTCATTGCTTCAGTCCTTCAGGGAAAATCCGACATTCCAGAAATTTTTCAATGACCCCCGCTTCATCTGGCGCGAAAACCCCACACGCTTGGGATCCAAGAAGAACTTTGAATGCGCCATTCAACTTCTTGCCAAAAACGCGAATATCGACGCCATCGCGTGCTCCGATCAAGACGACATTTGGTATCCTGAAAAGCTCGAAACCTGTGCCTGCGAACTCGAAAAGCGAGGCCCCCTCGCACTCGTTCATTCAGACATGCACATCTTGAATGCCCAAGGCTCGATTGCTGAGCAGACCGCATGGAAACTAGAACGCCGCGGGGTTCATCACACTTCGCTCGGAGATCTCCTGATCCGAAATGTGATCGCCGGCTGCTCGATGTTATTGGACGCTAATCTCGCCCGCCAGTATCCCACTATCCCGGAAGCCTTCGATTACCATGATCACTGGTATGCCGCAGTGGCTTCAGCACATGGCGGGATTTTTTCCATTCACAGACCCCTGTACGCTTACCGCCAACACGGAAAAAATGTGCTCGGCATCACGCCGTTCGCCGGTCTCTTGAGCCTGCGCGGACAAAATCATCCCCTGGCCGTTCTAAAAAAACTCAAGACCGCTTGGACCGGCACTCTCATGCGAGTGAACGCCGCTCAGGATGCAGGACTGCTTAATCCCAAGACCAGTGAGACGCTTTTCTTGAACCGCCTGGATTTCGGAATGCCCCTGATTTGCAAAGCTTGGCGGGATTACCCCTCCGATCCTGCGCTGGCGCGAGCTTGCTTAGCGAGGGCCATGGGGAAGGTGGTGACCTTTGGACGAAGATAGATCGATGAAAGTAGACCAGGTCTCCCGATATACCCAAGTCGGTATCGCCCTCGCCGCCTACCAACCCGATCCAGAGATTTTTGCCCAACAACTTAAGTCCATTCAGGACCAAACATGGACTCAGTGGATTTGCGCGATCACCCTCGATTCTCCGCTGGCCCCCCTCAAAAAAAGTGACGCTCTCGCGCCCTTTTTTGCTGACCCCCGCTTCGTTTGGTTCAAAAACCCCGTTCGTCTTGGCCATCGCGCCAACTTCGGCAAGGCTCTGGAGGTACTGCTTGCACAGGAGCCCACATCCCAAAAATTCATGGACGCCATCGCTTTTTCGGACCAAGACGATATTTGGTACCCTCAAAAGCTTGCGACTCTGATCCAAGAGCTGAGCAAACACCCTGCTTTTTCGCTCGTTCATTGCGACATGCACACTTTGGAACCCAGCGGACTATGCGAGCAATCCGTGTGGAAAACCGAGACCCGCGGAATTCAGTTTTCGCAGCTTCAGCACCTACTCCTCCGCAATGTCGTCACGGGGTGCACCACGCTTTTTGATGCGGATCTCGCAAGAAAATACCCCAAAATCCCGCCAGAGACCGAGTACCACGACCATTGGTTTGCACTTCTGGCTAGCGCACAGGGTGGAGTTTTTGCGGTTCCTCAAGCACTCGTAGCGTACCGCCAGCACCAGACCAATGTCGTCGGAGTGAGCCGGTTTGATGGACTTTTTCATGTCAGTTCGTTCGAAAATCTTAAAATTTGGCGCGAAAAATGTAAAAAAGGATGGCAGAAGACTTTTCGCCTCCTCACCGCGCTTGAGCGCGAAGGCATTCACCTCAAAGGTTGGAAGCGCCTCGTCTTTCAGTCCCACGATTACGGTCTGGGGCTTTTGCTCCTGGGGCTTGGAAAAATATTTTCAGATCGACCACTCGCCCGAGCGTACTTAATTCGGGGAGTGGGAAAAGGACTGTAAAAAAATTGATCTGACCGTTTTAACGTCTGGCGTGAATTTGGTCAGGCTCGCTACCGCAAAAATTCCTCCGCCCGAAGCGAAACCTCAATCAACCGGTCCAGAAGTTCCATCGACGAAAGACCCGGAAAATTGGCAATCACGAGCTCTTTTGAAAAAAGCCGCAGCAGATACTTGAGCTTCAGTGACGGTTTCGACGAGGCAAACAAAAAATCACGATGCCCACTATTGATCAAAATAAGATCGCGTCCCATATCAAACCGCGAACGCCAGAGCTGGCCCGGCGCCCGCTCATAGGTAAAATCAGGCAGCCCCCGTCGGCTCCCTGGCGCATTCCCGGCGCGATCCGCCAGAAGTGAATCAGTCACCGTCACTGTCGCGGTCGCAACAGCTTGAAGCTCCCCTTGACTCACCGTGAGTTGCAAACGGACCAATCCCGGTTCCTCGGGGGCCGTAAATGTCACCTCAGCTTGAGTGGTCGAATCCAAAACCCCGCCACCATCAAGCAACGTCCACTCGTAGGTGAGTCCGTCGGTCACCGGGCTGTTTTTGCGATCGCGCGCGACGGCTCGAAAACGCCGTTGTGTGCGCACAGCCAAAAGACTCGAGGCGGGTGCAATTCGGGCGGAATGAAGAGGCCCCGGAAACTCAAAAAAAGCCGCCTGAACGGGCCCCGAAGGAGAGCCATCCTTCCCTGCCGTATCTCCACTTTCTAATTCGCCATTTTCGGCTCCGCCTTGGACCTCCTCAGTCCCGAGCGCTTCGCCACTACCACCCTCCGTACCTACAGAATCAGCGGTCCGAGTCCGATGGGCTTTTCCGGATTTCTGGCTTTTCAGATCAAACCAATCGTATTCTTCGGCCGGAAGAGCCTCCAGCGCATCCCGAAATGCGCGATGCAGGCTCGCATAAGTCGCGCGACTCGCCTGCTCCTCGTCGGCCTGTTTAAGAAGGGCGAGCTCCGCTCGAAGCACGGGCTCAAGCTGACGAATCGCTTCAATCATTTTTTCAAATCGCTCATCGCGAATCACGCCTAGGCGAGAGCCAGGAGTGAGCTGAAGATCGGGCCAATCGACAAAACCGCAAAGCAAACCTGACCGCCAGATCGCGACATCAAGCTCGGTCCACTCCCCCAAATCTTCCTGCACTCGAGTGCCTTGTCGATACAGCGCCACTCGCTGCGCGGCGTCCGCACCATTGACGTAGATTTCGACGTGAAGACCCTGAGGGGGACTCAGCGCAAGCCGTCGGCCATTAAATCGCTGGGGTTCGACCCGATACTCGTTGCGCGAGACCTGGTCATGAATAAAAATCTGCACCCCTCGCTCCAGAAGGCGGTTGCGCAGCTCCACTCCCAAGTACCACTGCATCTTCTCGCCACTGAGGTGCCGCAGACCCGCGAGCAAAGGCTGAATCACGAGTTCGGTACCCTGTTCGGCAAAAAGCGCCCGCGACCGAGAAATATCATAGCCGGGCTTTCCTTTGACCAGCTTCATTTCATACAGGTGCCCGTCCGCGCCCGCCGAACGCATGGTCAGCCGCTCGCCCACCGTCCAGAAACTCAAAAGCCCGATACCAAACTCACCCTGGACACCGCTCGCTTTTATCCGTCGCTTAATCGAGTCACCGATATGCGTCGCCACGTATTTAAAATCGGGTTCGCCAGCGTCATTTCGCGGAATCCCGCGACCATTATCCACCACCCGGAGATAAGTTTCGCCTTGTTTTTTTCCGCGAAAAATATGTACCGTCGTCGCCCCCGCGTCGATGCTGTTTTCGACGAACTCCGCAATAGCTTTGAGGGGATTGGACTGCGAAAGCGCGAGAATCGTGATAGCATTCCAATGATCACCAATCCGCAGTTGGCCACGCGCCCGTTCGCCTTTGGGTTTTTCTTTTTTAGGTACTGCGTTTTTTGGCATAGGCTTTGGGCCGAAACCTAGCATTGAGAATGCAGGGAGTCAATCGTTCTTGCCTTGCTGGAGGCCACCCAGCGCCCCGAGCTGCCGCGCTCAGGCAGTAAACCCCGCTCACCCCCCACTCCAACCCAACCCCACCACGCAAAAGACCCTCGGCTAGGGCGAAAGAATACCCGCTCGCGTTTTTCGCGCGGAGGCCCGGGTCACCGATGTGCGTTACCACTCGAAGAATACCGCGATCATCGCCACTCTGTTATTGATTCCAACTCAACAAGAAGGGAGAACGAAAAATGAGCAAGATTACCGTCAAAACAGATATCAGCCTGGATCTTCTCACCAGGGAAGGCGAAGGACTCACCGTAGAGTTCAAAGAAAAATATACTCCGAAAATTGCTCACGATATCTGCGCATTTGCCAATACTCGTGGAGGGCGCATCCTTTTGGGTATAGCCGACGACGGAGAGATCATCGGCGAGCATTTGACCGGCCAGATGAAAGCGGAAATTTTCAGTCTTGGACGAAATTGTGACCCGGGCATTGAAACCAAAATCAAGCAAGTAGGAAAGCTTGTGGTGGTCGAGGTCCTAGGAGGCAGCGAAAAACCCTATGCCTGCAGTGGTGTTTACTATCGGCGGTTTGATGCAGTTACCCAAAAACTAAGCCGTGACGAAACCAAAGCTGCTTTTGAAGCAAGCCCAATATCCGCTTATGATTCTAAGGCTCATACAGAGGCCACTCTCGAAGACATCTCCCTCAAGAAGGTGAAGCGCTTCTACAAAACTGCCGGAATTAGCTATCCGGTATCCAAGGATCGATTGCCAGAAATTTTGAGAAGCCTGAATTTGACGAAAAATGGCCAAATCACTACCGCGGGGCTTTTGTTTTTTGCCGAGCGGATCGACCCATTTATTTTGCACTCCCAGGTCATGTTGCTCGCATTTAAGGACTATGAAGGCGTGACCATTTTTGACCGCAAAGAAGTCCGCGGAGATCTACTCACACAATTCAGCGAGGCGGATTTTTTTCTTCAACGCCACATGAGTCTTCAGGCCATTATCGAAACCGCACAACGCAAAAATGAATATGAAATTCCACAGTCTGCCTGGCGTGAGGCGATTGCCAATGCCATTATTCACCGCGACTACAAGTACAGCGGAACCAGTATTCAGGTTAGAGTGTTTCCGGACCGGGTTGAAGTCATCAGCCCAGGCGCCTTGCCGGAGGGGATTACACCGCAAAACATTGGGGCACGGTCCGCGAGGCGCAACGAAGTGATTGCCGATATGTTTGCTCGAATGAACATCGTTGAGAAGGCCGGAACCGGGGTCTCCCGGATTCGAAAAGCGATGAAAGAAGCTGGCCTAAAACCCCCAAAATTCGAGGACATGGGCAATTTTGTTCAGATTATTTTATCCAGACCCAAGGATGTCAGAGCGGTAAGCAACGTCGTAGAAAACGTCGTAGAAAACGTCGTAGAAAACGTCGTAGAAAACCTAACGGATCATCAAAAGACGATTCTTCAAAAAATGGGTCAGAATCCCCATTTAACAGCAAGAGAGTTGGCGACGCAGGTTGGAATGACATTGAGAAATGTTCAACGAAATATTAACACACTGAAGACCAAAGGGCTCATCCGGCGTATTGGCCCCGACAAGGGTGGGCATTGGGAGATCGAGTAACGGGATCCGCGTAAGAATATTCGGACTTCCCGGTTGCGTTCGAAATAAAGTCTGGTATTTGAAGCCCATGCAACAAGCTCAGCCCAGCTCCCACCTTTTGCTTCCTACCGCCAAAATCAAACGTGGCAATCCACACCAAGAGGTCAGCCCCGAGCCGCGGTGGCAATTTACACCTACGGAGCGCGATCAAGCGCTTTCAGAACTAGAAGCTGGGCGGGTTCGTCTTTTGCGGATCACGGATGAGGGAGTTCTTCATTCGCAGGTCACAGATGCTCGGAGCGGAAGGGCATACGAGGAAACCATCACCCTGTTGGCTTCGGGTGGATTTTTGGTTCAGCAGAGTTTGACCCCGCCGGGGGATTCATCGCTTCGGATTCGTGTATTGGCCTCTCTCCTTGCATTGGGGCAGCTTCTGAGCAAAAAAAGACGATCCGCTGCGGAGAAGCGCCTTTTGCAGGAGGCCCCCAAATGGCTTGTGCAAGGATTTAAGTTTTCGCTCACCTTGCTTTCAGATCTTCAAGCTTATTGGTTTTTAAGAGAAATGGTGAATTTGCCAAAGCTCCATCTGGAACGTGACGTTCTAGTCAAACACCTCTTTTCACGCTACTCCCATTGCGACTGGAAGATTCAAATCGCCGCCATGGAGGCCATTCTTAGGCGGATGACCTCTGCACAAAATGAAGCAATCAAGCTGACTCCTCCTCCGGGAAATCAAGTTTTAGGCTTTTACCGGGCAAAAAATTACCGAATCTTGGTCGCCCAGAGCGCCCCCTCGACCGGAGGCATAGATGCCAGTTGTGACTGCCCCGATTTTTTAAAAAATACACTGAAGTTATGTAAGCACATTTGCGCCGTCGTCCTTCATTGGGATAAATCAAATGCCGCCTGGACGCGCTTTTTGGAGGCAAAGCCCCCCACCACCCTCAAACGGATTAAGTGGGTGCCGCCCATTGAAATGGAGCCTTATTGTGACCCTATTGCGGGCATTCAGGGCTTGTGCCCGGCGCGCCTTGCTCCGCCAAGCGATCCCTCCAAAAGGTTTCAACAGCTGAACGAATTTCTTCAGGCGCTTAAAATCCAAGAAAAATCATCCAAGCAAGTTTGGATCGACCCTGCGATTTGGCCAGTGCTGGCAGCTGAAATTGAAAAGCTCAAATGGCCGCTCGAGTTGCCTCGGCATCGAGCCGCCTTTAAAAAGGCGCTTCATTCCCTGAAATTTAAGCTTTATCCTTATCAAAAAGAAGGGATTTCGCGCGCCTTGGAGCAAGGGAAGTTTCTATTGGCCGATGACATGGGACTGGGAAAGACCGTCCAGGCCATTGGCTGGGCCGAGTCGCTGTTGAGTGCTGGCGTGGCCAAAAGAGTCCTTTTGGTATGTCCTGCTGCGCTTAAAAGCCAATGGCGACGGGAGTGGCAGAACGTCACGGGGCGAGAGATCCACTTGATTGAAGGAAGCCCCACTGAACGCGCAAAATTCTATAAAAAAGCGCCCGCAGTCTGCGCCATTAACTATGAACTCTTTATCCGGGACGTAGAGCTGATCTTGGCTATGGCTCCCGATGCGGTTATTCTTGATGAGGCACAGAGAATTAAGAACTATGCCACCGAAACGGCGCAGCAGATTAAGCGACTTCGGGCTCCTTTTCGCTTAGTCCTGACCGGGACTCCCATGGAAAATCGGATCCAAGAGTTGGCTTCACTCATGGACTGGGTCGATTCAACGGCAATGGGTCCCCAATGGAGATTGCCTGCCCAATTTCAGCTCGGAGATGCCCGCGCCGAAGATCACTCCAAACATGGGGTCCGGGGTCTGTCTTGGATTCGCAGTCGCATTGGACCGCACATGATCAGGAGGATTCGTTCTGAGGTCTTAGGCGATTTGCCGCCGCGGACGGACACCCTAGTGCCGCTCGAAATTACCGAGGAGCAAAAATCAGTTCACGATGAATACGCCAGAAAAACCGCGCAGCTGGCAAGCATAGCGGAGCGTCGACCGCTGACTCCGGCAGAGCATTTGAGACTCATGACGCTGCTGACGAAAATGAGGATCACGTCCAATGGGATGGCTCTTCATGACTTTGCTGAACTTTGGCCCTCCCTCCAAATAGACCCCAAGCCGGAAGCGCGAATTCACCAGTTAAATTCGCCCAAACTTTTGGAGTTTCGAAATCTGGTAGAAGGACTTCTGACCCAGCCCAAGCTCAAAATCGTGATTTTCAGTCAATGGGAGCGAATGCTCAGACTTGCGCACTGGTCTGTTTCTGACTTGTTGGCGCGCGAGGGCACAGAGGCGGTGTTTTTTTCCGGCAAAGAAAGCCAGAAGCAACGCACGGAGAACATTGTCCGATTTCATGATGACGACGACGTCAGGCTTTTCCTGTCCACCGATGCGGGCGGAGTAGGGTTGAATCTCCAAAAAGCGGGACAGGTTTGCATTAACTTGGAGCTACCCTGGAATCCCGCCGTCCTCGAACAGCGCATTGGCCGTATTTACCGAATGGGGCAAACCCAACCGGTGCAAATTTACAATTTAGTGACCCAAAACTGCATTGAGGAACGGATCACGTCCCTGGTTGCGCAAAAGAGAGCGGTGTTTCAAGGGCTTTTTGAAGGCCAATCGGATGAAGTGATTTTTGAGCGGACCGGGAGCTTCTACAGTCAGGTTCGAAACGTGATGGACGAACTAAAAATCAAACCGGCTCCGACCGATACCCCGGATTCCGCGGAAGATCAACTCACCGTTGAAGCAGTGGACGAAGCAGTCGCCCCATTGCAGGCTGCCGAATCGCCTATTCTCAACACTTCCGACGTTCAATCTTTGCAGGCCGCATTCCAAAATCTTAAAGTGAGCCGGACAGAAGGGGGAGGCTTACGACTAGAGGCCGAGGGTAACTCCGCGCAGCTCCTGGCGGGGGTCTTTCGAGGCCTGGCAGACCTATTTGAGGCTTCTTAAGCTCCGGCAAAGCGGTGCCCACAAGCGCGCTCAGGAAATGTAGCTACGCAGGCCATGCTGATTTTGGACGGCAATAATAAAAGTCAGATCGCATCCTGCCTCGACGCCGCCGGTATATTTCTACTTTCTAGGCAACAGGCGCTTGATTTAATTGAAAATCAGGTAAAGAAAATGGTTAAGAACTGGGACGCCGTTTGTGACTTGGCCGAGCTTAACACCATCGACCGGAAACTCTTGGGTAGTCGCCAGTTTCTTAACCCTTATGTATTTGAAAACCTAGGTGAGGAGGCCCACCACCTGATTGATTCCGCAAAGGCTTTTAAGGGGCAGTGAAAGATCTGGAATCGTCTGTCTCTATCGTAGATGGACCAGAGCACATGCGCTGGATTCAGCCCCTGGGCCTAACGCCGCTCGGCACCCTCGCCGAGAATTCCTGTTGACACTATTGACATATTTCAAAATTCGTGGAATTTTGAAAGCATGGTAAACCGATCTCTTTCCCCTTCCGTTTTGCGCGCCTGGAAGCGCGGTAAAAGCATTTTACTCTTAGGCCCCAGACAGACCGGAAAAACAACTCTCAGCCATGAGTTCGATTTTGATCTGACGTTGAGTTTTCTTTCGGTAACGATTCGACAGGCCTACGAACGGAACCCGGACCTGATCTTTAGAGAAGTGGCGGCACTCAAGAAGAGGACTGGGGTGAGAATCTGCGTAGATGAGGTTCAAAAAGTACCTGAGATCATGGACCCGATTCAGCAACTCATTGACCAAAAGAAGGCCCAATTCTTTATTACGGGGTCCTCGGCTCGAAAATTAAAACAACAGGCGGACCTCAATCTTTTGCCCGGCCGAGTCCTGAGCTTTCGACTCGATGGATTTTCTGTCGCCGAGATGATGCAATCCGAGGAGGGCGTTATTGATTCGGAAACATTTTTAAACAATCTTCTCCACTACGGAAGCCTACCGGAGATATTCCTCACTCCCGACCCTCACGACAAGGAAGCATACCTTCATTCCTACGTTGAAACCTATTTAGAAGAAGAAATTCGAAAAGAGGCGGGTCTCAAAAAACTACCCGATTTTTATCGTTTTTTGGAACATTCCGCCAGTCAGGCTGGACGAATCTGCTCTTATTCTGGAATCGCCCAGGATGTCGGAGTATCCCATGTAACCGTGAAGTCTTATTACGGAATCCTGGAGTCCACACTCATTGCCGATCGTATTAACCCCATCATTCAAAGCGCCACTCGCAAAAAGCTCATTCGTTCACCTCGATATTTATTTTTTGATCTTGGGGTACGCCGAGTGGCGGCGCGCGAAGGCGCCCCATTATCAAGAACTGAGCTCGGAAATGTTTTTGAACAATTTGTGGGACTAGAGATTCTTAAGACCATCAGGACGAAGCAAAGCTTATCCTCACTCCATTTTTGGCAGGACCCAGAGGTGGCAGAGGTCGATTGGGTCATCAAACGCAACAGCTCTTACCTACCCATCGAAGTCAAACTTAACTCAAAAGTGTCGTTATCCGACTGCAAACACCTTCAAAAATTTCTAGAAGAATACCCCTGTCCGCGTGGCGCAGTATTGATCTTTTCGGGGTTAAATCCCATACAACTCACCGATCAGATCGTTGCAATGCCCTGGGAGCGCCTAGGTGAAGTTTTGGAGAAATGGATTTAAACAAGAAAGTTCATGATGCGACACCTTCAATTGGCCCAAGGAGTTCGAGGCGAGCTAGCCTGCTTACCCCCGACTTTTCTGCTTGCCTTTGCACACCTGGCCGGTAGAACTGCATTTGAAGTATGCAGTACATCAATCCGGCTTCACCTCGGTTTCATGTTTTGGACAAGCCGCTGTCTTTTGATGAAGCTCAGGCCGAGGTGTATCGGTTGCCTTCCCCTCTCATTCTGATTGGATCGGCCGGTAGCGGCAAAACGGCGCTCACGCTTGAAAAGATGAAGCAGATCTCGGGAGACGTCTTGTACGTGACGCTTTCCGCCTTTTTGGCCAAGAACGCGCGGGATCTGTATTTTTCGCATGCCTATGAAAACGAGCGCCAGAACGTCGAGTTTCTTTCCTTCCGAGAATTTCTGGAAACCATTCAGGTGCCTCCGGGCGAAGAAATGACGTACGCTCGCTTTCGGGATTGGTTTTCTCGCCACCAGTCTTTTTATAAATTCACCGATGCCCACAAGCTTTTTGAGGAGTTTAAGGGCGTGATGACCGGAAGCGCGATTACGGAACGCGCGTGGTTGAGTCGAGAGCAATACCTGGGACTTGGAGTCAAACAGTCAATATTCTTAAGCCAAGAGCGTGCCCAAGTTTACGACTTGTTCGAAAAATATCTCAAATTTATGGGAGAATGTGGCTTTTTTGACGCCAATATCGTTTCCCATGAGTACCTTTCTCGTCTTGAGCCCCGCTATGATTTTGCGGTCGTGGACGAAGTACAGGACCTAACCCCCGTCCAGCTCGCGCTTCTTTTGCGGTCTCTTAAACGCCCCGGAGAGTTTCTGTTGTGCGGTGACTCCAATCAAATCGTGCATCCCAATTTTTTTTCGTGGAGCAAGGTCAAGTCCCTCTTTCATGCGGATGAGTCCATTCCGGGGGCGTCCGAGATCATCCACATGCTTCGAACCAATTTTAGAAATTCCGAAGAAGTCACTCGGATTTCCAATCGGCTTCTTAAGGCCAAGCAAAAGCGTTTTGGCTCGATCGATCGGGAGAGCAATTATCTGGTCACCAGCATCCCGGGTAGCCCTGGCACCGTTGAACTTTTGCTGGATAAGGATTCCGTCAAGCGCGAACTCGATGAAAAAACCCGAAAATCGGCGAAGGTTGCGGTCCTCGTGATGCGCGGAGGCACTTCGAGAACAGGATTGTTCGAGAAGCCCGAGTGCCCAAAAGGGCACTTGCAGCATAGGAGGTGCTGCAAAGGGGGATGACCGACCCCGACACCCTCGCCGAAAATACGAACAGTGAAGGGGTCAGGCTAGCGGTTAAATTCAGATTCAAACTTTTTGATCGTTTTCAAAATCATCTGCCAGTTCGGACGCTCTTTGAAAAACATCGGACTCATTAGGTCAAGATCCTTTTCCAGTGTGTCCAGGATTCTGGGCAGCGGTGATAACTTGAGCGTCCCTTTCCGAGCTGTTTCGTAGTTCGCCCAGCCGGACGCGAAATAGATGCTCTTATGTGTGGCAACTCGCTCAAGAAGCGCGATGTCGGCCAGGGCCTTCTTTTTGTCGAAGCCCAGGAAGTCTTTCTCAATGGAGAGATCAATGTCTTCAGAAAAACGTTCGATGATGCGGTAAACCTTCGAGAGGGAGGTGCCACCCTTGAAGGTAAGATGGGACTTCAGCTCCGGCAGGGAAAAGAGACGATCGAGTGTCCATACAACCCAGAAGTCTTTTTCAAGGATCGTAAAATCCAAGCCCGACGCGGAAACGGCGGTGTCAAAAAAAAGTTTTCGTTCTGGCACCGGCAAGAGATGAAGTTTGCTCATAATTCATGTTCCATCAACTTGAACAGAATAGACCGAATCCATTGCGGTGCAAATTTAAGATTTTTCTCAAACTCACGGCGTTTTGTGCCCTTCAGAAACTTTTTTACAACCTGCAACATCCGCTCATCGACATGCTCCTTCTGCATGTGCTTGAACGCCTGAACGACAAGCGCCTCCTTACTTCCTGCTGCAAACATATTTTTTACCGTCGCCTGCTTAAAGCAGATTTCGAGCTTCCCGATCTTGAGCTTTCTGGGCGGACCGTCTGTAAGGAAAATCGCACGGGCTGGCACCTGCTCTGAAATGCCGATCCTATTTGCTGCGTAAGCGCCCGAAGCCTGTATTTTTGCGCCGTTCCTGTCGGCGATGGCCTGCGCTACCGCTTCTATATTTGGGGCAACGATACCGAGCATCTTATGCTCGATGGGGTAGTCGTATAGGCCCTGCGCGATCCGCCTGACGAGCTTCTGCTTTTCGAGTTGAAAAAGGGCCTGTCTGACGGATACCGGGCTGCCAAGGTCCAGGAAATGCCTCGAAGTGAAGATCCAGCCTGGGCCATTCTTCAGGATTCTACTTTTTACTCTAACCTCAACGCTTTGCAGCATGATTTACGGCCTCAGTTATTTAACAAAATATGCCATGTTTTGTTAACGCACTCAAGTACCTGGCGGTGGCGCAAATTGCGGCATCTACGTCCTGTAGTTTCAATGAAATTACCGGCATTGATGCGTTTCATACGTAACTCCAAATCCTATAAAATTGCTTTATCATCCTTCCGTCAATCTTTCTTCCGGTGATCGTAAAGGCTGACGATTTTTTTCATCACCACCGTTGCTGATGGAGCTCGCCACTTCGGCAGCCGGTGAGCATGACCATCACCCAAACCGGATACCAGGGGTGATTTTCCGCCAGTCGCCCCGATTTCGAATAACGCACTTCTGCTCGCGGGCAGTTAAAATCCACCTTTCCCAAGCCGTGACTGTGCCTTTTTCTGACGGCCAGCAATTAGGTAACAAACCAGAGCAGTCATTCAGCACCGCCACTCCCCTCAAAAATTGGCCCCCAAACCCGTACGCCACCACAACGATTAGATCCGAAGGCTACTTGATCCACGGCGCACGAGCGACCATTCAATGGGCTGACAAAAGGGACACCCGGCGAAGTCGCCGCGCTCACCATCGCAACTACTCCCGCCGTCTACCGGCAAGTCCGAACGGACGGCGTTCCTTACGGCGATTTCGGCGGCCCCGGCGTTTACATCCAAATTTGGAAAGAAGATCCACGGATCTTCTCAATCGATGGCAAGATAAACCCAATCGAGCTATACCTATCCATGAGAGAACATGCGGACGAGCGCGTTCAGATCGCGCTACAAAAGATGCTCTCCAAGTATGGGCTCACGCTCATGGAGGAATAAGCATGGCAGGTCCACGAGGCATTGATCATTTCCTGAACCACCTGAAAGAACTCGAAGACGAGTACGTTGTCATCGGCGGGGGAGCAGCCGCGCTTTTGATGTCTCAGGAAGGCCTTGAGTTCCGAGCGACCCATGACGTGGCGTTTTCATCATCAACGCCCTTGCAAACATCTGTCTCAAGGCCCGCACTCATCGCGAAATGTCGGAGCGAAAGTCCAAGGGTGAACAAGTTGACGAAAAGGATATCAAGAAACACCGGAACGATATTCTACGCATCGCCATCCCCCTTCGCGGGCGATCCTGTTCTCGAAGGGCTGTTGTGATTTTCGCGCAACAACTCACCGCGAAACCTCAAAATAGCTTTCGAGAACGATTAGGTATTTTATGAAAACTGAGCATTTACTCATCACCGGTGGTGCGGGCTTTATTGGGTCAAACCTCGCCGCTGAGCTCCTCACCCAATAAAAGCGAGTCACTGTTTTGGATGACCTCAGCACAGGTTTCATCGAAAACATTGAGTTTTTACAAGACCTGGCTACTCAAAAGAAAAGCGGGTTTCGCTTTATCAAAGGGGACATTCGAGACCTCCAGACGTGCACCGAAGCCTGCCGCGACATCGACTACGTCCTCCACCATGCGGCGCTAGGCTCAGTCCCGAGATCCATCAAAGACCCGCTCCTCACCCATCAGGTCAATGTCGATGGGTTTTTAAATATCCTGCTGGCTGCTCGTGAAGCCCAGGTCAAGCGCGTCGTCTATGCGTCTTCGTCCTCGGTTTATGGCAACGCCGATCAAATTCCCAACCAAGAGGGAAAAGAGAGCGCTTGCCTATCGCCCTATGCGGTATCCAAAAAAATCAATGAACTGTATGCCGCCAATTTTAGTCACGTTTACGGACTTATCTGACTCGGCAATGTTTGCCGGTACGCCACATCTTAGCCAGCAGCTAGCTGAAGTTAAGCCACTTTTTGCCCTATAGCCGACATATACGTCGAGTCAGTCAATAGAGTTGTATATTTTACAACCAGTTGTTATAGACTCAACCTATGGGAACACTGATCCCCAAAGAGAATACCGACTCGTCGCGCCTACTGAAATTCCGGACTAGACTCCGGCATTATTGTTCATCGCGAAAACTCTTCATAGAGAAAGTCCGAATTTGCACCCTGGCGATAGAAGCGAAGCTTAAAAATTTTAAATGGGTCGATATGAATAAAATGCAGGAAGTAACCGAGCGAGAAATATGTGTGCGATTAGCTGTGGAGGAGTCGTCTCCGAAGCACATAGTGCTTTCTGTTTATCCCGACCGACTGGGCGAAATCGATCCCTTAACCACTCCCGAGGTTGACCATGAAACAGTCTGGTAAGAAGCCCATTCACTCATTTTCAGCAGGCTACTCTATAAATCTCAAAGATTATTCTTGCTCACACACAAAGGAAAACTGCCTAGGGCGGTTTCATCTCGTTTTGACTAAAAATGCGATAATCCCGCTAGATGCGATTGGGCCAATCGTTATTCCGGTCGCGCTTTTTATTGAATGCGATAAGTGCGGGGCGACGTATGTTCCGGAGGGCTTTCAAGAAGCCATTGAGAAGCATATTGCTATATTTCTTATCCTCGATAAGCGGAAACTCACCAGGGAACAAATCAGATTCCTAAGACTGGTTTCGAACAAAACCCAAGAAGAGGTCGCCAAGGCAGTGGGAGCAGCGGACAAATCGGCCTACTGTAGATTTGAGTCCACGAAAGATTACGGACTCGACATGTCCGAAAATATGCAAATACGTCTGCGACTTTTCTATGCAGATCACTTTGGATTGACAGATCTAAAAGCAATAGTTGGCATGTACCGGATCTCCTCCGAAGAAACGGTTAAAATCGAGGCTAGAAAAATATTTTCTGAAGAAAATAAAAAGGAATTGGAGGCAACCGTTCATAGGTTAGAAAAGGAAGAAAAGAAATCCCTAAAGCTAGCGAAATAGGCCACTGGCGACGGAAGACCACAAGGTAATTCTGCGCGAGAATATTCAGCCCCTTAACCAAAACGGCACGGCTCAAACGGTCGTCAGTGTTTCAATTTTCAAATATCCTGGAAAGGCGGCATTTGTGCCTTGCCTAACGAACCTCCGCAATGCCTGCCTCCGGGCTTTAGGGTTGGATCTCGTCCTCTTCGTCGAAATGGAATCTGAGGGAGACTTCCCCCACGCAAAAAACTCTCGACCAAGGCTAAGACCCAGCAGCGTCTTCCTTGCTGAACTGGGCGATAAAATCAACGTTCGACTCGCGAATCTTCTGATTAAATGCGGCAGCGTCGCTATTCGAGACAGTAGCCGCAGCCGCCAGATTTAAAACCGCCTGTTTTTTTCCGAACCAGCGGAATTGATCTTAGAAGGTTGTCACAGATTGTGATAACCTCTCATGGCTGGGAAAATCATGAGCAAATCCACCCTACTTCCAAGTGAAGTTATCGAAAGACGCATCCTTTTCATTCGTGGGCAGAAAGTCATTCTCGACGCCGACCTGGCGGAACTTTACGGGGTTCAGACCAGGGCGCTGAACCAGGCCGTAAGGCGGAATATCGGGCGTTTTCCAGAGGATTTCATGTTCCAGCTGGACGAAAAGGAAAAGCAGCAGGTTATCACAATCTGTGACCACCTCCCGAAGCTCAAATTTGCCCCAAATCCGCCCTACGCTTTCACTGAATACGGGGCCGTCATGGTTGCGAGCATCCTCAATTCAGAAAGAGCCATTCAAGTCAGCGTGTATGTCGTGCGTGTCTTTATTAAGCTGCGCCGTCTGCTCTCGGAAAATCGTGTTCTTGCTGAAAAAATGCACAACATGGAGCAGAAACTCGAAAAACATGACGGAGCCATTCGCTCCCTTGCCATAGCGCTTCGCGAGCTGACACAACCGTCGTTACCCAATAAACGAAGACGGATTGGCATTTAAAACGGTTCAAACTACCTTTTTTGATTTCAGTGGGAGTTTTTACCCGGATCCAGGGCTAATTGAGATTATCCGAAGTTAGTCTTCTCGCCCAATTCATGCCCTCTGCGGCCCCGCCTCAGTGCCAACCCAGCGCCCCGAACTGCCGCGCTCAGGCAGTAGACCCCGTTCGCCCCCCACCCCACCGCGCTCCTGCCCCCGTGCGCACGATGCGCGTTTTGGCGCGGAGGCCAAGGAGGTCCAGGAAGGCCGACCCCTCGCCCGCAGAATTTCTCCCTGGCGTTTATCCCCGTTTTTGCTTTGGAACTATCTCATCCAGAACAGCGGTTTTCGGTGAGTTGTTGCGCGAAGGCAAACTTCCTGTTTTTACCCAACTTTCGCCACCCCCCTTCGCGGGCGATCCTGTTCTCGAAGGGCTGTTGTGATTTTCGCGCAACAACTCACCGCGA
>JBBCAW010000088.1:0-2439 GCA_051382295.1 Bdellovibrionota bacterium FG-1 | reverse complement strand
AGATTAGGGTAGGTCTACTCTATGACAACCGCCGATTTCAACTTCCGCCCCAGCGAACTTCGAAAACTTCGCAGCCTCTCCACTCCCCCCAAAATTCAACGTTTCCTGGATTCGATCCCTTACCACGTTGGGGAAACAGCGTGGTCCCCGCGACGGGTGCTGTGCGAACGTACGGCTCACTGCCTGGAAGGCGCGATCTTTGCTGCAGGAGCCCTTAGGGTAAATGGCTATCCGCCACTCCTCGTTGACCTTGAGGCCGTCCGGGACTCTGATCATGTCATCGCTGTCTTTCAAAACGAAGGCTGTTGGGGCGCGATTGCAGCCTCAAACTTCTCGGGGCTTCGCTATCGGGAGCCGGTGTATCGGTCGTTGCGTGAATTGACGATGAGTTTCTTTGACGACTATTTTAATCTCCTCGGTGAGCGTACGCTCCGCCGCTTCTCAAGGCCAGTTAACTTGCAACGCTTCGATCGCTTGCACTGGATGACGACAGATGAAGAAGTCTGGTTTATCCCAGAACACCTTGTCGACATTCCCCACGTGGGGCTTCTGACGAAGGCCTCGGAAAAACAATTGGTGCGAGTCAGTGCAACGCGCTTGGCGGCAGGAAAAGTTGGAGCAGTGGGGCACTAGCCGGCCTCGATTCGGACTCAATTACGAACTCAATCTTTCTCAATAAACTGCCCTAGTTTTCGATCCTTCGTAACCTTCGACCAGTGAAAATAGCGCCCATTCATCGCAATGTACACGCCATGCGGAAGGCTCTGTACAAACGCCAGCGCACTTCCTAAATTAAACAGCCCATCGGAGCTTCCGAATTTGTAAGGGACCATCGCACCTGTCAGGACAATTGTCTTATCGTGAATCGCCGCGCCCAAGACGCGTGCGGTGTCCTCCATGGTATCCGTGCCGTGAGTGATCACAATTCGATCGCCCTGGGTGGCTTGGCATTTTTGATGAATGAACTTTCGATTTTCATCTGTCATCTCCAGACTGTCAATCATCATCAACGTGTGGAGTTCGACGTCGAGGCCACAGCGCCCAAGGTTCAGCATTTCGGGGAGGTGGGTGTTTTTGAAGAATAGACGGCCATTGATTTCGTCATACTCTTTATCAAAAGTCCCGCCGGTAACGAAAAGATCGATTTTCATGATAGCCCTCGCATGTTTACCAATCGATTCTCAAAGTGCTGGAGAGGTTGGCATGATCCATCGAATTCGCTCCCTCAATGGGCATTTCACCAAAGATTCCGACCCCCACGTGCCGGAGAGGCTCATACTCCGCACTGAAGCCGGCTCTCCTGATGCTGTTGTCTTGATAAAGGGCGGTGTCATCTGTAATTCGTCCAGCGGCGTATGTTTTCAGCTTAAACTTATTGTGTTTGATTCCGATGGAAGCGATTCCCCGGGTACCCAGGTGATCGATCGACGCAAGAGCCTCCAACAAGAGTTTGATTTCGCCGAGAGCCACCGTTTGGCTAGTAGCTACATAGGTACTGGTTACAGCAGCAGAGACATCCTTCGAAAAGGCGCGCTGCCGCAGATCTTCAACGCTCGGACTAACCGCAACGCCAACCCGGTACTGCGATTGAAGATGCCCGTTGACTAACTCTTGATCCACGCGGGCCTCACCGCGCAAGCGCAAGTCCTCATCTGCAGCATACTCATCCAAACCGGGCATATAACCACCTAGGACCATACCCGTGGCGGATCCGTCAAATTGAAGAAGAGTCTTATCAGCAATATCAAACTCTCGCGATTTGAGATGTTGTTCGATTTGTAGAAAAACCAAAGCTAGGTGCTGATCTTCGTAGGTCGCGTACGGGAGGGAGGGCTGCAACTGATCAGCGAGTACCAACGCCACTTTTCCGGGAGCAAGAATGTTTTGCGCGTAACTCACAGAACCGCTTGCGCCCAGATATTGTGCCTGGTTACCGTCTTGCCCTGAAATCAGCGCTGTCCTACCCGTTGTGTTTGCGCTAGACGAAATAAAGGACTCTGAGGCGCCAATCATCGACGATGTCGTGCGTGCTAATGGGTCGAGCGTATGAATATCTGATCCCGCGGCTTCAGTCAGGAATTTCCCCATTTCACTTGGAACATCTGCGATCACGGCTCCGGCGGGCTTTGCGAGGTAGTAATGTAACGTCGTATCAGGAAGGGCAACCGCGGTATTACTGCCAGATTGAAACAGCGCTTCGGCCCCGTCCTTGAATTCGACATCCGCGCGCACCTTATAACTGAATGCATGGATAAGTTTCGCATTGGCGGGATCCTGCGCGAGCGCAATGCCGTGGATACCTCCTGGTACGCCGTAGACCAAAGTGTAAGTATTTGGAAACCCGCGAGCTTTCAAGAGCTGACTTTGAAACGACATGATATCAAGGCACTCCCCGGCAACGGGTAGCGCGGAATTAAGCGCCCCCACTTGAAGTCGGGA
>JBBCAW010000087.1:0-2060 GCA_051382295.1 Bdellovibrionota bacterium FG-1 | reverse complement strand
CCATCTTAAGAGGATTCGCCGGACAACGTCGGTCACACCCTTCTCAGAAAAACGCAGCTCTTGGGCCTTAACGACGGGCGAGTCAATGAGATAAAGTCGGAGTGCATCCGCGCCGTGCCGATTCAATACTTCGTTGGGATCTGGGTAGTTGCGGAGGCTTTTGGACATCTTTTTGCCGTCTTCGGCGAGCACCAGGCCATTGACCACGACATTGCGAAACGGCGCTTGGTCAAAGAGGGCGGTGCCAATGACCATGAGGGTATAAAACCAGCCGCGGGTTTGATCGAGCCCTTCCGCAATAAAATCAGCAGGGAAGTTTTTCTTAAACTCTTCCTGATTACTTTCAGGATAACCCCATTGCGCGTAAGGCATCGCTCCAGATTCAAACCAGCAATCGAGCACGGACTCAATTCGTGTCAAAGGAGACTTGCCCGTCGGCGATGGAATCGTAATTTTATCAATAAATTCGATGTGAAGGTCATCTACCTTTTGACCCGAGAGTTTTTCAAGTTCGGCTTTTGAGCCAATACAAATCACTTCGCCTTCAGTATTGCGCCAAACCGGCAAAGGCGTACCCCAAAAGCGATTGCGCGAAATCGCCCAATCGCGAGCGTTTTCTAGCCATTTTCCAAAACGACCGTCGCGAAGATGGTCGGGAACCCACTGAGTGGTCGCATTGTTTTTGATAATGCTTTCCTTGATTTTTTCAACCGACACAAACCAGCTCGATACCGCGCGATAAATGAGGGGGGTGTCCGTCCGCCAGCAAAAGGGATAGCTATGCTCGATGGTTTCTTGCTTAAAAAGGAGGCCTTGTTGTTTAAGTGCTGCAATAATATCTTTATCGGTCTCTTTGACGCGACGGCCTTGGTAGTCGGCGACCTCCGCGGTGAACATTCCGTCATCGTCGACCGGATTGACAATGGGCATGCCTTCTTTTTGGCAGGCAAAGTAGTCTTCTTCCCCGAAGGCAGGCGCCATATGTACGATGCCCGTGCCGCTTTCGATCGTCACGTGATCGGAGTGAATGACCCGGAAAGCGCCTTCCGATTTTTTGGCGGAAAAATACGGAAATAAGGGTTGATAACGTAAACCGAGCAACTCTTTGCCCGTGAGTTGGCAAAGGACATCCACATCATCGGCTGGGTTTTTATAGGTCGAAGCGAGCAAAGCTTTGGCGATAATCGTTTGGTCCCCGGTTGCCTTTTCGCGGAGGCATAAGTATTCGATCTCTTTTCCAACGGCGAGACCTAAATTACTCGGGAGGGTCCAAGGGGTCGTCGTCCAAGCCAAAATATAAAGGGGGGATGATTTCGAAACAGGAGAGGGAAGGGCGCCTTCGGTGACTTTAAAACGTACCGTGATGGCGGGGTCCTGAACCTGCTTGTAGTTGAGGTTGGCTTCAAAGTTTGAAAGGACGGTGGAAATTCCAACCGAGTAGGGCACGACTTTGTACCCTTCGTAGATGAGGCCTTTTTCCCACATCTGTTTGAAGACCCACCACACGCTCTGCATGAATGAAACATCCATGGTGAAGTAAGGGTTTTCCATATCGACCCAACGGCCGACGCGACGAACGGTGCTTTTCCACTCCTGCGAATAGCGCTGAACAATGGAACGGCAGGCCGCGTTGTATTTGTCTACACCGTACTCAATGATCTGTTTACGGGATTCGAGCTTGAGAGATTTATTGATCTCATGCTCCACGGGAACCCCATGGCAGTCCCAACCAAAACGGCGGGGCACGGAATAGCCTTTCATGGTCCAATAGCGGGGCACGACGTCTTTGAGGACCCCCGCTAAAAGGTGACCGTAATGAGGAAGGCCGGTCGCAAAAGGAGGGCCGTCATAAAAACTAAAAGGCTTGGACGTCGCACTTTGGGTCATCGACTTTTGGAAAATCGAGTTTTTATCCCAAAAATCAAGGATTTGTTCTTCTTGGGCGGGAATTTGAATGTCGGATCTTACGGGCCAAAATGGTTTTTGGGACATGCTTTTGGATAGCTTATTTTCCGATATAACGCCAGCCGTCCCATTCAAGTGGAGCGCCGTTTGAGCCG
>JBBCAW010000086.1:0-28425 GCA_051382295.1 Bdellovibrionota bacterium FG-1 | reverse complement strand
GTCGAAACGCTCAAGCCAAGCCGCGTCCGTTCGGCCGCCCTACTCGCACCGTTGACCGAATCGACTGAGCATCAAGGAATCCTGGCTTTGCCTTGGGCAAGCGCCTTTTGAATGGATCGATTTCAACGTAAAGACTCTGCCGCCCCCGTCTGACGTAAGTTGAAAAACCGTGAGACCAAGTTCCCAACGGAGGAACGAATCTCATGAATGCAGTCAATCATCGTCAGGTACCTGCTGCAATAACGCAGCTGCGCGCCGAAATCGCAGCCCTACCTCAAGGGCGGGGTGGCAAACGCCACGGCATCCCGGATGAACTCAAACGCCGGGTAGTTCAAGAGTTAAGTCGAAGTGGAATGCGAACCAGTGAATTTTCAATAGCGGTATCGGTAAGTTTGTCCGCTCTTTGTAAATGGCAGGCCAAATTTGGGATTGCCAGACAAGTCAGGAGCGCTCGTCGGAAGAAGAGCGTTATGAAAACGTCTGGCTTTAAGAGGATGCAGGTGACGGAGGACAGTGTCGAGGGCAAGTCTTCGTTTGAGATCTTAGGGATTCGCCAAGCGCAGTCCAAGCCGATTGTGGATGCGATTGGCGCGAAATGCCGGGAACTCGCGGAGACCACCCTTCCACAATCGCCGCTCGGGCGGGCGGTCAAGTACACACTCAAGCTTTGGTCAGGGCTCATTGTTTTTCTTGATAATCCTGCGGTGCCGCTGGATACGAACTGGATCGAGCGCTTGCAGCGCGGCCCGGTGGTCGGGCGAAAAAATTACTATGGCGCTAAAACGCTTGCCAACGCGCGCATGCGCTCCGCACATTTCCCTTAACGACTGACTTTGAATTGACGCCAAACGCTTGTCGGCATTTGCGACAAAAAAAACACGATGCCTCCCTATCGATGAGAATTTTCGTGACCAAGGCACTGCTATCACAAAATAATGCCCTCAAATCCGCAGTTCGATAAGGCGATCGACTACCACTTCCCGCTCAAAGGCTGCAAGGTGCCGAAACAACTAAATAAGAAACGGTTGCGAGCCGATGAGAGTTTGTCAAACCACCTCATCGGGAGCAACAATGACCACCAGGGCGAAACCAGCAAGCGCAGATGAACAATTTCGACATATTGAATTTGCCATTCCGCCCGATGGGAACTCGGCAATCTATCAATGGCAAAAATATTGGGGACGAAAACCTCACAATGTAGTTCGGGAGTTCATTGAAAATTACTGTCCACCGAATGGTGTGGTACTTGATCCCTTTGTAGGCTCAGGCATTACCGCGATCGAAGCCCTCAGAGCAGGACGTAGGGCATTGGTTTGCGACCTCAATCCCATGAGTGCAGACATTATCAATGCAACGATCAACCCACTTAACCTTGATGACTTCACAAAACTGGCATTAAAAGCCAGAGAATTGACACGAGACAAAGTTCAAGCCCTTTACAGCCACAAGTGCAAGCACTGTGAAGGTAAGGTTCAAATTCTTGCAACCTCGGTCAACGTAATCAGTAATAACAAAGTTGAACCAATCGAGCTTCGGTATAACTGTAAATGTCGCGACGGCCTAATACGGGAAAAAATAGACGAGTCGAGCTATTATAACCGCTTCGAACGGCAGTTGGATAATGAAGGCATCTGGTGGCCTGACACAAAACTAGAATACGCTAATGGCGAACCATTTAATAAAAGAGAAAAATATCAATTCTATCGCGATCTTTTCACACCAAGAAATCTCCTTGCCTTAGCTTACATATGGGATGTAATCGAAAATCGCGACTGGAAGTCGTCTGAAAAGCGCATTTTACAGACTCTCTTTCGTTCTTTTGTTCATCTTTGCAGCCGAGTTTCTGGCGATAGGAGGGTTCGACCACTTAGTGCAGGTTGGACTCAGCACAGCTTTTGGTTTGCCAAAAACCCCGTAGAAATCAATGTCTGGGGTGCTTTTGATCGCAAGCTCACTGAATACTTGGCTGTCATCACGGATTGGAGTTCAATAAGAAAGACCCCTGTTAAAATTGCTAGAACTATTGATGAGGTATTGTCCGGAAAGGCCGATATCTTGTTCACCACCCAGGATTGCGCTTCTTTTCTTAGGGCGATAGCGAACTCAAAGAAGAAAGCCGATTACGTTTTTACCGATCCTCCATACAACGGCATGATTCAATATGGCGAGCTTTCTTTCATGTGGAACGCATGGAGGAGCGACATGGATAATAAAACATATCTTGGTAACATTGAAGCCAGTGAATTAACTGAAAACAAGGGCCAGCATAAAAAGCTTCCTGATTATTACCAGCACCTAAGGGCGGCATTTTCTCAAATTGCCGACGCGGTATCCCCTGAGTCCTATATTCACGTCACCTATTCTTCACCTAAAGTTAAATATAGAAATTTGACCTTAAGAGCTGCACGACTTGCTGGCCTAGATTTTGAAAAGCTACACTTTCAGCAATCAGTGCGCACCAGCAAGAAGGCTATCGAACAGCCGTTTGGCTCTGTCTTTGGCGATTTCATCTTCCGGTTTTTCAAACCTAAGTCAGCCACTGTCCCAGCGCGATCAAGAACCCAGTCGCTAGAATCTATTGTCAATGAACGTACAGTTTACATGTTGAAACACAGAGGCGAGGCGACCCCGATTAACGTCATAACGGCTGAGTGTGAGCGGGAACTCTTTAAGTCGGGCTTCTTTGATGATGAATCAGCCCTTGAGAATGACGTTGAGAAGATAATCAAGAAATCTGATCGTTTCAAAGTAGATAAAGAGGGCCTTGTAGCCTTCAAAAAAGGCTCTGAATATGAAGGAACCCCACTTTCACTTCGAGTCGAAAAAACGGTGAGAGAGATGCTCACAGCTTCCAGAGTGGTGACCTATACTGACATCTGGACCGAGCTGCTAAAAGAATATCCCAATTCCCTAACACCTGATTCATCTAGCATTACGACCGCATTAAAGAAATTTGCCAGTCCAAAAAAAGGTGGTCTTTGGGAAGCGAAACAGGAAGTTATGCGCGGAAAATCGACCATTCACAATCGCATCATTCTTCACTGTGGCAAGGCACTTCAGAGAAAGGGGTTTAGTCTTGCCGTTGGAAAGCCAGAACAGTCGGATGGAATTTTTCGTGGTTTAAGCAAATCAATGGGTTCTATTTTTAATTTCCTGAATAAATGTGAAACAACTGGAATTTCAAAGCAGGATTTAAAAAGAATTACCAATATTGACCTGATCGCATGGACTGACAAAAAAGAAAGCGAACTTGTTAGCACGATCTACTGTATTGAGGTGGAAACGACCACGAATTTTATCGACGCATTTGAACGAGTTGCACCGCTATTGAGGCAAAAGAATCTCGATGTTCAATTTGTAATTATGATAGGATCACGCCTCGAAGAACTAAGAAACAAGATGGCAACTAAGCTGACGTTCCAGGCGATTGGAAATGATTTAAAACGGAAAGTAAAAATAGTCGCGTTTGATCCATCGAAGTCGGAGTCTTTCGAGAACCTTGCATTTTTGACAAAGAAAGTTAAAGAAGCACCAACTTGGCTTGACCTGGAAACATTGCTTGCAGCATAAAATATTTACTTGGACAGAGCAATCAAGAGCAACAAACGATCATACAGGCGGTGCATTTGCAAAGGCTCGCGATCATTAGAAAGGATGGTACTGTTCGTACACATCAGTTGCTAAATTCCCGTGTTCCTACACGACCCAAAGCTCGCCATAGGTGCCCGTTGTTGATAAAATGATAGCATGACGATGGCAGACACCAAGCATCACGCTTTTGCCCTCTATGTTGAAAAGGGATGGAGCCTCCGGCGCATTACCAGCGAACTCGGCATCGGCAAGGCGACCGTGGAGCGGTGGTCATCGGCTGAGTGTTGGGGCATCCAGCGACAGCGAGCATGGAGTGCAAAAAGAGAAGCGGTCATCAAGGCACATGTCGAAAACGGTGCCATTCGGGATAAAGGAATCGGTGGAAAACTATACGCGATCATTCAAGACGGTTTTCTCGACCATCGTGCCTTTTATGAGGGCAAAATTCCAAAACGTGCCATTCGGTACAGCACACAAGAATTATGTGCGCTGGTGAAAGCGTTGACGGCTGTGGGTGACTCTGATTTGCGAAAGGCAGTATATGAGGACCACCGCTCTGGACTCCTCATCTCCGAATAACAATCGAGTCCAATTCTCCTACTGTGTTACGGGAAAGGCTGACAATAGCTCCATTCAGACGACTCTAACAGGGTTCCCGCCCTGCTTTTCCTGGCACTTGCTGGAATCAGCTTCACCTCCGCTGGCGAAAGCACTTTCCAAGTAGGCGCTTCAACCGCGAAACCTTGTCTATTGGTTTGCCGCAAAAATCCGGCATGATTCATGTAAACTGTCGCGCAATTATCCTGTTTCACCGTAGAGGCACCAAGTAGTACGAATACCTTTGGCAGCACTTTTGTGATTTCCTGCATTTCACCACAAACATACCCATTTACGGCTATCAGTCTGGCCTCCATTGCCTCAGCAGAAATTTTTTGCTCGACTCGAATCTGGGCATATACGGCACGACTCAAACCAGCCTTCCGACACTCCTTCTGATTATATTCCCATTCATCATTCGCCTTCTTGTCATCAACCCCGCGCTGATTTGACGCAGCATTAGCATTATTGACCGCTACCTTGATCGCATCTAGGTATTTACCTTTGAGCGCATTGGACAACCACGCTTGTTGAGCGATCTGACCCTCATATTGGAGGTCGTATTTGTAACTACTGGTTCCCTCTACGCGGGCTTTGATCACTTGGCATCCTCCACCAGATTCGACTTTACCTTCCAAGGCACAGGTTCGGGCGAAGTAGTTTTGATCCCCTATTTTTCCGAGTTCAACTTTAAGGAGGCAGTTAAGATACTCCTCGGTGATCGAACCTTTATATTTACCGCAGGTTTCAAGGCTTTGTTCAACTGAGCGTATGTTTCGATCATACTCATTTAGGAACTCATCACTTCCATAGGAAATATTGTTCGTCAACTGAACTGCAACACCACAAGACGCTCCACAGCTACGATCAATATAACTTTGATTATCCTTGAGATACTTTTCGATTTCTGCGCGGTTCCCACTCGTAACTAGCTTTCGCAATGATTCCGTATTTTCCTCAGGTGAATGGGTTACGAACATGGTGCTACAACCAAAAGCAACCAGAAGTAATAACGTCGCGGCAATCTTTCTCATGTGCTTCATCCTTGAACCTTTGCTTTCCACTTACAGACTTCATTCAGTTTTGATCGAAGTAACGCTCGCGCAGCACCAATGCCAGTAAATCCTCCGCAAACACACGGGATATTCTGAGCCTCAAGGGCGTCTTTACAAATCGCGGCCTCTATCGGAACTAAATCTTGAACCGGCTGTTTTGAATCTTTAAGGAGCAGATTTAGGTCTGGGCATAACGGCTTCGCCTTTTTCTTCAACGATGACGAACCGCTCTCTGCTTCTCTCTTCGCTTCGAGCACCGCCGAAACATAGTCACTCTTAAACTGCGCGGAGAAATTCCAGTTCCCTTCCTCAGCCCCTGCCACACCTGTAGAGGTCAGAGCAAGTACCAGTCCGGTTACAACAAATTTGCTCATTTCTTTTCTCCAATCTTACGAACCAACCGGACCGCCTTGATCTTATAAACCCCCTCGAAACCAGCGTCCTGTTCGTCAAATATGGCTTCAAGCGGGACATCGAACGGGCTGACTTTTGCGCTTTCGCCAAGCATAAGCCAGCTAAAATCTATGCCCATTTTTTTACAAAACTTGCCGATTGCTGGAATATCCGATGGCGTAACCCCGTTGCTCCAATCGACCAGAATTAGGAAAATTTTAGTGGAAGCCTCCTGGTTTGCGATCAAAAAGGACGATGCACTCAAGGCAATCTTCGAGAGGATTGCAGTGAAGCGCGGCAAGAAGAGGGCAATTATCGCGATTGCCAGAAAACTAATTGGCCGAATTCGAGCCTGTTTTAGGCAGGAAGTGACCTATCAATTGGGGGTTTGCATGTGAGTCAAAAAAAGAAAAACCAGCCTAAAAACCCATTCATCGTCTACAGTCAGTGTTGCCTCGATAACAAAGTATGAACTAAAAGCTACGGCCGTGACCTCGGTGGTTACCTGGTGAGAAGAAAATATCTTCGTCACGTTGGGCAGTGTGAGGCGCGGCGCCAAATTTTTAGACAGCGAATTTCGCAACTGGTGGCGGAGCCAAGGCCCTGACCACGAATAACAGGTCGTTCAGCTAAATTTATCGAAGCAGAAGAAGGAAGGAAAAAGATCGTAAATTTTAACTATTTGAATTTCAACACACAAAAAAAGTCAGTTGAGGGCGTCCTTGCTTGATTTTTCACATAACAGGTTACTGAATACGATGGCAGGGACCGAGCAGGGTTCATGGTTTGGCTTGAGGAGCAGGTCAAACATCTCCTGCAAAATAAGGAACAAAAAACCGCCGAGCTGGATGCGACTGAACGTTACAGGGATGAAATTATGCGCCGATCAGGGCTGGAACGACTTGAGGACGCCGTCACTCGGTTCCGCGACCGCTTCGATCAACTCACGGGCACGGAGCAGCGTAACCTGATCGAAAAAATCGTCAAAAAGATCATTATTTATAAGGACAACCGGATTGAATTGGTGATTTTTGGGGAACCTTGTCCCCCCAGCTTGTCACGGATCGATGGGAGGAAACAAAGTACGGATGTGCATCTAAATGGCGGGAGCGATGGGACTCGAACCCACGACCTTCGCCGTGACAGGGCGACGTTGTAACCAACTCAACTACGCCCCCGCAAACAGATGTGTGAACATGCATAATTCAGGGCTAAGGGCTTGTCAACAAATCCTGCCCTATTTTTAGACTTCGTCGCTTCCACCCCGAGCCCACTCGCCCGTGATGCGGCAAGTAAGATAAGCCTTCATAAAGCCATCCAACTCCCCATCCAACACTTTATCCGCCACCGGAACGGTAAACCCCGTCCGATGATCCTTCACCATTTTGTAAGGATGCAGGACGTAGGAACGAATTTGACTGCCCCAGGCAATATCCTTTTTAGTCTCCTCGACCGCTTGCTGCTTTTTATGCTCCTCTTCGAGATGTCGCTCATAGAGGCGCGACTTCAGAACCTTCATGGCTAAGGCTTTATTCTTAATTTGCGAACGTTCTTGCTGACAGGCAACCACCAGTCCCGAAGGATAATGGGTCAGTCGGACGGCCGAATCCGTGGTATTCACGCCCTGCCCCCCCTTGCCGCCGGATCTAAAAACGTCCACGCGCAAGTCAGCGGGGTTAATCACCACCTCAAAGTCATCATCCACTTCGGGAGTCACATAAACTGAGGTGAAAGAAGTATGACGCCGTGCATTCGAATCAAACGGCGAAATTCGAACCAAACGATGCACACCAGCCTCAGATTTAAGCTGTCCGTAGGCAAAAGGCCCGGTGATCGTCAACGTGGCGTTTTTAATCCCAGCCTCTTCACCGGCCAGCGCATCCATCAACTCCACCTTAAATCCCTTGTCTTGACCCCAACGCTGGTACATGCGCAACAACATCTGCGCCCAGTCTTGGGACTCAGTCCCCCCGGCCCCGGCATTGATCGTCACAATCGCATTTCGCGAATCATGATCCTCAGAGAGCATTTTACGAAACTCTGCTTTTTCAAACTTTTGCGAGAGTTCCGAAACCAACCCCGACACCTCGGCCATCGCAGAATCGTCTTTTTCTTCTTGCGAGAGCTCAAACAACGTCTCGACATCGGCATAGCTACGACTTAAATCATTGTATTGATTCACTTCGTCTTCAAGACGTGACTTTTCAGTCGTCATTTCTCGCGCTTGACGATTGTCGCTCCAAAATTCAGGAAGGGTAGAAAGATGACTCAGCTCTTCAATTCGACGGGTTTTTGCAGCGAGGTCAAAGCGACCCCCGTAGGAAGTCGAGTTTATGCTTCATCGAAGCGAGTTGCTCGCGGATTTCATGAGGAGCTAATGTCATAGCTGACTTCATTAACCTGAATTGCCCTGGGGGTCAACCCACCTCAGGCCAGCTGAATAAGTCCCCGCTTACCCTTCAGCAGACGAGCCTCCCAACGAGCCATCGCCCGAGCCTCCCGCGCACCCAATTCGTGATCAAAACCCAGCAAATGAAGCACGCCATGAACGAGCAAAACCGCTAACTCCTTTTGCTCCGAATGCTCCCGTTCGCCGGCCTGACGCCGCAAAACGGGCGCGCAAACCACGAGTTCACCCAGCTGCCCCTGCTGAAAAAAGACGTCAGGAGACCGAAAACTCAGCACATCCGTCGCATAAGCCTTTTGCCGATATTGAGCATTCAAGCGACTCATCGCCACAGTACCCACGAGCTGAACCGTGGCGCCCCACTCCACCACGCCCCTCCCTAGGCGAGCCCGACGCCGCAAACTTGGCATCGCCCAAGCCGCTTTGAGAATCGCCTGAAGTTTCCGGTTTGCCAGCCTCTGCATGTCGGTTTTCATCATTTCGTGTTATGGACGAGGGTTATGACACAGTCAACTCAACTCGAGATCTTAGCTCACCTGATCGGTACCGTTCGGCAACTGCGGGCTCCCGATGGCTGCCCCTGGGACCGCGTCCAAACCCACCAGTCACTCAGGCAATACCTGATCGAAGAAGCCCATGAAGTCTTGGATGTTTTGGACCAACTAGCCACACCCGAAGACCTCAAGCGCGAGCCCATCCAAACCGCTTTTCGCGAAGAACTCGGGGATTTGCTCATGCAGATTCTGCTGCACTCCGAATTAGCAAGCGAAGCCGGAGCCTTTAACTTTTTGGACGTGGCCGCGACACTCGATGAAAAGTTGATTCGCCGGCACCCCCATGTTTTTGCAAAAACGGAGCAAAATCAGGTTCACTCCCCTGATGACGTTCTTAAAAACTGGGAAAAGCAAAAAGCGCAGGAAAAAGCGCATAAGCCCGAGTCGAGCGTTTTGGAAGGGGTGCCCAAAGGCCTGCCGGCCCTGCAAAAAGCCGCGCGAATCATCGAAAAAGTCACCAAAGTCGGCTTTCAGTGGAATGACATGCACGGGCCGCTGGCAAAACTCGACGAAGAGCTGCGTGAAATGAAGGACGAAGTCCTGGCTCTGGAATCACTCAGCCGCAATGCCAAAGAGGGGGATGTCCTAGCCGCCCGCAAAAAACTCGAAGGAGAAGTAGGCGATCTACTTTTTACCTTAGCCAACGTTGCCTCTCTCATGAAGATCAACCCCGAGGACGCCCTCCGCGCCACTCTTCGAAAATTTGAGAGCCGCTTTCGGTTTGTTGAAAAGAAACTCAAGGAAATGGGGAAAACCCCGGACCAATCCGACCTCCCTGAAATGGATCGATTTTGGGAACAGGCGAAGGCACAGGAACGTGACTCCAAAAGCTAACCCTAAAACTCAGTTCCCGGCCCAAGTCTGGGGTCTCACCGGCGGAATCGCCTCAGGCAAATCCACGGCGGCGCGAATTTTTGCGGAACGCGGAATCCCGGTCGTCGATGCCGACACCATCGCGCGCGAACTCGCAAGCCCCGGCGGAGCGGCGTATGCGCAAATCCTCACACGCTTTGGGACTGCCGATCGCGCCGAACTCCGAAAGATCGTCTTTGCCGACCCAAAAGCCCGTCAGGATCTTGAGGCCATCCTTCATCCTCTGATTCAGGCGGAAAGCCTTAAACGCATCAATCAAATCCGACAGCTCAGCCA
Source organism: Bdellovibrionota bacterium FG-1 (assembly GCA_051382295.1). Classification (GTDB taxonomy): domain Bacteria; phylum Bdellovibrionota; class UBA1018; order UBA1018; family UBA1018; genus JBBCAW01. The sequence continues at coordinate 18,679 of JBBCAW010000086.1, read as the reverse complement.
AATCGGTACGCTCAGCGACTCTCCCATCCTTTACGAAGCCGCTCTCTTAGTCGAAACTGGCCGTTATCGTGACCTCGCGGGCCTGATTGTCGTCGACGCTGATCCGGCGATCCGGCGAGCCCGCCTCATCGCCCGCGATGGCATTTCAGAAACCCTGGCCGACCAAATTTTGGCCTCTCAGATCTCCGACTCCGTAAGACGGCAAGCAGCCACTCACGTCCTCATAAATAATGGGAGCGTTGATGACCTCCGGCGCGCGATTGAATCACTGCGCCTACTCTTTACGAAAAACCTCGACCCCTGAAATTCCTGCAAAATCATTATCCAGGGTGACCAAAGTCGCCCCCGTCTGTTGAGCATGAGCAAGTACAACACTATCTGCCATCGCCAAGTCGCGCTGGAGAGAGATATCCGCGGCAGCCAAGGCAATCTCCCGAGTCATATCTGTCACTTTGTATTGGCTCATCATTGCGACGGCAGAGAGCGCCTGATCCTCGGACCGAGAACTTGCCAGCTTTTTATAAACTTCAAACAAAACCAAGGTGGGAACATAAATAGCGTGCGCACCTTTGAGGGCCCTGAGGCAATCCTTAGCAAGCGGTCCCTTATTGAGGATTTCAATCCAAACAGAAGAGTCCAAAACCAATGACGAACTCACGACGCGCGGTCCTTCTTTTCGCGAAGATTTTTATGATTGAGACGACTCGCCATCTCCGATTGAAGCTCCTCAATCGTTTGCACGGGCACAAGGTAAGCCACCTTACCCTTAGCAATCACTTCAATCTGTGACCCTGCTCGGATCCCCAAGGCTGTTCGAACCGCTTCTGGAATCACTACCTGATACTTAGGAGAGACCTTAACCGTCATTCTTTAAGTGTTAAACTATATCACTATCGATGTCAATATCGTTTAACCAATGGGAATCCTTTACAAACCCTTCAAAGCCCTTTACGCTTTTTGATGCCTCCAAAGAGTGACTCATGGACCGAATACTGAAGAAGAAGGAACTTCTCTCATGAAATCGATATTTACATGTTCTTTCGCAAGCTTAGCGATAGTCATCACCACCGCTAGCTGCAATGTTTTCAGCCCCTTCAGCAGTCCTGGCGGCGATGTTCAACTCATCTCGGCCGCTCGCGCGAGACTCGATCAAGGAGACTATGCCGGAGCGCTGGATGCCTACCAGAAACTTTCAGGCGATTCCGCCGACATTGCGGCCAGCGAAGAAGCCTATACGATTTTAGTTCAAAATGGCGCAGGCTTCGGAGCCTTTGCGACGTCATTTGGATCAAGCCCCAACGCCAAGGGGATTAATCAGCTCAGCTCACTTCTAGTGTCAGGTTCCGGCCAAACCAAACGCCTCGCCATCTATTCTGCCTACCAAAAAACAGCAGCCATTCAAACTCCTCAACTCAAATCCCTGGTGCGCTTTTTAACCGCAGGCGCGCTGGCGGCTGAGATTTTGAGCGAAGCCTCGGCCATTACGGGCGGTCAACTGACCTCAAATTCCCTGGCCCTCCGAGGTACCGCTTGCGGGGCAACGGCGAATACCACAAACGTGTTAGAGGGCTGTGCGCTATCGACGGCCTGTGACGCCCCAGTAGGAAGCGTGCTATCCGTGGCAGCCACCGACGGCGACATCACTCAAGCCGCCCCCTCCGGTACGACGCCTTCGCTGGACCAGCTTTTTTCTGCGCTCAATGAGGCCGTCAACGGACTCTCCGTGATCAACGCCACGGACTCCACCCTCAATTCCTTTCAAAATCTGTTTAATACCGGCCAAGCGGGCTCGCCGAGTGCCGGAGAACCTCAAGCGCGCTGCTTTCGCGCGACGTTGATCAATCAAGGAATTGCAGGCTAATCATGAACAAAAACACTACTGTCCTCATTGCCTCGATATTCCTCGTTCTCTCCCCTTGTGCTCACGCCTTGGATCAAATCGTTCGCCCCTACTGGAGTGTGCGAAGCGCCGGCATGGGCGGGATACGCATCACAACGGGGCTCTATGACGAGAATTTTTTCAACAATCCGGCACGCGTGACCGCTAATCCCCGCTTCCGCTTCACCCTCCTCGATCCCATGATCGAAACCAACTCGACCCTGCCGAGCACCATCAGTAAACTCACCGGCAGCGGCGATACCATTCAGAAAATTGCCAACACCGCCGGCCTCAACAACCATGTGCGGTTTCAGACGACGTTTCCGGCCTTTTACGTCCCTACCGGCGAAACCGGAAAATGGGCCTTCGCCTTTGCTTTGATCACGAGCACCCAGGCGGACATCGACTTGCGAGAAAACTTTTCTTTCGTACCCAATGGCGTCACGGATATCGGGCCAGCCCTCACGGTCGGTCGAAAATTTCTACCCGAGGATCGCCTCTCCGTCGGCACCACCGCTCACGTCGTCTACCGCCTGCAAACCACCCAAGCCTATACGTTCGTGGACATGCTCAAGGGAAGTTCGCTTTCGCCCCAAAATGCGATCGGTCAAGGCGGCATGCTCGACTTTGACTTAGGCGCCACCTACCGTTTACCGGTCGCCGAAGGCAGTCCCTATCGCTACACGGTCGGCGCAACGTTTAATAACCTTCTGGGTGGCGGCTACAGCAACTTGGGGATGAATATGATTTCAAGCCTCCAATGCACCCAAGCCGGTGGAAAGTGCCTCCCCAATGAACAACCCCGCACGATGGGCTTCGGCCTAGCGGCGACCCGCCAATCTTGGTGGAAATTCCATGACACCGTCATTGCGCTGGAGTTTACCGATATCGGCAACAACACCAATGGGAGCCTCTGGCGGACGGTTCATCTTGGAACTGAATTCAATTGGAAGGTCTTTGCGCTGCGCACCGGCATCAATCAGGGTTATTTAACGGCCGGCCTTGGCATCGATCTGCGTTTTGTCACCCTCGATCTCAATACTTACGGCGAAGAAATGACTTTCAACCCAGGCGGTTTGCAAGATCGCCGTTTTGCCATGAAACTTGCCTTTCAGATTCAATAGTCGCTCCGCATGAAAGCTCCAGAATGGCATCAAAGAGTCTTACTCCTTTCACGTGATCGCGAAATGAGGGCAAAGCTCACCCCTATTTTTGGACGTGAAACCGAGTTAGTGATGACCAACCATCCGGCGGATGCCGTGATCCAGCTCGATCAAAAAAATTTCAACGTGTTGATCATGGATGAAAAGGGATTAGAACCCGAGGACAAATTCGAAGAAAGGGAAGAACTCGATCGCCTCAGCTACCTTGAATTGTCACAATACGCCTCCCAGCTCAACCAGAAGCTCACCATCATCCTTTTACTCAACAAAATTCACGGACGCGACGGTGAATTTGCTAAAAAATGCGGTGCCACTTTTATTGCCGACCGCAAGACGCTGCAAGCGAATGAAATTCCGTACCTCATTCGCGTGCTCCGAAAACGGACTTTTCGCACGATTTTTTTAGAAGACCTGACACTCGACATGACTTTTCCGGTGGACATCTACCACTACCTCCCCCTCAGTAACCACTATGTAGTCTATATGGCCGCCGGCCTTCCGTTTACGACTGCAAGACGCGACAAATTACTTTCCACGCATGAACACCATGTTTATGTGCGAACCGAAAATTTGCCACCCGCCCTAAATGCCTTGCGTGACGCCCGCGCCACGCCTCGACTCATTTACTCCGAGGAGATGGACGTCGTGCGGGAGCACTTTCACGACCTTTTTATCCGGTTTTTTGATATCTCCACGGATGGTCGCCCTAAGAATGGCGAGGGGATGTGGAACGAGGGCCTTCAGATTATTCACAAGCTCTCAGCCTTAATCCAAACTTTTGGGTCTCCTCTCTTGTGCATCGAAGTCCTCCCCTACGCTCGAGCCAGCACGATCGCCCACGGCATCAATTCCGCACTTTATGCGCTCCTGTTTGGGCGGCTCTGTGGGATACCCAACCCCGAGATCACGGCCGTATGCGCGCTGTTCAGTAACATTGGTTTGGCTACGATTGACCAAAAGCTCCTCAAAAAAAGTGAATTTAAACTCACCTCCCTGGAGCTGAAGGCGTACGCCACCCACCCCGCCGCCTCTCTTCAAATGATGCAACAAAAACGCATCACACTATTTCCGGTCGTCCAGCAAGCCATTCTTCATCATCACGAAAAACATGATGGCAGCGGTTTTCCGGATGGACTCTGGGGTCCCAAAATCCCGGTCGAGGCCGCTTTGCTTTCCATTGTGGGAGCCTTTGATCATTTCTATGCCAAACGTGAAGGGGATCGAGCCCGTAAACCCGCAGAAGCGTGGGCTGAACTCAAAAAATACTCAGCGCCTTCCGGAGTAGAGATCGGAAAATTCAATCCAGACTTGTTGGTCAAAATCGGAAAACTGTTTCAAAAGACCTAACCGCTACTCCCAAATTCGGCGATGAAACTCCGTCACCACCGGATCCACAATCATGGAGCTAGGACTCCAGCCCTCGATAAACAGTCCTTGTGCCGTGCGTGCCCTTGAAAGGGCCACGTAGGCTTGACCGGGTTCCCAAAGGCCACGAAGATCGACCTGCATCTTTTCAAGCGAAGCCCCCTGTGCCTTATGAACCGTCATCGCGTACGCCAAATTGACCGGAAAATTAGTGGCGCTCGCCACAATGCCCCCCTCCGCGTTGAGCATCTGAAAGGTCGTTTTTTCGATCTCGACGTCTAAACCGTTCGAGAGCTCGATCGACAAACATTCATCGTCAATTTCCTTCAAAATCCCCACGCTTCCATTGACCCATTTTCCCTCAGGGTCATTCTGGCGAATCATCACCAGAGCACCTTCTTTCAACTGAAGGACTTCGGGGACGGGAGCATTCTTCTTAAAATCTGCAATCGCCTTATTTTGGTCAGCTTTTTTGGAGGAGGCGGATAAGGCCGCGGTATAAATGGTCTCAAAAGTCTGAACTTCCGCCGGTATCTCGCAAAGGCGCTGCAGATTAAAGCGTTCAGTGTCCATTCGACGGCCAAAAAGCCGGGTTCCATCAAAATCATGAGGAGGCGCAAGTAAGCGGGAATTCAAAAATCGCGTCGATGGCCCATCCAGTTGTCCCGCGCGAACGGCATTGAGCGCATGAAGCAACTCAGGTTCCGTGGTTCGCATGGTTTCGTATAATACCGCCGACACAAACCCCGAAGTCAGCCAAGACTCATCCAAAAACGCCCAATCGCGTAGCGCACGCGGGGTGAGCCCATTGCCAGGATTCCAATGCGGATTGACGGGCGGAAGCTGCGCAAAATCTCCAACCGTAATCACCCGGAGCCCCCCCCAGGGCCGTTGGGATTCGCGCGCTTTGCGACAAATCTTTTCAGCCGCCCGCAAAGTGGTGCCTGAAATCATGGAGACTTCGTCGATAATCACGCCGTCAGTGGCATTCAGCCGTTTACAAACCCGTTTATTGCGAATGGCGCGCTCGACGGTTGCGTCCACTCCGCCCTCTAAAATGCCGAGTCCAAAAAAGCTGTGAAAGGTGCGCCCCCCCACCAAAATCGCCGCCGCTCCCGTACTTGCGAGCACCGGAAAGCGACGCTCACTGGACTCTCGCTCTCGCAAAAATCGCCGAACCAAAAAGCTTTTACCAGAACCTGCGACGCCAGTCAGAAAGACGTTTTCGTCCGAGCCAGTCAAAAGTTCGAGCGCATTTTGTTGACCCTGATTCAGCTTTGGCGACGATGCCCGAGAGGATAACTTTGAACGTGATGCCATGTGGGCGGGAGTATGCAAAAAAGGCCAAGAAAAGGCTAATACTTTTGTGCTAAAGTGAGGAGCATGACCTCCTCCCTAAAAATCTGGAAAAACGCGCTCTCCGACGCTCGCACCGCCCTCCAAGCCTTTTTGAATGACCCCCAACAGCTTGAAAAATGTGAGCAATTTACCCAAATGCTCATGGAAACCTACTCCCATGATGGCAATCTCTTTACCTGCGGCAATGGCGGCTCCCATTGTGACGCAATGCACTTTGCCGAAGAAATGACCGGCCGGTATCGCGCCAATCGCCGCCCACTGGGTGCGCTGGCACTGGGAGACGCAAGCCACGTCACCTGCGTGGCCAATGACTTTGGCTTTGATCAGGTCTTTGCCCGTCAGCTCGAAGGCCTCGGCCGAAGCGGCGATCTCCTTGTGGGCCTCTCCACCAGCGGTCAATCGCAAAACCTCTGCCTCGCCTTTGAAGTAGCTCGCAAAAAAGGAATCCGCACCATCGCCCTTCTGGGGCGTGATGGAGGCAAGCTCAAAGCCATGGCTGATCTCGCGATTGTGATTCCGGCTCAGACCTCAGACCGAATTCAGGAGATGCATATCAAGCTCATCCACACCGTCATCGAGACCTGTGAACGACAGCTGTTCCCAGAGGGGTATCCGATTACTTAAGGATTTTGTCAGGTTTAAGCTTAACGTCCTCGAACCTTAAGCTCAACCGCGACAACCTCTAAAGCAATCAAACGGCACTCTTGCCAGGAAAATCATCTAAATACCCAAAATCTATTGATAAATCCCATCCAAAACCTGTCGTTCAGAAAATCGCACATTCCTCATTTGACATCTCACCAAAAAATCATCTACGCTTAAATCAATGGGGCACATGAAGCGCCCCACCAGAGAGTTCTTCTCAAAACTTCAAGCTCGAACAGCGACCACCCCATCTATTTTTGTTAGTCAGTAGCCACGTGAACCCGCGGCTCTTTTTCATGGAGGATAGTATGAAAAAAGTCATCATGGCCTTGCTTGCCGTCACCGCAATGAGTGGGTCTTTCGCCTTTGCCAATCGCGGAGACTCGATCAATATTGCGGCGATTCGGCAAGAAACTAAGAATCAAGTACAGGCCAAAATTCGAGTAGAAGGGGTTCTTAAGTGTGACGTACAAGCCACTCAAAACCAAGGACAGGGCTGCCAACTCAAAGTAGAAGAAACAAAAACGGGGACGATCTTCAATCTGATCGAAGCCTCTACCGCCATGCGCCTTTATTTAAATGGCTCCCACCAAGTGGCAATCGAAGGCGCACCTGTAAACAGCAATACGATTCGAGTTCAAAAGGCGGAGACCTTCTAAGGCCTGGCCCTCAATCACTGAACCCCAAACACTTGGGGATCCGCTGCGTTCTTAGCAAGCTCCATCGGCACATCCACCGGAACCTCAAAAACAGGGGGCGAAGCATCTTGCATGGGTAGCTCCGCAGCCTGGGGGGACATCTCAACCGGAGGCTCTGCTAGGACCGGAGGCTCTGCTAGGACCGGAGGCTCTGCTAGGACCGGAGGCTCTGCTAGGACCGGAGGCTCTGCTAGGACATCAGCGGCCGCCACTTGTGTCCCGACGGGAGGAGCGGGCGGCTCATCGGCGTGGGCCGTCTCAGCCCAATGATCCGCCTTCTTAATGAGTTCATCCACATCGACCCGCGACAGCACGCGGTCCGATGAAATTTTCAATCTAAAGCCACCCGCTTGGGATAGATCGATTGAAGGCTGCACGACCTCAGAACCAATCGTGACATTCACTTCAGAATAACCTTCAAGCAAGGTGGTCGCCTGTTGCTTGAGCTTGCGACCATACCCGTAGGTATCCTCAGCCGTACCAAAAACCTGTACGTTGGATTTTTGGGCCATTTCAAAGGCAAATATGGCAGCCATTCCTCGAGTCTCCAGACTGGTCAAAATCACGATTGGACGTTTTCCCCAGCCTTTGGCCGCACTGTCGCGCGCCCGCTGCAGAACTGCAACACTTCCACCGCCGGCAAAACGAAGATCTAAAATGACCCCATGGTGCTCGGTAGCGGCCGATGCATTTTCTAGGGCTTGCAGGATCGAATCCACTCCTGTCGAAGGTTCCCAATGGGTCCAGGTCATCCAAAGCGCCCGCGTCCCGGATCGCAAAGCCGTCCGGTCCAAAACAGGATCAGCCTTGGCGATGAACGGAGGCAGTCCCACCGAAAGCCCAAGCGTATCGGCCTGAGCGGGCGTACTCGTGGTGCCAAAAACAATACCACCGAAAATATCCACATTCCGAACGAACTGGGTGAAAAACTCTTCCAGATAATAATTGGCGCAAAGAGAACCCTCACTTAAGCCCATGACCTCGGCCAACATGAACTGGAGGTCCTCTTCATTTCCATGCAAGCGCGAATAATGCACTTTTTCACTTAAGGTTTTCCGAAACACCCGCGCCTCGGCGCTCATTCCAGCACGAAATAAGGTTTGAAGGACATTAGCATTCACCGCCTGCAAAGCACGCGCATGGGCCCGCACAAACAAGGAGGGATCATCCCTCACGAGTTGACTCATCGATCGGATCAATTCTCGCAGAGGGGCATATTCGCCGACCGCTCGCTTGAGGCCTTGAGGAACCTGTTTATCGACCAAACTTTGACAAAGGTTTTGAACCGCCTGCGCCGCATTCTTCACGGCAGGACGTGATGTGGCCGCCCCTCCGTCGGGGGTCGCTTTTTGATTGGCCGCCGAAGGTGCTGAAATCGCGTCATAGCGAGGATTTCCCGCACCAATTCGCGGAAGATCTCCCTTAGCGCAACCCACGATGCTCAGCACCAGGGACGCGGCAATCCAGCGTTTTTCTTTCATCCAGCTTAACATAGGCACACACTCTCTACTCTCTTGCGCTTAGGTAAAGCAGAGAGTGTGCCGACTCGAGCATATTAACTAAAATTCTTTATTTTCAATGGGTTATATCAATCCTTGTTTTAACCCCTACCCCTTCAATGCCTTAAAAGTGTGGCCAGCTGACCATTCGGTAGACACCAGAGAATTCGATCTGGTACGTTCATCCCAGGAGAATGGCTTATGTTCAAATTCGACAAAGAAAAGTACCTCCAGCTCGCGCGCACCGAGGGCGCCCATATCGCACTGACCCGTCTCGCGCGCGACACCGAACGCTGGGAATGGGATACCTTTGAGGGCGAAGGAGGCTGGAAGCCAAATCAGTTTGAGGTCTTGGGCGAAGTCCGAGCCTTTTCGCGCGAAATCTGGGAGGCCGCCACCAATCGCAGCGTCTAAAAGTCTATCGTTTGCAGCGGGATTTTTTTAGTTTTGACGTAGCCCTGTTTTTCTAACTTCCTTGTGACTTGAATGAGCTTGAGCTGCGCTCCGCCGACCTCTCTCAAAGTGACTTCCACTTGCATGTATTCTTTGAGATCCCCCCCGATCTTAGGAAGGGCATTTTTGAGGAAACGTTTTTTAACCGCGTCATCTGCCCTTGAAATGGCCATACCCGTGATCCGAGGAGGAGCAGTAGAGACGACCTCCGCCAATTCCATGTCTGGCAAATTCATGACATCTTCGAAGTTGAGCATAAAGCTCATGGCTTTTTCGGTAAACTCCGGGTCCTCTTGCATGCCCACATCGATCATTTTTTGGCGTCGAATCAGGGGCGTACTTTCCAAAAGCTCGACCAAATTACGAAACCCTTGAGGATCGCGCTTGTAACGGGCGTAAACATTCATAACCAGCTTCCTTTAATAATGAAAAGTATCGGGGAACTGCAAATCAATCATCATTTGCACCGTCTCTTCGGCGCGATAAGGGCGTTTCAATCCACGCTTCATCGCCTCTTGGAGACCGGGATCCCGATGAGAGGCCCCAGGACGATAAAGTTTGAGGGCGCCTTCACGATCTCCCGCCAAATCCAAGGAGCGCGCGAGGTAAAGCTCACAAACTCCTGCGGTATGCGGCGAAAGTTTCAACGTGCGGGCTCGTTCAAAATGCTTTTTCGCCTCTTCAAACTTGTGTTGACCAAAGGCCACGATCGCCGTTTGCATCCACAGATTGCCATCGCTTGGCATAGTCTCGGCGGCCAGACGTAAAGACTCGAGTGTCCGCCTTTCATTCTCCGGCGAAACGCCTTCCATATGATGAGCCTGATAGGCATTCCGATAATGCTCCATCGCCCCGATCAACTCCGGATGCTTCGGTTGATAGCCGGGCAAAGTCGGCCAGTGCGCCTCATCCAATTCCCCTTCGGGAATAGCCCAAAACTGATTGCCATCGATTTCAATATAATCACCGAGTCCCGTTGGACTCTGTTGGCGAGCCGATACCCACAACTTTTGCGCCTCGGGATCCCAGACGGTGGACTTAATCGTCGTCACGACCCCGACCGTATTGCCGACCACCCGCTCCTCGCCCGTACACCAATCAATCTGATCTCCCAAAACGGCACTCAGGTGCTCCGGTTCGAGCGTGCCCCGATGAGCTTCGATCACTTCACGAATTCGACAAACTCGCGCTCCCAGATCCTCGACGTAACCTCCCGAGATCAAGGCCTCCTCTTGCCGAAGTTCAGGAGAATGAAAATAGTTTGAATGCGCCAAAAACCCGTCTTTCGCGGAAGTAATGGCCACTTTATCAGGAGTGATCTCTAACACCGCCGCATCATTTTCGTAGGCGCTCGCTACGACAAAGGCCCAGTTCGCATAAGGCCGGCACTGCCGAACAATATCTACCGCTTGTCCCAAAGTCTTTGCACGACGAACAATCTCATTGCCGATATCCACCACCGGCATCCCATGCAGAGTGACGTGACGCCCAAAATGGGCATGCGTAAAAAGGGTGATCCCTTCTTGATTCATCGCCGTCAACCCGGCAGTGTGAACCCCCGCTGTCGTAACGGCCACATGGGGGATATGCCCCGGTTCCGTCGGCTCATGAAAAATCACCGTGGTATTTTGCTCCCAGGGACCGACCATCGGATAGTCCTGATTGCGACAGGCTAAAAGCCGCCCCGATGCGGTCCACCCCTTGAGCGCCACGGCACTTGTGCAACCCGGCAATCCACCTGCATGAATTTCACCCAAAGTATGGCGCATCACGGACAGCCGACAAAGGAGCATGAATCCATCGGCCTGAAACACCCCTTGCACCACGTCCCGGTAGGCAATGCCTGTCGATTCAGACATGGCACGCATCACTCTTTTGATCTCATCCGGCGTCCTGAACTCCACATACTTGATGATGACGTTGCGATAAAACCACGCCGCCATATCCTGAATCATTTGAATACGAGCGAGTCCCGGCCCCCGCCGAATGATCCCCTCGTTTTTTTTTGCCAAATACGGCAGGGCCCCGCGCTGAATTTCCTCCCTGAGCAAAGCGCCATGCTGTCGCGCACGCTCGACTGAATCTCCACGTACACGTATCACATGGACTCCACGAATTGTCCTACGTTCCATCGCAAGGACCCCCATTTCAAGTCAAACTCAGCTTCTCGCTTGTATTACTATAAAAAGCCTACCATCCAGGGGATTTATCGAACAAGTGTGTATTATTTGACGTCGAACACTCGACTCAGTGCACCCATCAAATGGGGCACCAATACCCGCGGTTGAACATCAAGGCAGGGCCAACCCGGCTCGGCGCAAGTATTGGTCATGATTTCGACGTGATTTTGACTCAATAAATTCAACAAAATCTTGTTCACGCTTTGCTGACGCTTTTCGGCCAATACCCCCTTTCGGAGGATCTGTTGAGTTTCGGGCGAATCACGCGCCTCAAGGCTCTGCTCTCGTGATTCAAGCACCGCAATTCTCACGCTGCCGTCAAAATCAACCCCATCAAAGTGAAACAATAAACTTTCTACCGGTGGAAAAGGATTTTGGGCAGTGGGCACAAAGAAAAAATAATTCATTTCCTTGGCATCTAACAGATCGGCCGCAAGCGGACTGCTCGAATCGGTTTGGCGGCGGCTCAATGCGCGTTTCTCCATGGAAACCCCCAATTTTCCACTTTTAATATCGGACGAGAATTCCACCAGCAGTTTTCGATAAATATCGCTCGGCACGGTTTGTCGAATGCGTGCCGCATATTGATTAAGACGTTCCTCGTCCGCATCCGTAAAAAGATGTTGGGGATCCTCTTTCCAAGCCCGCAAATAGTCTTTCTCGGTTTCTGTCAAACGTCGCAAAAATTCAGTTCTGAAATCGATGGCTCGAACGCCCACGGCGTTGATCTCCAAGATGTTGGCCTGCAACCGTCCCAACGGCGAAGCCGGGCCCTGGAGCAGCCTGCGGTACATTTGGTCCATCTCCTCACGAGTGACCACCCCAAAAGCCTGTTCCGATGAGGGCGGGACCCGCTCTTGCAAAAGTTTTTGAAGAACAGCGGCCCGCACGAGGCCCGTTTGAACGGTCTGCAGTTTTCTTCGAATTTGATTTTTGAATTCCTGCAAAGACAGGGGGAAACTGGGACGCACCGCTGCCCCGGCTAAGAGCACAACCTCAGGATCGGGTTCATTTCCGATCACCAGCGAAACCTTAGGCCAACGCAACTCGTCTTTGGAGGTCTGTAACCGTTGAAGTTCAAAGGCTAATCCACCTTCGCGGAACTTCCAATCGATGTTGAACGTCGCGCTGCGCGACCTAAACGAATTGGGTTCGGTTCCAATGGTCTCACTTCTCAAAAGCCCATAAAGATACTCGTCGCTCCCCACTGCCGAAATATCCTCCAAGGGGTGATAAGCGATGACATTTCTTGAATGGCCGCGGCACTTTTCATAATCCTGATCCAAACGAGGTCCAGGTTTGCAGGTGTCCGGTATCATCACAACCTCGGCCCGCACTTTCATTTTTTGCAAATTGGCGGCGTTTTGAACCAAAATCGAATGAACCACATAGCTCACTCGATCCTCGGAAACCTGAGTGGCCATTCTGTGTTTAACCGCCTCATGATCCAAGATCCGGGCTAACGCCAAGACGGCGATCCCCTGTTCCACGTCGCCTTCAGGGTCGACGAGGTCAAAGAGTTCTTCGCCAGAGATGACCTCGCGCCTGCCGTCATAAAAAGAGGTGTACGCCGACCCGCTCTTGCGCTGCGCCCCCTGGTCACTCAACTGAACACGAACTATTTGTTTATGTTTCCAGTTGGGCTCAACCCCGGTATCCGCCCGAGCGCTCATCCCCACCATAAGCTGCGATATCCAAAGAACAATACACACCTTATCCCGACTCGTCATTTTCATGCGGGGACAATACCTGACAGAATAGTTTAGGTCAACAAATAAACCACACTTCGCACGGTACCGAATTCTAGAGTACAATCAAGGGATGCAGGGGATAGATTTAAAGATCGGTATTTTCAGGCTTTGTGCGATGTCGGTCATTTTTGGGGTGGCCGCGGTGCTGACACCCGAGAGCCGGGCCGCCGACTCCGCGCTTTTTCTTCCGGCTGGGATCGTGTTTCCGGAGTTTACGCATGCCTTGCAAACGGATGCCGCTGGCTTGCCCTACCAACAAGGAAAAGCCCTGCAACTGGAGTATTCGCCGGCGATGCTGGGCGCTAGCCAAACAGGTTATGATGCGACTTTTTCCTACAGCCAGGGTACTTGGGCTTTGGGTGTGGGCTACGAAGGTGCCCAGGCGGGCGGAGGTGCGGGGCTGAGCCATGCCTTGCTCGCGGGCGCGGGCGCCCGGTTTTCTGACGTAGGAGTGGGGCTATCGATGAGCAGCCCCTTTCTCACGACTTCTTTTTCTCCAGCTTATGATGTTTCGATCCAAATCGGAAACGGCAGCGCGCTTCAATTTGCCGGCATTCTCTATCATGTGACGGGTTCGGTCAATACGATGGCATTGGGAATCGGGCACCGAGAAGCCAGCAGTTATGCCTTCGAGGGGGGTTTACGTCTGCCTTTTCTCACGCAGCTCTTTGATTCAGGTTCGAGTACCAACACTATCCCCTATCTTGCGGGCATGTTCTTTATTGGACCCGTTGGTGCGTCTTTGGGTATTTCGTCCCACCTTTCAGCGTTGTCGCAGTTCAGTGAGAGCATGGGCTTGCTTTGGGCCCCCTCCGGAAGCCAGGTCAAGCTCACGTTGCTCTATAACAGTCCCGAGACGATCACGCTGGGACTGGCGCTCGCGATGTAGGGGTGATGATGAACATCGCAAAAACCCTCCTCACTTTGACGGTTTTGATCGCCCTGGCCACCTCAATTGCCACCGCACAAGGGGATTCGTCTAATCCCAAAGAGGGGCATTGGGTGGGTATTGGAGCCAGTACCGGCTTTCCGCAACTGATCTCCGGCGAACTCCGCATTGTTTCCGTTTCGCACCTCGAATTTGGAGTGGGTCTAGGGGGATTTCCGGCCAATGCTTTGGCGCAGTCGCTTTACTCTTTTGCCCCGCTCCCCATCGATTTACAGACCGGCGACACCTATAACATCTACCCCTCGGGCACCTACACACTTTCGGGCGTGTATGCATTCGCGCGTTGGTTTCCTTGGTGCCGGGGTTGGTTCCTGAATTTGAGTCTGCATTCGCTGAGCCTCTCGGCCACCATCGGAGGAATGATCAAAGACGAAACGCTCAACACTTCGGTGAATGGCGCACTCGCGGCCACGGTGATGATCAACCAGCTCATGATTAATCTCGGCCCGGGATACCAGTTTTTTCTGGGCGAGCACTTTCACTTGGACGCGGGACTGGGACTGACGTTTTTACTTCCACCTTCCTCTTCAGTCGCCATGGGAGGAAGTCTTGCCAGTTTTGTGGTCCTCAATTCAGCCGCGACCGCTAGCTATAACGAGGTCAAGAGCAACCTCGTCGGCGCGGTCAATCAGGCGATGACCAGTTACGCCAATAGCCTGAGGTTTTTACCGTCGGTTTATCTCACGATCGGATATATTTTTTAGGCGTTTCCGCTTGCTTCGCCGTGGGGTGATTCTTCTTCTAGATTTGGATTCATGACCTTGGAATACACTTCGCTCACGGTCTGATTCTCAAGGGTACGCTCGTAACTGGGCAGATCGGCAAAGAGATGGGCCTCGGCCTCGAGATATTCCCACGAGACCTGACCACTCGGAAGATCGACGACCACCCGACGCTGCTGTTCAAATAGGGCGGTGCCCACGGGCATGCCCTGAAGTTTCGCCAGGCGTGCGATGAGACCGATACAGGCGTCGCGTTCGAAATAGGTACTCTCTGAAATTTTTCTCAGGCGAGCGTTTTCTTTCTCGAGGGCTTCCATATCCGTCGCAAGGGTCTGGACTCGCGCGAGGATCTGCTTTGTGAAGTCTTCACTGAACACGGAGAGACGGATGACCTCGGCAAGGAGCGTGCTGGCGTCGCTCATGATTGGATTGTCGCCACTGCTTTGAGTGACGGTTTCGATTCGAGCACGAATGTCAGCGAGCTGAGATTGAGAGAGCATCCGTTAAGTGTACAAGCATTGGGAGGGCGATGGCGAGTGCCAATTGAGTGGCGGTTTACCAAAACTATGCTAAGAAGCCCCACAGTGACCAATAACGCCCTGAGTGTACTTTTATGAACAATATCCCAGAAAAACCCCAAAACGCCTTCCGTGTCACCCTGGTTCTCAGCAGCTCGAAACCCCGGCTCGATACGGTACTCCTCGAGGAACTCCGCAAACAGAAGCTCCACCTCGCGCTGAGCATCCTGTCCCGCGGCGCACTCAAAGAACTCTTCAAGAAAAAAAGAATCCGCATCAAAGGTCAGCCAGCGACCCCCTCCTCTTCCCTGGCTCAAGGAACCACTTACGTGGACATCCATGGCTATGCGGATAAGGATCCAGCCTAAAACATCTTCATGAGCCGCCTGAACTTTAAAATCGACCATGAAGCGACTGCCTCGAGCGCGCGGGCCGCTCGATTCACGGCCCTACACGGTGAAATCCTCACGCCCGTGTTCATGCCCGTGGGCACTCAGGCCACCGTCAAAGGCATCACGGTCGACACGCTCAAAAATATGGGTTCCCGGATGCTTCTCGCCAATACCTACCACCTCATGCTCAGGCCAGGAGCGGAGGTTTTTACCCGACTGGGCGGCATTCACCGTTTTATGAACTGGGATGGCCCGGTCCTGACTGATTCGGGCGGCTTTCAGATTTTCTCACTCCCCCACTCCCGCGCGATTACCGAGGAAGGTGCACGTTTTCAAAGCTACGTCGATGGCAAGATGCATTTGCTTTCGCCCGAAGAAAGCATCCGCATCCAAAAAGCGATCGGAAGCGACGTGATGATGGTCCTCGATCAGTGCATCCCCTCCACTTCGCCTCATGCACTCGCAAAAACGGCCATGGAACTCACCCATCGCTGGGCCAAGCGAAGCTTTGCCGCCCGCGAAGACTCGCCCCAATCGATGTTTGGGATTATCCAAGGCGCATGCTTTCCGGATCTGCGCAAACAAAGCGTCGACACTCTCGCGGCGATCGACTTTGATGGCTTTGCGATCGGCGGACTCGCGGTGGGAGAAACGAAAAATGAACGAGAGGACTTTACCGAGCTCACCGCAGGGCTGCTTCCGCGCGACCGGCCCCGATACCTCATGGGAGTCGGCACGCCCCTAGATATCCTCGAAGCAGTCCATCGTGGGGTGGATATGTTTGATTGCATCATCCCTTCAGCTTTCGCCAAGCGGGGGACGTGCTTTACTTCATCTGGAAAAATCCAACTCAGAAGTAGTATTTATAAATTTTCTGAAGAAGCTCTCGATCCCGTGTGTGGCTGCGACACCTGCGCCCGTTACTCTCGCGCTTACCTTCACCACCTCACCAAGACAGAAGAACCGCTGGGATGGAAACTTCTCAGCAAGCACAATTTTACCTTCTACCACCGCATGATGACTGAAATTCGGGAGAGTATCTTGAACGACACTTTTTCCAAGTACTACGCCAGCCACAAGGAAGCCTTCGTGAGAATCAAATAAAGAACTTCTGAATCAATTTTGCTCAAGAAATCACCTTCGTTTGCGCGTTTTTAGACGTTTTTTTTTCCCAGTGAGACAAATCTTACCGTCCACAGCCGGCGGGGCCAATGCCGCTGGATCCAACACAAATTTCTGCTTCGCTACTTTTGAAAGGCGCTTCACCTGCCACTCTCGGCGCAGTGCCTGACTGTAGGTCCCAACGGGTTCGGTCACTAACAAGGTTTTAGGCGGGTGCATGCGCGTGTAGGCGGCCCCCTTGCCAGCGCAATGAACGGCGAAACGCTTGACGGGATCCGGCGAGATACCGGTATAGCAGCTGCCATCATCGCACTCGAGCACATAAAGGCTCCAGACCCTGTCATCGTCCTGCATCTCTTGAGATTACACTGAACAGTAGATGCAACGAAAGCCGGAACGTAATAAGATGGCAGAAATGAACCCTAGGCAGCTCTGCATCATCGCCAAAGACCACAAAGACGAACTGCTCCAAGAATTGGCTTATCTGGGTGTTACGCGGCTATACGCGACGGACCTGACTATCGGGGTTCAAGAGGATGATGTGGAGCCAGCCTGGGCGCAAAGTGTCTGGCGCAAGGTTCAGTCGATAAAAATTGAATCCATCGGCGATGCACAACGAAAATTAAAGGAAATCTCGAAATCCTGGCGCTACCACGGAGATCTCTTCAACCGGCGCGGCGCCCTGATCGCGGATGGCCTAAATCTCGCCAAAGCCAGTCGGCCGTTTCGTTTTCCCTCTCGCGGAGAAAAAAGCCCCCCACCCGTCTTCACGCTGGCCGAACCTGATTTGATCCTTTACAGCCAGGAGATTCGTCGCCCCACTTACGACGGAAACGTGTCGTTTATCGAAAACAAAGGCATTCCGCCGAGTCGCGCTTATCTGAAACTTTGGGAAGCGCTGACGGTTCTCGGTGACTGGCCAAGGGCAAACGACACGGTCGTGGACCTCGGATCATCGCCTGGCTCTTGGAGTTGGGCATTGGCAGAACTGGGCGCGAACGTCCTGAGTATTGACCGCTCGGAACTGAGTGACCAACTTCGGAAATACAAAAATATTGAATTCACCGCGGGGGATGCCTTTTCGTTTGTCCCGCGCAAGATGGACTGGGTATTCAGCGACGTGATCTGCTATCCGGAGAAGCTTTACGAGTATATGCGGACGTGGACTGAATCAGGCTACTGTCAAAAATTTGTCTGCTCCGTCAAATTCGCCGGCAATCCAGATTATCGGATGATCGATCAGTTTAGAAAACTCCCTCATAGCCGGGTGCTGCATCTTTGCCATAACAAAAACGAAGTGACCTGGATCTGCCACCCGAAGATCGGAGGAACTTCAGATTGAACTTAAGAGCGCAATACACACCCTACGCCGCACTTGTGGCCATTTTTTTCTTGATAGCCCTGGACAACACAGTGGCTGCAGAAACCGACAACATCACCTATCGCCCGACCGCCGCAGGAGATTTGGCTGACACCAAAGCCCTTGACTCCATCAATGAAAAAACCAATCAGCTGCTCAACACCTCGCTTATCGGACTCAAGGACTGTGACCTGAAAAAGCTGCATTTTGCGATTAAAGACACGCTTGCTGGCGGCGAAGTGGGAAAGCTTGAAGCGTGGGCCATAAAGAACCCTTCTTTAAAGAAGGTCACGGTGCCCTATGGCGAAAGTATTTATGCCAATGCGGGCCTGAATACGGGGTCGGGCGGTCTTTTTCTCATGGGAATCGCCCCCTCGCTGGTGCTCGGCGGCCACTCCATCGGCACGGATAAGCTCGGCCATTTTTTTGACCAAGGTTACGACTATTACGAAGCGATCTACGTTCACCACAGTGACCCTGGCCAGACCATTGAATCCATGGGCTTTGATGACGAAAATGACGTCAACGGAATGAAGGGCAACGGCATCCGCTCTTACGCCGACATGGCCACCAACTTTAGTGGCTATCTTTTCTGGCGTGAAGTCGCAGGCGGGACCAACCCCT
>JBBCAW010000085.1:0-63156 GCA_051382295.1 Bdellovibrionota bacterium FG-1 | reverse complement strand
TACTGTGACCTCCCCCGTACTGTGACCTCCCCGTACTGATCCAATATCAGCGGGCATGTTCTCATACCGCTGCGGCTCCCCGTTCCCCGTTCCCACATAGGGGCTCCCGGTAAAAGTGAGGGGATCCGCGCGCGCAGGATGCGCTTTTTAGCGCGGAGGACAGGGATGTCCGACCCCGACACCTTTTACCGGGAGACCCAACGTTGACACCTTTGAGGTAAAACGCTAACGTTTTGGTTACCCATGGCTCAACCCAAACCCGCATCCAAAGCCGACGAAGTCACGATCCTGGTCTTCAAAGAGAACCAAGCGGCTCGCACCTTTCAGCTTTCTTTGAACTGGATTCAGCGTTTTGGAACACTCGTCGGCCTCCTCATCGGAGTCACACTCCTGAGTGCCTTTTTTGCCATTAAATATTACCGAGTTGCCCGTCATACCGACCCGACGCACGTCAACAATATAGAGCAGGAACTCAGCCAACTTCGAACTACCAACAAGACCCTCGAGGCTAAAATCAGCCAAGCCGCCGTTGCTGTGACCGCGCCAATCGCAACTCCCGCAGCCCCACCCGTCGCTTCGGCCCCTCCTGTGATCGTCAGCGCACCCCCAGCTCAAGCGCCTGCAGTCATCGCCCCCGGCGGCAGCATCCCGCTTTTTTCAGCCTTGCCGCGGCAAGCCCGTAATTTAAGTGAAGGCGCTGCCAAGCTTCCCTTTACCGTCAGTCCCGCAAAACTCACCTGGACCGGCAAGTCCCTGAGAGTTGCTTTTAACTTGCAGTACACAGCAACCGACGAGGGAAGCCAACAAGGCCGAATTATCGTGCTTGCGCGAGGTCCCGAAACCGTATTGGCTTATCCTAATGGAGTTTTTTCTCGGGCCGGGGCTGAGTCCCTGATTGGACCCAAGCAGGGCGAATACTTCTCAGTCAGTCGCTTTCGTGAGGTCAAAGCAGAGTTTGGCCAACTCAAAAACGCCAGCCAAATTCTTGACGTTGAGATTTTAATTGTAAGCCTTGAGGGTGAGCTGATTTTTTATCAAAAAGTAGTAGCCCCTAAAGTCGTGACTCCAAAAGAGCTCCCAAAGCCCGCCGCCAAAGAGGCAGCCAAGCCCAAAACTCAAAACCCAGTGAGTTCGGAAATCATTGAGCCGGGAGTGGACCAATGACTCAACAGCTCCATGAAGCTTCACTCAACATTGTCTCCGAAGGCACCCGAATCGAGGGCAAAGTGACCTTCGATCAAATCACCCGCTTTCATGGCAGGATTACCGGGGAAGCGCATGGTCGAGACGGCAGCACCCTTATTCTTTGCGAGGCGGCGGTGGTGGAGGGCAACGTATTTGCCGACGTCCTCTGGGTGGATGGCTTCGTCCAAGGAAACATTTACGCCAAAACGCGAGTAGTCGTCTCCGGCTCTGGACGCGTCATCGGGAATATCGAAACCCCTACCCTTAAGCTTGAGCCGGGTGCTTATTTTGAGGGAAAATGCCGAATGGACCAGAAATCACAGTAAGTCCTTGGCCTGAATTCGAATCACAGTTTTCTTTTTGCTCTCAGAAAGACTTTTAAAGATCGACGGAGCGTCCCCAGCCACCGCTATCACCATCGAATCTAAATCCAAATCCTTAACCACGGCCGCCATGACTTGCTCTGCGGTCACAGCCCGGATTTTAGGCACAAATTCATTGAGATACCCCGGACCTAGATCATAAATATAACCCGCTAGCCATCGTGAAGCCACCGCCCCCAAAGTGGCGGCCCCCAACGGAAAACCACCTTCCAAATATTCCTTGGCCGTTTGAACCTCTTCGCCTGAAATCGGGCCTTTTTTAAGATCCCGTAAAAGCTCGGTCGCTTTTTCGATCAACTGACCGACCGACTCATTGCGAGTGGCGGCCGAAACCGTAAAAATGCCTAACTCCTGGCTGTAAGCAAACGAGCTTCCCACCCCATAGGTCAAACCCAGCTTATCTCGCAGCAGCGAGTTGAGCCGACTGTTAAAGTACTCTCCCAAAAGGGCGTTCGCGACCACCAAAGGATAGTGCTCAGGCGCCCCGATCAGAGGTGCCTTAAATCCAAGCCGAACCTGCGCCTGGGTCAGGTGAGGCCGGTCCACCAAGAGAATCGAATTTTTGCGTAAAGTCAGGCGTGGATCAGCAAAGACCCGCCATTGACGATGCGTCACGCTCCCCTTCCAAACGTCAGCATTTCCAAAAAGACGCAAAATCTCTTTTCGAAATTCAGCCTGCTGAACCCGCCCCACCACCATCAACACAGCGTTCGCCGGAACAAAATGTTTTTGATAAAAGGTAATCACATCGGCTCGGGTGACTTGATCAAACTCTCGGCTCGACAAAAAGCTCCCGCGACCGTAGATCGTGGCCGCTGAAACCGCACGTCGGTAAGTCAGGTTCGCCAATGCTTCGCCGTAATCCGGTATATGCGTCCATCGATCGAGGATTCGCGCGTGCTCCCGACTGAGCTCCGCCTCTGGAAAGTCAGGATGCAAGGCTAGCTGAGCGAGAAGTTCCAACAACCGCGGGGCATCCGGCGCCAATCCGTGCATGCCAATGTTAAAAGTATCTTCATCAGCCGAAACAAAACGACTCGCGCCGAGCATCTCGACGTGGTGCGCGAACTGCTGCGCGCTCAGCCCCCCCGCCCCTCGATCTAAAGATGCGGCCAAGAACTCTGCGGTCCCAGACTTTCCACTGGGATCGTCACGAAAGCCCGATTTAACCAAAAAAACCAGATCCACCAGCGGCAAACTATCATTCAAAAACCAAACCAACTGCAGACCGTTGGGAAGTGTCTCAATTTGCGGAAGCGGTAAGTGAATCTCAGCCGCCCGCGCGGTGATATCGAACGAGCTCAGTGCAAGCAATAAAAGGGTCGGTAAAACCGCATAAAATGGCGACCTCATTTTTTCACTCCCAAAGCTCCCACAACATCGGGAACCAACGTCACCACCGAACGATTATTGGGATAGAGATACTTTTGGGCCACTCGCCGAACATCAGCGGCCGTCACTTGAGTGTATTTACCCAAATCTTGCGCGAAACGCTCCGGATCCCCAAAAATGGATTGTACCGTTCCCACGAGTTGTCCCATCCCATAAGGAGTTCGCACACTGTCCACCAATTGCACCGTCAGCTGACGAACTGCTGCTTTGATTTCATCGAGGGAAACATCTTGATCTTGAACTTCGCGAATCAACGACTCAAGCAGTTTTTCAGCCTCGGCCGCCGCGACGCCTCCCTTAAGAGTGCATGCCACAATAAAAAGCCCCGGGTAGGCAGGCGTAAACGCAGCCCCCGAAACCGTCGCAGCAATATCTTTTTCCTCAACGAGCCTGCGATAAGCCCGCGAAGCCGTACCCTCAAACAAGATATTGGCGAGAACATCGAGTGAATAAGAGTCATCATCGAGAGCCGACGTCACGTGATAGGCCCACGAAAGACGTTCCGAAGCCACCTTGTCCCGCAAAATCAGGCGACGCTCCTCTTTTTGCTCGGGTTCGTCCGCAATATCCCGTTTGGGGCGTGCCCTTGCCTCGATCGCACCGTAGTGGGCTTGAATTAATTTTAGAACCGCTTGGGCCTGAAAATCCCCCACCACCACAAGAGCGGCATTAGCGGGTTGATAATGGTTTTTAAAATACTGCTGCACTTGCTCAGTGGAGAGCGAAAGAATGTCTTGAGGATATCCAATCACTGGCCACTGATACGGATGTCGCCGAAAAGCGAGCTGCCAAAGCGCCTCTTGCATTCTCCCTTCGGGCGCGTTGTCCGTGCGCATACGGCGCTCCTCGAGCACCACCGCCTTTTCGGTGGCGAGGACTTCGTCATTCAGGACAAGATGAGCCATCCGATCGGCTTCCATATCCACCACTTTTTCAAGCAGGGTTGGAATAAAATTCTCATAATAAACTGTATAATCGCGCGTCGTAAACGCGTTCACCTCAGCGCCTTTGGCCTCCAGCTCCTGAAAAAACCGTTTCGGCCCATACTGAGGGGTTCCTTTGAACATCATATGCTCAAAAAGATGCGAAATTCCGGTTATTCCGGGACGCTCATCCACCGAGCCCACACGATACCAAGTTTGATAGCTCACGATCGGCACCGTGTGATCCTCGATCAAGATCAGAGCCATTCCGTTGGAAAGAGTATGCTTTTCAAGCGCCAAATGAATGCCTAAGCCTTCAATCAAGCCTTTTCCATCCCGACAAGAACAAAGGACTAGCAACAAAGCCACTAACGCTTTTCTTATAAGTTCCAAGCCTTTTTTGCTATCCGACTCCCCCCTTTCATGCAAAGAAAAACTATAAAGGGGTCGCATGAATTCGCTCACTATCCTTGGCTCAGGCACTTCAACCGGGGTACCCATGATTGGCTGCAGCTGCTCAGTATGCCGGTCCAGCCACCCGCGAAACCATCGCCTTCGCGCCTCAGTCTGGTTTGAAGTCCGTGGCAAAAGCCTCTTGGTCGATACTTCTTCGGACTTTCGTCAACAAGCCCTTCAGGCCAAAATCAAAAGACTCGATGCCGTTCTCTTTACCCATCCCCATGCCGATCACGTCCACGGAATTGACGACCTGCGTGCATTTAACTTTTTGCAAAAAAAACGCATCCTTGCCTTTGGCAATCAGTGGACATACGAGGAGTTGACTCAAAAATTTCCATATATTTTCAAATACTTAAACCCGGAAGGCGGCGGAATCCCTCAACTCGATCTCCACCTCTTTGACGCAAAAACCCCTTTCTTAAAGATCGCTGGTATCAAAGTGATCCCGATTCAACTGGAACACGGAAGCCATGAATCGGTAGGATACCGCATTGACCAAGTTGCCTACGTCACCGATTGCAGTTATATACCCAATCAATCACTTGATCGGTTGAGAGGGCTTTCTGTGTTGGTTCTAGATTGTGTTCGATTGGCGCCTCACAGGACGCACTTTAATCTCGATCAGGCTTTAGAAGTCGTTGCTCAGTTGAAGCCAAAGAAAACCTATTTGACTCACCTGAACCACGAATTCGATTACAAAAAGTGGTCAAAGAAACTCCCCAAAGGGGTCGCTTTGGCTTACGATGGCCTCAAAATCAAATGGGCCATCTAATCCTATAAAAGAGGGAATGTTGTCATGATCGTCGGCGTACCTAAGGAGATTAAAAACAAAGAAAACCGCGTCGGTATGGTGATCGCGGGCGTTCGCGCCCTGACCGCCGCCGGCCACAAAGTTAATGTCCAGCACAATGCAGGCGTAGGAGCCGGCATCAGCGATGATGACTATCGCAAGGCTGGTGCCACGATTCTAGAATCGGCCAAAGAAATTTTTGATAAGGCGGACATGATCGTTAAGGTCAAAGAACCGCTTCCGGAAGAATACGCCTTACTTCGCGAAAACCAGATCCTTTACACGTACCTCCATTTGGCGGCTGATGAGCGTCTCACAAAGGCTCTCATGGAACGCAAGATTGTGGGCATTGCTTACGAAACCATTCAGCCCGCTGATGGCTCCCTCCCTCTGCTCGCACCGATGAGCGCCGTTGCTGGTCGAATGGCCACTCAAATCGGGGCCACCTACCTCCAACATGATCATGGCGGAAAGGGAATGCTCCTCGGGGGCGTAACCGGCGTCGACCGCGCCAATGTCGTCGTTTTAGGCGGAGGCATTGTGGGCGTCAACGCAGCTAAAATGGCCGTCGGCTTGGGCGCCAACGTGGCAATCCTCGACGTCAATCTTCATCGCCTGGACTACTTGGCCGATATCTTCGGAAACGAAATCACGACTCTGTATTCCAATAGCGAAACCATTGAACGTTGCGTCAGCAAAGCTGACTTGGTCATCGGCGCCGTTCTCGTTCCGGGTGCCAAGGCCCCCAAGCTTGTCTCACGCGAAATGATCGCCAAAATGCAACCTGGCGGCGTTGTTGTCGACGTCGCGGTTGACCAAGGGGGTTCGGTGGAAACCTGCCGCCCCACCAGCCACGAACATCCCACCTACACGATAGATGGCATCATTCATTATGCCGTTCCGAATATGCCGGGCGCCGTGCCTCGCACTTCGACCTACGCCTTGACCAATGTCACGCTACGGTACGCGCTGATGATCGCCAATCTCGGTTGGAAGGACGCCGTCACTCGCGATGCGGCACTCCTGAAGGGTGTCAATATTTTGAATGGAAAAGTGGCCTATAAACAAGTGGCCGACGACCTCGGTCTCCCTTACGAGCCTGTTCGCATTTAAATCAAGAGCCTAGCAATCAAAAAAAGCCCCAAAGACTCCTCTTCTTGGAAACAGGTTGAGAATAGTTTTTGGGGCTTTTTTACGTCTACCCTTTCCCTCATGCCCATCCTTCTCTACAATTATAAGCAATGGCAGAGGAAAAAACTGAAGCACCCGTTGAAGAAAGCAAACCAGCGAGGCCCAAAGGGCCGTTGCTTCAGCTCATTCTTGTCGTTGTGAATACTTTGGTCATCCTGGGCGCGGTGGGAATGCTCTACTACGTCAAGATCATCTTTAAACGCCCACCCATCACCGAAGAATTTGAACGCAAGCGACTGGAAAAGGTCAAAGCAGACCCACTCGACGGCCCCCTGGTGCCGGGCCAAATTACCTTTGGCCCCATGACCATCAATTTACAGCCCGACCCTGCACGAGTAGGACGCACTGAAGGCCAAATTCACACCGCTTGGGTGTCCGTTTCGTTTGATCTTCGCGATATTGGCCAAAAGGATGTCGTCGAGTCCATCCGGCCTGTCATCATGGATAAGCTACTCGCCATGCTGGCACAAAAAACTGTTCAGGAGCTCACCACAGTACAAGGTCGTTATGTGTTAAGAACCCAAATTCTTGACCTCGTCAACGTCCTCACCAGCCACCTACCCTCACTGCCATTCGCCGAGCCCCCCAAGAAACAGCTCCTTTCCTCAGCTCCAAAAGACGAACACGGGGCTGCTCATGAAGGCGCCCCCCCGGCCGAAGGCGGCGGTGAGCACGGTGAGGCAAACACCACACCCAAGTTCAAGGAAGAAAAACACGCCGATGGTCCGCCCATTGGAACGATCTTCCGGGATGGCCTTGTTTCAAACGTATTTTTTAACCAGTTCATTGTTCATTAGGAATCATCATTCATGGCTCAGCCCTCTCCGGCTCGTAGTGAAAAGCCTCGGATTCTTGCGGTAGACTCGGAAAAACCCGTGTTGCACCGTCTTCGTAATGCCCTGGAACGAGCAAGGTACGAGGTCACTATTTGCACCGATGCCCACGAGGCCGTTCGGCATCTCGTGCGCGAACAGTTTGATTGCGTGATTACCGGCACTGACCTTCCCTCAACGGATGGCTTTGAATTGGTGCGAATGATTCGCAAAAATCTGGGCATCCTTCAAATTCCAGTACTCATGATGAGCCACCACCGGGACCGCACTCACCTCAAACGGGCGATGGAAGTAGGCGCAACCGATTATCTTTTCAAACCGGTGGATGAAGATCTGCTCGTGGAAAAAATTGAGGATAGCCTAAATCCGTTTACGGAGCACGGAACCGGAAAACGAGCGGTTCACGTCCAAGATAATCCGCTTTTTAAAGCCCAGCGCCTGAATCCGCAAGAACTCAATATGGAGGCAGAAATCGGCATCCAATGCCGCATCCACGGCAATACGGAAACCCACCTAACCATCCAATTACCCTTTTCGCTCGATTGCCTAACAGGATTGGAAACGCCATTTCGCCTCCGCAGTCGAATCTTTGAGGAAATTGGAATTCGCCCACCTCTTTTCAAGGTTCAAAACTGTATCCAGCTCAGCGGGCCGACGAACGACTCCCTCTCCTACGAAGCTTCCCTCGCCTTCGAAAACTTAAGCGAAGAAGAAGCTGACCGCGTCAGCGACTGGCTTAAAACGTAATTCCCACACGCGCTGACGAACCAAAAACCATATTGGTTTGATTGTCGATACCCGCGACGTTTGAAAATTTGTAAAAGCTCCCAGGAAAATAAACCCCTACCCCTAGGCGAAACTGGAAATACTCATCCCACTGAAACATCGCGCCCAAATCCGTTTCGACCCCTAAGCCAGAGCCTTGATCGCTGACGGCGGCGCCCGGACTCATTTCTCGAGTGACCATATTTTGAAAATACTGACCAGACTGAGCAGTTTTGTCCGCCTGTGCATAGATAAAGGACGCGTCAAACGTCCATTTATCCGTATGCAATAGACCCGTCATCATTAAATAGTTGGCATTGACGATGGGATTTTCATAAGGAGACTTGAGATTGGCGCTGGCCGCGTTCGCATTATTCAAGGTATTTAGGCCCGAAAAATTAGCCAACTGATAGTTAAACATGATCATACCCAGTCGGTAGGCCGGATTGAAGAAAAAAGCGCGGTACTCAGTCGGCACTGGCCCCGTCGAGTTGGTCTGGCCCGGCGCATGGCCCGTTTTGAGTTGCAACTCCCAGGCATCGTTGATTTTCCAATCTGCTTCGACAGCCAACGCAAAAGTTCCGTAGTCCAAACCGGTGGCAGTCGATGTTCCCAATGAACCTGTCGTAATAGGAGCCTCAAGACCAAAAGTGAATTTTCCGATATGCTTACGCGCGTAAAGGTCCCAAATATTGTAACTAAAAGACCCCATACTCACCGCTGACTGATAGCCGCCTGCAGGATCCTGCCCCGCCCCACCGAGACGCCTGATAAAATTCAGGCCGCCTTCGAGATCCTCATCCAGATTTTCGTATTTTAACGCCAGTGTGTACTCACGAACTCCACCATCCCCTACATTGGAAATACAGCCTAGCCCTGGGAAAAAATTGCACCCGCCTCCCACGGAGTTGCCAGCCGAATAGAGATTGAAACTCGGCATGAATGAAAACGCGCCAAATTTCGATATCAAACGAAGGGTATCCGTGGTCGATTCGTAACGATCCCAAAGGTTATCTCCATTATTCCAGACAACCCCCAAGCCCCAGTGAAGCGGTGCACGTCCCACTTGAACCGTACCGATATCACTCAAAAACTCCGCCCAAAAACGCTGAGCCGTAATCGTCGAACCACGATTTTGATTCGAATAAAAGCGTTTTTGATCCGCAGAATAAGGAACTCCGTTGCCAAAAAGGCCGAAAATAGGGTCACCCACCCACCATTCCGATTTAATATAAATATTATCGTTCACGATAATTTTTGGCCGAATTTTCAAAAACAAAGTTTGAAAGCTTGCGTCGGTACTGCCTCCAGGCGGCACATAGTAACCACCCGCTCCGGCACGAGTACCGTCATACGTCCCGGCCCCGTCAGAACTATCGAGCGAGTAATTATGAACAAAGTTGTATTCAGCCCTAAACTGTCCCGACCAATCCAACTCCAACGCAAAAGCCGCAGGCGCCATGCTTATTGAAGCGAGGAACAGACCTAAGAGTCGAAAACAAGAGGAGATGAAATTGGTATTCTGGTAGCGTATCATGTTAGTGAGGTTTTATTGACGCCTGCTGGTCCAGTCAAGCCTATAAGGGTTAAAACTGAGGTGAATTCCGGTGAATCAACAATGACAAAGCGCACAAAGGCCATTACAGGTACTGTTTCCGTCATGCTGTGCGTTATTTTAGCCTTCTATGTGGGCTCCCTTTATCGTCAACTCAAAAAAGCGTTTCTCCAGCAAGATCAGTTTATTCCAACCCGAATTTATTCAGATGTCCTCCATCTCGCACCATCCCAGATTCGAGGCTCCATTGAAGAGCGCCTCGTCAGCCTCGGTTATCTCACCAAAGGAAGCCCACTCTCCGAGACGGTGAGCTTTTCCTTGCATCCTCTCGATTATCCCCCGTACCTCATCCCCGATAACCACCCCGTGCTTGATGCTGCGGGCAAAGGCATTTCGCTGCATTTCGAAAGCACAGCCCCCACCGCGCTTCTGCACTCGATCGAGATCAGTGGGAACGAAGTCCCCGACCTTTACTTGGAGCCCGAATTAGTGGCCACCCTCACCCAGAGTGGGCCCCAAGCCAAAAAACCGATTCGCGCCTACATTAAATTTCCGGAAATCCCCGCCCAGGTATGGAAAGCCATTATCGCGGTCGAAGATCAACACTTTCTCGAACATGGTGGAATTGATCCGCGTGGCATTTTACGAGCCCTTTGGGCGGATATTCGAAGCCGCTCATTCGCGCAGGGCGGAAGCACGATCACGCTTCAACTCGTCAAAAACTTAATGGCCCGAAAAAAGAAGAACATCTTTAAAAAAGCGCCTGAATTTATTCTTGCACCCTTGCTTGAGGCCACCTTTGACAAGGAACAAATTCTCGAACGTTACCTCAACGAGGTTTATCTTGGCCAAGTGGGCGCGCTCGAGGTTCGGGGCGTCGCCGAAGGAGCTGAGCTGTTCTTTGGTAAACGCCTCGAGGAACTCAACTTGGCTGAAATCGCCTTGATGGCAGGACTCATCCGTGGCCCCGGTTTTTATTCGCCCTACGCTCACCGCCCCCGAGCCTTTGAACGCCAAAGGTTGGTCTTGAAAAAAATGGTGGAAACCGGCCAAATTGCCCAGGCTGAGGCCGATGCCGCGAGCAAAATGACGGTTCGTTTGGAGCCCCCGATGAATCAAACTAATAAAGCTCCGTATTTCTCGGACTTCGTGAAAGCTGAACTCATTCGGCAGATCGGCGACAAAATCCCCGAAGCGGACATCCCGCAAGCGAGCCTCCGCGTTTACACGACGCTTGATCTCCACGTCAATTCGAGCGCCCAGCACGCCGTTGCCCAAGGGGTCGCAGAGCTCGAAAAAAATCTCAAACTCTCTCCCGAAAACCGCCTCGAAGGCGCCCTGGCTTCAGTCGATCCCTCTACGGGATTTATCCGTGCGTTGGTGGGAGGACGAAGCTACGCTCAATCGACTTTCAATCGAATCCTCAATATGAAACGTCAGGTCGGCTCCACCTTTAAACCTTTTGTTTACTTGGCCGCGTTCCAAAAGGGCAATGACCCCCAAGGAGTCCCCTATTCGCCGGCGCACCCGGCTGAGGACACTTCCTGGACGGTCAAGTACGACCATGGCCGCCAGGAATGGTCGCCCAAGAATTACGAAAAAGAGCATATGTCCTGGATCAACTACCGAATGGCTCTCGCTCATTCGGTCAATACGATCGCGGCGCGACTTGGGATGGAAGTGGGGATCGATAAAGTCATCGAAACCGCGCGCGCGGCGGGGATTCAGTCGGATTTGCCCGCCGTTCCCTCACTCTCTCTCGGCGTGGCCGAGCTTTCGCCCGTCGAGCTCTTACGCGCTTATGCCGTGCTTGCCAACCACGGCCAACAAGATCAACTCACGGTCATTCGCGCTATCACCCAGGAAGATGGTACTGGGTTTGCCCGCTTTGTTTATCACCCCAAACAAGTGATCGATCCCGCTCCGATCGACCTCCTCACCGATATGATGCAAACGGTATTTACCGAAGGCACCGCAAAGTCCGCACTGAACATGGGCTTTGATCGCCCTGCGGCTGGGAAAACGGGAACCACGAGCGATCATCGAGATTCCTGGTTTGCGGGATTCACGCCCCAACTCACCACCGTGGTTTGGGTCGGCCAAGATCAGACGCCACCCGCTCAAGACGAGAAGAACGAAAAGAACGGAAAGAGCGCAAAAGGCGCTAAAAAGAAGACGAAACTTCACCTCACTGGCGCCACCTCCGCCCTCCCCATCTGGGTTCACTTCATGAAAGACGCGCTCGCGGGCGATCCTCCTCAAACCTTTCCACTTAGCCCTTACCTCGTTGACGTAACCGTGGATCGGCACACCGGCAAAAAAGCGAGTTCCTCCTGCCCCATCGTCCAGACACTCACCGATAAGTTCATCCGGGGGCATGAGCCACAGGACTCTTCGTGCGAGGCGGGATGGCCTGCGACGGTCCATGAGACTGAGGCGCCTTAAACCCAGAACCCTTTCCACCTGGCCAATCCTTAGACACCCCTGCCCTGGTACCCCTCCCTCGGCAATAATAATTGCACTACGATTTCAACAACTTGGCCCAGTGACAAAACGCCA
This sequence comes from Bdellovibrionota bacterium FG-1, assembly GCA_051382295.1. Classification (GTDB taxonomy): domain Bacteria; phylum Bdellovibrionota; class UBA1018; order UBA1018; family UBA1018; genus JBBCAW01. The sequence goes on along the minus strand of JBBCAW010000085.1, from coordinate 51,121 downwards.
CCATCTGGTATGCGACTTGCTCAACCTACCACTGACGTTATGCAAAACTTGAAACTGCTTCTCGCAAAATCACTCCGCCGTTCTGGCACTATCCTCACCCCACAGATAAGGAGCTGGGCTGGTTTGTTTTTCGGCGCCGCTGCGCTGACCGCGATTCTTTTGAATCTCGATTTTGCATTACTCGAAGCCAATTTATACGACTTTCGGATGTCCCATGGAGTCCAGGCCCCCGCCGATTCCAGTATCGTCATCATCACCTTAGATGATGCGACCACCAAGGGGTTGGATGAGTTCTCACCCCTTCCCATGAACCGGCACGTCCAACTCCTCGAACAACTCGAAAAGCTCCAACCTAGTGCGATTGGATACCTGGTCAATCTCAATTTGGTTTCGCAAATCAATCCTGAACTCCTTCATTCCGTTTGGGCCAACCGCTTTGTCGAAGCAGCCCAGCGCCTAGAAGCCAAAGGCATCCCCGTCATTCTTGGAACCCCTTACGATGTCACTGGCGAGGTCATCCCCCCTTACCCGTTGAGCACCCTACCCCATGCCCTTGCCGTCATTCACAAGGACGGAAACGTGTTTGCCGAAGACAAGATTACCCGCCGCGCTCAAACCTACCTCAATGACAAACCCTCCTTTCATGTCGAACTCGCGCGTCGCTTAGGCGGAAACCCAAAATCAGACCTTCGTCCAGCCGGAAGCTTTCACCTTTCCGAAATCGACGCGGATTATTTCTTCTTTCGCTATCACGGATCCACGGTCCTCAACCCCCGCCACCCCAATCGAACCCCCTATGAGCGGGTTTCCATGATCGATGTTTTACAAGGGCGCGTCGCCGAAAACCGGCTGCGCGGAAAAACCGTCCTGATTGGCACTCTTTCTAAAGATGACTCGACCGATTTTGCCTTTACCCCCTACTCAAAGACGTCGTTCATGAGCCCTAAGATCATCGTCCACGCCAATATCCTGGACTCGGTCATTCATGATCAAGGCGTCATTCGTGCACCGAGCTGGATGAACTGGCTCATGACCTTTGCGGTCACCAGTTTTGTGCTGTGGTGGGTTTTAAACTCCAAACCCCTCAATGGGGTCTTTGCCACGATCAGCTTGATCCTCGGGTTTTTGCTGACCGGCCAGATTCTCTTTCAATGGCAAAACCTCTGGATTCGCGAAAGCCAACCGCTGGTCGGAATTTTCGTCAGTTATTATCTCGTCGTTCCTTACCGCCTCATTCGCGAATACAAAAAACGCTGGGACTATCAGCAAAAGAACGAACTGCTCACTCAGGTGGAAGAAATGAAAACCAATTTCATGTACCTGATCACCCACGACCTCAAAACCCCAGTGGCGCGAATTCAGGGCCTGGCCGAAGTACTGTTACGCAAGGCCCAAGACCGGCTGATCGATCGCGATCGGGAAACACTCGGCAGCATCGTTCAGGCCACGGATGAACTGAACCATTTTATTACCCGGATCTTGGAATTAAGTAAGATTGAGAGCAACCGCCTTCAACTCCACCTCGAGTCGAAAGACCTCAACCAGCTCATCGAACGCTCGGTCGAAGGCTTTAAAGCTCAAGGCAAAGCGCGGCGAATTACCCTCAATCTGGAGCTGGAGCCCCTGTTTCCAGTACGAATCGACGCAAGTCTCATTTCAAAGGTCATTAACAACCTCATCGACAATGCCATCAAATACTCGCCCACCGGATCCCAAGTTTCCATCAAATCCCGCGAAGAAGGGGACTGGATCGAGGTCTCCGTGTGCGACCAAGGCATTGGCATGACGCCGGACGAATTACAGAACCTTTTTACCCGCTTTTACCGAGCCAAAAACGATGCCACCACCCAAATGACCGGCACGGGACTCGGACTTTATCTCACCAAATACTTTATTGAAGCCCACCAGGGCAAAGTCCTGGTCGAAAGTGAATGGGGCAAGAGCAGTACTTTCAAAATTCTTTTACCGGTGGCAGGATCTCCGGCAAGTCCACAGGTCAATCATGTAGTAGCACCCGTAGTAGTCAATGTAGCAGAAGTTGCAAAGGAGCACGCAAATGCTTAAAGTTCTCGTTGTTGATGATGATGCCGATCTTAGACTTTCAGTGGCCTCGGCCCTTTCGGAAAGCCACTATCTCGTGGATCAAGCCCAGGACGGCGAGGAGGCCGTCAATCGCATCCGTGCGGGTCGGTATGACTTGGTCTTGCTGGACGTCAACATGCCACGAATGACCGGCATGGAAGCCCTGAAAGAGATCAAGGCTCACGATCCTTCGATTATCGTGATTATTCTCACGGCCTTTTCGAATGTCCGTGACGCCATTGAAGCCACCCGCGAAGGTGCCTATAATTATCTCGAAAAACCCATCAAGGCTGAAAACCTCGTTTACTTGGTCGACAAGGCCTTGAAGGCCCAGCAGATGGTCAAGAACATCAGCTTGTCGGCGCCGGCGTTTCGCCTTCCGAACGGTACGGATTTCATTGGCCAGAGCAACGAAATGAAGCGCATTTTTGCGGTCATCGATAAACTTTCGCGCGTCGATACGGCCGTTTTGATTCGGGGCGAGTCCGGGACAGGTAAAGAACTCGTGGCCTCGGCGTTGCATTACAACAGCCCCCGCAAGGACAATCGTTTTGTCACGATCAACTGCTCGGCCGTTCCAGAAAATTTAATTGAGAGCGAATTTTTTGGACACGAAAAAGGCGCCTTTACCGGTGCGGACTCCCGAAAAATCGGCAAATTTCAATATGCGGACGGCGGCACCCTATTTTTGGATGAAATCGGGGATATCTCCCCCGCCATGCAGGTGAAGTTATTGCGGGCCTTGCAGGAGAAGAAATTTACGCCCGTGGGTTCCAATCGCGAAGTGGAGGTCAATGTCCGCATCGTCGCCGCCACCAATCGTCATTTGGAAGAAATGATCAAAAAGAATGAATTCCGCGAGGATCTTTTTTACCGTCTCAATGTTCTTCCGATCAACCTCCCCCCTTTGCGGGATCGCAAAAACGACATTGAAATCCTGACCAGATATTTTATCGATAAATTCAACCAGCAACATAATAAACAAATTACCGGACTCAACCCGGAGGCTATCTCTCTTCTAAAAGCCCATTCTTGGCCTGGTAATATTCGAGAACTCGAAAACGTGATCGAGCATGCGTTTGTCATCGAAAACGACACCGAAATCACCCCGGCCAGCCTGCCAGAAACGGTAGCCGGTGCCGCTGTGCGCGGACTCGCGCGTGGCCTTACCGTTGATCTCGACGACAACGATGACCTTGAGCAAGACCTCGAAATCCCCCTGGTCATTGGACAAGTAATGGAAAAGGGCTTCAAACTCGATATCAATCGGCTCGATTTTCAAGCGAATAAAGAGGCCTTTGAACGTCAGTTTTTAGTAAGCGCTCTCCTGGCCTTCAAAGGACGCATCAACCAGACTGCGTTACATGCCAATATTCCAAAAAAGACGTTACTGCGAAAACTTCAAAAGTACGGGATCGTCGCCAAGGAGTATTCTGGCGAATAGCGCCCACTTCTGTTAACTTAAGCTAAGATGCTCCCCATTCATCGAACGCCTAAAACCGTCTTCAACTATGATGATATCCCGGCAGGGTACTATCACGAGGCGATGCTACAAGGACGACCCACCCAGCGTTTTTGGCACCGCGAGAAATTTCGTGAAGTCGCTTCGCGCATTCGGGATGGCGAGCGCGTCTTGGACCTAGGCTGTGGTCCAGGTTCTTTTTTGCATGTGCTGACCGAAGAAAAACCCCAGATCGAAGCCATCGGTGCTGATATTGCGAGCCGGCAGATTAACTACGCAAAAAATTTCTTTCAAGCCAGTCAACCGCAGGCTCGAGTCAGCTTTCAAGCTCTTGACCTAGCGACTGAACAAGGTCGACTTCCATTCGAAGACGCATCCTTTGACGTCATTACCAGTATTGAGGTAGTCGAGCATATCCACCCCCATTTAGCCGCTCAAATGCTGATGGAGGCACGGAGGGTTCTTAAGCCCCAGGGCAGACTTCTCATTACAACCCCAAATTACCGCAGTTTTTGGCCCCTCATTGAACTTCTCTTAGAAAAACTCAGCCCAGTCAAATACCATGATCAGCACATCAACAAGTTCACGCCCAATGCGTTTGTAAAATTTTTGGAGATCTGCGGCTACGAAGTCCTCGGTCTCGATACGATTTTCGTAGTAGCGCCTTTTTTGGCGAGCTTGTCTCCTTGGGCCGCAAAAAAGTTCTACGCCTTTGAACGCAATGCACTCCCCCGCATCGGAAGCTTATTGATGGCCGAGGCTAGGCCGCTGGAATGATGTTTCCCATTATTTGTTAATCCCGCTATTTTTATAGAGGGGCTTACCCTCAGAGTCTCGAGCGAGCAAAACCCATTGAGGTCCGGCTTGGGCGACAAATCGCGCCTCAGCTGCGGCGGTCATCATCGCGTATCCGCACGTAGCCCGAGAAATCGGCGGAATTTTCTTAAAGGAACTGACCTCGACATACCGGAAAGGACGTCCTTGCATGAGTTCACCATGCGTCCACGCCCAGTAATGATCCACCAGCAGAAGACATGGGGTGGGAGTCTGGGTTTTTTCAACTTCGGCGTACATTCGCTGAGCGAGTTCAGCTAGGTCAAAAAGGTAGTAATGATCGGACGTGTAAACATGAGTGGCGGAAAAAAAACTACCGATAACAGTCAAAACCAAGGCAATTTTATTTGCGTAACGGAAACTTATTGAAGCTCGGGTGAGTAGAAAATCTAGACCCCAGGCGATCACCAGAAAACCCACGGGATAGATCGGGAGCAAAAACCGAGTTTCTTTGTGAGGCATGAGAATATGAAATAGAAGAAACCCTCCCGCAGGAAGTAAAATAAAAGGCCAAAAGCCTGGAGCGGGAAGGGGCGATTCGATCGAAATACGTCCCCTAAGTCGGTCTCGGAGGGTAACCACCCCAAGGAGCCCAAGTGCCATCAGGATGGAGAGACACAAAAAATACCCTAGGTTATCAGGCACCATTCTAAAATAGGAATACCAAGGGGAGACTCCAAAAATAACCTGAACCTTCTCGACCCAGTTTTTTTGGATGTTTGCGATCGGACTGTGCAGAAATTGCCCCCAAGTGAAAAGATCGAGAATACCCTGAAATAAGATGACGAAGGAATAACCCAGAATCGCCCACCCTAAAAATCGACGTTTTGAGGGCATCCAAAAAAAGACCACCAGCCCAACCGCGAAAGCCCACGAAACCGTTTGGATTCGTGCTAAAAAACTAAATCCAAGAAGGATTCCAGCGAAAATCCAACTTCGCGCGCGAGGCTTTTGCATCAGATCCCAAAGCGAAGGCATCGCGCCCCAAAGAAAGATCAGCGCCCAGTTGTCACTCAACGTCGTTGCCCCCCAAGCAACCATCGCGGGAGAAAGCGAAAAAATAGCTAAACCGACCCACTCACCAAACAAGCTTAACCCAGCCCTTTTAAGCAGCGCCCAGAAGCGAACTAAGGTCCAAGCGCTCGCTAAGGCCATGAGGACTCGACAAGCCTGAATCGTAAGCGGTCCGCCTTGAATTCCCAGGAGTTTAAAGAAATAAAGAAGGGGCATGTAAAGCCCAGGAATAAGCCAGGACCGCGTTCCTGCTTGCCACTCCCAAGCCATCCAACCGAACCCATAAACTGCATGCGCAGCGGGCTCAAGAGTCTGGAAATGTTCATCCGGATGGACAATATCCAGATGTAAAAGGGCCGTACTCAGTCTTAGGCCGAGACCTAAAAGCAAAGTAAGAATGCAGGCACGGGTCCAAGACCATGAAAAAAGACTTCTCTTTGCTGTTTCCATACCCCAACCTACGCAAACATAAAAAGCGCCAAAAATATTCCCCAGCCCGCCAACCAGGACCCTATGAGCCATTCAAAATAACGAGGATGAAACTGAAGCTTCACGCTGACCTCCCCTGGAGGAATAGCCACTCTCAATAACTCCCCCCGTTTCGACAAAATGAGGCTCCCATCTAAAGCCGGCTTCCAATGTCCTAAATCACTCGTATTAATAACAGCAACTTTAGACTCGGGCCCACTTGCCTTTACCACCAATTGCCCAGGAATGTACGACTCAATTTGGGCACTCCCCTGCCCTTGCGCTAAATAAATTTCGCCACGGTAGCGCGGATCTGAACTCGCAATAACCCTCACAGGCAAAATCGCCGGCTCATAACAAGCCCGAGTGGCTTTATTATGCGTCATGTAAACGTAAGGCTTCGGAATGTTTTCCTTGGTCTCATCCAGAGTCGTGTGGTCCATTAAGCGGTTAACGACTGTCTTGATTTCGTAGCCCAAATAGATTTCAAAAGGAAAATTACGAACCACCACAGACTCAACCAGAAGAATGCAAAAAAACGCCATCAGTTTACGATTGTGCCAATGGAGACGATCCAATGCGCGAGCGGCCACCAGCATATAGAAAAAAAACATCAGAAGCAAAAAACGACTTTGAACATGAGCATTATTGATCAACGGAATCCGTTGAAACAAATTCCAGGGATTATATTCAACCCACCAACCTGCCCCCACCCAAAGCCAAAAAAAAGCGACTAACAGGAGCCGAACCGAAGCCTTTCGAAACACCGAATCACGCGCCAGCGACCAACATACCCAGGGGAAAAGTAAAAGCCCCAAATAACACCCAAATTCATGAAAGCCAAAAGGTGTTCCCTTAGTGCCAAAAATGATCCGTTGGGCCGGCCAAAAAAAACTCATCATCAAATAGCGAAAAGGGAGGGCGTAATTATCCCGCCAGGGCAGGCGATCGCGAAACTCGAGATAGACGGGGACGACCTTGGGAGCCACCGCCAACAAGGCCCCTAAAACACAAAGGGCCGTAAAAATCGGCTTTTGAGTTAAGCCACGCCAAAGGTCACGCCAGCTTTTTACCCCAAAAACCAGACAACTCAACATCATCAACTTTGCAAAAATAAACGTGTAGATCGAGCCGTCGAGCAAAAAATACGAAAGCAACGCCGTCAGAGCGAGCAAATAACGAGGTTTCTCGATCCGCAGGAAAAAAAGCAAAACCCACGGCAACAACTGCATCGTCCCAAAGGTGATATGGCCTTCGGCAAAGTGAAGGCCAAACCAGCTGCCATTAATGAACAAAGTGGCGGCCACGATCGCCGTTTCCCGCGAGATCGCTAAATACCGAAGCAACCGATACATCCCAAGACAACCCAAGGCGGCGTAAATCACCAGCCCGCTCAGATTGGCCCAGTACGGCGGAAACAATAGGTCCATCAGGCCCATGGGCGAGAAAAGACGAGTCTGCGGATTAGCTAAAAGACTAGTGCCCCCGCCACACCAAGGGTCGTGTAGCGGAAAAACGTGATATTTGAGAACACTGGAACGCACCAGCAAGCTCAAACTCTCGAAATACGCCCAGTCCCGATTGTAAATTTCCGGAAAAACGACGACCGGAAAGATCACGGTCAAAGCCGCGACCAGGATAAAGAAAAAGAACATCAGAGCTTATCGACAGCCTTATCGTCTACTTCAACTTTTGCCTGTTTTTTCAGATTTCCCACATAGCCCTGGGTCAAATCATTGCGCAGGTCATTTTTAACCCGAAGCTCGACCTCATCATATTGCACCGGCTTGCCTGAGCGCTTGGTCAAAATCTTAATCACGTGATAGCCAAAAGCCGTTTTCACAGGGCCCACGACCTCACCCTCAGAGCCTGAAAAAGCCGCGTTCGCAAATTCTGGCACCATACGATCCCGCCCAAAGAATCCCAGGTCACCCCGGTTATTTTTCGCTGAGGGATCCACCGAAACCTTCTCGGCTAGCGCCTGAAAATCTTCAGGATTCATCGCCTTGGCCTTCGTGAATAGATCACGAGCCTGCGCTTCTTCTTTGACCAAAATATGCAACGCGTGGACCTGTTCGGTGCTGTAGCGAAGCTGATGGGTTTCGTAAAACTTTTTGGCAGCGCTATCCGTCACTTTAGGGCCAAGGTTCTTTTGCAAAACCTTGGAGGCCAGATACTGGCGCCTAAACCCATTGAGGGCATCTTTATAATCCTGATCTTGGTCCAGCTTCTCTTTCTCGCCTTCCTGGACCAATATTTCCTGATCAATCACATTAGCCAAAACTTGGCGGCGAGAATTCGTGTCTTTCAAAACATTTTTCCGCTGGCCTTCGTTCAAGCCACTCAGCGCGTTCTGAATATCCTTTTCGGTGATCACCTTGCCATTCACCTTGGCTAAATCAACCGCGTGCGCCCCTCCGCTGACCATAAGAACGGCCGCCAACAAAGTCGCCACTTGAATTCTAACGCCAAAACTCGTCGTATTTTTCAGGTTATTTTCCATGAAGTCTCCCAGAGTCCTTTTCCTAAAGGTAAGTTTTGAACAGCTTATCATAATGTTCCTGGATCCGCTTTAAATCCACAGCATTCAAAAAGCTCGAAAAGCTCATCCATACCGCTACCCCATTCAGATCCCTGAACTGAGCCGGCAGATGAAGCGGTGGATCGACCACCCCTTCTTTATATTTCTGATAAAGAAGTGGAATATCATCCACATGAATTTTGCCCACAAACAAAAACGGTATCAGATACGGCTTTCCCAGACGAATAGCCGCCCGCATGAAGTTGTAATTTTCGACAAACCCCTTGCAGTAAGCGATATCTTTCGTAAAGGGTGCGCCACCTTCAATCACGCCTCCCCGAAAAACTCGCTTTGCGCTAGAAAGACAGTCTTCTTCAGAGTAGCCCTCAGTTCTATAAAATTCAATAAGTTCAATAAGGTTGGCGCCATCTTCCGCCTTATCAATCCCGAGAATACGATCATTGATGATCCTGGCGCGTTTTGGATAAGACCGAAACGTAAAGATCTCCATAATCACGGCGAGCCCCTCTTGAGTGGCCGCAACGCGCGGTGGCCCCTTGGATAGCCAACGCGCCACATGTTGGTTTTGGCCATTCTGGGTGGTTCCTACATGGACCCACCCTTCGTGGACCTCCAAAATATCGATTTCCCGTTGTGAAAAAGTCGTACCTTCTTTGACCTTGACCACATCCCCACCCGCAGCGGCGTCCGCCAAAATTCCGTCGCTCAGACGCGCCTCCACCCCATGTTGAGGGAAGTACTTTTTGAACCGCGAATTGAGGATATGTACGGCTTCTTCGGCGTCCACGACTTCGGGGTAATCGGGGCCGATATTGTGATTTTCAAACCCGCTGAGGATTTCATAAAGCATCTGCCCCAAACCGCGAATCGTGTTTTTGTCATCAATCAGTAAATCTTTAGGTGAACCATAGAGTTGTTTACTCTTGATCCAGAATTCTTTGGTCCCACGGGCCAGCAGCATTTCGACCACGACGATGTACTCATGGGTAATTTTCTTGAGAAGGTTACCTAACGAATCACCCTCGCCCAAAAGCAGGTCGATGTCGGTAATAATGGATTTCAGCTCTTCAATTTTTTTATAGGCGTCAAAATCGAGGGAAGAGGTCTTTTCGTAATGCTCGGGGCCGATCTTAGGCATTTGCTTGAAACGACTTTTACGTAACTCTATTTCAATCGAAGGATCCCACTTAATGGCTTCCAGGATGCGAATCGGCTTTTGCGCGTCAACGATGCGCGTTGAGATTCGCTTAATCTTTTCTTTGTACGTGGTCCAAATCATTTCTTACATTATGAAACAAAATATTTATATTTTCCCGTTAAATTTCGCACGAGTGGCCAGAATTCGGTCTTGGTTTTGCAAAAGCAAGCACCAGGAGACCTCAAAGACATGGCATCGGGAAGTCATGGGCCTGAAAATGCTGAATTTGAAATTCGCAAAGCCTACAGTGTCATTATCGAAAGCTCAGTGGGCTATTTTTGGCAGAATCGACACATTAAAGGGGTGGATCCAAAAGCGCCGCTGCATTTTTATCGGCAAGCCTACGCCCGCTACCATCAGGGCGACCGGCTATCTGCCGAACGTTGGGCTCGCACAGCCAAACATCTAGGCCGGGCTTTGTCCTCCGAAGCCAAGATCTCCTGCCTAGAATACCACTTTGCCGATTTACCCTTTTTAACGGGCCCGGCTACGGACGCATTTCCAATTCCAGAGCCTCTGGAGGCTACCATTGATTTAATTAATTCACTGGACGGCACCCTGGCGGCACCCGTCGGACACAAACAAATCCCGGAACAAGTAAGACAATACCTGGAACGGGCACACTATCACCTTTCGGTCCTCGAACAATCGTCGTTGCAAAATCAACTATTGCGAGCCGAACACATGAAGGCGGCACACGAATATGGCCGAACCCTTGAGATTATGACGCTTGCCGCCGAAGCCGAAGCACTTTTTGAGAAAGAAAAGCGCGCTGCGTGAACGACAAAAGCCGTTCCCCAAGCAGGAGAACGGCTTTTGATATTCTTTGAAAAAAAACGTAATTAACGCTTCGAGTACTGAAAGCGACGACGAGCGCCAGCCAAGCCGTACTTCTTACGCTCAACTTCGCGGGAGTCGCGAGTCAAGAAACCGGCCTTCTTAAGAACGCCGCGGTAAGCAGGATCTACCTCCAGAAGAGCCCGGGAGATTCCATGACGAACCGAACCGGCCTGCCCTGAAAGACCACCACCCTTGACATTGATCTTAATGTCAAAGCGACCGACGGTTTCAGTAAGCTCCAGCGGCTGCATGATCAACATGCGAGCCGTCGGACGAGGGAAATATTCTTCAAAAGAGCGGTCGTTGATCCGGATCACACCGGTCTCACCCGCACGCTGACGGAGATAAACGCGCGCTATGGCATTTTTCCGCTTACCGACTTGGTGTAGCTGTTTTTCCATTTAATTCTCCTAAAAACTGCTGCTTACGCAGGCTTCTTTTTGCTTTGGGTCAGCACCGTATGACGGGTCGCAACCAAAGGAAGCGGCTGCGGATTCTGAGCCTGGTGAGGATGTTCAGCTGAAGTATAGAGCTTCAACTTCTTCATCTGATGATTAGCAAGACTAGTTTTATTAGTCATGCCCCAAACTGCCTCACGCAGGATTTCTTGAGGATCCTGTTGGAGCATCTGACGAGCAGTACGGGTCTTAAGACCCGAAACAAATCCCGTGTGCTTGCGATAAAGTTTGGTTTCCCACTTATTGCGGGTAAAAACCACTTTATCAGCATTCAGAACGACGACGAAATCGCCGGTATCCGCATGACGAGTAAAGGTGGTCTTGTGCTTTCCTATAAGCACCCGGGCGATAATCGTTGCGAGACGACCGACCACTTGGTCCTGGGCGTCTACAACGTACCATTTCGGGGCATGAGGTCCTGTGGTCTCATACATATGAGGGCCAAACTGCTTTGCTTGATAAGTCTTTTGCTGCTGCAACATAGACGGTTGGGATTACAGGAGGCGTGGGGTGAAGTCAACGCGATTTTCTTGAGGGAACTGCGAAAACTGACAAAAAATTCCATCCATCCAAAAAATAAGAGTAAAATAGTCTACCATTAGATCACTCCGATGGAAAAATAAAACCGTGACCTATCCAGATTTTCCGCATCTTTACTATGATCCGGATTCAACTTATAGGCCCAGTCAAAATTAATCGGCCCGACCGGTGTCTGATAATGGAATCCTAATCCGGCACCCCATCGAATTTCATCAAAAAGAAAAATCCCAATCGCAGCGTTATCGACCTTCAAATTGGCCCCATCAATAAACGGTCCAAATCTCAGGGCCCCTGACACCGGAAAATCAATCTGCGTTCGATAATTCGAGTACGAAGCCGTTCCAATAATATCCAAATTCTGAACATTCAGTTCCTGCTCCCCATATCCCCGTAAACTGCCTGCGCCCCCCAACGCAAACTGCTTGATCAAGGGGATTTTTCCCTGAATCCTACTGGCTTCATCCGGATTCTCGCTATCGACCTCATTATTTCGCTCAAACCCGCCCCGATAACTCAAATACCAGATAATCCCCCCGGGTAAGGAAACCAACCGATCCAATCTCCCCTGAAGTCGATAATAACCAATCCCGTCTCGATTACTGGTTCCGTCCGCCTGATAGGTCACCCCTTGTGATAACAGCCACGGTGCCGCTAATTCAATACCCAGCGACCCATACCAACCCGTCGTAGGACTCATAGGATGATCGCGCGTATCGAAACGCAACTGGGGAATAACCGAGCCGATCAAAAACTGCCCATCATCCACCCCGACCAACGAGTCGCCCACGCGAGGCGAGTTGTACTGATGAACCCGTTCCAAACTGTAGGTCAACACCCCAGTCACGGCGGGGTGGGCCAAAAGACTTTTTTCCCACGTCAAAGCCCCATTCGCCGTATTTGCATCAAACTTAACAAACTGGTTGCCTGTCAACGTAAACGCCGGCCTAAAATTCACGTCATAGTCCAAAAACCAGGGGTACAAATACGCCAGCTGTGCCTGATATTCAACAAACCTAAAATCTTCGATTCGATGATTCGCGTTCACTGAAAAGGAGACGGTATGATTCAAGCCCCATAAATTCGTATAAGCCAGTTGACCGAAAAGCCGCAGCCCAAAATCGTTCCTGAACCCCGGCCCCCCCGCAATCAAGCCGGGCGTGCCCTCTTGTAAAACAATATGGACATCTTTCACTTCCGGTCGATTGGGATCATCGGCCAATCGAACCGCCACTGACGAAAAAATCCCCAGGCGTCGAAACGCCGCCTCGCTTTCCGCCACGGCGGTCTCACTCAGAACCTCGCCCTCCCTAAACAACAACTCTCGACGAACCACCTTTTCCTTGGTGAAGCTCAGGCCATCGATATAAATTCGGCCCGTCTTGTATTGGACCCCTTCCGAAAACTCGAGAGAAATGTCGGCCCGCCTATTTTCGTCGCCGTAGGTCACTACCGTGTCGCTTCCCTCATTGGCAATCTTCGCCGATAAATACCCACGTGCCCGGTACGCGGCCTTGACGGTCTCCAAGCCCTCGCCAAACGAAAAAAGATTGAGCGGTTCACCTAGTTCAACCCCCAGCATTTTTCGCATCTCTTCATTCGAAAATACCGTACTTCCCGTCAACCGTACCGATCCCACGCGAGTTTGATCGCCCTCATACAAATAAATCACAAGCCGATAAGAGGCGGGTTTATGCCCTGCCCGCTTAGGCTGCACGCCAGGGAGCGAGCTGATTGTAACCAGCTTAGCCGAGAGATACCCCCTGGACTTGATCCATTCCATCAATCGATCTGCCGCACCTTGGATTTCCTTTTCAACATAATAACCATGTTGCACAGCCGCCGGAGCCCTGGAATAGAACTGACTCAAAAGCTCCGGACTGCTAAAAAATCTATTCCCGTCAAATTCAATCGAATCCACCGTGACCCGCACCCCTTCGTCAATATCGAAAGTCACGTGTCTCTCCTGGCGGGCAGATTTTTCAACGGCGTACGAATTTACCTTAACCTGCGCGAATCCCTCGGCCCGATAAAGATCCTCGACACGGCTTCGGAGCACTCCGGCGTAATCCTTGCCAAAGCCCACCACCCGCTGCTCTTCGACGAGCGCGTTGAGCCTAGCCAAGGGAAATACGGTATTTCCCCTAAAACCAAACACCACCCGATCCCCCAGATCGACGTGATACTCCACCGAAACCCAACGACCAGCCTTCGCCGAGCTATTTTTTGCCAAAAGATCAGGAGGTGGGGCATCATTCACCCGTACGTCATCCGCCTGGGCCCCAATATATTCTTCGCTTGCCAAAAGATCTTGCAAGCCGTGCTTTCCGGAGGAAATTTTTTCTTGATCAAAAATATCACCGGGCGCCACGGCAGATCGGGCACGAAGGTCGACTTCGATGGATTTCCAATATTTTTTAAACGCCTCGTCTCTTCCACTATCAGCCACAAACTGTACCGATGCAACTCGCGTGGGCAACCCTTCGGCAACGCCAAACTCGAGCACCGAAACCTCAGAACCATCCTCTCCTTTCTTCCGAAAAAAGCGGGTCTTAATATTCACCTGCTCATAGCCATGCACATGATAGAGTTCTTGTAAATTTTCCGCCGTCCGGACCACCTTCGATCGATCGACTTTATCGCCGGGCGCCACTTCGATGGATTCTTCGATATCCGCCTGCCCAAAAACAGTCACGCCAATGACTTCGATACGATCAATGGTCGAAGGCTGCGCTCCTGGAGATCCCTGAGCACCCTGCGCCCCCCCTGAAGCCGCCAATGCCGCCACCAAAATAACGAGGGCGAGAAGAGGAGCTTGCATTCTATCTGAACCTCTTCTGAAGCTTGAGATCCAGACCCAGTGAGTGCCGAGCCTGAGTGTCGGTCCCTTCGTAGTTATTCCAAACCCCCTGAACTGAAAAACCAGGGGTAAAATGATACTCAGCGTCAACCTCTCGTCCAGCAAACGCCGTTGCCCCGCCCACCGTCGTACCCACCGAAAGATCCAGTTTCTTGCCGATCTGTTTCTTAATCACAATCCGCGGTTGGGCAATGCTTTCAGCCGTATTCTGAGGTTTAAACGCGCTCACCCCTTGCTGAACAGGTGCGACCGCTTCGTCAAGCTGAATTTGAATGCCCGTTTTATCTTGAACTTCCCGATTAAAATCCAGTGAATGCAAAAGGAGGGATGCGGCCTCACCCTGCTCGTACACGCTACGATCCGTCGAGCTTAGGCGTTTTGCATCCCCGGTCGTGCTACCGATGGTCAATAAACTCAAAATTTCATTTTCAGGCATAACGGGATTCGAGGTGAGTTCAATCTTGAGCTTATCCATTTTATCCATGCGCCCTGCCACATAGAGTTGAATTTTTGTACCATTGATATCCGTATTGGCATTGAGCGTAAAGCTAGGATTAATCACCGTGGGATTGTCAAAAGTGGCCGAAGCAGATTGAATTTGAAAAGCCCTATCCTTGAAAAGCAGTTTGCCCGATACGATCTCGCCACTTCCCAAAATTCTGGGCGCCTCTAAGGTATTGACTACCGTCAGACGCCCCCTCGCTTCGGCGTCAAATAAGTCATTTTGAATCAAAACATTACCATTAGCGACAACCCCAATGTTGAGCTTAAAAAGTGGATAATCGCTCGAACTGTGCGACGAAGGCGGCGGCAAATATTTCATCGCCTTCGTGCCTTCTTCCTTATGCTGAGTCAGGATTTTTTGTTTCGTAAGGGCGGATTCCACCAGAATAGATCCATCCACCAAGTATGGCAAATCCTTGCCCTGCAACTCAAGATCTCCCTTCACTTTGACGTATTGAAACGGTGGTATCTTCAGTTTACTGCCCCCTAGCGTTCCCTTAATCGCAATCTCAGGATAGTGGTCGGCAAACACGGTCAGCGTCCCCTCAGCAGTTGTAGTCCCCCCCGCCAAATCCGCGCGGATGTTCTGAATGGAAAAATGATTTTGTCTCACTTGGACTACTCCCGAAGTATTTTCGAAAGCTGAGTCCAAGGCCGGAATTTTCACGGTCACCCCTTCAAAAGCCATCTTTCCTAAAACCGTAGGCTCCCTGAGAGTGCCGCCCAGCGAAAAGTCCAGAGCAGCCACTCCCGTCGCCCGACCTATTACTGGCGTCACAAACTCAGCTAACGACGTGTCCAAATCCCCTGAAATCGTCCCGTCTATTTTACCTTGAACACTCTCAAGTGACAGACTGGCCTCGCTTTTAGAACTGCGAATTGCCAGCTCTTTCAAATCAAAACTACCATCGTCGATTTTGACCGAGATGGGATGAGTCAGTTCAAAACGAGATCCCGTCTTAGCTAACTGATAATCAGACAGTTCGAGTTTCCCATTGGCGCGCTCGATTTTTCCGGATTTAAAATTCAAGGCGACCAATCCCGAGAACCGCCCCGTCAACGCGCGATCTTGAATGAGCTTGGGATTCAAGAGTAAAAGGATAGGAGAAAAATCAAGTTGCTTAAACTCCGCCTTGAGCGAACTCTCCCCCCCGAGTTTAAAATAATAAGAAGCATCCAGCGTGCCTTGCCCGCCTAAAGCGACACCACTTAACTGAGCCCGCCCGCCCTCACTGCGAATCACGAGAGAACTTCCAGGCAATTGCGTTCCTCGAACGGCAAAATCCTCAAGTTTGATCTGGGTAATGGACTTAACCCCACCATCGGGACCGCAGCCGAGAGTGGAGACCAAAACCCGAGCTCGCATCGGAACATCCAAACGGGCCACATGATCAAAATCTGCTATAGTCAAGCCTTCGGAGCGTAAACCCCAGTCCAAAATTCCAGCAGAATCCAGTGAAATTTTCCCAAATAATCTGCCGAACCGCTTGAGCGCCTTAAAATCGTTGATTTGATATTTTCCGCGATCATACCCCCCGTCGATCGCAACCGTGGCAAAACGCTCGCCAAGATAAGCCCACTCCTCGCCCAAAAGATTGGCCTGAACCACGAGGCGATCCATGCTGACCCCCCCCGAAATTTTGACTTCACCATGCGTCGCGCCCGTCAACGCATGAGGAAACCACCAAAGATCGGAGGTCAGCTGGTCAAATACCGGAATCACGTCCTGAATTTGACCTGGGGGGATCTTCACTTCCATCTCAATCGTGTCTTTGCCTTCGGATAAATCAATATTTCCATCGCCCAAATAAGTAGTTAAACCCCGATGCCCAATCAGCTTGGATAAGATCACGTGATCATGACCATCATCCCAGGTAAGCCGCCCTTTCAAGTCTCCCAACCTGAGTTTGAGGTATTCCGCATCCTTCAAATCGGTATCAAAATCGACGAGCAAGGCCGAGCTTGGTCCATGCACATGAGCCACCAAACTTCCCGTACCGCGAATATCATTTTCAGCGAGCTGTCCGACATCCTGCAAATTCGCCTGACCGGAAAATACCAAGTCATAACCCGCTTTAAAAACGACCTCCCCCACCCCCTTAAAGCTGGAAGTCCCTGTCGATACGGTGAGTGAAGGCGTGCGAATCGCGTTGGAATCCACGATCACATTGCCTTCGACGGAAATTTTTGGCACATGTAAAATTTTGTGAAGCGGTTTCACTTTTCCTAAGTGCTGATTGTCGAGCTGAAAGTCTTCCACTCGCAGAGCAACCTTGGCCTCAAGCTCCCAAGGATCCCCATCAGTCGCTGGCCGAAACTCGATAGTCACTGGACCGCTAGCGCGAAGATCCAGCGGATAAACATCCTTGAGAACAGGCGTGGCCAACCAGTGCAGATGAACCCGTTCCAGGGTGACTGGCACCGTAAGGGCAGGATTAGCCAAATTGACCTTAAACGCGCCCAGCGATATCTTTCCGCCACTCCCCGCCTGATTTCCACCTATTCTAGGTATTTCGCGCGAAGAAATCTCAACCGCGCCCACCGTAATTTCTCCCCCCGTTTTGGCCGCTGACTGCCAGGCAAATTTGGAGCTCATCCTATCGGCGCTCCACTTTTGAAACCTGACGGCCGTGCCTTTCATGGAGCCCTCGATACGAAGCGTGTCTTCTATGTGGAGCGGATCCACGCGAAGCTTTCCGTCAAAGGTAAATAAGCCCGAGACATCCGGCCGATTTTTCGGATTTTGAAAAGCCCATGTCATCGCCTGCGCGGCGTCCCCTTCCACGTTGACGTCCGCCTCAAAGCCGAGATTCTTCTGTCCCAAAACATTTCCCTTAAGTACACCTTTAGCGTCCAGCTTAAGACCAGGAGCCACCAGTGCAAGTCCATCAAGCTGCAACCCGGCCGCATTAATATGCGCGACGCCCGCAAGTCGGTCAATTTGACTGGGCATCGGAACCCCCGTCAGAGGATGGCCCTTCACATCGCTGAGGGCGACGTCCAACTCGTATCCCAAGCCTCCGGATCCCGACCACTGCCCTACACGAGCAGAATCGACCTTGAAATCGACTAAAACCTCGGG
The DNA here is from genome assembly GCA_051382295.1 of Bdellovibrionota bacterium FG-1. Classification (GTDB taxonomy): domain Bacteria; phylum Bdellovibrionota; class UBA1018; order UBA1018; family UBA1018; genus JBBCAW01. The sequence goes on along the minus strand of JBBCAW010000085.1, from coordinate 33,240 downwards.
CTGAGCTGCCTCCAAATGAAACTGGGTGTTTCGGATTGAAAGTGCTTCTGCGTGAATCTGAAAGAGCTCATCCCAATGAAAATCAATTTTGTAGCCTTTTTTCTGGGGTTTTTGAGAATAAAGATCCCCTAAAAACAAATGCACATCCCCATTCACAATGGTCACTTCATGCACTCGGATATTTCCGGAAAACATCTGAACGGGTCTGAACTCTAGATCAATGCGTTCGGCATTGATCTCCGACCCTGGAGGAAGATTCGCGATATTATGTTCGATCACTCGAATTTTAGGTTTGCGAACGGACAGCCCGGGTGGAAAAATCGTGACATCCAAACCCTCGAAGTCCCCCACGATACCCATGTCCTTGGGGGCGTATCGATACAAAACCTCTTTCATCACTCGCGCAAAACCGGGCCCCTGAATGAAGGAAATCACCCCTCCAATCAGGACCGCCATCACGATCGCAAAAATGACAAACGGGGACTTTCTCATTTTACCCGTGGCGAAGCCCGCTTTTCGATCCGCCTCAACCTTTCCTCGACATCCCGATAATGAGGGTCCATTTTTGTTACCTGACGATAACACTGCATAGCTGTTTCGAGTTTGACCAGAGCCTCATTCGCCCGCCCCATCAAATAAATCAGGTCCAATTTGCGCGACTGCGGAATTTCCACGTCGGCCAACATCCTTTGCATCGCCATCGTCGCCTCGAACGCCCGGCCGGCCAAAATGAGGGCATAAGCAAGAAGTCCAGTAACGGACAACAACTGATCAACCGTCGCGCCGGCATCCTGCGAGGATTCGAACGAAAGACGCTGAATGACTGCCTTAAAATTTCGGATCGCAAAGTCATGCAACCCCATTTCTAAAAAACCAATTCCAATGTCGGTTCGGTCGGAAATCGAACTTTGCGCGAGGTCGCGATCCAGTTTTTCCGCAAACGCTTCAAGAGCCGCTTGATCCTGAAACAAATCAAATTGGCCCATTCCCTCGGAGCCATCTTCCGAAAAAATTCCGAGGTCCAAATCTCGATCCAGATTCTTCAGCACAAGATCAGCACTGATTTCAACCGGCGTTTCGAGCTGACGCTCGCCGAACCGCCGTCGGGGCTCAAAGGTACCATCCAAGAGCACCTTGAGTTCACGTTCATGGACTTCTTCCAAAAGGCGGCGTGCATCGAATTGCGAGGGATCACCCAAAAGAATACGCCTCAGTACTCTCTTGGCTTCGTCGAGAATTCCCTCGCGCATTAAAATTCGCGCGCTTTCAAGTTGATCATCGAGCCGCAAGGATTCGACCACGGCGCGAACCACTGGCGTTGCCGCTCTCTCGATCAAATCTTCACCCATATCAACGCGCGTCGCTGAGTCGTCCTGATGGGTCGAATTGTCTATCTTAGACTCCTCCGGGGGAGGAGTAATTTTTTTTACCACAACTCATCAATTTTACTCATATTTCGGAAGAAACTCTTCCAAAAAATGAGTATCGTAATCCGAGTCGCGAAATTTCTTGCTCGCCATGATTTTCTTATGAAAACTGATGTTTGTTTTGATGCCTTCAATCACGATTTCGTCAAGCGCTTGACGCATTTTACCAATCGCCTCAAGCCGAGTGGGAGCATGAACGATCAACTTGGCAATCATCGAATCATAAAAGGGCAAGACGGTGTATTGATCGTAAACAAACGAGTCAATCCTAACCCCATTACCACCCGGAATATGAAGGCCAGTGATCTTTCCTGGAGAGGGCGCAAAGGTATCCGAATCCTCGGCATTGATCCGACATTCGATCGCATGAGAATGAATCTGAATATCCGACTGCCGATACGAAAGCACCATCCCAGCCGCCGCACGAATTTGCTCTTTCACTAAATCAATCCCCGTAACCATTTCGGTTACCGGATGCTCGACCTGAATTCGGGTATTCATTTCCATGAAATAGAATTTTTTATTCTCGACCAAAAACTCGATCGTCCCGACGTTTTCGTAGTGAATCGCCTCACAAAGCTTCAGAGCCGCATCGGACATCTGTTGTCGAAGCTCAGGATCCAAAATCGCGCTGGGCGACTCTTCAAGCAGCTTTTGATGACGCCGTTGAATCGTGCAATCCCGATCGCCCAGCGCAAGCCGATTGCCGTGCTTATCGCAAAGAACCTGAATTTCAACATGCCGGGGATGCTGGCAATATTTTTCGAGATACATCGACGAATTGCCAAAAGCCGCACCCGCCTCGGAACTCACGCGTTCAAAGGAATGCTTAAGCTGAACTGCATTGTAAACCACATAAATCCCGCGACCCCCACCGCCCGCAGCCGCCTTGAGAATCACCGGATAACCGATCTTTTCAGCTTCTTCGAGGGCCGCTTCCACGTGCGGTACGGCCTCAAGGGTACCCGGAAGCATTGGCACGCCAGCCTCTCGCGCAATTTGGCGAGCATGCGTCTTTTCACCCATGGCCCGGATATTTTCGGTCGTGGGCCCGATAAAAGTCACGCCGCATTCCGAGGTTAATTTCGCAAATTCCGCGTTTTCGGATAAAAAGCCATAGCCTGGATGAATCGCATCAGCGCCCGTAATATCGGCCGCCGATAAAATACTCGCGATATTCAAATAACTGAGTTTGGAATGTGCAGGCCCAATACACACCGCCTCGTCAGCAAGCTTGACATGCAAGGAATGTTCATCCGCCGTCGAATAAACCGCTACCGTCGAAATCCCCAGCTCCCGGCAGGCCCGAATGACCCGCAGAGCGATTTCGCCTCGATTTGCGATGAGAACTTTACGAAAGAGGGGATGGGACACGTGGATGCCCCCGATCAAATTTCAATCAAAAAAAGTGGCTCGCCAAACTCAACGGGCTGCCCGTTATCCACCAAAACCGAAATTACTTTTCCCCCAAATTCGGCATCTATTTCGTTCATAAGCTTCATCGCCTCGATGATACAAAGCACATCGCCGCGCTTGATCACCTGACCTTCTCGGACATAGGGGTCGGAGGTGGGAGAAGGCGCGCGGTAAAAAGTCCCAACAAAGGGCGACACCACTTGTTTTTGGTTACTCCCCACAGTCACCTTGGGTACTTCGACGGCCGGCCTAGGGGCATCGACTAAAGTTGCAGGGGAAGTTCCTGAAGTTATTGGTGCGGGGCGCGACATTCCTGCTTGAGTTCGCACCCGTAGGCGCTCATCACCGCGCTCCCATTCGAGCTCGGCCATGGAATGACGCCCCATGAGTTCAAAAATTTTCTCCAGACGGCTGAGGTCATCGCTACCGCCTGTTTTTGGGGAAGCCACACCCGACGACTTGGAAATTTTTGCCACGTTATTTATTCACCTTCTCGACGTATTTGTATTCACGTGTATCAATTTTCAGGACATCACCTTCCTTGATGTGGAAGGGAACTTGAACCACTGCACCCGTCTCAGTCTTTGCCGGTTTTGTGCCACCAGTGACAGTATCGCCTTTAAATGCAGGATCAGTTTCAACGACTTTTAAATTCACAAAAGTCGGCAACTCAACGCCAATGGGCCGTTCATTAAAGAACATGATATGAATGACCAAATTTTCCTGAAGAAAATCTTTGGCGTCCCCTAATTGCTCCGGGCTCATCACAAGTTGTTCGTAATTAGCCTGGTTCATAAAATGGAAACCTTCGGAATCATGATAAAGATACTGCGCCTCAATCTGCTCCGTATTGGCCCGGTCGATCTTATCACCCGACGTGATGGTTCTTTCGATCACGTTGTGATTCATCATGTTTTTTAATTTCGTCCGAGTAAAAGCGCGACCTTTACCTGGACTTACATGCTGGAAATCCACGATTTCATATGGAATTCCATCGATTTCAAGCTTCAAACCTTTACGAAATTGATTAGTTGCGTACATGAATAAATAACCCCTAAACTCCGTTTACTTTTCAAATTGAGTAACCGAGCCGTGTGAAAGTGTCAATCTCTGACGCGATAACGCTCCACCTTCTGCAAAAGCCCCTGCAAAAGCTCGATGCGACGAATCCATTGCGCGCGTTTGAGCGAGGGATCCTCTCCAAAAGCAACTGACGCATCGCGCTCAGAAAACTCAGGCAACTGTTCTTTAGGGGGGCGGGGATCAGTCCGCAAAACCAACGTACCCTCATCGTACGCTTGCAGTTCCAACTCCTGCACCAGTCGTGCGGTTTCGGTGTCCTGAGGCGCAAAAAACAACAGCATTTTATACGCACCGAGAGCCTCGGCCACTCGCCCTAACATCAGACAGGACTCGGCCAATAGACGCTGTGCGGCCAAATTATCTGGAACATCTTGAACGACTTTGCTCAACTCCTCAACCACTTCAGCATAGAGTTCCTTGTCAAAAAGTGCCCGAGCTAAGGCCACCCTTCCACCTACAAAATGAGGATGAACCCGAAGTCCCTCGCGCGCGATTTCAACCGCCTCGTTCACAAGGCCTGCTTTTCGATAAGCCTCGGCCAAAGGAGCAAACACCCGTGAATTGGGGTCATCTTGATACTTCTTCAGATAGTGATAGATGACCGGCGAATGCCTACCAGGTTTCATGTGCCGAGGCCGGATTCTTTGAGGTTGAGAATCTTAGGCGTAATAAAGAAAAACAACTCAGTGCGATGCGTACTTTCGCTATCGCTCCCAAACAATACCCCCAAAATCGGAATTTTCCGGAGGATCGGAAAGCCAGAACTCGAATGATCCGTTTGGAGTGAATAAACGCCGCCAATCACCAAGGTTGAACCACTATCCACCAAAACCTTGGTCTTGATCGTGCGATCAGCCACGGCTGTGTTTTGTGGGTCCAGACTGAAAGGTATACCCCGTTGAATATTGAGTTCCAACTGAACGCCGCCATCATTGGTGACCGTCGGAGTCACATTCAGGCTAACCGTTGCATTTTTAATATCCAACGACCTCGTCACGGTTCCGTTTGAAACAGTGGAAATAATAGACGCAACCGGAGTCGATTGAGTCACGTTGGCATTTTCTTTGTTCAACACCACTATTTTAGGAGAGGTAATGACTTTAACAGTGCTATCATTCTCGGCCAGGCTCAAAATCGCATTGAGGCGAGTGAGGCCGGGAATAAAATTAAACGTCGGAGAGAGGCCAAAAGTACTGCCTCCCGTGGCGCCTCCCGCAGTCGCCACGGCGCCTCCGTTCGCAAAAACCCCGGGACTTCCGATGAGAGAGTCCAACGGATTCCCGCCTGAAAAACTTGCCACCACCGGCGAACTCCCACCCAACATTCCCATCGACCCGCCCATCCCGATGCTTCCACCGATTGCTTTGGCAAATTGCTCGCTTGCCTCGATAATTTTGGACTCAATCAACACTTGGGGAGTCTGAGTATCGAGCAGTTGAATCAGCTTAGAAACTTTTTCCATGTGCTCGGGAGTATCTTGAACGATGAGCTGATTGGTCCGTTTATCGAGCTGAACTTTAAACAGATTGTCGCCGGCTTCGCCCGCCGCTACTGCGGATCCGCCACCCACCAGCACACTGCCGGCTCCCTGGGAGCTAAAGGATTTCAACGTATCCATCAAATCTTTGGGGTCGGCATAGCTAATTCCAAACATCCGCGTAATCGTCGGCGCAATCGCCATCGCGGCCCTTTTAGCTTTGAATTCTTGCTGTTTTTCGTCAGTAAGCGACTGGAGCGTTACCACCCGCAAAAGATTATTATTGCGTTCGGCTCCCAGCTTGAGGGTTCGAAGCACCACATCCAACGCTTGATCCCAAGGAACATCCACCATCGAAAGCGTAATCTTACCTTTAACGTCATCCCCCACCACGATGTTAAAGCCGCTGGCTTCACTGATCATCCTGAGGACGTCGTTCACGTCGGCGTCCCGCACCTGGAGGGTCACGGGTTTTCCGCTAAAATTGCGAGTTTCTCGAGCTTCGAGGGCCTTGCTGAGCTGATCAAAATCCGAACTATTAGCGGCTGAGGCACTCGGGGCCGCAACTGCAGGAGAAAGCACGTCAACCGCATCGACACCGGGGGGCGCGGCAGCTACTGCCGGAGCCGATGAGGGCGGGGCCTCGGCCACCACCGTGGCGGCGCCATTGGGGACCACGACACTGATCACATTGCCATCCTGAGTGACCTCGACCGCTGCATTATCTTTGAGTTGCAGCACCACTCGAGCAGTGTCCGGCTGTCCCTGCACTTCATAGGGACTAATCAGACTGACTTTGCTATTGAAGGATGACGTATCGATCTTGCGGCGCGCGACGGTCGAAAGCTTCGCACCTTTAATTTCCAAAATCACTTGCTTATCCTGCGCGTTTTCTTGCTTTTCGAAGGTCACGGGGCCATCGGCGGTGATCTTCAATACACTCTGTGCGTCGGTATTTTTGAAATCAATGCCTGTGACATTGGCGGCCGCCCAAACTTTTTGAATCCCCCCAGCCAGCACCATGACGCTCGCCACGACCATTAAAAGATTCAGCTTCCTGCTGTTTTTTTCGACCATCCTGTCGATCATAATAACTCCTCTTAGCGTGAAGACCTCGCCTGCACCTTGGCTTCAGGCGGTAATAGAATGTCAGTATCGACATTCTCCTCCTGCCCTAAAACATTAATGATTTTTTCGCGCACGCGAATGAGGTCAGCGGTGATCTTCATAATCACCCCCTGGCGTACCCCCACCTTTGCCCGCTCTGCCACAAAATGCGTTTTGCCATCGGGGGTGCCCATCATCGCGCGCATTTTATTAGGCCCCGTGACTACCCCGAGCATCTTGATTTGATCCAAAGGATACATCTCAAGCGGGGTGCGGTGAATCACCTCGGCCTTGATGGTGGGGCGCTTGAAGGGATCTCGCATATTCATCATATCCGCAGGAGGCACCTCAGCCGTCGAGGCCACCTGAGCGCCTGCCATTATCCCACTCACCAAAAGCAGCGCGAGGCTCCATTGCGACTTCATCGCCCAGCCCCCTTCGCAGGTCCCGGAGCCGCCTGGGCACCGCTTGGCACCGTTTGAGGTTTATAGGCGGCCTTTCCAATTTCGTCAGCCTTAGTCCCCAGGTATTTGAAGGTTTTGATCTGTAATACACCTTCGAGTTCCACAAACCGGGCCCCACTCGCGCTGATGGGGCGAATTTCAAAGTCATCAACTCTCACGATATTCTGCACGTTTGAAAGTCGCTCCAAAAACACGAGTAACTGCACGTAAACCCCTTTAAATCCGAGCGCAAAAGGCTGTTCTTCATAATACTCATGGGACTTTCGTTCAATCGGTTTAATGCCCATGACATTCAAACCCACCTTTTTGGCCTCGGTCACGACCATTTTCATAAAGGAGGGAACGTCCACATCTGCACTCAGCGAGCCCTTCATCTCACCCAGAACTTGTGCCAGGTGCCGAATTTCCCCACGCTTGGCATCCAGCGATTTAAAAAAATCATGGGCAACCTTGAGTTTTTCCTGAACCACGACCGTGTTCTTCTTGATGTTGGCCACTTCAGACTGTTTTTGCAGTAAGGGAGAATCACTGGCCGTCGTAAACGAATAATAATCAAAGCCCAAATAGCCCATATAAAGGATCAACAAAAATCCCAGCGGCAAGCGTTCGAGAACTTCTTTGATTCGTTCGTTATTCATCTTCGTTTAGCCACCAATTCGAAGCCGGCGATATCGGAGCCGAGTTCATCACGTTCCTGTTGCGTACCTTTGAGTTGCACATCTGAAAAATAGGCGCTTTCGTTCAGCCCCTTCATAAAATCAGAAATGGAGTTAAAGCCAATCGAAGCCCCCTGCAAACTCACTTCCCGATCTTTAATCTTGAGCCCCTTAAGCCAAACATCCTGGGGAATCGTCGTTGCTAGGGTCATCATCATCTTTGGCGGATTCTGCCGGTCAGCCAGTAATTTTTGAATGGTATCAATTTTGGTTCGGAGCATGAGTTCGTCAGCATCCAAGGTTTTCTTGATGTCTTCGTAGCCCTTGGTACGCGTCAATTCAGCCGTCAGTTTACTCTGTTCATCCCGCGCCTTGACGAGTTGATCTTCGACTATTTTGATTTCAGTTGCCTTAAAATCATCTAGCAAATAGGTAGCGCCAAACCCCACGATCACCATCAATGCCAGTTTACGAATCGGGAGGTCTTTCAGGCCGTCGAACTTGACGTCCCTCATCCCGGCCAGCATTCCGCCGCCGCCAGGCGCCGCTGATCGAGAATCGCCGGCTACCGAAGTGGACTGTTTTTTGAGAGCTAAGTTGATTTTGATCATCTAATTAGCCCCTGCTCGAATCGCGAGCCCAATCGGGATGGCCGCCAGCGGTGCGATCGCATTCATATACTCCTGCGTAAAAACAGCCGGATCATACGAAATCGCGTTAAAAGGATTCATGATTTGAGCGGGCAGCCCCACGGTATCCTCCACCACCTTGGAAAGCTGTGGAATCTTAGCGCTCCCTCCCGTGAGTAAAATATAAGAAACGGGAGCTCCGCTAGAAGAAGCGTTATAGAAATCCAACGCCCGTTTGATCTCGGTTCCAAAATTTTCGGCCGCAATATGCATGAGATCATTGACCTCTTGAGGCATGCCTCCCGCTTGCCCCCCCGTTTTGAGCGTTTCAGCGTCCACAAACGACACATTCAACTGTTTCTGAATTTCCGCCGTAAGGTTATTACCCCCCAAAGCCGCGTCCTTGGTCAACACCGGTACCCCGTTATGGACAATCACGATCTTCATCGCGCTCGCGCCCAAATCAACAATCGCCACGGCCTCGTGCGCGCCCACTGGGTAATTGGCATCAAAAAGATTTTGAAGCGCAAAAAAATCCAGGTCGACGATTTTGGGTTTTAGGCCGGCGCTCTCGACGGCAATCATATAGCTATCGAGCACCCCTTTTTTGATGGCCACGAGCAATACGTCAGTTTTATTGTCCTTGCCACGCGAGAGGACATGATAGTCCATGACCACTTCAGACACGTCAAAAGGAAGGTACTGCTCCACCTCCCAAAAAACACTCTCTTGAATCTCACGAGGATTCGGAACCTCGAGACTCATCCGTTTTACAATCACCGAAGTCCCCGAGATCGCCGTGCACACGTTTTTATTTTTAAGATTGAGCTGCGCAGTCAGGTCTTTGAGGCCCTCCACCACGGCAATCTGATTGATAATTTCACGGTTAATAATGACGTTTTCAGGAAGTTGAACCATCCCAAAGCGTAAAAACTTCCATTTTTTTCCGGTCTTTTTAAGCTCCACCAACTTGATCGAAGAGGTCCCGATGCTCAGACCGATACACGTCTGCCCACCCCCCAGAGACAACAAGCCCGAAAGCTTAGACAAAGACTGGGACAATCCGCCCAGTGATAATGAGGCCATTACCTAAAAATTCTACAGACCTACTAGAAATTGTGCAACGTTGATCACGGCCCCTATTCGAATGAAATTTCTCCCGAGGGTCCCGCTGTCAAAAGAATTGCGATTCGATCAGACCGAGCTTGTGTCACATCATTGACGGGCATGATTCCAAATCCCACCATCGTTTCGCCCCGCAAAACCGAGTCGCTGCCGGCGAGGAAGTCATAGCAAAAACTTTCAGAAAACCCGCGAATGCCCATATTTGCGCCCTGCTCGGGGCTCAAAAGCACGAACTTGGGCAGATCCGATAAGGTGACCAGTGTCCCCTCCCTCACGACCTCGAATGCAGTCGCTGAACAGCTGAAAGTCCGCTCAATGCGATACGCTAGGGAGCCGCCTCCCAAAAACCGAATCCGAAACGCCCCATGGTGCTGGCTCGCCTCGCGTTTGAGCTGATTGATTTCTTGCGCTAAACGACGAGTCGCGGCCAGCGCCTTCCACTGAGGGAGCCGATCCGTCACGATCGGAACCGACGAAAGACTCAAAAAAGCCACCACGGCCGCCCCAATCCAAAATCGTTTGCGCCGCCGAAGGCGCACCTCGACCTTCTCCCAGAGCTCGTAATTGCTCCATTCGTCTTTGGCAAAGCGTTCTGTTGCTAAGTCGGTATCGTAAATGGGAGCCATAACCAATCGCCTAATAGATAGTAATACAAACCCCCGACAACAAGAAAGGGGCCAAAAGGGATAGCAAGGTGCATCATTACTGTTTCAGGGTTTTTATCACGCTTTACGAGCGCCCAACTCACCCCTACCACCGTCCCGAGCACCGAACTCACGAGCATCACACAAAAAACACCCGCGGGCCCAAAAAACGCTCCCAGCATTCCCATCAGCTTAATATCCCCCCCCCCCCAACCCCACCGCCCCGCCCCCCAGAGATAGAACCACGCCAAAAGATAAAAAAGCCCAAAACCCACTGCGGCCCCCACCGGGGCCAAAAACCAAACCATCCGCGGATCCAGCCATGAGGTCGCCAAAGCCCAGATCAATCCACCCAGGCTAAGAAGATCCGGAATAATCCGGCGATCAAGATCGATAAAGGTCACAGCCACCAAGATAAGCAGCAAAGGCCAGTCTCTTAAAAAAAGCGAAACACTCCAGCCGTACTTCTGAGCGCTGGCCACGAAAAGAAGGGCCGTCAAAAACTCGACTAAGGGATAGCGAAGCGAAATAGGAGTCTGACAAGATCGACAGCGCGCCCGTAAAAGCAAAAAACTCAAAAGAGGGATGTTATCGTACCACCGAATCGGTGCCCCACAACTCGGACATGCACTCCCCGGCCTCACGACGGACTTCCCCTCTGGAAGTCGCGCAATGACGACATTCAAAAAACTCCCGAGCACAAGACCTAAGAGCGCCGAAAACACCCACATCAGAGCATCACTCCCTCTCACAACTCCCTCAGAGACAAAAAAACTCCAGCCAACACCCAAGCAATACCCATCCAGACCAACGCATAGGCGATCCCGATCCCACCCTGTTCCCACGGAACGGGAAGATTGTAAGTGACCTGGGTTCCCAGAGTGAAGTGTTCCAAATGAGGAAGCAAGAACGAACTCGCACGCAACAGTGGTCCCAACGCTGAAGCCGTCTTGGCTGCCACCTGATTGAGTTCGGTCATATTGTTACCAATCAGATACAGCCCGATAGAAATAATCACCGCCAAGGAGGTCGTCGAGGCCGCCGAAATCGCAAAAGCGGCGCTGCCAATCAGCAACGACTGGAACAATTGAAGGACAAGACCCCAAACCAAAGCATTTTGAAAAAGAGCGCCCGGATCATCGGTGGCACCGTACAAAGCCAAGCCTAAAACCGCTGACAGCAAGACCCAATTCACGACTAGCGTTGCGGCCAAACCCAAGAGCTTGCCGAGCACAAACTGATGACGGGTAATGGGCTTGGCCAGCACCACTAAAATCGTGCGGCGATCGATCTCACGCGAAAGAATCGAAGCCCCAACCAACATGGCTAACAACGAACCCGAGAGATTCACCGCCGAAAGCCCGAAATCCAAGATTACGCGGTGCTCTTGATGAATCATGAGGCGGGAAGCCAAAATCGCCACCCCAAAAAGCAATACCCCGCAAAGCAGCACATTATAGAGGATCTTGTCTCGAATGATTTCTCGAAAAGTCACCCGCGCCAGCGCCAGCGTAACCACCCCGGTTTTGATGGCGTTCATAGTAAATCCTCAAGGGAGGGCCGAACCGGTGTCACCCACAAGACTCGCGCTCCGCCCGGGACCAGCACCTCAAGCGCGCGATCGACCGCACTCTGGCCCTGTGCCAAAGCCCGTACGCCATCGGGCATGGCTCGCACTGCCTCCATCCCGGAAAGCGCCGCCACCCGCTCCACGCTCACATTGCCCAAGCCCAGTTCGACTTTCGGCTCATGCTCCGGCAAAAGCGCCTGCACTGGACCGGTGCGCACCACCTGCCCCTTACGGATCAGCGCCACGCGGTCACAAATAGCTTCGACATCCGAGATCACATGAGAACTGAAAAACACGGTCCGCCCCTGAGCCGCTAAAGCGATAATGAGTTCGCGAATCTCTTTGCGTCCCACTGGATCAAGCCCACTCATGGGTTCATCCAGCACCAAAAGCGCTGGATCATGCAAAATCGCCTGGGCGATCCCGATTCGTTGAAGCATGCCCTTAGAATATTTTTTAAGCTCGATTTTGCGGGCTTCGGTCATCCCTACGGCCGCCAGGACTTGGGGAATTCGATCCCGAACTTGGGCGCGGGTGAGGCCCGAGAGTGCGCCAAAAAAGCGCAAAAAGTCCTCGCCCCGTAAATGATCATAAAAATACGGTCGTTCTGGGAGATAACCTACCCGCGCCCGGGCCTGAAGCGTCCAAGCTGGTAGGCCCCCAATCAAAACGCTCCCGCGCGTGGGCTTTCGAATCCCGACGATCAGCTGGATCAGGGTGGTTTTGCCCGCACCGTTGGCACCGACCAGCCCAAATACGGACTGCTGCGGTACGGCCAAAGAGACCTGATGCAATACCTGGGTGCGGCGAAGCCAAAAGCCGGATCTGAACACTCGATCGACATTGGAAATTTCGACAACATCGGCCATAGCTTCTCAGATTAAGGAAAGTCCCCTGCTTACTCAAGTCCAAAGACTTTTTGATGAGGAGTCGAAGTCACAATTTTTCCGCTGCCATTCAAACTCAAAACCCCTCCGAGAGGTTCCTGAATGGGAGTGCGGGATTCTTTCACAAATTCGTCGAAATACCTTTTCAACGGCCCCTCCTTATAATGAGGACGGGAAACTAAAAAAGTCTGGAAGGATTCATTGAGCTGAAACAAGTACTGCGCCAGGTAGAGGGCTTTTCGTTTCTCTTTGAGCTGATCCAGGAGTCGCTGGTCTTTTTCACCCTCAATCATAAAGTTCAAAAGCCGCAACCCGACTTCGTACTCCCCGCCTGGTTTTTCAAAACGCTGAGCCAGCTTTTGAAGATACTGCGGAGACCTCGCAATCGAAGCCGCTTCTTTGAAAGCTTGGGCCGCATGAGGCATATCGTTGAGTTCAAAAAGGTACACATAGGCCATCAGCAGCGGAATCCGCCACGACGCACCCCATTCCTGACTCACAAAAGTACTGGGGTAAAAGGGCAGCTTTTTTCGCCTAAAATCGTTGCCCTTCAGCAGGAGGTCCATTGCGCCCGCGGCATCCCCACGCACCACGGCCAAAAGCTGGCCACCTGCCACATAGAGATCAAAAAAAGCCGGATCTAGCTGGGTCGCCAGATCGAGACCAAAGTAGATATTCGCGCGCTTCCCAGGCCCCACTTTTTGAGTCACAGGGTCAATGAGCGCCCGGATCCACAGCCAATCGACCGCCGCCGGCCAATGTCCAAAGGCCAGCGCACGCGCGACCTGAGGATCATAGGGGGCATAAGTGACCTCGACCTCACTCGGCGGAACCGACCGCACGGAGTCGAGTTCACCACCGAGAAGCCCCTGAACCAAAAACAGCAAGGGGAGAAGCGCGACGACCAACCCATCCATAAAGCCAGTGTCGCTCACCCTTTGCCTTTTGGCTAGACTTCCAGCCGGCTCTCATCAAAAATAGACGCAATGCTCCCTCCCTCTTTCTTCCGTCATTCCTCGGGTTCTCTCACTCGTCAAAGATGGTTTCAACTCGTCGCACTAAGCGTTTCAGCCGGCGCCATCCTCGCGGGCGCAATCTTGGGGGTCCGAGAACTCCGGTTCCAAGCGGCGTTGTCCGAAGCCCGAGTCAGCCTTGAACGCAATCTCCCCTTCCATGCGGCCGAAGTGATCGAGCCGCTTCGCCAAAGCTTTGCGCTCTCCCCCGAAGGTTGCCGTCTTGCCCTGGACGCCGTAGCCCAAGTCCACCACATCGATCAGCTCGGCTGGCTCATCGAAGGTTGTGAGGCGGCGGGCTTTGAGGGTTCCGAACTCGTCATCGCGAAGTCGGTATTTTACGAACTGCGGGGCTCGCCGGATATCGCGCTCAGTGTCCTCAAGCAGGCGGCCGAGCAAAAACCCGGCGACCCCGCGCCGTTCATCAAGATGGCGCAAATTTATTCCTCTTACGGCAAAAATGAAATCGCCCGCGGCGCGTGGCTTGCCGCCACGGCTCAAACCCCCCGCGACGTCAAACTAGCCTATCGCGCGTTGCGCTTTTGCTACGAACATGAGTACTGGACCGAAGCTAAACGGCTCGCCACTACGATCAAGCCTCATCTTTCGGAGGATGACTATGAAACCTGGGCGCTCTTAGCCTCATCCTTTGAACGCGGCGGAGACTCAGGCGCAGCCTACGAAATTAAAAAGAAACTTCTCACGCAAATAGGCAGCAACGATAAACTCAAAGGGGAGTTAGCGAAAGCGTATCCGGAGATATTTAGGCGTTAAGTTAACCGCGTTTGCGTGAATGGAAAGCCAATCCGTCACACCTGAGCCAGGGAGAAGTTACTTTCGCCTTGGACCGCCTTAAGCGTTCCGGATTGATCGACAGCAGATTACACTTCCAAACGGAACTGAGATCCACATTCTTAAATCGCCTTCAAATAAAGGGAGCTGACGCTCATGGGTCCGATCGGACTCTTCTTTACACACACTTTTAGTCGGTTCTTCTCTGCAAAGGTCACCAATCCAATGAGTTTATCCTCCACCGCTTTGTCGAGGTCGAATCCACAATCTTGCCACCGTGGATCATCCTGACTGTCATCAGAAATTACAACATGATATTGATTAGATGCCGTAGGAGTACCGTAAGAAAAGTACTCTACGTATCCACACGTATCTTCGGATACGACCTTTGATGTGTGTTTCTTGACCGACAATCTCAATACCGTTTCAGGAACCAGATAGTCAGTGATTTGATTTGAGATTTCATAATCCGATGACGCTCCCATATTCTGCTCCACCCCAGCCAATCCTGCATACTCATGATGCACGAGCCGATACTGTTCCGAGGGAGAGGTGGCCTTGAATCGATCGGAGTTGCAAAGCATGTGCGGCCGGTTATCACGAATGGACACGAAACCTCGGCAAGTCTTAGGCTGCCCTTCGACTTTCACAATCAACTCCGGATCCGGATTTGGCTTTCGCTCCTCTTCCTTTTCCTGCTCACTCGTCACGGCAGTGAGGACAACGGAGTGAGGCAACAGAAACCTTGTCATCGACGACCGATACTCGTCATAAGAGGTTCTCGCGGGAAGTTTCAAACCTTGGGCGCCGCCTTCGCTCACCCACTTAAGGATATCCGCTCGGATCTCATCGACTGGAATTTCGCCGGTGTTCCCACCCCCGCCACTCGTCCCACCCTCTTTCGCGGCATGAGCATTCATGGAAAGGACGAGTAAATTCAAAACAGTCAAAACGATAAACGGGCTAAATTTTAGGACTTTACGGAACAGCATAGGGACTCCTTTTATTAAAATTACTGCAACGCGTCAATTAATAACCGAGCCCACAGGTGCAATATAGGTGAATTTTATTAAATAAGAGCCGCCTAATTAGGTAATACTTAACTTACGCAGCAAAACTTCCGAAAAGGTGAAGGAAACCATGAGCAAGCAGGTCTTTGATTATTCAGATTATAAGGCGTTTTTAACGGAACTTGGCGACTCGCGCCCCAGGGGGTTTCGCAAAGCATTGGCCGAAGCCACCCACTGCCAAACCGCTTACATCTCCCAAGTCCTCAATGGCGATTATCACCTGAGTCTTGAGCAAGGCGAGGCCGCAACTCAATTCTTGGATCTTTCTCGCGATGAGGCTCGATGCTTTGTCTTGCTCGTTGAAATCCAGCGTGCGGGCACGCCTTCGC
Organism: Bdellovibrionota bacterium FG-1; assembly: GCA_051382295.1. Classification (GTDB taxonomy): domain Bacteria; phylum Bdellovibrionota; class UBA1018; order UBA1018; family UBA1018; genus JBBCAW01. Next base: position 17,551 of record JBBCAW010000085.1, on the reverse strand, counting down.
TCAAGCGATTTTTTGAAGAGCAACTCAGGGAACTTCGCGAACGTTATTACCTGATCAAGGAACGCATTGGAGTTTCCAATGTTTTGTCCGAGGATAATCAAGGGGTCTATTACAGTTCGTGGCATTACGCTGCCGTCCATATGGCAGTGACCATCCCACGACTCAGGACTCGCACCGCGCTCGGACGATCACTCCGAATTTCTCCCAGAAAACTCGGAGAAATTCTCGATTTTCTTTGCGGCGTGGGTTTACTCGTCAAAGAGGGCGAAAAATACGCCCCCGGATCCACGCAGCTCCATCTGCCCAAGGACTCGTCGTCCATTCATCGACATCACGCCAATTGGCGACAACAAGCGATGACCCAAATGCATTCAGATCATGCGGAAGAGGACCTTCACTACTCCTCGGTTTCATCGCTCTCCGCAGCCGATGCTCAAAAAATCAAAACCCTTCTCACGCAGTCCCTGAGTGATGCCGTGCAAATCATCAAAGATTCCCCCGAAGAGCAACTCGTGGGGATCAACATCGATTTGTTTCGCGTGGATGAGTGATGAGAAGCGAATCATATCGAACGCTCTGAAACGGGAGCAGCGCGTTAACTGGACCCCTAATTTGATTTTACAATTCATACTAATGCGCTGCAGCTCCCTTTGGATCGTATAACCCGCTAAATTATCAGCGTATTTCCCCACCCTTTGATTTCTTTTGCTTTCTTATCTCTGTTAATTTATATTAATATTTAAGCAAAACACTCAAGGAGCGGTCTACCCATGAAGCCATCACAAGAACGCATTAAAAAATGGATTCTCCCCTCGGCCCTGCTTTTTATAGCCCTAGGCCTAATCCTTACCCTTCACAAAAAAGACACCCAAAACACCACACCCTCTTCTTCCTCGGTCGCGCCCATTCCCCACCTAAAGGAAGCTCAGCCTCAAGCCCTCACACAGAACCCAGCACAACCCCAAGGCCCATCCGCACCGACACAGACTCAGCCCTCAGCCCAAGGCCCAACACCTCTCACCGTAGCCGCATTGCCAACCCCTGTCGTGCCCCAAGACAATTGCTTCACCGTCAGCTTCCATCACAAAGAAATGACCTCACACCCCGACGAAGAAAGCTGCAGCCATCACAAAAATTGGCTCAAATTCAAACGTCCCGACATCAACCCCAAGAGCGTCTGCGTGCGAGTCAATGGCACCCCTGTGCACTATCTTGCGGTCAAGGACCACGCCGATGAAGTCATCATTGGATCCATCGCGGGCCCAAAATCGAAAGTCACCGTTCGCTTTTGCACCGGAAAGCTCATGGGCTGCGACAAGCTCGCAGACATTCAAAAGGATTGCGTCGTCCCTAAAGACGAGTTCATGGAGGCCATTGGCGCCAACACTGGCGAAAAAGCGGATGCACGCCTTGGACAGTGGGATCCTAAGAACCCCTCCGACCGCGAAGGCGACGTCATGGCCAGACTCGATGGCCAAGTCAAAAAAGAACTCGAAAATCTCGAAGCCAATAACGAACTCACGGGCCGAGCTCCCGCCAACGAATTATTCAAAGACTGGCTCAACGAAGCTGAAACCACCGCTTGCGGTATTCGACAAGCCCAAAACTGATCAAAACCAAAGGAGTTTTTTATGGGAAATTTTATGCAGTTCATCCGAGAAAGTTTTATACACGTGGCCCCCATCATCTTGGCTGGCCTGATTGCAATCGCTATTATCGCCGAACGGGTTCGAGCCCTGTTTAGTACCTATCCCATCCGAAATCCTCAGGCGTTTTTTGATAAAATCACCGACCTCATTTTAGCGGACAAGGTGAGTGACGCCATCCAACTCTGCGATCGCTTCAACGGTAAACCCGCTGCTCAGGTCGTCAAACAAGCGCTCCTCCGAGCCCACCAGCCCGAAACCCTGATCGAGCATGGCCTTCAACTTTCGGTGGGCGAAGCCACGCAAGCCATTCAAAAACGTACCAGCTTTCTCGCCACCATCGCCAACGTCGCAACTTTACTCGGCCTGTTCGGCACGATCGCAGGTCTGATCCAATCCTTCGAGGCCGTAGGCCACGCCGACCCCCAACAAAAGGCCGCGCTTTTGGCTTCCGGGATCTCACAAGCCATGAACGCCACCATGATGGGCCTTGCGGTCGCCATCCCCTGCATGGTCGCCTTCAGTTTTTTAATGAACAAATCCAACCGGCTTGTAGCCGATATTGAACATTCCGCCATCCGGGTCCTGGACATTCTTAAACAGCGTTACTATGCCGCTGAAACCGACAACAAAAACCAGAGGTCAGCATGAGTTCCTTTACTTCAGGCTCAGGCCACGACAACAGCCAGGACTTCGAACTTAACCTCGCGTCCATCATCGATTGCTTCACGGTTTTGATCGCTTTCGTGCTGGCTTCCGCCTCGTTTCTTTCAATCGGAATGCTGGATGGTGGAATCGCTGCCGCAGCGCCTCAAGCCGCAAGCGACCACCCTCCTTCCATTAGCCTAACCGTTGAACTGAGCGCCAATCACCAGCTAGCCGTTAAGATTTCCGGAAAAGAAAGCGGCGCGACCTCTATTGTGGCCTCTGAAAATCAATGGAACTACAAAAAGCTCACTGAAAGCCTCGCCGCCGCAAAAGCCCGGCACTCGGACACCCAAGCGGTCACCCTCACTGCGGATAATTCGATCGCTTACAAAGACGTTGTCAAAGCCATGGAAGTCATTCGGCAGACCATACCAGTCGTTCTGCTAGGAGGTTTCTAAATCATGTTCAAAAAAAGGGGTCTATTTCACCGCAAATCCGCTGGAGAACAGGAGATGAGCCTGCAGATCACCTCCCTGGCCGACATCTTCGTGATCCTTCTGGTATTCTTACTCAAAGGTTACGCCACGGGCGTTGTCAGCCTTAGCCCTTCCAAAGGGTTACTACTGCCCGAAGCTCAAGCGTCGGAGGCCAATGTCGACGCTCTCAAATTAGAGGTTTCCGAAACCTCGGTTTCAATCGAAGGCCAATCCGTTGCCGGACTTGCAGCCTTTCGTTTCGAGGCGTCCGACCTTCAGACAAACGGCGCCTCAACCATTCTTTCAAAAGCGCTCGAACGCGCGCGCCAACACCAACTTTTGATCGCCAAATCCAACTCGGACGTCAAGGTCGATCCAAAAATCATCGTCATCGCCGACCAACGCACCCCTTACGTCACAATCAAATCCGTCCTCGCTTCAGCAGCCATTCAGGGCTACACGGACTTCAAATTAGCGGTGATCAAGGGCCAATAAAGGGGCTGCCACCACAAGCAATGTAGGAACGCCCTTTTCGACCAGTGCCAAAATAATACCGCGCGTTTCATCGTCCATCGAGTCCTTAAAAGTCTCAACTTCTTGCGTAGTCAAATTAAACTGTCCGCGCATTCGGGCGACCCGCAGCCAACGTTCAATGAGGCGATCCATTTTTTTCATTTCCTTGAAAAAATCGCCAAACGATTGATCGGAATTCATGTAGATCTCAAAAACCACCGGCTTGCCATCTAGCCCACGAAACCCGGCTTCAATGATCCGGTTGAGCGCCTGCGTTCGATAAATCGGAAGCTCGGCCCCGCCCCCTAAAACAACACCCGCCTTCTTCAACTTCAGACAGGCCCCATTCACACAACTCACGGTGATCGAGGCCGGACGCAGGGTTAACTCCTTGCGAAGTTTAGCGATCACTTCGGGACCTGGATTGTCAAAGCGCACGATGACGCCGGGGTTTAAGGGCGCGCCTGCAGGATGCTGACTCAACTGAGGCTCCCCCACAATCATGCCCGAATAGCTGTTTTGGCCTTCAATCAGCGTGTAGTTTCCCTTTTCACTCACGCCAATAGCAACGTTTTCAGAGGTTCCAAAAATATCTGCGAGATTGACCCGGCCATCGGCGTCTCGAAACTCACTCGGAATACGCACCAAAGGCAGGAGTTTCCCATTCCACTCCTCAATCTCTGGGGTTAAAAAGTGTTGTCGACTTGAACTCAAGCCTCCGCCGCCCGTGTGAAAATCCAAAAACTTGATCTCGCCTTGAGCGGTTCGCGTGAACTGTAAATCTCGCTGAGCAGCATTTGCCACCGTTGCGTGCTCTTGCAAAATTTCTAACTCGATTCGCTGCAAACGAAGCTCGAGATCACGAGCTAAACTGACGAACTCATCCCGCTCTAAGCGAATTAAGAAAGACTCTAAATCCGCATCCGTGCGTACCGGCCGCATCAGAACTAATCGGCCTAGCTGCGCTCCTTCGAAAGTTTCACCCAATACAGAACGCCCCAACGCGGACCGAACGAGAATACCTAGCGAAGACTCAGCGGCCCTCACCGGTGACGGGGTAAATGTGCAAAAACTCAAAAGAAACAGGGCGAGCAAGGTTTTCATAAACGGAGTAATTAACGCAAAGCGTTAAATTAATCAAATATGAAAACAACCTTTATAATTACGGTTAGTTAAACTCAAATATCTCACTTTTTTCACCAACTTGACTTCGCATGCACCTAATGCCTACACTATAGGTATGAAGAATAGGCACTCAGTCCAATACACCATTAGAAATGTCTCACCAATCATTGACCGAGCACTGAGGCAAAAAGCGACCCGCACCAGAAAAAGTCTAAACGAGGTCGCCCTCGAGGCCTTAGCTAAAGGCGCCGGCGTCGCGGATGAGGTAAAAAAGCACCGAGACCTAGACCATTTTTTCGGGTCCTGGGTTCAAGATGACGTCACTGAAACCGCGCTCAACGAGGTCAGATTGATTGACAAGGATCTCTGGAAATGAAAATCGCGCTCGACACCAATACCTATACTGATGCTGCCCGTGGTGAGGCAAAAGCCATGGACACGTTGCAAGCTGCCGATGAGATTTATCTCCCTTTCGTAGTGATAGCCGAGCTCAGATCTGGATTTTCGCTAGGAACGAAAGGGAAAAAAAACGAAGCTCAACTCACCGAATTTTTAAATACTCCTCGCGTGAAGGTACTTTACCCCGATGAACAAACCACCCATCACTTCGCTAAAGTGTATTGTCACCTTAAACAACAAGGCACACCCATCCCCACTCACGACATCTGGATCGCCGCGATGGCTTTGCAGTATGACCTGATTCTCTTTTCAAGAGATTCCCACTTCTCGCAAATTCCTCAGCTTGTGAGGATTTGACATCATTTTTCCGCCGTTTTTGCCAAAAAACAGCTATTTTTGAAATTCACGGTTTTTCTTTCTTTTTGGGAGGGGGGGTAGAATTTTCAAGAGACCATTCAAAGGGGCGTCCTCAATTGCGTCTGGAATTAGCCCAGTCGGAAGCGGAATGGGGATGGGACTAGGCAGTTACATTTTACCTCTCACTAATGAGATTAAGGATTCCCTCAAAGGGGATAAAAAACCCATTCAAACCAAGTATGAACAATTCATCTTGATGCAGAATGAACTTATGGCCGAAATGGGCCATTTTGCCGAAAAAAATATCAAGGACATAAAGAACGGAACTACCCCTGCGACCGGTCTATCGAAGAAAATTCAAGACCTTGTAAAAAAAGTCGACGATCAAGCTAGTGCATTCAAAAAAGAAATGTTTGCATTTGGGAACAAAAACAATTGCATGCCTGTTTTTGAAACAAACGTACAAAAACGCCAAGCCAACCAAATCTTAACAATTATGACAGCGAACCAAGAGTCCGCTCAAGCAAGAGAATTCACCATGCGCAAGACTAACAAACGAGCACTCAAGGCTTTGGAAGAATGCCAGGCCGCAGCCCCGAGTATCGCAGGCAAAGTCCAAAAGCAGATCGACGACATCAACGAACAACTCGATCAACAGGAGGCCTGCCCAAATTATCGAGTTGACGCAGCAAAAGCCTTCTAAGCAGCACTCTGCTCGCTCACTTTTGACCTTTGAACACATCAATGCTAACCTAGGTCCGATGCCAAGCATTTCGGATTTCTTCGGAATAACCATCTACATGTATTATGCTCATGGTCAGCATAAGGCCGGGTATTTTCATGCCAGATATCAGGGTGGCGATGCTTCGTTTTCAATCGATTCTGGAGAAGTCCTTGCAGGAAGTCTATCACCCAAAGTCACCAAATTAATCCAGGAATGGGCAAATCGTCATAAAGACGAATTGATAGATAACTGGTCAAGAGTTTCCAAAAACGAAATCCCAAAATACATTCAGGGAGCTGACAATGATTAAGGCGCTTCAGGTGATTGCAAAGGACGACTTTAGCATTTTCGTCACGCTAGAAGATGGCCGTGTAATGAGACTTGATATGTCATTCATTAACAGCCAATCAGGGCCTGTAGTTGACCCGCTTAAATCGCTTTCGGAGTTCAAAAAAGTTTTTGTGCGCAATGGTATTGTAACTTGGCCGACCGGCTATGACATTGATCCTTATTACCTCGTCGAACAAGGATTCGTCACATACAAGACTGCATAGGATTTTCCAAGCAAAAATACATCACTCCCAATTGAGCAATTCCCGCTGAAAGCGGGAATAACCTTTTGTACTTATAAGGTTTCGCGGTGAGTTGTTGCGCGAAAATCACAACAGCCATGGATGGCGAAAGTTGTGTAAAAACAGGAAGTTTGCTTTCGTGCAACAACTCACCGGAAACCGCTACTCCCAATTTCCAAACAAAAACCCCAGCCGCCTTTGCAGCTCATCTCGTACGTCCCTAAACTCCTCGATCCCATCGGGTTCCGGAAACCCCCAATGAATCCGATTCGCCTTCTCAAAATAGGTCGCGCATGATTCGTCCGCACAGAGCGTAATCACGGTATCCACCGACGATGAATCAATGACCCGGAAACCCTTGGAAAGATGCCCTGAAATATCGATCCCGATCTCACCCAAAACTCGGATGGAGAGTGGACTCACCATCGACGGCGTGGACCCTGCTGACGAGAACTGAACACCCGACGGCTGAAAACTTCTTGCGATGCCTTCAGCCATTTGGCTGTGCGCCGAGTTCGCCGCGCATAGAAACAAGATATGCTTGGGCTGCGACTCCTTGAGATTTGCGGCATCCACCATCCACTTTTCAAGGACAGGCTTCACCGACTCTTCAAAAGTACTTTTCTTAGAATCCACAAAACTAGTTTGCCATAAAATCAACTCAACCCTATCTGTTTATTACACTTTTACTATTTATGTAGCAATTTTCGCTCTGTTGTCATATATTAACAATTGGAACGTTAATCCAATGGAGACTCCGATGCGCCCAAATGATCTCGCCATCCCCTTCCTCATGTTAGCGCTCTCTTTTTTACCAAATCGGAGCAGCCCTGCCTCAGAGCGCCCCATTGAAATCAAGGTGGCCCAAGCCGGCACCGAGCAACAGGAGAGAAACGTCGACCAAGTCGCACTCTCCTCGCAAGACCTCGCCATTTCACGACTGGTCAGTTTGCTCAAAAAATACCAAAACAACTCAACCCAAGAGCCCATCCTACTTGCAAAACTCGCTGAAATTCAGCAACAAAAGGCCGCCATTCTTTTTCGCCTAGCCCACGCCGAAGCCCATCGAAACAGAAAAGCCTTAAATCTTTCAAAACACCATCAAGAAATGAACCACTCCATCCAAACCTTGGACCGCCTCATCGCACACTATCCTCGCTTTGAAGAAATTTCCCACGCCTGGTTCCTTCGAGGAAAGGCCTATGAGGAAATGGAAAAAAAGACGGAGGCCGAAAAAAACTACCTCCAACTGGTCGCAATTTTCCCGAATGCCGACGAGATCACCAACGCGTATATGTCCTTGGCCGAGTTTTCAATTGATGCCGGCAATCACGCCCGCGCGATTAACTTTTTAACAGCAGTCGAAAAACGACCCGAAGACCCTCACTTCCCCTTTGCTCTCTATAAATTGGCCTGGGCCCATTACAACCTCAAAAACATTCCGCAAGCCCTTTCCTATGCTGAACGACAAATCAGTTTTTACAATGAGCGAAAATCCCGTACTGAAACCAATTTCACTTCAGAATCAGACCTCGCCCTTCGCGAAAACACTTTACTCGACACAACCGTATTTTATTTTGAGGGTTTTGAACAAAAACTTGCCAAATACTCAATATCCGAAGCGATGAATTATTTCAAAGGCCTCGAACAAGGGCCCCTCTTAGGAAAAATGTTCCTCCGTTTTGCCAAACTTCTGCGCTCCCACGATCGCGAAATCGATCTTTTAGAATGGAAAAAACAAACCGTAACCTCGTATTCACAACTTCCCGAAAGTCTCGACGTCGTTATGCTTACCTATGAATTTGAACTGAACCACCGGCACTACGACCAAGTCGTGAATTGCGCTCATGACATGGTTCAACTTTATTCGACCAACAAGACCCACGCATCCTTCCCTAAAGCTCAAAAACAACTTCTCGACACCGCCGAAGGTCTTCAAAACCTCATTGTCAAAAACAAGGGCGCAAACCAAGTCGGTGACTATAGCCGAATCTTAGCCCAGCTCTACGAATCTTTTGTTCACGTTGTCGAGGAAACCGACCCCCGTATTCCACGCGCCCATTATAATTTGGCGGAAACACTGTTTACCATTCAAGACTACCTAGGTGCCACCGAACACTACCGCTGGGTGGTTGACCATGGAAAGTGGACTGCTCCGGACAGCGTCACCGAAGCCAGCCTCAAGGCCATTGCTTCTCGTTACGAGGTTCTACGATCAAAAGACCTCATCCCCAAAGAACTCAAGGCTCACGCACTCCCCCAAAACGAATCCAAAAACGAACTTCCACCCCTATTAGCGCAATGGATCCAATGGATTGACACTCATATTCAACATCTCACCACCCAACAACTCTCCAACGAAACTGAAACCTTTATTTTTGAGGCCAATCGAGCCCTTTATCAGCATGGCAACTTCCAACAAGCGATTCAGCGGATGACCCAATTCGCCCTACGATATCCAAAATCCAAATACGCCATCCCTCAAGCGAGCCTCATCTTGGATACCTATATCGCAAGCGAAAACTGGGAACAAACCCATGAATTAGCCACGGACCTTTTAGACCTCCCCGAGTGGAAAACAGGGGATTTTTCAAAACGTCTCTACGTCGTTGCGGCTGACGCCTTCTACAAGCAACTCGAAATTCGATTTCACGCTCGCGACTTTATATCCACCCTCAAAGGTTGTGATGAATTTTTGGAAAAGTACTCCCAAAGTCCGCGTTTAGCCGATACTTTGGCATTAGCTGGAACTGCGGCGCTCGAAAACATCGAACGTTTACGGGCGCAGACCTATTTCTCAAGACTCCTCACTGAAGCACCCCTCTCCAGTAACGCACCCGCTGCTCTTTTAGCGCGGGGAACCCTGTACGAAGACCGGTATGAATTTACGGCTGCCGCAGCCGACTATCGGGCCTACGTGGCGGCGAGCGAGCCTAAAATCACGGACACCAAAAGCCGAGACGAAATCCGACGCAAAGCCTTAGCCCTCACTTGGCTTGCGGGAGACTCTCACCTTCTTCAATCAGCACTTAATCAACCCACTCTGTGCGTCCCCACCTTGGCCATGGAATGCGAAAAATACCAGATCCTCTTAAGTTTGGATTCGTTTAATCCTGAAAATACCCAAAAAGCTTTCGAAAAAGTTCGACAAGAATCCAACGGGAACCACTCCCTTTGGGCACTTTTAGCATTGGAAGATGCCAAGAATCTCACCTTCCATGATCGGAACATCGCCCTTCGTCGCGCGATCTCAGGCTGGAAAACCGTAGACCCTCTGATTAAATTCACCCTTCTTCCTAGGTTAACTCGATCACTAACAAAGACCTTTGCGCTCAACCGTGCGGCCTTAACTCAGCTCGCTCCTCTTCGGGCCGATGAAAAACACATCACTCGTCGAATTGAAGTCATTCGCGAGATGGAAAATACTGCCACCGAAGCCCTTCAACTCCCATGGTCACGAATTCGAGCCGAAGTACTCAACGAAATTGCCGGCACTTATCTGGACCTCTCACAGAACCTCGCCGCACTACCCGCCCCCAAAGGTCTGAACGCTGCCGAAACGCAGGCCTATGAAGACACTCTTCGCAGACTCATTCTACCTTTCGAAGAAAAAGGGCAGGATATGCGCGCGAAAGCTTTTGAAATTGGATCGCGCTTTGCCATCGAGGACGAAGCACTGAATGCGATCTCTCAACCCTTCTTTGCCGAAAACCCCTCTCAAGCAAAAGCTCTCCGCAAATCGCGCCTTCCAGGCTCTCAACCTCAAGCGCTCGAACTCAACATTCTTGAACATATTGACCTGGGCGGCGGGTGGGCCCCGCTGATTTCTAACTCATCCGGATCGCTTTCGGAAAAACAGGCCTATGAAAACCCCGCTCAATACATCAAGTCCCTTTGGATTCGAGCCTACAAGGCCCATCACCTGCCTCAAGTCGCCTTTTTCATGCAAGAAGCGCAAGAAAAGGCACTCATTCAAGCCGGGGTCATGAATGCAGTCAAGGCCCTGTCTATGAACCAGGCGGGCGCACGGGGCGAAGGTCTCGCCGAACTGAATGACGCCCGACAAGACCTCAAAGCCAACGCAAAGAACCTCATCACGCGCCTGCTAGTCCGCTTTTATCAAAATTCTTATGCGCACGAAAAAGCACAGTCACTTGCAAGGGATCTCGATAGCCCATTAGCACAACGCTAACAGCTCATAACCAGCTGAATTAACATCATTTTCTAATTAGAATTAAATAGTTTGTAAATAATAACTTTGTTAACTATAATTAACTTAAACAAGGAAGACCCCAATCATGCCCCGATCCATCAGTCACCCTTTCAAACACCTCTGCTCACTGGGACTCATTCTCCTGGCCTCAGCGCTAGCCTCAAGTACCCAAGCCGCCCCACCCGCCGCTCAGCAGCGCCAAAGCGTGATTGATTTCGAAGACGAAACGATTGAGGGCCTTAACAAACGCCCACTCGATTCGTTGAGCCAAATTTCAGAAAAAGATAGGCGGCGGAAAAAACCCCATCTCTACCGAAAGCGGGCGAGCTTTCGATCTGAAACCGCTGAGACACTTCGCATTGTGAGGTACAGTCAATGAATCAGTTTATCGTCACCACCATCGCGGGAAACCAAACTCAATGCACCCTCTGGGACCCTAAGCTTCCCTTAGGACTGGGCCATCCTTTGCGCTGGATTGCTGAACTCACCCAACAAGGGCTTCGAATTCGCGCTCTCAACACCCCGGACGGTCAAACAATTTCCCAGGGGGTCACCGAGATTTCCCACGATCAACTTCTCCCCGGCTCACCCGGAACTGAAATCGCACTTCCGCTTTCTTCTGGAATGCGCTTGCAAATTCGTTCAGTCAATTCTTTGGTTCCAGCCTTTCATTCAAAACAAGGCTCCTTACTTTCTATTTTCGTTTGCAATAAAAATTGGATTCTTTCGTCTTCAACCCTCAGTCCTCACCACTGCGCTCGCGTGGACGATGCCAAGATTTTTTCAATTCAAAGCGAATGCGAAAAACACACCCTCACTGTCCACGCCCCCAAACTCTCCATGCAAACAGCCAACCAACCTGAGCAAACCCTCACAGAAAACCAAACCCTTACGCTCACCACGGATCAACTCACTCACACTCGACTATTTTCCAGCACCCGCTCTTGGCGTTTTGGACTCAGCCAAACCACACAACTCCCCACGCAAATCCAACAATCACCCGACGCTGAAACACTTTGGTTTCACAAGTCCCTCAAAGCAAGCGCCCTTGCTTTTGGCGTTCTTGCCTGTTTTTCATGGTTTTGGCCTAAACCTCAAAACGATCTCCAAGAACTCATTCCTGCTCAATACGCTAAAATTGTCCTGAGCAAACCCGCCACACCTCCCCAAGCCAAGGCAATGGCCTCTCAGGGAAACCCCCTTCAAGGTCAAACTGCAATTCCAGAAAAGGTACAAAAGGCCGCTGTCATTCAAGCTTTTCGCGCTAAAGCACTATCTAACGCTGTCAAAGGCCTCCTCAAAGGTGGCATGACCCAGCTCCTCGCCCAGTCTGACTTTGTCGCAGGTAAAACAACGAGCGCTGAGGCTCGAAGGACTTTTGACACCAAATCCATTGCGCTTCAATCCAACGGACCGATGGGAACTGTAAACGAACATTCAAGTCGATCCATTGCTTCGATCGGAGGCTCCGGAGAAGGCAAGGGGTCTGGCTATGGCAAAGGTGAACACGCCGGAATCAAAGGACAAGGCCAGGCGTTTGTCTCGATGGACATTGCCGGCGCAGCCGTCGACGAAGGGCTCACCAAAGACGAGGTCGGCGAGGTCATTCATCGGCACTTAAGCGAAGTGCGGTATTGCTACGAATCCGCCATGATTCGAACTCCAGACCTCGAAGGCAAGCTCATGGTCAATTTTACGATCGCCGGGGCAGGCGCAGTCAGATCCACTGAGGTTAAAAACTCGACACTGCCGGATCCGAGATTGGACGACTGTATCTTGCGAAGGCTGGTCACCTGGAAATTCCCCAACCCCCGAGGGGGGATCGAAGTGGCCGTCACCTATCCGTTTATCTTTAAAACGCTCGGAAGATAATAACAGCAATTATTACGCACACTTGAATTTATTTAATGCTAGGCATTATTTGTTTGACCTAAGTTAAATTGTTTATTATACTTAACAATATATAGGTTATTTAATTATGAGAAATACACGCCCGCAGCTCGTCAGCACCACCACTTTACTCTTAGGGATCGCCCTTCTCGTTCGCGCGAATCCCTTGTTCGCCCTCGAAACCACCCCTACGCCTGAAGCAACTCCTTCCCTCGAACAGTCCGAACGAGTGAACGTCGAAGACATCAAGCAAAAGTACTGGGCCCGAGGCGACGAAAACGAGCTCGGTGTGGTTCAAAACCGAATTTACTCAAAAGACAAAAAATTCGAATTCGGGATCTTCGGGGGCTTCGTCACCACCGACCCATTTTTGAACGTCAACAATATCGGTGCTTCGCTGGGATTTCATTTTAATGAATATTTTGGACTCAATGTCGTTGGGTTCAAAGACCTGGTTCGCCCCTCCAGTGCACTCGACTACCTCCGCAATCCCTATCCCGTAGGCCTGGGCACAGACAACAGCACCAATGAGCCTCGCTGGTACTTAGGTTCCGAACTCCAGGCCAGCATTATTTACGGAAAACTGAGTGTGATCGGAAAAGCCATCATCCACTACGATTTGCATTTCTTGGCAGGAGCAGGACTGACTCAAACCGAATCGGGTCGGAACTTCACACCCGAAATCGGCATCGGCCAACAGTTCTTTCTAACCCGGGTTATCTCACTTCGAGCCGACTACCGCCTAATGCGCTACAACGAGGCTATTTTACAAAAAGCCGGCTCACCCTCTAGCCCCAATGGCACTCCACTCGGAGATCGGACCAACTGGACCAATTCGATCACAATAGGTCTCGATTTTCTCTTTGATGTTCGGGGGTCAAAATGAATTGGACACTGATCGCTATCACATTATTTGCATTTTTTTGTTCGATGACCATTAGCGCTCAAGAACCCCCCTCGCAAACTCATCGGATTTACGCAACGGGCGCCTGTAGCTCATCCGAGACCTGGGCTCTCACCCCGAGTATTTCCGAAAGTTATCAAGAAAAATTTAAAGCTTCGCTTCGCGGGAATCTCGCTCCAGTTCGAGGATTTTCGGAAGCCTTAGCCATGCGGCGATTTGCGAAAAATGCCGAAAATAGGTTTTTGGGCGCGTACTGGATTTCACGCGCTCTCTATGATGCCAAGCTTCTGCACATCGCTCTAAACGGTTTTATATCCCTCGCCTCTCGACCGCTGCAGGGCGAAACCGCGGGCATTCAAATCGCAGCCCTGGAGTGCATCAATCAAATTCATTCAAAATTTCCTGCTACGCCCATACCTCTCTCTCTGATTTCCAATCTAGAAGGCTTTGAAAAACAACTCCCCCACCCACTGCTTCATGAAACGCTCTGGAGGGCCGCCCTCTACGCGATGGAAAACTATCTCGGCGAAAATCGAATCGAGGACTCCTTACTTGCTCGCCTCAAAGGATCTGGCCCCTATGAAGATTTTGCCTTAGCGCTCAAAGCCGCGCGGCTCAACAACCACAACGAAGCCGTGCCACGACTCGACCACTTTTTGAACGGCTCCTCCACCCCCATGTACCTCAAGCGTTACATCAATACGGCTCACATCCTCATGGCGCATGAACTTTACGTTTTTCAACAATTTGATCGCGCTGGAATGCATCTCCGAATGGTGGCCAAAAGCTCAAACGAACTTGCCACCGCTCTTGAGGAACTGGCCTGGACCCAACTCATGAACGATCGCCCCACTGAGGCTATCGGCACGGCGATGAATCTTCAAGCCGGAGGACTCAGACATACCTTTACCCCGGAAGCCCCCATGGTCATGGCAATGGCCCTCAATGAAATTTGCCAATACCCCGAATCCGTCCGGGCCATTCGCTCTTTCAAGAAGCATTACGAAAAACCCTATGCCTGGCTCACCAGCCATTCGCTCGACGACCTCTACCCCACCGCTATCCAATATGTACGGCATGCGCCTGATTTCACTGCCCCCGACCGTGTGGCCAGCGAATGGGTTCGCTCGCCTTTGTTTATCTCCAGCCAGGACGAGCTCAACCTGCTTTTTGACGAACAAGAGGCCACTCTTGCGCTCGGCCGCTCGGGAGCCCTAGAGCAAGCTAAAATCGCCGACGTACTCTTGGTCAAATCCAGGGATATTGCAGTGAGGATACATGGGGCCCACGCAAAGGCCAAAGAGCGCGCCCCCCTTCCCCCAGCGCTCATCGATGAACTTATTGCCCTCAAAGAACAAATCCTAGTTTATCGCCGCATGCAGCAGGCTGCGCCAGTCTGGCATACCATTTTAGCCAATTACAAACAAACCGCCAAGGGCATCAAAAAACAACTCATTTCAACGATCAACGCTGACCTAAAAACTCGAAGCCAGCGAATGCTGACCAAAATTGACGAGATTGCCGAAAACATCCAACTCATCGAAGTCGAAATCTATAATGGCGCCAGCCAAGATATTATCTGGCAAAACGCACATCCCGACTACAAAAAGTTAGCACAAAAACTCCGTGAAGATCGTTACGAGGGCGGCGCTCACACCTGGGACTGGGGCCGCTCCCCTGCTGGGATCGACGAAGAAGGCGGAGAAGTTTGGGAGGATGAATTAGGTTCATTTGCGGCCAATCTTTACGACAATTGCTCGAGCAAGGATCGTTATCTCGCTCTGAAATCAGGAAGGAAGTAAGTTTTATGGAAATTTTTCTTGGTAAAAACGGACAAACTTTTGGGCCTTACACGCTTGACCAATTCGAAGCCCTTAAGCAAACCCCAGAATTCACGACCTACACTTTCATTTGGGACTCCAGGGATTCCAACCCCCAATGGAAAGCCTTAGAGGCTGCTCCGGCCGCTCCCCCTTCCCCAAAAAAGCGTCCATCGGCGCCACCGCCCTCCGAGATCGCTCTAACGTCCGAGGCGCCCTTCATTGAGGTGGCCTGCCATAATTCGCGCGCCCTCATTACGGGACGTCTCGCATCGATTAACAACCAAGGTTGTGAACTCCTCTGCGACAACCATCCGAGTGAATGCTTGTTTGGCCAAAAAACCCCGGTCACACTCAACTTGCTAGATTCGAGAAATGGAAACAGCATGAGTGTCGCCGCTCAACTTTCTGGCTTTCACCGTAAAAATGGGGCTTGGACCTATCAACTCACCTGGAAAACGTGTCCCACCTTGCTTTCTTAGTCCGAAAATACTCCATTCAGTCCGATCTAAGTTCACTCGATTCGTTATTACCCCTATAAAGTTGGCCTTAACCTTGCTGATGTCCCCCCAAAGAAACGGAGGACATTTCATGTCTCAAATAAATAAAACAGTCTGTATTGCCTTTTTTTCAGTGTTTGCGTTCAATAGTCCACTTCACGCCGATATCATGGAAGGAACCACGGTTTTACCTCAGGATCCAATCGCTTCAAGTACGGTAGCAATTATTTCAAAAGATGCTCAGGGGATCTCGCTTTGTTCGGGATCCATCTTGGCACCCGATTTAGTGGTGACCGCTGGCCATTGCCTCAATTCGAACCCCAAAAAAATGCGAGTCGTTTTTAGTCAAGATCTGCGAAAAAACAGGCAGAACACTGCCAAACTTTCTTGGGCACAGGTGGACGGCGGCGCTCGCCCCAAAGATTATGGTCACTTAACCGGGGACGAAGACATGGACGACATCGCTCTCCTTCACCTGAGTAGCGGCCTGCCAAGTGGCTATCATGAAGCAAAAATTCTGGACGACCTGAATGCGCTTAAAACTGGAAAAGTAGTCACTTTAGCGGGTTATGGTCAATCTGACCCCAGAAAACGAGGAGCCGCCGATGGTGCTGGCGTCTTAAGAAAGGTGAACGTCAAAATTGCGCGCGCCTCCTTCGGAAAAACGGAAGTGCTCATGGATCAGCGAAATGGGCATGGGGCTTGCCATGGCGACTCTGGGGGACCTGCGTTTATTAAAAAGGGAAAACAATATTTCCTGTTTGGAGTGACGAGTCGCGGAATCACAGAAAACCCGAAAGAATGCAAAGGCGCATCGGTTTACACCAATCTATTGGCGCACCAGGATTTTCTGAAACAAGCGGCCGAAAATCTGCGGGCACATGCTCATTAACTCTCAAAAATAGAAAATAGGAGCTCAACCCCAGGGGTGAGGTTTTAAGCCAACGACACAATTCGATAGCTACGAGGCGCTCGGCTCGTGTCCACCCGCACAACCTCACCCACTTTTTTACCCAATAAGGCCTCGCCCAGTGGGGATTGTGGAGTAATGACCTGAACAGGTTGTCCGTCAACCCGCATGACCAACCCTCCCCCCGAGGGTACAACCAAATAAAAGGCATGACGCCCGGCGAGTTCCAACTCAACCAACGAGGAGGGAACGATCACATCGTCGGCGCCAAATGCCCGTTGAGGCAAAAATCGATACATATTCAACTGTGCCTGAATTTCGGCCACCCGCTCCGCTGGCTGTTCGGGCGCAGCAAGTTCTTCGGCGAGGTGAGTCTGAATCTCTTCAATAATATGTTTTTTAGTTAAGGACACGCAGCCACTCTATCTTCAAGATCTCTGCCTTGCCAAGTCGTATCCAAAAAAGCTATGACACGCATCATGAAATATGATGCTCAAAGCAGCACTCTGCAGTTTTCCTCCGCCGCGCAGGTCGAGCAATTCCATGCCCAAATGACGCAACTCCTGCGCGAGGCCATGATCGCTGCCGGAAATGAGATCAAAGACCCGCACGAGGCAGCCCAAAGAGCGCAGGCGGTTTTTGAGGAGTACTCGAGCGTGATTTTGGTCCTCAATGAATTAAGAAGCGGGCTGCCGAGACGCGGAACCTAACGTTTCCCGTCAGACACATGTCCAATTCTTAGACACTTTTCCGGAGTAACATCCCCGATTTTATACAGTTTTTTTGCGCGTCAATTCTGGCACTGACCTTGCTTTATAGTCGGGTGCAGACGGATTAGCTAGCGGTTATGTCCC
>JBBCAW010000084.1:0-5104 GCA_051382295.1 Bdellovibrionota bacterium FG-1 | reverse complement strand
AAAATGGGGGGGTAAAATTGGGGAAACCTAAAGGGGGAAGTAGGAAATAAATAAACTAAATGTATTGTTATTGGTGGCTGTGGGTTTGGGCATGTTGGGGACGGTTGCGAGGGCGGGTGATATTCATGGGATAACCAACCATGGGATAACCAGCCTTGGGACCATCACCTTTGTTTGTCCGGCGAAGGTGAGGGCCGGATTAATTTTTGAGCCTTTGGATAAGGCTATGAATAAGGCTCCGTCTGGCATGGCTGTAGTAGACGTGATTCCTGAGGGCATGGGTATCAATTTCCCTTTCAGTGGCGCGGGGATAGTTGGTTCAATAGTTGCCTGTGGTTATGTGATAGGGGATACAAAAAGAAGTTTTTTTGAAGGAGAGGTTCCCGCGGGAAAAAAATGTTCCGTTAGCGGAAATACGGTTACCTGCAAATAAGGGTTTTCGAACTCCGCCGCGGGCATGATGCTCGCGGCGTTTGTTTTCTAAGTGGAGTCAAAGTGCACTTTCGCAGCGGAAGTGCATTGTGACACTACGGATAAACTGATGCGGTTGCCCGAACAGTCACCCCTGTAAATCGGAACTCGCGGCGACAGATTCGGTATGGTAAAATCGATACGGTATCCTATGGGGAACTAACCTGATGCCGAATGTTATTACGGAAAATGGATTTCGCCTGTTTTTTTATTCCAATGAACGCAACGAGCCACCGCATGTCCATGTGGATTATCAGGGTGCGCACGCCAAATTTTGGATTGGTCCAGTCTATTTAGCTTGGAACCTGGGAATGAATGCCGGGGCCTTAAGCAAGGCTGAGGATTTGGTGATCAAACACGAAAAATTAACCGAGGAGAAGTGGAATGAATTCTTTGGCAAGAAAAACTGAACAAACTCATGACCCCATCGCGGTTAAAGTAACTTTCACAGACGAACTGCTCTGTCTGCACTTGGCCGATGGGAGGGAAGTGCGGGTTCCGCTCGCATTCTACCCACGCCTAAGAAAGGCAACCAAAGCGCAGCGAGAAAATTATAAAATCGGTGGAATGGGAACGGGAATTAATTGGCCCGACGTGGATGAGGACTTGTCCGTCGAGGGCATAGTTGCCGGACGTCCAGCGCGGTTTTAGTAGCTTGATCCGTGCCGAAATCAAGGGCTTTCAGAGAGATTAGATTTGATTCGATCTCCCAAGCACCACCGCACCCCAAATTGCGGACAGCACTGACGCGAAGAGAACTGCGATTTTTGCGCCTTCTAACAAACCCGTATCACCCAATGCGAGGTTGGCGATAAAAAGGGACATGGTAAAGCCAATCCCGCCCAGTGCCGCCACGCCGTAGAGTTGAGGCCACGACGCGTATCGAGGAAGTTCGGCCACTTTCAATCGAACGGCTAGCCAAGAAAAGAGCGTGATCCCTATTTGTTTGCCGAGCACCAATCCTAAAATGATGCCTAGACTGACGCGATCTAAAAGGTGCCCCCGCCCTAGAGGAACTCCCGCATTGGCGAGCGCAAAGAGGGGCATGATTCCAAAGGCTACCCAAGGATGAAGCCTTCGTTCAATCGATGCTCCGAGTGGTAACGGAATCACCATCGCCACAAGAACCCCCGCAATTGTGGGTTGAATTCCAGATTTAAGAAAACAAAGCCAAACCACGATCCCCCCGAGCAGATAAACGGCGAGGGCATTGATTCCTTTTCGATTTAATAAAAGAAGGAAGGCTAAAATCGCAACTCCGGCGAGCAAAAAAATCCAAGCGGCGGGATGCGAAAAGAACAAAGCAATGACGGTGATGGCTCCCATGTCATCCACGATGGCTAGGGCTAATAAAAATACTTTGAGCGCCGGCGGTACGTGATTTCCAACGAGGGCGAGCATGCCGACCGCAAATGCAATGTCCGTGGCCATCGGAATTCCCCAGCCGGCGTGACCGAGGGTGTTTCGATTGATCGCGTAATAGATGAGTGCCGGGACTAGCATGCCCCCGAATGCGGCAATGACTGGTAAAACCGCCTTTTTAAGCGTGCGGAGTTCGCCTAAAAAAAGTTCTCGTTTGATTTCCAAGCCCACGAGGAGAAAAAAAATCGTCATCCAGCCTTCGTTGACCCAATGAAGAAGCGAGGTTCCTGCTAATGAAAAATGCCAAAATTCGGAGTAGCTCTCCGCATACGGCGAGTTTGCCCACGCGAGAGCCAGGAGGGTGGCCGCGAGCAAAAAAACTCCGCTGGCGGCCTCGACCTGAGAAAATTCTCGAATGAGCTGGGAGCTGCGATAAAAAAATCGACGGATCATGTTTAAGGCCTATCAACCGGCGAAAGCTTTGTAAGCAAAAATTCGAATTGAGGTATGGCTTTTGAAAACGTGGTTTTCTTCAGCGATAAGTCATTTGGCTGAAATGGCTCAGGCCGTGGAGTTCGTTATCATTTGAAGGGGTGACCGCAGGAAATAAGTGGATTCACCAAGGGCTATCTAGGTTGATGATCAAACCTCCTCGTTTTTTCAAATTCTCAGCCATCCATAAAACATCTTGGCGCATGCCAGGATCCGAGATTCCTTGGAAAAAATGATGCGTTCCGTTGAGGATTCCTGTGTATACCCCTAAAAGTTCTACTTCACCCGTTGAAACAAAGCGTAAGAATGGACCACCGCTGTCGCCCTCATCAGCTAAGTATTGGTTGCCACGAGAATTCTTTGTACCTTTGAAAAAAACATCATTTATACGATGGTTGATTTCTGAAGTCCTAAGATCCGTCACTTTCATATTCCCTAACGCTCGATTTTGAGTCTTACGGGGGGCTCGCATTAACCTCATGAAATCCTGGGTTTTTTTTCGTATCCAACCGAACCATTGAAGCAGCACTCAAAGCCCACTTGCTTCTGACCTATTGGTGACCTATAATAGGTCTTAAGAGGTCAGAATGTGAAAATCGCCGCCATTTCTGAATTGAAAGCAAAACTTGCTCGATATATTCGCCTAGTGAAATCCGGCGAGGATGTCGAGATCCGCGAACGTGGGGTGCCGGTTGCTCGCCTCACCTCGATTAGAAGGGAATCAGTCCTCACCATCACCCCGCCGAGGAAACCCCCGGGTTCCCTGGCCAAGTACCGATTTTCTATAAAACCTGTGTCGAAATTCGACGTGCTCGATCTGCTTTTGGAAGACAGGGCTAAAAGATGATCGCCTATGTGGATTCGTCCATCGTGCTGCGCCACTTGCTCGGTCAACCCAATGCCTTGGCGGAGTTTTCAAAGATCGAGAGACCCTTGGCGAGCAAGTTGTTGAAAGTCGAAGGTCTTAGAACTCTAGATCGATTGAGAGTCCGCGGATTACTGACGGAACTCGAATTTGTGAAAGCCACGGAGGAATATCGCGATTCGATCGAGGCGGTCGAATGGATCGAAATCACCGATGTCATCTTGGATAGGGTCGGCGGCAATTTCGCGGTTGCACTCGGGACTCTTGATGCGGTCCACCTCTGTTCAGCCTTGCTTTGGAAAGAACAAACTAAAACGGATCTCTTATTTTTGACCCATGATGAACTTCTCGGAAGAGCGGCCCGGTCCCTTGGGTTTCACGTTTTGGGCTGCATCGAAACTTAAGCCTCACCCAATTAATCACCCAAAAATACCCATAAATGGTCTTTTTAGGTGATTAATTGGGTATTATTGGGTATATTTATGGGTATGGAGCCCATTCGAACGGACCAGCTTCGTCTCACCTTGGAAATCTTGAACCTGATTGCAGAACTCGATGAGTTCAAGGGTCGCTGGGCCGCCACTCAGGTCCTTGCGCCCGATCGGCTTTCGGCGCTCCGCCAGGTAGCGACGATCGAATCCGTTGGCTCCAGCATTCGAATAGAAGGTGCGAAGCTTGGTAACGCCGAAGTCGAGGCGTTGCTTCGCGGCGTGAAAACCTACTCATTCCGGTCGCGTGATGAACAGGAAGTCGCGGGTTACGCTGAACTCATGGAAGCGGTGTTTGTTTCCTATCGAGAGATCCCCCTCTCTGAAAACCATATCAAACAACTTCACGGGGTGCTTCTCAAGTACAGCGCTAAAGATGAGGGACATCGGGGCGAATACAAAAAATTCCACAATAGCGTCGAAGCCTTTGATTCCTCGGGCAAGAGCAAAGGAGTCATTTTTCAGACGGCCTCCCCGTTCGACACCTCCAGACTGATGAAGGAGCTGGTCGAATGGACGACGTCCCAAATCAAGCTCAAGGAACTTCATCCTCTCTTAGTTGTTGCCGGTTTCATCGTTGTTTTTCTACAAACTCATCCTTTCCAAGATGGTAATGGGCGGTTATCGCGTGTGGTCACGACGCTCCTGCTTTTACGATTGGGTTACACCTATGTGCCTTACAGCTCTTTGGAGCGCGTGATCGAGGAAAACAAGAGTGGGTATTATCTAGCGCTCCGACGGGCGCAAGTTGGGACTTCTGCGAAGGATAAGGGGATGAATGACTGGCTTGTGTTTTTTCTCCGCTCGATGCAAAAGCAAAAAGTCGCGCTGGAGAAAAAACTCAAGGACGAGCTCGCCGCAGTGAAGCTCCCGCCCCTGTCACTCCAGATCATCGAGTTAATTCGAAGTCGGGGTCCGACCTCAATGGCCGAAGCAGTCGCGGCTACGGGAGCCAATCGCAATACCGTGAAGGTCCATCTTAGGCGGCTCGCGGCGGATGGGCATTTGGAGCCCATTGGGTCGGGCCGTGGGGTTCGTTACCGGTTTAAGGGGTGATCGTGGAAGTCAATGGGGCACTGACCTCGGACTCATTTGGATTTACCGCCGCTGGACGGCAGCTCAGGCCGCTGACCCTCACCCTAACTCCGTTTACTGCCTCGCATCGGCAGTAGAGGTCTTTGTCCCCTCACTGAACCTCATCTACTGCCGCTAGAAGGCAGAAAAATGGGTTCACCACCCGCTCAAACCTAGTTACTGCCTCAGGCCGGCAGTTGTGGCCACTCACTTTCGCAAAGCCGCCCCGTCCCGTTGGTACGAGTCTTGATGCACTAATGCGCAGGAAAGCTGAAATTATGAAAAATAAAAATACAAACCGACGATCCGCCATTGCAACGCTGCTCATTGGAATCGCAGGGGCGGTTACTGT
>JBBCAW010000083.1:0-38328 GCA_051382295.1 Bdellovibrionota bacterium FG-1 | reverse complement strand
AGCTGGGCGAGGCGGCTTTCATGCAAGGCTATGAAGGAATTTTGGTGGACGAGGTTCATTATGCAAAGGACTGGTCCGCTCACCTTAAGGCTCTTTATGATTCCTTTCCGCAAAAGTGCCTGATCCATTACTTTCATAGTCGTTCCGCCAAATGGGCAAGGGCCTGCCGTTTGAGTTTAATCAAATGCCCGGACAAAGACTTCGAATGAGGCGTCATCGCCTTGAGCACCCGCGCATGGCTACAATGTTTCGCATAAAATGTAGGATAATGTGACGAAAGCGCAAACAAAAAGGCGGACAGGGCCTCACGTTTTCGCTCCTCTCCCACCCCTCCAACTTCAAGAGCTGCCAGGGTGAGATGAGTTAAAAAAGATTCAAGATCACCACGGCGAGGATCCAGGCTTCGTTGAAGCTGACCTAATGGTAAAGAAAGCGGCACTCCCCACTCGATGAGCAAATCCCAATCCGCCGTTTGGGACTGAACCGCCAAAGTTAGGCCTAACGCATGACAAACCGGAACCAGCACGCTCCAGCACGGATTACCCTTGCCGTGTTCCAAGTTCTGAATGGTCGGTAAACTCACCTGTGCGCTTTGTGCCAGGCTGAATTGAGTTATTCCAAGAAGTCCACGCCTGGACCTAATCAGAGCCGCCAGCTCTTCAACTTCCTTCATGTCACCTATTATAATATACCTAATATAATAGGTATACCAATTTCAAAACCCCACCACAAAACAATCTAACTACCTGAAATATTTATAAAAATCAAAAGAGATGCGGGCCTTTCGGTATCGGATATGTCGGTGGAAAAACCAATAATGGAACATCGCCATCATCATGCCGGCCACGACATCCCAGACGTAATGCTGTTTGGTCGTGAGCGTTGAAAACGCAATGGCGGTACTCCAAATAAAGAAAACCGGAAAAAGCCGCCTTTGCTCATCCAAAAAAATAAAGGACGACAAATAAACGCTGCTCACATGAAGACTCGGACAACAGCTCGCTGGCGTATCAGCCGTTCGCAACGAAGCGAAAACAAAGCGAGTGGCCGAATCCAAAGTGTCCGGCAGAGGAAAAAGATGCCGCGGATACGTCGTCGGCCAGAGCAAAAAAATCATACAACTCATGAACTGGAGACAAAGAAAAGAATAGAGGTATTTGTTGAGGTTAAGAATATCTTTGGCGCAGTAGTAGAGTGAGGCAAAAAACAAGTACTCACTCGTATAGATCCAAATGGATTGCGGAAAAAACGGGATCGTCAAATCGAGCCAAGATCGGGTGAGCTCCTGCGGTGGAAACAGATGAAAGTGATTGCAAAGCAGATAGACGGCGGCGGCCATCCCATACATCACCACCCCGGCGGGCCACTTGTTTCCACGACTCACAAAGAGCGGAAGCGCACGAACTTCGCTCGGAATGACTAATTTAACATTCATTCGGCCAGCCACTTTTCAACCGCCGCGTGCATATCCGCGCCATTCCAGTCGCGTTCACCATTTTCAACCATCAATATTTTTCGAGTTGTATTGATAATCACGGTCAACGGAATGGCCTCGATATGAAAAAGCTCCGAAAGCTTTTGGTCTTCGTCAAAAAAGACCCTAAAATCGATCCCTAACCGATTCATAACTCGAGGCAGCACTGCGCCGGGGTTGTGATCGACGTTAACCGCCGCAACATCAAAACCCTGGGCCAGAAAGCTTTTCCTTAACTTCACGATCGACGGCATTTCCAACATACAGGCTTCGCACCACGTGGCCCAAAAATTAACCAAGGTCACCCGAGAGGAAAGCCCCGACAATTTGACCTTGTCACCGCCAAAGACATGAAGGTCCACATCCGGCAGCGTTTGACCCACCTCAATTTGAACCTCTTCAACAACCGTCCCGCTGGATGCCGCAGCATTCTGAAGCGCCACCTGCTTATGAGCCACCTGAGCTTTCACCCAATAAAGGCCCCCCACCACTAGAACAATAATCATCCCAATTGGAAGGAGCACTTTGATTAAAGAATTCACACCATGATTACCAGGGGTTGTAACGGGAGTTGTCATTGTTGGAGATACTACCTTAGAATAAGGAATATGCAAAAGCCCTTAGTCACTCTCGGGAGGAACAGACTCCATTCAAACGAGGCAGGTCAGGCTGTCGTTGAATACGTTTTAATGTTAGTCGTCACCGTAGGGATTGTCACACTGATCGGGGTAGGTTTTCGTAAAACACTTTTTACGCTTTGGTCAGGTTTTGCACGGGATATTGTGGCCGCTTGCCCCGGTTGCCCGACGGATCTCAGAAGGCTCCGCTAAGCCCGGCTATTTTTTTGGCGCCGTTTGCGATACACAAGATAAAGCTCATCCCCTCGCCGGGTGCAACTTTCAAGCTTGAGTTTAAGCGTTGCAGCGGCTCGAAAACCGGGGCCATCCACCAACGTGGGTGCTTCGGTGCCACCTAAAATGCGGGGGGTAAGCGTGACATGGTACTCGTCAATCAGGTTTTCCTGACAAAACTCCCACATCACCTGTCCACCGCCCTCGACAAGCAAACGGCTAAAACCGCGGCTCTTGAGTTCATTGACAATCTGCAGGGCGACAGGGAGACGTCGTGTCGCTTTTTTTAAAACGATCACTTCTGAAGACGCCTCAAATCGTTTTAAGTTGCATGCCGGGGCCTGAGGGCCAACAAAAAGAAAACGATCAAAACCCGTCCGCTGAAAAAACGGCCAGCTCACAGACAGCTTGTCAAGCGATGAGCTCAAAACCGCATTAGCCGGTTGGTGCCGTAAAGTCTCTGCAGCTTTTCCATACACGATACAGGGCTTACGAAAAGACCGAAGCGAAGAGGCGCCAAAAAGCACCACATCGGCTTGAGCACGCAATCGTTGCATCTCTTTTCGGTCAACCGAGGTCCCTAAATAAAACAATTCTCGTTTTTGAGTGGCGATTTTTCCATCTAAACTCGTGGCCAAATTAGAAAAGATGAACACCGGCTTATTTTCCGTACATCATGGCAATAAAGAAAATTTCCTTACTCTCTTTACGAGTACTCTGAGGCCTCAACACTTCCACCCGCCCAAACCGTTCGCGCAGCTTATTGCGAAACCCTTCAAACTCATCACTATGAAATAGCTTGGCCACGAAACTTCCGCGCGGCTTAAGGAAGCGCTCGGCAGTCGCCAGGGCGAGTTCACAAAGCTCCAACGAGCGCATTTGATCGGTCACGCGAATGCCCGTGGTCTTGGGCGCCATATCCGAAAGCACAACGTCAAAGGGAGGCGTAATTCCGTTGGCAGCCATCGTTTCAGCTAAATCGAGTTGCCGCATATCCGCCGCAATAAAAAGAGCATTCGGAAGGGTAACCTTAATCGGCACCAAATCAATACCCAAAATCCGGCCCTGCGCTTGAACTTTTTGTGAGGCATACTGCGTCCATGAACCCGGAGCGGCCCCTAGGTCAAGGACCTTGTAACCCGGTTTGAAGATTTTGAACTTTTCATCAATCTCTTGAATTTTAAAAACCGCGCGGGCCGCGTAATTTTCTTTTTTTGCTTTCTTAAAATAATAATCTTGGGGGTTATACGCCACGGGGATAAGCCTCCGAGTAATCTAAAACGGGCTCAACGCAACAATTCGCGCGTTCAAAAAACGGAGCCCAGTGGGACCAGGGCTTGGCACCCAATGCCGTTTGAATGCCCTCGATCGTATGAGTGGCTTCTTCGTCGCTGGCGTAACCCGAATAAACCAGTTCCGGAACTCCTAAAATTTCGCAAACTTTTTCCCAAAACTTGGGCTCAATCGCGCCAACGGTAACCCGCCGGCCACATCCTGCTCGATAGACGCGGTAACAGGGAAATTTTCCAGAAAACAACGTCTCTCCGGGGCGCGGTGACTCGCCGGTGGCACGATAGACCGCAATCGAGGAGCTCTGCACTTCTTTGAGCGTTTCCGCAAGACTCACACAAACACGCCGGCCGGGTTCTCCACGTGAAACCGCGTCCATCGCGCAAACCATGGCGAGAGCGCCCTCGTGCGCGCCAAAAAGATCTGCAAGTGGCAACCCAGGAAGATCATTAAACATCGACAAACAGCCCGTCAGTGCCTGAAAATTCATGTCGTGGCCCACGCGATCACGCCAAGGACCGTCTTCAGGATAGCCCACCAGGCTCACGATGCAGAGCTTGGGATTAAGACGATGAAGGGTCTCCGCATCCAACCCCAACTTGCGTTTGGTTTCAGGCCTGAAGCCTTCGATCAAGCCATGGGCCTCGCGAACGAGTTCCTCAAACCGCGCGCGCCCGTCGGCGCCGGGGGCGAATTCGAGCGGGATGATTTCCTTGAGACTATTCAGATCATCGTAAAAAGGCCCCATGGACTTCGCGCGATCGGGTTTGGAGGGGCTTTCGAGCTTAAGGACGCGCGCCCCTTTTTGTGCAAGAATTTTGCCGATTCTGGGCCCGGGCAAAAGCGCCGAGCAGTCGAGGATCATTCTACCATGAAGAACTTGCATACGCAGGGAGTCATAGCAGAAGACAGGGACTTAAATCGAGGCAGAAATGTATGACTTTTGACCCTAATGCAGCGGCGGATGCCGATTCCGGGGTGTTTGGCCTACCTCAAATCGCCCCACACACAGAAAACGAGGCATCGCTCGTGTTTATTCCGGTGCCTTGGGAGGCCACAACCTCGTATGGCGGAGGAACCTCCGAAGGTCCGTCTGCGATTTTAAAAGCAAGCAAGCAAGTGGACCTCTTTGACCTCGACGTCACCAAGCCCTATGAGCCGGGGCTCTTTATGCTCAAAGAGTCGGCCGAAATTCGCGTCCTCAGCGAGGAAGCCAAAGCCAAGGCCCAAGCTCGAAAAATGATTGAAGTCGTCAATTCGATGGGCGAAAAACTCAATGTGTTTGTCTTTGAAGAAACTCGCAAGATTCTCAAAAAGGGCAAAATCGCAGCTATCGTGGGCGGTGACCACTCGGTTCCCTTTGGGGCCTTTCAAGCGGTGGCTGAAAAGTACCCCTCTTTTGGGATTTTGCATTTTGATGCGCATTCCGACACTCGAATTGCCTACGAGGGCTTTCAGTGGTCCCACGCTTCAATCATGCATAATGCGCTTTCGCGGATTCCGCAGATTACCAAACTGGTTCAAGTGGGGATTCGCGATGTTTGTGAGCAAGAAATCGAGTACTGCGCCTCACAAGGCCGCCGAGTAGAAATTTTCTTTGATCGAGACCTTCAACACCACAAATTTGAAGGCCAAAACTGGGGCAAAACCGCTGAAGAAATCATTTCGTACCTTCCTCAAGACGTCTGGATTTCGTTTGATATCGATGGGCTGGACCCTCGGTTTTGTCCGCATACCGGCACGCCGGTGCCGGGGGGGCTGGATTTTGCCGAAGCGGTCTATCTGATCCGCACGCTCGCCAAATCCGGCCGAAACATCATCGGTTTTGACCTCAACGAAGTGGCACCGGCTTCGTCTGGCGAGAACGAGTGGGACGCGAATGTCGGCGCGCGACTCCTTTATAAACTCACGGACTTTACGCTCGCGAGCCAAGGGAAGGTAGAACTGCGGCGGTAAAAACGGGTGTTAGCGCCCGGAACCGAGCTGGACTTGAAGCTCAGGCGCACGCACTTCGTAGCGACCATCTGAACTGAATTCCGCATCGATCCGCCACGCAACGGAACGCTCGAAACGGACGGAATCGTAAGCGGCGCGGTTGGCAGAATAATCCTGGACCAATTTGTAAAGAATGTTGGGTTCAAAAGGCCAGGTATTGCCTACGGCGATCAGAGGAATCTCGCCCGTGCCGACTTCAAGCTCCTTAACCACGGTCCGCTTAAAAAATCCGCTAATCGGATAAGTGCCATGGTGGACATCGGCGCGTTTCAAAGCTCCGTTGCGGGTCTTGAACACCTCGACTAGGTATTCAATCGACACGACCGGGTGGCTATCGGTGACCGAACGATAGCTCGTCGCTGTTTTACGAATACGCTGAATGGCATAGGCCCGAACGCTTTCGGGATCGCGATAGGTGTTAAAGAAGGCGTAGAAAAGCAGATTATTGCCAAAAGCCGCCGCCGCGTCGGGTAGGGCGGTCGGGGATGTAGCCGAAAAATCCGGTCCAGACACCTTCGCGGACTCATTTGCAAGCAGCGCGCGCACCGAAGGGGCCCCGATGAGACCTTTGGTGAGCGGAATCAAAGAGATCGCAGGTGCGGCCTGCGACAGCGAACTCAGGAGCATGCAGGCTACGGAGAGGAAAACGATTACTGATTTCATGCCGGATAGTTTCCATCGGATAGTTTTTTTGAAGACGTGGGTGATATATCATGACGCTATGCATATAATCAACCATTTGTAATTATATCTGTTTAACACGAGTCAACCAAAATGTGGCTCAGCGACTACTGACGCACTTGGACGGCTTTTTACCGCATTTCGACCCTGCAAAAGGTCTGCACGGGACCATGCGAAAGGGGAACTCCCAGGGTCACGTAGCGGGCTAATTTCGCCGCACTCGTGGTCTGCGTCTCGAAATGCTCGCAATAGATCCGACTCATGCTTGAGAGTGCTTTAGGGAGACCTGGTGCTGGCTCAGCCCAAAGTTCGGTGAAAAGTTGATCAACATTTTGCGTCGTGGCAGGTGCCAACTCATAGCGAGGGAACAATTCACGAAATGCGTATTCAGTCACATTGTTTTTGATCAGACTTTTAAGCGAGTTAAACACAACCTCAGATCTATCGAGATCCGCATCGCTATATTCCTGCAGGACGCCGTGGGGTATGGGATCGAGAGGATTCGGTCGTGTGGCGTTCTCTATCAACGACTTCAAAGAGACCATCATGACCGATTGGCATTCCTGCAAGAAATTTGGATGTGTCACAATCACCAGGAGCGGTGTGCGATCCTTGGCGACCCGGCAGGCTTGCAGGATCGCCGGGGCAATGGATGATTTGCCCGACAACTTGTCAGCAATGGCGAAAAAATCGGGTTCTTTTGCAATGATCCGAACTTGAGGCGGATCACATGGTGCATCGGCAAAAGTATCTGCTGCGGTAAAAGACCCGATTGCAACCAGGCCGAGCGACCCAGTCATGAGCAAAATACCAAATTGAATTTTCATACTTCTCATCATCAGCTTCTCCCGAGGTAACAATCTGTGCATCTGGCGTGCCGCGCGGTAAACTTGAAGATATTCATTGATATTGGATCTTTATGATAGTGAAGCGTATCGGGATGACCGTCAGCGCTGTCGATTCTTTGGACAGTTGCGAATTTCTGATTCGCCAAAGTCGGGCTGGGGGCTCAACCAAACTTCCTCAATTTCTTTGGCTCACACTCAAAAATGATCCGCTGATAAAGAGCGATGGGCTTTAGCTTTTCCCCGCGCTTCCCAGAAAGCTTTTTAAGTTCAACAAGACCCAGGGACTCAAGCATTTTCGCATCCCGCAAGGTATTACCTAAATCTTTATCTAGGTGATTTCAAATTTCCCTTGATCCTTACGTCGTAGAGTGTCCCGAAAACTTTGTGTCACCTCGACGTGTGGCTCCCGGTACACACGGAGAACTGATATGGAGTGGATTGACGAGTCCATTATTTGTCAGACCGAATATAGGGCCAACTATTAACTCGCAGAGTCACACGCTACACAGCGGATTCAACACGTTGATTTTACGCAAATATCTTAATTACAACCACTTTCAACATCTGTTGAAAGTACCATAAAGAGTGAAACATCTTTCACCGATAGACTAAAGCGGGTATCATGGTTTCAACATATGCTGAAACAGGCCAATCGAATGAAAGAGAATGAAGTTACAAGGCAGACCGAGCAGGCGCTCCTAGCCTGCCTTGAGGGGATTCCATTTCTCAAAGTCAGAAAGGTCAAGGCCGCGGTAAGGCGAAACGGCTGGCAGCCGAATCTCGTCATCAGATGCCAAAACGGCAAAGAAGAAAAGACGCTAGTCATCGAAACGAAGGCTAGCGGTCAGCCAAAGCTTGCGAGAGAGGCGATCAATCAGCTCCTCGTCTATCTAAAAGACTCGCCCGAGAGCTATGCGATCCTTGCCGCACCGTACATCTCCCCGCAGGCAGCCGAACTCTGCGTCCAACACGGCATCGGCTATCTTGATCTCGCTGGAAACTGCCTGTTCAACTTCGACAAGGTGTTCATCAAAAAAGAAGGCAATCCCAATCCATTCGCGGAAAAGCGCGACCTGCGCTCGCTCTACTCTCCCAAAGCCGAGAGAGCCCTTCGCGCGCTCTTGAACCAGGCCAAGCTTACCTGGAAGGTCAAAGAGCTCAAGGTGGCTGCAGAGATCAGCCTGGGCCAAGCTCATAACGTGAAGAAACTTCTCTCCGACCGCGAGTGGATTCGAACGACGACAGGAGGATTTTGGCTAACGAATCCCGACGCTCTTCTGAAAGAGTGGTCTGAGAACTACAACTTCCGGCGAAACGAGGCTCGCGACTTCTACTCAATGAAGCCACTCCCTGAAATCGAGTCGGCTATCGCAGCTGTTTGCGAAGAAAAGCACTTTCCATACGCCCTGACTGGATTTTCTGGTGCCGCACGAATGGCGTCCATTGGACGCTATCAACGTGCGATGGCCTACATCGACTCGCGAGGAATCGAAGAGGTTATATCACGCTTGGGCTTAAAAGAAGTCCCGAGCGGGGCGAACGTCACTCTATTGGTCCCTTATGACTCCGGCGTTTTTTTTGGAAAAAGCGCTTCTGACCAACCCAGAGTTGTCAGCAAAGTGCAACTCTACCTGGACCTACTTGGTTTCCGAGGTCGCGGTGAGGAGGCTGCTTACCAGATTCTCACGGAGGTCATCAAACCGTCATGGTAGTTAAACGAACTGATTATAACGAAGATGCTGTTACAGCGGCCAAGTCCGTGCTCATCGAACTCACACACGTTCTTGGGCAATACAGGGACAACATTGTGCTGATCGGCGGCTGGGTGCCAGAACTCCTTTTCACGCCCGCCGTTGATCCCCATGTTGGTAGCATGGACGTTGACCTCGCACTGAACCACCGCAAGGTTTAGGTCAACGGTCGCGAAATCAGCGTCGAGGTTGATCTCTTGGCCGGTGAGTACGAAGGCACCGGAAAGAGCCATAGAACCCAAAAGGTCCAAGACGTGCGCCCCCGAAAAGCTCGGGGCTGCGATTTGGCATTTGAGATGTTCCGAGAGATCCTAATCGAAGGAACGCTCCCCGATGGCGGACATGACGCCGTTTCGATTCGCGTGGCTTCGATCGTTCCCTTCTTCGTCATGAAAGGTATGGCCCTTCATGACAGACTGAAAGAGAAAGACGCCTCTGCCGATCATGTCGGTCCAAAGTTCGTTGCTGACTTTGAAGAAATTACCGACGCAGCCGAGCGTGAATTTATTCAACGGGACGCCTTCGAACGTGTTCGATACCTGATCGAAAAACTAAAGGAGTAACTTATGGCGTCTGCCCCCTGCAATTCCAGAAATAGGTTTCCCAAGGTATGGCGATACAAGCCTCAGCACAATCACAAGCAAGATTCTCTCAAGGACACCCCCTCAAGATTATGTAAGCATACCGTTGACAAATGTAGACAATACGCTTACAATCGTTCGTATGAATGCTAAGAGCTTACGTGAACTCCAGCAGAAGGGCGGAAAGGCAATCGGCAATGAACCGGTCGTTGTGACCAGCCGAAAGGGCCCGGTCGGTGTGCTTATACCTGTTACATCCGAGTCGCTCCCACGTATCCAACAGGAAGTTCAGAAAATGCTGGCTCTGGAGAGCCTATCCGAAACTTGGAAACTCGCCCGAGAGGCCGGCCTAGACCGGATGACAGACGAGGAGATCAATGCCGAGGTCCGTGCCGTCCGCAAGAGTACCCATGCTCAACCGAAGCGTCGTCATTGATACAAATGTTCTCGTTTCCGCGGCACTTAAAGCTGGCTCTAAGCCTGCGCGGATTCTTATCCACGCGTTACGAGGAGATATCTCGCCCATCATTTGCCCGACAAT
The DNA here is from genome assembly GCA_051382295.1 of Bdellovibrionota bacterium FG-1. Lineage (GTDB taxonomy): Bacteria > Bdellovibrionota > UBA1018 > UBA1018 > UBA1018 > JBBCAW01. The sequence continues at coordinate 28,316 of JBBCAW010000083.1, read as the reverse complement.
TGTGCAGGAATATCGGGAGGTCCTCGCTCGGCCCAAGTTCAAGCGCTGGAACTTTCCGCCACTTTGGTTTGAGGAGTTTCTGCGCCAGGCAGTACACGTTCCATCAGATCCACCACTCTCCCACTACATAGACCTTCCAGACCGGGACGATGCCGTATTTCTCGCGCTCGCTGCTCAACAGGGCGCATGTCTCGTCACTGGGAATCTAGCAGACTTTCCGAAAACACTTCAGGGCAAGGTCGAGGCGGTATCAGTTGCCGATTACGTCGCATGGCTGGAAAGCGTAAGTAACGAGTAGCCGGGCAACCACAACGATAAAGAACCAAATCGGGCAGCTCTCTTTCCGTGAGAACTCCGGTTAATGCTATACCCAGAGCACCCCTCACGTTTGTCTTAAGCAGTCAGCAAGCAGTTGCAGTAGAAAAACCAGAATCTTAGCAAAGACATAGAGCCGCCAAGATTTTAGCTTCATTTTTTCTACTTTGAGCCGAAAAGCGTAATAGCGAGTGTTTTTACGCTTCATAGAATCACCTCCAATCTGTTGAATTGGAGATAAGTCCGTCTACTCTGCCCGATTTGGCGGGATCGACTAAAGCAAGGTCGGTGCCACTGAACCGGGCATTTTTTTGAGATTTTACGATTGGTGCTGTCCCGATTTCAGCGTGTGCGACCGAAATGTGGACTCTCCCGCCGCGTTTACCCTAAATACGGATAGCGATAATCCTTCGGAGGTACGAACGTTTCTTTGATCGTGCGTGCCGAGACCCAGCGATAAAGATTAAGGGCGCTTCCGGCCTTGTCGTTGGTGCCACTTGCGCGTGCCCCCCCGAAAGGCTGCTGCCCCACGACCGCGCCCGTGGGCTTGTCGTTGATATAAAAATTGCCAGCGGCATTTCGTAACCGCGCGCTCATCATCGTGATCGCTTGCCGATCTTGCGAGAAAATAGCGCCGGTCAAAGCATAGGGACTGCTTTCGTCGCAGATACCCAGCGCCTCTTCAAGTTTGTTATCGTCATACACATAACAACTCAGCACGGGACCAAAGATCTCCTCGACCATGCTCTTATAGCCCGGACGTTCAGCCAAGATCACGGTGGGCTCGACAAAATAACCTTTTGAGCTATCGGCCTTGCCACCGATGACGATTTTAGCATCAGCGGATTCCTTGGCATGCTGGAGATATCCGGAAATATTTTTGAAAGATCGCTCGTCGATCACGGCGTTCACGAAATTACCAAAATCGCGAACATCCCCCATTTTCATGGATTTGAGATCAGCACTCATCCGCTCTTCGACCTTCTTCCAAAGGCTCTTAGGGAGATAGGCGCGCGAGGCCGCGGAACATTTCTGCCCCTGATACTCAAAAGATCCCCGCACCAGCGCGGTGGCCAGAGCATCCACATCGGCCGAAGGGTGCGCAAACACAAAATCTTTGCCGCCCGTTTCGCCCACCAGCCTAGGATACGAACGATAGTTGGCGATGTTTTCTCCGGCAGTTTTCCAAATTCCCTGAAAAATCCCAGTAGAGCCCGTAAAGTGCACGCCGGCCAAATCTCGATGAGGAACCAAGACTTTTCCAACTGTGGCGCCTTCCGAAGGGATCATATTGATCACGCCATCAGGTAGGCCCGCTTCTTTGAAAAGCTTCATAATGTAATAGGCCGAAAGCATCTGCGTATTCGAAGGTTTCCAAACGACGACGTTCCCCGCTAACGCCGGGGCCGCACACAAATTACCGGCAATCGCAGTGAAGTTAAACGGCGTAATCGCGAGAACGAAGCCTTCGAGCGGGCGATACTCAGTGCGATTCCAAACCCCGGGTGAACTCATGGGCTGCTGTTGCAGGATTTGTTCATAAAAATGAACGTTAAACCGCAAAAAATCGATTAATTCACAAGCGGCATCGATTTCGGCCTGGAAAAGATTTTTACTCTGCCCCAACATGGTCGCGGCATTCAGGATATCGCGGTAAGGGCCAGCCAAAAGATCCGCCGCCTTCAAAAACACCGCAGCCCGATCCTGCCAAGGAAGCGCTTCCCATTGCGGCTTTGCCTTGAGAGCAGCCTCGACGGCTAATTGCATTTCAGCGGCACCTGCAATATGAAACTCAGCTAAAACTTCGCCGTGAGCATGGGGCATGATGGACTTGCGTTTATTGCCCGTCCGAACTTCCTTACCGCCGATCATACAAGGGATTTCGATTCGCTCCGAAGCCATGCGATCCAAAGTAGTCTTGAGGCTCGCGCGCTGGGCCTGACCCGTCGGCTCTAAAGGCGAATAGGCGCGAACGGGTTCGTTGATCGGCGTGGGGGCACGAAAAATAGCATCAGACATGTGGGATCTCCCTCGATGAAATTGAAGCAATCTAAAACGAGTAGCTTGCGCCTACTGATATCATAAACCGGGTAAATTGGTAGAGGGAGTCGACATTAGAAGCGTTGTAAACATACGCCAAATCACCCATGAGCGTGTATTTGGGCGTTAACCGATAGGCTGAAGCCGCATCGAATGAGTAAACCCGGTCTTGACGAGGCCCATCCGCTCGGTCGGCATAGCGAGGAAACCCAATATCCATGGTCAAGGTTTCAGTGAACACTGGCATGAGGCGCATCACATCAGAAAGCTCAAAATTAACGTTGGTAGAAGAAAACTCGGCCCCGCTCACGCCATTGGAAGTCATGGAATTGGATCGACCGTTGGTTGAATTGCTATCCAACAACACACTGAACGTTGGATTCCAGTACCGATCCCCCCGTTCGTTACGAACTGAAACTCTGAGATTCGAATCAAGCCCCCCCCGCTTCAGCGTGGGCGCGGAGTCAGTATCCAAAAAATAACTTCCTGGCGCCACGGTAAGGTCGATACTCAAAACGAACTGATGCCCGAGCTCATATCGGAAATACGGTCCAAGGGGAACGAGTAAACTATAACTTCCGAAATGAAAACGTGTGGTTGGGTCGCCTGTGTTTTGAAAAATATACACAGCCTCGAGCTTCATCCCCCAACTGAATCGAGCTAACGCGTTGCGAGTGATATAGAGCGAAAAGTCATTATTAAAAAACTCGCTCGTCTTGGCGTCACTGTTCAGATTGTAGTTCAATGCCCCTCGATAGCTCGGAACGAATTGCCACTTATTCAACGGCGAGGACATATAGCCGACCCCGCCAGTTAAGTTAGTCTTAGCGGTATGGGCGTTACCCCCCAAAGTGGGGTCCACCGAAATTTGGGCAGAAGGGATCGAAAGCGCGTTGGTGTCGTACCCGATGGATAACCCGATATTTCCGAAAGGGCCGCTGTGATCGAATGGCTTGAGTGCCGCTTCAGTGGCGTCCCGAATTTGGCCTGCGACTTTTTTAGCCTCGGCTTCAGCATGGTCGTCATCCAAAACTTCCTTAGCTCCATTGCGAGCCAAAAAAAACCGCTGAGTCGCACCTGAGGCCTGGCCTAACTTCGAATAAATTTGCCCAAGATAAAAATCAGCCGCTGGCTTGAGATCGGCGAGCCCCGAAGACGAAACCTCTTTAAAGTGCTCTTCGGCTGAGTGGAGCGCATTGCCCCGAAAATCAATCAGACCTAAAAAAAAATGGGTGGCTGGGGCGTTAAAGTCCTCCTTGAGCGCTCCTTCGAGTTCACGACGGCCCTCATTGACCCGCCCGGACCTAAAATGAATCAGGCCGAGTTCATAACGATACGGTGCGACTTCTTTTTCGGTCTTTTTATCCGCAAGTTTAGCGCGAATGAGATCCTGATAAACCTGGGCGGATGCTACATCATCATGTCGGAACTTTAAATTGAGGGCCTTAAGTTCTAGGGCCTCCGTTAAGCTGGGCTTTTGACGCAAAAGCTCATCCAAAAGTGACAACGACTTGTTGTAGTCCTTACCGTTGTAAGCCAGAACGGCCTCGGCATAAATGGGCTCAAGTTTGGTAGGAATTTCAGCCGCCGCGAAACGACACAAAGACAAACTGAGCGTCACCAAAAAAATAGGAGATCGCAATGATTTCAATAAAGGGTTCAAGTTCATTCTCGCTTGTCACGAAATCATAACCTAGCTACACTCTGAATCAATGATTCTTTTGTCAAATGTTTGGCCTGTTCTCATATTTCTTAGCATGGGCACCAGTCTTTCGGTTGCGGCCCCCACTCCTGTGGTCGCCGCTAAAGCGGTGAGCGCAGCGGGCGAGGTACTCATTCGCAACGACGAGGGTGAGAAAACCGGCCTCCCTAAAATGAGAAAACTGAAAGCCGGCGAGGAAATCTACAAAGGGGACGTGATCAACACCTCGAGTTCAGCCTCGGCCAAACTTTTATTCACGGACCGCTCCGTTTTAGATTTGGGTGGTTCCACTCTTTTTAGAGTCGACGAATACCAAATAAAAAATGGCTCGGATCGAAATGTTGGAATGACAATGTCCTACGGCAAGGTGCGCGCAGCGGTCAATACGCCCGTGGGGGCCAACGGCAAATACAATATTCGCACGAAAACAGCGACGATGGGCGTACGCGGCACTGAATTTATTATTGCCTCGGATTTGGGCGAAATCGCACCTCCCAAGCCTCAGGAGAAAGCGGGAGCCGGACATTCTGGCAACAAAGCGGCCTCTGGTGGTTCCAAGGGCACCTCGGTCAAAACCCAAATTACCGTGATTGAGGGTAAAGTGGAGGTCAGTGAAAAGGCCGCACCCAAGAAAGCTCCGATCGCGGTGAACAAGGGCGAACAGTTAACGACTGTCTCGCAAGTGGTAGGCGACAAGCCGGTGGCAAAGTCTGCCTCCGCTCCGGAGGCCAAAGTCGTGGAGCTTTCTGTCGCACAGATGAAGACGGTCGTTCAAGAGACCAAAATTGAGGACAAGACATTTAAGCAAGCCATTACGATAGAAAATTCTCAAAGTGGCCCATCCTCTGGAATTTCGACCCTTTCCGCCATGGGCTCCACGCTCTCGTCCACTCCTGATTTCGTACCGAATGCCGGCCAAATCGGTTCGCCTGGCACTTTTGGGCCCTCTTCTAACCCTGGCGCCAACACCCTCGTGCCAGGAATGCCGATCAACCTCACGGTGGTATTCAAAAAATGAAAAACTTGATTGCGGCCGTGGGAATGAGCTGTTTGCTAGGCTGTTCGTTGTCGCCTAACCCCGATTACATCCAGGTCCATATTGCGATGCCCGAACGGTCTCCAGCCAAGATTCAGGGGCTGACTTCGACCAGGGTTTTGAGTGATTTTAATTGTTTTGCCGTCAATGTTTATGGCTCGGGAATACAGGGAAATTCAATGCAGCCGGGTTGTCCCTACCGGGGCATGACGTCCTCTCTTGTGGATTCGTCCTCCACCACTATTTCGCTCAAGGTACCGTCTGGATCCCAACGGACCATTCAGATGATCGGCATTCAATTGCCCCCGGGCGCTTCTTGCGGCAACTATGCAAATATCCAATCCTTTGAAGAGGCGATGTGGGCAAAATATCCATCAGTCACCAACGCCTACCAGCCCTATGTCATCTCTGAACTTGGCCGAACCGTGACCGATCTGTTTCGAGATTCCCAAGTCGAAATTCAAAACACGTTTGGCGTCGATTCAACGGTCACATGGAATCCTTACCCCTTCGGCTGTGATACGAGACCACCTGCCTATACTCCCATACCCGAAACTACACCTACTTCGAGTGCGACCCCAAGTCCGACTGCGACTCCAAGTCCGACTCCAAGTCCTTCAAGTGCCAGTCCTGTTTCCTTGCTGTTGGTAGGCGTTTATCATGGGACCATCGCTTCAAGTCCGGCGAACTTTGTTGAGTCTCTCAGCCCTCCTACCCAAACGCCCCCTGGCCTATCGCCGATTACAGGAGCCGATTTAGCGTTGCTGACGGATCCGACCAACATGACTCCCATAATAATGGCTGATTTCGGATCGGGTTATGAACGCGTGGATTTTGTGTTTGATGCTTCGATGTACCCTCTCGCTCAATTTGGCTCGGTTCAAATCGATGTAACAGGAGCAGGCGGCGCGGTTTCAGGCTCCCCCTCCAGCTGCTTTCCAGCTAATCCTTTAGTAACTGACATAAACGGAGGGGCTGGCATCGCTATTGATGTTTTTCTGGGCGCCTCATTGACTTGGTCGACTCACATCAACTTGGCGTCTGGGACTCCGGGATTTTTCACGCTCGGCTTAGATACGCTGAATGAAGCTTCAGCATTACAGACAGCTTACGATCAGCCGACGGCTATGATTCATGTTGCAGTTCACTCCATGGGCCAAGCCTCATCAATTAAATGCACAGCGCTGAGCATTAAGAATGTCCATGCCTACCTAAAACCCTAAAGAAAGCCGGCTTTTGTTCCGATGTAATCCCTAGAGACTCGGCTTTTGCCAATCAAAGGGGTTGATATTATGAACAAAAATCTATTTCTAGCGCTCGTCATTGTCATCATGGGGGCACTTACCCAAGGCTGCTCGTCTTCCCCTACTGCGAGCAGTGAAGGACAAGACCCCAACCTTCCTCCAGGCGATGCAGCCACTGATGCGGTTCCACCCAGTGCGGAAGTGGCCGCTGCAGATCCAACCAACCCAGACACCCCGCCCCCAGTCGATGGTCAGGCCGCCCTTCCAGTCGATCCACCGAAAACCGAAGCCCAGACCCAGCCCGAACTTCCTACTGATGCACAGCCAGCACCCGCGCCAGCTGTTGCCGTGGCAGAGCCAGCGCCCCCTCAACCCGTGGCAGCAGCACAAACTTCAGCTCCCGTCGCTCCCGTTTCTGCCCCAGACGGTGAACAGTTCAGTCACTACACTGTCCAAAGCGGCGACACTCTGATGAAGATCGCGTTTGAAACTTATGGCGACCTCTATCGTTGGAAATCAGTTTTGGAAGCCAACCGCGATAAAATTCCAAACCCGAACCAAATTCCAGCCGGCACAGTGCTTAAAGTAGAAAGGCCCGCCACTTCATTTGCCCTCCAAAAGAACGGCGAGCGCTATTTGATCAAAGCGGGAGATACGCTGGGGGGAATTTCTGGAGAAGTCTACGGAACGCGTTCGAAATGGCGAACGTTGTGGGAAAACAACCGGCAAATGATCCACGATCCTAATCGGATTTTTGCGGGCTTTTATCTCTACTATCAGTCTGAAAATACTACAAAACCCAATCCACTTGCCGGTGGAGGCGCTTTGCCAGAAAATGCGAATAATACAAAACGAGACGTGGCTCGGGCACCCGCAGCCACACCCTGAACTGAATGTGGACTCAGGGCTTTCAAACCCCAAGTCCACACTCTCGTTAAAAATTAAGGCATCCGCTTGAAGGTAGTTAATTCCATCACAATATCCATTCCCTGAGTAGTAATGGCTTGCTTGAGGGTTCCTTCCATCACTGTGTCGCGAGGATTGGCCCAAATCTCAATATGAGGAGCCTGCGCGGTCTTGGCAACAATGTGGATCGCTTTAAAAGTACCGGCCGGCACGGTGACATCGGCGTAATCTTGAGAAATGATTTCCACCTTGTCATCAGGGATTTGTTGTTCCTTGCCGTTGACGATCATCTTAAGAATCTTGCCATCCGCTTTGTTCATTTGCATTTCAACTTTTTGCTTCTGAATCATGAGATCCATATTCTGTGTGATCCAGATGGTGGCGCCGTCATCTTGAGTGACCGACTTAACCATCGTCCCCAACTTACCAAAAGAGCCGGCTTTAACGTCAAACTGCTGAGAATCGCCGACCTTCCAATTGATCAAATCCAGCGTAACAACCTGGGTCGTTAGCGCGCTAAAAAGAACATCATCGAACGATCCGGTCAAAAAACCCGAATCCGCGCGAACTGAGGGATTCATGGCTACTAAAAACAGTCCAAAGAGTGCCAAAAACTTTTTCATGGGCGGAATCTCCATTAATATAAGTTAAGATGTTAAAACAGGGTTCTGGGGCAACAGTATCCAAGGGAAGTGGAAATGCAACCGGCTTTTATGAGACACCATGTATGCAGAGCGGTAATTTTAATGACCCTGTTCATTTTGGGGGGTTTAGGGATAGGTTGCGCCACAACAGCCCCCCCCGCGCTGCCCCTCACGACGGCAGAGCGAATTCAACGCGATCAGGCCATCGGAACGGAAATAGCGCGCCAATTCGACGCACAACTCAAGATCCATCAAGACAAGGAGATTGCCGTTTATCTGGCGGGCGTGGGCCAAACTCTTTGTAACGCCACTGCTGATCTAGGAGGCGCGCGCGTTGAAGTCCTCACCATTCAGGATCGAAACACAGCATGGCGAAATTTTGGTTTACCAGGCCATCGCATCTACCTTTCTTCGAGCCTTCTTAAAGAGATGCATTTTGAAAACGAAATCGCGGGTGCCATCGCCTTTGAGCTCGCTCATATCGCCGAAAGGCACATTTTGACGCGTTTACAAGAAGAGGTCGTCCGCGTCCAAGGCAAACCCGCATCTGCCTCCCTCACCGGTGCGGGATCCCAAATGATCGACTATCCCGAGATCGAGGGCCTCTTTCCGGGCGAGGGCCATCATTCTGATCGTCCCGTTGAATACTTGGGGCCGCTGGGGGTTTTTGCTTTTTCGGATGATTTCTATTTAGCGGCGGTCACTAAGGCCGTCCAATTGCTTTACCGCTCGGGATACGATCCACGCGGTCTAGCCTCGATGTGGCAAATGTACCTAGAAGAACCCGATCATTCCCCCCTCAGCGAAGAACTTTTACAAAAATTGATAGAAAAAACACGAAGAGAGATTGCTCTGTATTCGCCTTTGCGTAATCCTATAGTTCGGTCCCAGGCTTTTTTGCGGGTCCAAAAGAGGATTCAAAGACTTTGAGAACCAAAGCCGCATTCAAGGAGGAGGTCAGGCAGATGATGGATCAACTGATGACGGGCCCAATGGGTCCAATCGGCGACGAAGAACTCAGCCACTGGGTCAAAGCCTCTAAGACTATTGACTCCATCACCAAACTTCCCGGCGATGCCAGTACACGCTGTTATTATCGCATCAAATCGGGAGAAAAAACCTTTATTGCGATGCGCATGGAGGAATTCAGCGCCCAAAACACCCATCTCCCCTTTCTAGTCATCCAAAAACATCTCGCCTCGGCAGGCATTGATGTCCCCGCCGTCTTGGATATCGACGCGTCCCGAGGCTTTATCCTACTTGAGGATTTAGGAGACGTCACACTACTCAGGCAGCTTCAGGAAGTCTCCAACTCCGACGTTGAACGCCACCTTTACGAAAGGGTGCTCGATCAACTCGTGATCCTTCAAGTCAAAGCCTCGCCGCCGTGCAAACCCGCTCATATCGAAGCCTATCAGCTTAAATTCGACCATGAAAAGCTGATGTGGGAGGTGAACTTCTGCCTCGAGCACTTTTACGACACTTATCTCAAACGTGAAATCAAAGAACGCGACCGAAAGATCATTCAGGAGGGGTTTGGCGAAATTTGCACGCTTCTGGCTAACGAGCCGACGGTGTTGACGCATCGAGATTTTCATAGCCGAAATATCATGGTCACTCTGGACGAGCAGGGCAGCTTTGATAAACCCAGATTAGTGATGATTGATTTTCAAGACGCTCGCATGGGCCCCCCCCAATACGATTTAGCGTCTTTGCTCAAAGATAGTTATTATCAGCTTGAAGAGGAGCAGATTCAAAGACTCCTCAATTATTACATTGCCCGCCGGGAAGCACTGAACGGCGAAGGAATAGATAAAGAACGCTTTCAAATGATCTTTGACCTCATGGCCGTGCAACGCAACTTCAAGGCCATCGGGAGTTTTGCTTCTTTTCTGAATCGACGCGGAAACGCGACCTATCTTAAATACATCGGCAATACTTTCGAAAATATTCGCCGCACCTTACTCAAGTATCCAAGGTATTCACAACTCAGAGAGGTTTTGTTTCATTACTACTACTTCTGAAATCCGGCAGGTCATGTTAATGGCTGCGGGCCTCGGGACGCGCCTGCGGCCGTTTACTGAAATGGAGCCCAAAGCACTTCTACCCCTCATGGGGGTACCTATGGCCCAATTTAGCCTGGATGCCGCAGTCGCCGCCGGAGTGGAACGGGTTGTTGCAAATATTCACCATCACGCCGACCGCGCTCAAGCCGGCCTTGAATTATTGGACCGGGGGGGAGCCAAACTTCTAATCAGCGATGAATCGAAAGAACTTCTCGGAAGCGCAGGGGGCCAAAGGTTCGCCACGCCTTTACTGGGCTCACGACCGTTTTTTTTATTGAATGCCGATGTCCTCTGCGATGTCGACCTCAACGCCTTAGCGCGGGCCCACCAGCGCCTCAAAGAGCAGCAGGGCGTCACGTTGACATTGACTGTGTTTCCCTCGCCACCGATTTGCACGGGAGGATTCCAGCGCGAGGCCTACCGCGAAATTGTTTTTAATCCCGCTGATGGACTGATTACAGGCCTAGGGCCGAAAACCTTAGGGAAGCCTTTTTTTGTGGGAGCCGCAGTTCTTGAGCCGGAGGCGCTCCAGCACGTCCCTGCCTTAGGGCCTTCTGAGTTCGTATCCTCTATTTTAAATCCCGCAATTAAGGCACGAAAAGCCGGCGTATTTTTCACTCAGGGACAGTGGCACGATGTAGGCTCGCCTGCCCTTTGGCTCGAAGCTCACGTCGCTTTGATTCGAGGGCTCGAGACGGGAACGATTTGTCGATCCTGGCGCGCCAGAATCGAGCAAAGCAATCGCAGAATTGCCTCCGAGCTCTGGGCCGCTAAAAACGTTTCGCCGAAAGTCTTTCGAACCTCCCAATGGGTGGGACCCGCTTATTGGAATTCGTTGGGCGACTCCACAGCCACCGCTCCAGAAAACTTCGGCCCTCAGGCGGTTTTATATGGAACATCGACGGGAATCGGCTCTTCGCTTAACGAAGGAATCGGCTATCGTGGAGTGTGGACACCAATTCAACCCAATTTGGCCCCGGAATAATGTGAGCGGGGGGGACAAAACCACGAGCCCCAGTCCACGGGCCGCTACATGCTTTTCCACAGAGCGCCAAAAAGCCATAATAGGCGAAAGCCTGAGCCTCAACCAATTTACTATCAAACCCGACTTGATCAAGGGTTTTTACGATGGTTTGGGTGAGCTCGTTTTGTAACCCCTGAATCAGAGCTGGATTGGCGGCACCCCCCCCGCAAAGGTAAATCGCGTGGAGTGGAAGCCTTTTGGCCAGGATAGCTCGTTGATAAGCTAACGCCATCGTTTTGACGGTAATTGCGGTCGCGGTGGCGACCAAATCGGCACCTTTTGCCCGCGTATGCTTCAGCAAAAGCTCGAAGGGAAACTCATCCCGTCCCGTCGACTTGGGTGCGGCCCTGCGAAAATAGGGATGCCGTAAAATCTGGCCAATCGCATCTTGATCCGGCTGTCCTCGACGGGCGAGAACGCCATTGCGATCAAGCTTAAGTTTACCGCCGGAGACCCAGTCTGCCGCGGCGTCAATCCAAAGATTCCCCGGCCCGGTGTCAAAAGCGATGACTCGTTGACCCATGCCCAGGTACGTGAGGTTGCTGATTCCTCCGATATTATGAATAGAAAGACCCTGCCCCTCCAACTCCTGGTCCACAATCATCCGACCCATCATTCTATGAAAAAACGGGACCAACGGCGCCCCCCTGCCACCCGCCGCAAGATCACCGTTTCTAAAATCCGTGACAACGGTAAGCCCGGTCTCTCGCACGATTCGAGCGGGTTCTCCCAGTTGGAGCGTCATTTTTTTGCCTGGAAAATGACCAATCGTCTGGCCGTGAACCGCAATGACCTGAGGCCGCGATGCCCGGCGTTTACCTCGAAGGATCCGGCCCAACGAAGAGGCGTACCAATCCCCCAAATCTCGATGCAACACGAGCCAGTCCACGACCCCCAGCTCCCGACCAGGCTTTTGCGCGTCGAAAACGCGTTTTCGCAAAGCAGGAGGGTAAGAAACCGCGACCGACCATTGGGGTTGCCAACCCTGGGCCGTCACCTCAATGCATGCGGCATCGAGGCTATCGCAAGAAGTTCCAGTCATTACGCCCAATATGCGCATCACCTTGTGGATAACACATCGGGGCCCTATAATGGTAGCTATGAGAGTCATTTTGATTCCCACCCCATTACGACGATGCGCCGCTCTTTTATTTTTTTGTATTCCGCTGGCTACGTTCGAAGTCATTCTGATCACCCAGGCCCACTGGTGGCACCTGCCCTATCGGAGTATCGGAATTTGGTCTTTGGCCATGACGCTTATTTGCCTGCCGCTTTCTGTTTGGATCGCACGAGGAAACCCCTGGGGCTTTCGATTTGCTCAGTGGTTTTTAGCCGCTTGGATCATCCTCAATACTGGGACTGCCCTTCGGATCCGAAACCCCTCGTTGGGGTTTTTTACGCTTCTGTTACTTGGAATTTTTGGTGCCTGGATTTTTTGGGCCCGTTTTGAACTGAGGCGCTCTTTTTTTGACCCGCATCTCAAATGGTATCAGGGCTTACCTAGACCCTTACCCGGAGTGAGTTGCCAAGTTCATTGGGACGACCACGCGGTAGACTGCCGCGTCAGCCGCCTCGACCGCGAAGGAACCTTTGTGTTCAGCTCGCACCCTCAAACGGAACAAAAGGGGATCTTTTCCACCGTGCAAGCCAAAACTCGGTCAGAACTCATCCTAAGCTTTCGGGACCACACAGTGAGCTGCCACGCTTTAGCCATTCGCGCGCTCCATGGTCATCGGGGAATCGGATTTCAATTCAAAGACGTATCATCTGATACACAAAAAAAACTCGGTGATTTCATCGAAACCTTGAAAGGTGAGGGTTATGATCTTTAACAAAGCGGTCGCTTGGTTTGCGCTGGCCTTGGTCTTTTTACCGGCCGCCTGTACTCACAAAACAGAATCGCCCGAAGACCCCAAGGGTCGCCTAAATAGCTATATTTCTCAGAGTTTTGCCGTAAAAGGACCCCAAGACCGAAAAGAACTCGCGACCTTTCTGACCGGAGAATCCAAAGTCCGGATTGAAAGTTGGAGCGACGAGCAGTTTCGGCAAGCTTTTGTGGAATCGAAACGGCAATTCATCAAATTAGCCTTTAAAGAGCTTAAATCCGTTTCGGCGGAGGAGGTCAACATCACCTATGAACTGACCTATCAGACGAATGAAGCCAAAATTACGAATCGAAAGTTAGCCCAAATGGTGCACCAAAACGGAAAATGGCTCATTAGCGACGTCCGCAACCTCAAAGAACTCGTCGAATACAAAAACGAACTTTCACTCCCCTAAGTGCCCGCGACCGCAGTGAGTGTTGCCAGTCCATAGTCATAATTATTTGCCGTGGGGGCGACCCGAATGGCCACTTGGTTCCAGCTGGCCCCCGCAACCCCACTTGTAAAATTGTAATTTTGATTACCAGTAGCGGCTCGCAAAGGCGGCTGCGTGGTCGAGACAGCACCATTGATCGTAACGACGACTGTCAAACCGGCGTCGGTTGGAGCAGATAAATTTTGAAGGCGCAAAACAAAATCACAAGTTGAGGCACCACAATTGGTTTTATAAACGCTCACGGTACCGCTCACGGTGCGGCCATTTTGACCCAAAAACTGGCCTTGGAACACGATCACCCCTGACGGAACAGCGTCATTCGGACTTGCGCCGCCGCCCAAAGTGACATTACCGCAGCCCCCCAACGCCCACGCTGAGGTTACCAATACCGTAAAGGCGATCAGGGCAGATTGTGTCTGCATCATCTCAAGGTATTCTCACATGTTGCCGATACTTAGACAAGGACATGGATAGCCCATCACATGAATGAATCCCACTCACCCGGAACTCGTGTCGCATTAGCAGTCGTTGAGAAGGACGCCGAAAAAGCCACGCAGCCCCAAGTGGGCCAAATTGATCCACGGATCGACATCAAGTACTTGATTCGGGCACTGCTCAAATACAATGCCTCGGACCTCCATCTCAAGCCTGGCCGCCCCCCGCTTTATCGAATTAACGGCAAAGTGGTGCCTGCAAAAATGGCGGAACTCAACGAACGCCAAATTCAACACGTTATTTTTGCAGTCCTCTCGCAACGCCAAAAAATAGAACTCGACGAAAAACGACAAGTCGACCTGTCCTTTCGGGTGGAAGATTTAGGCCGATTTCGATGCAATGTTTATTTTCAAAAAGGACAACTTGCTGCGGCCATCCGCATGGTGCCTTTGACGGTTCCCCGGTTGGATTCACTGGGTGTTCCCGAGGTTCTAAAAGAACTGTGCTTTCGTCAACGCGGCCTTCTTTTGATTACCGGCTCTACCGGCAGCGGAAAATCAACCACCCTCGCGGCGATCGTTCAACATATCAACGAATCCAGCCATTCCCATATCTTGACGATTGAAGATCCTATTGAATTTGTGCACAAAGATCTCAAGGCCACGATCAGTCAACGTGAAGTCGGTTCAGACGTCCTCTCCCTCCATGAGGGGCTTTATGGTGGCCTGAGACAGGACCCCGATGTCATTGTCATTGGAGAACTTCGGGACAAAGAAATGATTCAAGGCGCTCTCACCGCCGCCGAAACCGGGCACCTCGTGATTTCCACGCTCCACACCAACGACGCGCGAAGTACGATTGACAGAATCATCGACGGTTTTCCTTCGGATGGCCAGGCGCAAGTGCGCATTCAGTTGTCCGCCGCGCTGATCGGGGTGGTTTCGCAACAACTTTTGGTCAAAGCAGACGGAACGGGCCGAATTTGCGTGAGCGAGGTGATGGTTAAATCCCCAGCCATTGAGCAATATATTTTGAATGACGAGCTGGCCCGCATACCCGAAGCGATCGCCACCTCAAACCACTACTACCAAATGCGCTCGATGAATCAGGCCCTGGAAAGCTTGGTGACTAGTGGCGCCATCCGGATTGAAGACGCCGTCAAAGCTTCGAATAATCCGGATGACTTGAGACTTTTGCTTGCTGGTGTGAGCCGTGAGCAGGGGTACTAACCCCGCTAACGAAAGACCTTCGCCATCCACACACCGCCCTGCCCCGTCCCTGCCGAAGTCATCCAAAGTCCGCCATCTGGGTCGGAAAGCCACTCCGCGGCATGCGCTTCCAGACGGGAAAAAAGTGAAGCCGGAAACGAAAAAGGAGATCGTGAGCGATAAACCATCGTGGCATTCCACTCGATCGGATAAGACGTCACCGAAAGATAGTACCAACCGTCCTTTTCAAAGACAAAGGGCGACTCCGTATAACCCGAATTAAACATTTCTGGAGTTTCACTCAAAACCAGCGCCATTTTGGGCTCGCTCCAATGAATCAAATCCAGAGATGTCCGATAGGCGACGCCACTTCGGCGCGAATGGATGTCATCGCACCGAGTGTAATAAAGGGTCCAAAGATCACCCCATTTTTTGATCATCGGATCGCGGGCGACACAGATATCCGTAAATAAGGGTTCTGACCCCACACGTGCCCAATGAGTTAGATCTGATGAGGTCGCCAATCGAATTTGGGCCTGATCATTGTCTATCCCCCCACTCTGGTAGGCCATCAGATAGCGGTCACCCTCTTGAATAATATGCGGCGCCCAAAGATGATGCTCTCCAATGGAAGCGTCTTTTGTCAGCACAATCCCCTCAACCGAAAGTTTCATTGTGCTGAGGTCCGCACTCAAATTCTCGGTGGGTTGCGTAGACGCCGCATGCACAAAATCAAACTCATGTTCGGGATCAAACGGCTCCTGATGATAAATACCATAGAGGTGCCATCGGCCGTCCTTGCCCTGAACCAGGCTATGGTCGTTGACATAATGCGGGCCACCGTCGACTGAAGAGGTATCTAAAATTTGAAAGGCATCTCCCTGTCTGAGCGGAGTCCCTTCGTCAGCTGCCCCTGTGTCATTATACCAAGTGACCTCATAGGACGCCTCGGTCCAGTCTGCAGCCGAATGGCTCGAGTCAAGTTCAAATGTCATGACCCCGTTTGCACCTTTAGGACAATCTAAGGGCAATAAGTCTACCCAAATCCCGTCTTGCGCAAAACGACGAACAGAATTGGCATAAGCCTCAAACAAAGTTCCCACGGCTCGACCATT
The DNA here is from genome assembly GCA_051382295.1 of Bdellovibrionota bacterium FG-1. Lineage (GTDB taxonomy): Bacteria > Bdellovibrionota > UBA1018 > UBA1018 > UBA1018 > JBBCAW01. The sequence goes on along the minus strand of JBBCAW010000083.1, from coordinate 12,262 downwards.
GACGGACAACCGGGCTTCTTGATCTCCGCGGGCTGCATCATAGGTTCTCATTAAGAACAATCCAGCCGGAGTTTGATGAGTCGGACAACCGACTTTAAATTGTGAGCGCCCCAACCCCGTTCGGACCCTAAAATTCTGAATCGGCTGCAACCGCTCCGCATCCACAGCCGAGCTGACCAAACTCTCACTTGAGCGTCCGAGAGTGGTCACTCGATCGAGCGCTACATCCATGCGAAGAGAAGATGACCATCGATCAAAGGAATAAGCCAACCCCAGAGTGCGATACCGTACGGGCTGATAGGCACCCAGATCTCCGGCTTCGAAGCCAAAACGCATCGGACCCCGACTGACAATCACATCAGCAACATGATTGCGGTAAAGCGAATGCTCATAAAGCGCATGAGCCCAGTCGTCTTCGGGATCGTTGACCACAAAACGAGTGAGGCCCGACATCGGATTACTAAAGCCATTGAGGAAATACCACCCACCATTAAAGTAATCCTCGGTTCCAGTTCCAAGTTGCACAGGATAGCTCATCCGATCCGTACGGATCATCTCGTCTCCCTCAAGAAACTGACGACTGCCCTTTTGCCCATCCGTAATTTCTTCAATCAACGAAACGAACTGCGTGGGTCCCTGCGATTCAAAAAAAGGAAGAGTGGTTTCCAAGCCCGAGCCCATTTGATCGCGGTATTGGGCCACTAAATGCACGCCAGGAAATAGGGCTTGAGTTTGGGCCAGCTGATATTGAACAGCGGCATCTTGGTGATCCCGGGTTTCAATGACCAATCGCTCTCCGGCCTGCAAAGGAATAGGCAACCGCGTCGAAAAACGGTGCGTTTGAGCGTCGACGTGATGAATGATGCTCGTCACATCACCCCATCCTCCATCCAGGGGCTCAAGACCTGTGCTTCCTAAACCAAAAAAGAAAGAAAGCGGAACTGGTTTTTGCTCCCCGATTTTAATTTGCAGACGAGAAAGATCCTGCGGCGCAATGGTGATAGACAGATCTTCAACGGTCACGGGCCCCGCAGCCAAAACGGTTCCTCCGGGAGCCACATGCAACGGTTGTTGGGGCTTTGCTTCGGTCGCGGCCCACCAATGTTCACTCATCAGCCTCGAGAGTTCACTTGCCGATGGTCCTTCCGCCGAACCCGCACCCTGACGATAATTCACCTGAAAATAGTGGGGTATCCCTTTAAAGAGGATTTTAGCCTCATGCGAAAATGCAAAGGGCACATAGCTCACATAGCCACCTGACGACTGTTGATAATCCATCACCAGCGGGGCTTGCCAGGGTCCGCGTCCTGCAAAATAATCAGCGGGGTTCCCACGGTAAGCGGTCTGTCCGTCGATCACGATCCAGAGTTCCTGCCAGTCTTTTGGAACTTCTTCATCCCAATGGGCAGTCATCCAAAGCCGGGTGACTCGGCCCTCACCTTTTGCGTGAAATAAGACCTGGTAATCTCCTTCGGCCTTAATGCCGTTGCCATTACCATCGCCGTTCCCACCCGATGGATCATGGCTAGTCACTGAGCGCGTCACCCAGCCGGGGTGAAATCGCAGCAACGACTGCAGCGCTGGCGGAACCGTTGATTTGGCCTGAACGCTCACCGCGCCAAGCAGACCCATCCCCACACACCAAACCAGATGTCGTTTCATCAGCCTACCTTTAGCTTGCCCGAAACCAACCTTAGCTCCGGCTCCATCGCATAACGACAGATATGCCTTATAAAAAACCATCACCGTCGGTAGGATTCAAGCACGAAACCATCAGTGGACGATGATTTGTCCCTGTAGACCCGTGTCGAACGCGTCCTCAAAGCTGTAGGTGCCCGGATTTGCAAATTGAACGACGTGCGTTGGAAGAGAAAGTATTGCTTTGGGGTCGCTCGGCGGGCTGGACAAAAAAGCAGGACTCCCGGTCGACACAATCTCATGTTTGAGCGAAGTGCCAAGATAATGAAAAAACACCGTCACCCCCGAAGGAACGGTGCAGATCAACGTGCCCTGTTGAGTGGGGATCAATTGTCCCGCCGACTCGTTGCATCCGCAAAGATTTTGAAGAAACCCATCGCGAATCGCAATTTGGGCCTGCCCGCTCACGCAGGAGGTATCCGAGGCTGCGGGCGATTCCTGAGAGACCGATCCCGGATTATTGCCACATGCGAGCGTCAAGCTACTCATTGCGATAACGAGCCCTAAACCGAGCTGCTGATGTCTGCAAGGGTGGCCAATCATAGTCGTGTGCTTACTTCCCCTCTCATTAAGTATATGATTTATTTTAATTTTATCAAGATAGTAAAAAAACTTAGCCCGCTTTGATCCGCTTATTGCGCAGGACACCCAAGTAGTGTAATCAAACACTCTCTTTGAAGTCAAAGTATGCGGACCCGTAGCTCAGTTGGATTAGAGCGTCGCACTACGGATGCGAAGGTCAGAGGTTCGAACCCTCTCGGGTCCGCCATTTGAAATAGCTGAAATCAAAGAGAAATCAGAGACAACACCAAGCGCTGCTGGGGGCACCCCGGGGCGCTTTTTGCTTTTGCGTAGCATTAGCGTAGCAAGAGGGGCGGTTTGGGCCGATTCTTGGAAATCGGGCTGGATCTGGCTAGAAGTCGCAGGAAGTTGCTGAAAGTCTCGGGATTTGTCGCTAGAGGGCAATGTCTGAAGAATCTGCAGGAGTGCCTCTCGGCCAAGCGGGCTTTCTGTTAGCTTTTCGGTAAGCATTTTTGCAAGTGCGCTCGCCATAGTGCTGGCAGTATCCCCTTCCGATTGATCAATATCAGCCGATTCAAGTTTGTTGTCAAAGGCGAATCGCGCGTCATCACTTACCTTAAGATCGCCATCCAATAGATGGGTGTAAACTTTTGAGGTGATTTCAATACTGGAGTGCCCCAGGAGTCGTGACACCTTTTTCAATCCCCAACCCATTCGGATCTTATTCGATCCATAGCTGTGTCGAAGGCTGTGAAGGTCGACTCGTTTATTAATCCCGGCTTGTCGGGCAGCCCCTTGGAGGGGTTTTAAAAAAGAGTCCCGATAATAGCGCTCACCCTTTTCATTCACAAAAATATAGTCGGATCTCTTGATGAGACCCCTGAGCGCAAGGCGAGCATCAACATCGAGCGGTATCGTTCTTGCCTTTCCATTCTTACTGTCACGCACATGAATAAAGCCGGAATTCTCGTCAACGTCGGTCCATTTGAGGTCGAGGGCCTCCATTCGCCGTAAGCCGGTATTTGCAAGAAACTGAATCAGAGGAAGAAGAAGTCGATTTCTCGACTTGGAAGCAGCGGCGTACAAAAGAGTGAGCTCCTGTGGCGTAATAAAATTGATATCCCTGCTGGAGGCCTGACGTGGAAAACGCTTTCGAAAATCACGGCAAGACCGCACTGGATTTTGCGTTCGACCCGTTCCAGCCTCATAGATCGTTCCCAGCAGCGCCATGACGATGTGATATTTATGAAGAGTGGTGTGGGTCCGTCCTTCTGCTTTGAGTTTAAGATAAAAACTAAAAATTTGTTCTTCGGTAAGATCTTCAAAAACCACGGATCCCAGGTGCGGAATGATTTGCCCTTCAATTTTACTACGAACAGCATCCTGCCATTCTTCGGTACCCCCGAGAAATCGGGTGCTTTGATAAAGTTGATCGGCGACAGCCCGGACTGTTGGTCGAGGTTCTTCTGGTTTTCCTTCCCAAATAGGGTTCTCACCTCGAAATAAACATTCTCTCACTCGGGTTTCATAGGCGACCGCCTCGGCCTCGTCATCCCCACCCTTAGCCGCCTGCCACTTTCCGGTTTTAGGATCCTTCCACCTCACCATCCACACGATGCGGCCGCTACGCTCCTTCTTTTTGTAAATGTTGGTGCGTACTAAAATCATTCGCGCGAAACTCCCGTTTCTTGGGCAAGCCAATGAGCGAATGGAACCTTAGGAAAGCGAATCTCTTTTCCAACGGACAACTTTGGAGGCCGGCGAGCGGCATCTGCCCTTTTTGTCCAATTATAAACGATTTCAGGACTACAACGCATCAGCTCCGCCACCTCTTGAATGGTTAAGAATGCCTTATCAGGATAAGTCTGATTGAGTTCTTTTTCGATTAATTCTTCCATTTTCATGATTATCCTCGGTTTTTGATGGGTAAAATTTTGCCAAATAGCTGCAGGGTCCGGCCCTCTCTGTTTGCGGCCGGATTTCCGAGGTCAAAGCGCATGACACCCTCAGCTGCATCGTTTTCGATGAGTTCAGCGTGGGAGTCCAAAAATTGGAGGCCTTCGGGCAAATCTCCTTCAACAGCCTCCCAAGTCCAGGCCTTATGGATAAAGTAAAGGTGGCTACCGTCTGTAGTATTCTCCACCCGGCGACATCCCAACCAACTTGGCCATGGAATGGTACTTCCGGGCCGAGGAACCCGAAGCCGGTCTACTTTGTCGTCGGCCAAGGCTGCGGCATTGCAGGGCTCTCGTGCCCAATTCGATGCCACGCATTTTCGCATGAGAACGACCGAATCACAGCAAGCTTGAATGCCTTCGTCGGTGAAGGAATATCCCATTCCGCTGTTGAGCTGTAGGCAGTACCAACGCCCCTCATCTCCAGCTTTTGAAACCGGAAAGTCGTTAAGATACCCATCGGGGCATCGAGCCGCGCTGTCGATGGTCGTGCGAACGGTATGAGACGTTAGTTTCTGTAAGGGCGCCAAAAAATCGCTTATTGCCTTGGGTGCATAGAAACCAATCTCTAACTGTTCCCCGGGCTGTATCGTGACCCTGCGGTAATCCTCATTGGATAGGCGAGGCCAGTTTGATTCAATCCCAGGTAAATTGGGCACGACGAGAAGCTCTGACTCCCGCACCTGAGTTTGGATAGACGGAATAGAATAGTGAAGGGCCACATGTTCGGTTGGAACCTCTGAAATCTCAAAGTGCATTAACCGGGCTGTAAATTTGGCCTTTTGGATAAAGGGCAGGCTCAGACTGATCGGTGCCCATGAACGATTCAGGAAGGCTACTCGATCGATTTGTTTCAGTTCCAAGGCTTGACTGTTCAAGGTGGCAGGCAGTTTTGGGGTAAACTGATCCCGGGGGATTTGAACCAATTGAGAAGGCGGGGTCACCAAAAGGGCTTTAAACTCCATTTCAATTCTATTTTCTGAAAGAATGCGAATGGAAATGAAAGCCCGTTGTTCCTCCTTGTTGGACAAAAGGAGCGGGAGCCCCTGAAGACAGGCGTTGATTGTGGTTCCAAGATCGCCAGAGGTCACGCTGATTTGCTTAACTCCAATCGAGTGCGACATCAGTCCATTTCCGCCGACGGAATAGGCCTCTATGCGCCGATTCTCCAGCTTACGCACCTCCTGGTTGAGCAGGATCTTGAAGGTCACCTCCTCGGGGACCTTTGCCGGAAGGCTAATCGGGAGCTCCCTCCCATAGGTAGTGGAGTCCTTTTTCGTAAATTCCGTTGCCGAAAGCTCTATGAGTTTTTCTTGGCCTTCCCAGCCCACTGAAATAGAAAGTAGCGCCCCGTCCCGAAAAATCGCCGAAGGTGAAGGACTTGGGGATGGAGACGTTACGGGGGTGATCGAAGGTGAAGGGACTGCAGGCTGCGCTGGCAACTCTCGAGTTGATTGCTCGGTAGGGTGGCCCGCAGATTCGCTTGCAGGTTGACTTGAAACCTGGGGAGACGGCTCACCTTCCGGGTGTTCCGGTGTGGGCGAAGGGTGAAAGGCACAGGAGGTGCACAAAAGACTGAGAACAATTGCAGAACTGATTTTTTTGACTTGCTGCCACTTGCTCGCCGTTGGACCTTGAGACGCCTTTGGGGGCTGACCAAATTTTTCGGGTGAAAGATCGCGACGCGCTTCAAGGCCGGTGCCTCGGCTGAGGGGGGCGTCGATAGTTTTTGGACCCTCTACCCCGGCAAGTTTCGTTGGCTTAAATTTGAGTCGAATGACCTTACAAATACCGCTGGTTTTGACCGACAAGACAGTCTGGCCGATTTTTAAATTTTTAATGCGATCCGGGGAAATAACAAACTCCTGAACCTCTCGGTTCGAGGACATTCCGGTTTTAACCCCGTTTTGAGTTTGATAGGTTCGCTTAGTCGATCTTCGCGTTCCAATAAATCGCGACCAACGTTCAGCATCATCTGGGTCATCCTGGCGAAAGATGAAGCGAACATTGCAATTTCCGAGAATCTGCCCTGCGAAGTCCTCTCCTACTTGATTGAGATCACTCAACGTCTGATGAGCAATGTGGATCATGAAACCGCTGGAGCGACCTTTATTGAGAAAAGTGGCAAAACTTTCAGTAGCGAAGGCGTCAAATTCGTCGATGTACACGGAGAAAGGTTTTTCTGATTTGATCCCGGGGTGAATCTTCCTTAGACCCGAGATCAGCATGAGTTCTTGAGTGAGAAGCCGGCCGATTCGGGCGCTCTGAACTTTCTTGGCCTCGGTAGGAAGGTCGACGAATAAGATTTGATTGCGTTGCGTAATATCCAAAAGGGAAATTTCCGGTTTTTGGAACGTCGATTTCCCACAACATAGAATCGGCCCCCATTCCCCGTTTGCCAGATTATAGAGATCCAAAAATAGCCCTTCCATCTTTTGGTCCTGGCCTTTTTTAGACTGCACAAAATCTTCGAGGCGTTTCACGAGATCGGCGACGGTGAAGCCTTGCGGCCACTCGGGGACGAGTTCATTAAAGGCTTGTAGGAGCGCGCGTTCGCACCATTTAGCGTAATGGGGTTCTTCATAAATCGCGGAATTAAAGAACTTGCTCTGAAGTTCTGAAACATTACCTAGTCCGCAGGGATTCCAGACAGAGCTTTCATCCAGGTGGGTGGCCGAAAGCAAATGCAGGTCCCCTTCGCGCCCCAGTTTTTTGCACTCCGCGCGTACCCGCTCATAGAGTTCGCGATCTCCTTTGGGGTCAATAATGAGCCCTCCATTACCGCGCTTAATGTCCTCACAGATCAATTGCTCTAGCAATACGGTTTTGCCGGTGCCCGTGGCCCCGACGATGTGGGTGTGTCTCAGCCTTGCCTCGTCTGAAATCCACGATCTCCCAACCCGGATACCCAAGCCGCGTTTACGGAAAAGGTCAAAATGACGCGTAAGGAAGATCCCCGACATCGCGCCCGCTGTGATTCCGGCCAAAGCCCATTGCTCTCGAAACATTAGTAATCCCTCCGGCCAAATAGCGGGACGTTACCTTGCGGGGTCCACACCTCAGGAAATGCGGTTTTTAAGGTAGACCAATCGACGGTGCCCATGGGTTGATCCAAAGGGGCAAAAGGCAGGTAGGTTTGGATGCACCGGTTCAGCCCTGGTGTCGTAGCGATATAAAGCACGAAAATGATGGAAGGGACGCCATTCCATCGTTTCATCAGGGTGCAAAAACGTTTTTTGCCCTTGGCTGAATTTTCAACTTCGATGGCGATTCCGTTCCCGCTAGGAAAGTAAAACACTCCGTCTGGAATTTGCGGAAGGTCGAGCTTTTTGATCGCCCGCTCGGGAACAAAATGCGCTTCGGGCCAAACTGAGGCCAATCTCATCCGCACAGAAGTGACGATGGAATCATGGATCAGGGTGGCCGCGTTGAGTCGTCTGAGCTGCGGGATTTCGAGATGACTTTGACTCCGGGCTAACTCCTCACCTCGCCGGGTGATTCGAATAATTTTACGCTGACCAAAAATCGGATCTTTCAAATGAAGCAGGTATCCGAATTGTTCTAACTCATTGACTCGCTGCCGTGCCTTCTGCCGCGTACAATGAGAGAAAAAGAAATCCTCGATTTGCTCAATCAATAAAAATTGCTGCTCATAGCAAAGTTTCAAGAGTTCCTGATCCCTTTTCTGGATCTTCAACATGGACTTCTCCCTTCCTGCCCCTTCAAAACCACCCCCGCCCCTGTCCTCCAATACTTGTTACATTTGCCCCATAGTTCTCTGGGTTGCCGACCCCACTCTCGCACATCGTTGCGGGGGTGGGGTCGGCAACTGCGAAGCAAAGAGACACCGGGGCAACTGGTGAATAAAGAAGGAGAAACTGGGGCGGGGGTGGGTGCCCGAACAGGTGCATAGATGAGCCCCCTCATGCACCCACTCGAAAAAGTTTTGTTACTCATGGCGTGCTCCTGTTTTGTGCTTCAGTTTTTGTGGGCCTTGCAAAGAGTTCGGCTGGACGCTTGATGCGATAAACCTTGTGGGGTTCATGAAGGCTTCCGTCCTCGCTCACGGAATCGGCCTCGAGGTTTTCTTCAATGACGACGGGTTGCAGGCGATCTTTAACAAAGGCTGGGAACGCTCCCGAATAGGGCGCCGTGTATTCGGATGCGGTGGCTTGTTCCTTGGTTTTTAGTGAAGTCCGCGCGCTCGGAATGGTGCTGTCATCCATCAGCAAAAGAGCCCCAATCCCCCCGGCAAGAGCACCTCCTAAACCAAAGACAACGCCGTTCAGTGGAACGCTGGCTGAGTTAGGAGAAAGCGCCATCGCTGTTGCGCCCGTGACCACCCCACCCAGGCCAGCGCCTAATAAGAATCGTCCGCGAGCAGTCGAGCACCCAGAGCCCAGGGTGATGAGGATGAAGAGCAGAGTCAAAAAGAGCCCAAGCCCGACGAGCGGGATCAACTTTTGCTTTTTCAAAAGCGGACCTCCTCTTCAAAATAGATCGCGACCAATGCCCCCGGTTCCACAAGTAACACCGGTTTTTCCTGAGTCGCTTCTTCAATGAAACGGTGGGACTGATCGGCGGCGGTTTGTGCCACTCCCTGAAGGAGAGCATTTCGCCCCGTGGGTTTCGGTTCGCCAAAACCAAGCACCGTGGGGGTGAGCGTTTGTTGAGAAGCGGCTACTCCTGAAACCAGACTCGCGGCCATCGCTCCCGCTAAGGCCAGAGCTTTACCCGAGAACACTTGAGCCTCCAGACCGAGAGCTCCCGCATCATCCAGTGCGACGGCCTTGACGGGGAAAGTCCGGCCCGAGCGAGCGACTAACTGATTCAAGTCAATTTGGAGTCTGCCAGCAGTAGCGCTAGGTCGGGCCTTTCCTAAAATCCTGAGCCCCGAAAAGATCCCCTGATTTTGGGATAGCTCAATGATAGCCGGACTTGCCTCTGAACCCACCACCCCAATTTGACCCGCTTTTTATTGCCTACACCTAGAAATCTTTAAAAACCCAATTTTATAACCGCAAAAATTAAATTTTCTCTTAAGAGAGAATATGCTTGCATTTTTTTGTAGTCAATAAAATATTGACTACATGAGTTTCATAAAAAAGATAAAGAAGAATGGAAAAACTTATCTGGCAGAGGTGGAATCCAAAAGGGTTAACGGTAAGGTAATCCATAAATACATCAGATATATTGGAAAGGAATCCGACGGGAAGACCATCCTATCAACTTCGATCTCAGAGGCGGCAATTGAATCAGTCAGACTGTCGGGGCCCCTGATGGTTCTCCACTCCATCGCAGAGAGCATTGGACTTGGAGAGATCTTGGGGGAATATTCGAACGAGATTTTGTCGATGGTGTACGCGCATTGCTTAGATTATCAAAGTCTCACCCACCTGCGTCGGTGGTACAATAAGACGGACTTAAATCTACTTCTCTCTTTAGACAAACTTACCGAGAAGAGACTGGTAAATGCCTTGGACGCTCTAGAGAGTGAAGCGTTTGCTGAAAAACAGAAGATCATTTTTAGCAGGGTTAAAAAAACTCTCGAAATAAAAACTAAGGGCATCGTTTATGACGTGACCAATACTTACTTTCATGGAAAAAAATGCGCCAAGGCTAAATATGGACATGACAAAGAGAAAAGGAAAGGCAACAAACTGATTCAAATTGGGCTTGCCGTAACACAAGAGCTAGGAATCCCAATCTATCATAAAACTTTTCCAGGTAACATACATGACGCAAGAACATTTTCAGACGTGTCAAATGATCTTGCAGAATTTGGGATTACAAGCGGAGTGGCGGTTATTGATCGAGGAATTACCTCTGCAGAAAACACTGCTTTTATGAGCAAAAACATGTGGAAGGTGCTTTGTGGCATCAAGATTGACAACAATATCCGAAAACATCTTGGAACAGATTTCAACCCTCAGCTTCTATGTGTTTCCAAAAACAGACTTCGAATGGGCAGTACAATTTTTTACTATAAATCTCAAAAGTTTGTCCATGGCGGAGTCTCGGGGCGCTTGATCTCAATATTTAACGCAAGAAAATCTGTAGAAATCACTGAATCCCGTCAGGACGAAATTGCCGCCGCAAAGATTCGGCTCGATAAAGGCAAAAGCATTAAACCAGAACTAGAAAAGTTTTTCAACCAAACCGGCTCCGTCAATGAAAAGCAAATTGCGATTGAAAAAATATATGACGGCATGTCGTTTCTATTTACAACTACAAACTATTCTGACCCAGATGCCATCGTAGCTTACTTCGATAAGGATGTAGTGGAGAAATGCTTTCAATCGTTAAAAGGTGTTGTGAATCTCCGGCCCATTCGTCACTGGCTTTACAATCGGGTCGAGGCCCACGTATTTATCTGTTACCTGTCCTGTCTGCTTCTTTCCATTCTTAAAGAGAAGGTCAAACCCCTTGGACTTTCATTTCAAGCAGCTCTTAATGAGTTGGATGGATTGTATAGAATATATTTGAGAGACCCCAAAAATAATTTCAAGATTGACAGGTTGGTTGCTTTAACAAAGAAACAAGAAGAAATTCTAAAAATGGTCGATAAAACTCTTTTAAGAAAATGTAGTCAATAAAAAGTGGGTCAAATTGGGGCCACCACTAAGCGCGTCCACAAGGTGCCAAACAAAAGCTTCCCTGTGGGGGCTCGAAGCGCGGCTTCCGCAGGATAGAGCTGAAGGACCCGTGTTTTACTATTTACATCGCCAGGCCCACCCTCGATTGGATTGGCCTCCCTCGTTGAAACGCCGATTTTTGAAAGTCCCCAGTCAATGTGCTGCGCGCGTTGCTGAATGCGGTTAATTTCTTCGGAGTAGGTTGCGGCAACCGCAAATGGACCCATTAAAATTGCTGCCATTGAAAAGTAAAAATCCCGCCTTTTCATCGATCCACGCCTTCCAAGACCCGTTCTAGATCCTGAGGATTGGGCGGGGTTTTTCCTAGTGGCCGGATTTCAACTATTTGATGGATCGTTCCGGTCGTTGTTTCCAAGATCAGATTCGTGCGCCCTTGTTTTTCATGGGATTGGAGCAACACACCACAGCCCATTTCCTTAGGGAGTGGCTCAAGGGTCATCAGCGAAGGGTTGCCCGATGCCGAGGCAAGAAGCCTGCCTTGGCACCTGATGCGAGTGAGGTACCCCGGATACACCAAAATCGGGGCTTCGAGCTTTGACGCTGCAAAAGCACTCACAATCCAAAGCCAGCTCAGGATGATCATGAATGAACCCCCATCTTTGGTTTCCAGTGGTTCCGCGCTTGCCGGATGAGTGCGAGGGTTTCGCTCACACCTCCGGGATGGACCGCTCCCGAAACCAGTTGGTGAGTGACTCTTGGAATTCCCAGGATTAAAAGCACGGCTAAGATCTCGACGGCCACCGTGTAAAGCCCCCAAGAACCTTCTTGGGTCATATATTTACGCGCAGCCGCGCTCGTGGTGATCTCAATGAGGGCCAAAACTGGCCCCCAAAGTGCGATTTCGACCGCATATCGAATCATGCTCTGAACGATTGAAGGAAGAACGGGGATTAGCCCACACGCGAGCGGAAATAAAAAAACAGTGATTTGCCAAAGAACGGTTTTGCCGACTTCCAAAAAAAGTGCCGCAAGCAAAAAGAAAAATTCCGCCAAGCTTGAAACAATACCCCACACGCCGGTTCGAAAAATCTGTTCGACAGCCCCCGTGAGATTGATCTCTGATCCCTTGGGCCCTTCAGAATGAGAGGCTTTTTCCAAAGATTCCAAAATCCAATGTTTGAGGCCCTGCGAATCACCCAGCTTTTCAATCCAATGGGTGAGCATTTGCCCCGTTCCATCGAGCCATTCAAAGGCCTGGGTAAAGTAGCAAAGTCCTAAAAATCCAACCCCTAGGGCCACAAAAGGAGCGTCTAGAGGTTCCTTTCTTCGCAGGCAAAGGGCGAGTCGCAGGCCAAAGCTTCCTAAGGGGCCGCGTAAAAATAAAATCACATGCACTTAGCGATATTTTTACTGAGGCCTGATTGTGTAATTCCAATCCGGCAGAGAGGCGTCCTTGAAAATGTTCAGATTCTCCAGTTCTGATTTCGTTGC
>JBBCAW010000082.1:0-3531 GCA_051382295.1 Bdellovibrionota bacterium FG-1 | reverse complement strand
ACCCGGCCACCCTCACCACGAAACGTACTGATCTTCTTTTTTAGAATTTCCAAGTTCATAACTTCCTCCTGGTATCTCTACGACATCCAGGCCGAGTTACTCAATGTGGGGTGGTTGGATGATGTACAATACATCCACCGGACTCTTTCGTTCATCAGCCAGGGATTTTTGATACCAGCGCTCGATTGTGGATTTGCCGAATTGCTTGAACTCACCCGAAATTGGATGAGTCCAGGTCTTTCGCGAGAGCTGCCTGAGTTCCTGGTTCAGTTCCCCCTTCTCAGGAGGCGCACTCAGCAAAGCGCCAATCACCCCAAAGCGGAACTCCGCCCACCGCGCATGCGCGCTCTTGCAGTTTTTGTTGTCGATCACAGCCATTTTGTCTCCTCTCATTGCACCGCCCGAAAAGTCGGGCCGGTTGATTTTCAATGAGGCTGAGATATCAGGGCTGGATTCGACCGGGGGGAGCGTCCTCTGCGTATTTGAACCCTTCCCAAAACAGCGTGACCCGCCTTCAACTGGCTGAAAACTGTGTCAGGAACTTCAAAGCAGGGAGCCACGACTCCTCCGCTGGAAAACCAAAGGCCAAGAGAATCGCTTTCGGGCATTCTCCGGGTTGGGCCACTGGAAGCCGCCCTTGGGCCCGTGCCCACCTCATGAATGGCGAGCCCTCGGCAAGATGTTGCCGCCAAAACTCTCGCCACCTCCCCAATGTGCGGCGGCAGATCTCAGGCTCAAATCCAAGAAGGTCCCGAAATTCGAGGTAAAGAATCACCGTCAGGGAGCTATAGACCCTGCGCCCTAAGAACCTCATCGACGGCGGTAGAACCCGTTTTCGGCAACCGTCCCTTCGACAGCAAAGCCCCAACCGCAAGATGTCCCCATTGGGGCCGTCACGAAGTTTTCTTTTGAAATTAGCAACATCCAGCTTTCCGCCGCAGCGGGCGCAGGGCTTGAGCTTGAGCGCTAGGCAAAGCTCTTGGTCGTGTATAAAAAGACTCTGGAAAAATCGGCTCTCGCCGGGTAAAGGCTTCATCGGGTAAATCCTTTGCGTAGATAACAAAGGCTTTTACCACAGGCCCCTTGGACGGCTCAAATCGAGCTATTTGAGGGGCCGTTTTGTTTCTAACTCAAATACCCTGACTCAAAACGCGGGGAGTTTTTCCAAATAAGTTGCTCGCCCTCACATCAATTACGAGATCCGCTGCAACGGTGGCAAGGATGTATATAAAATGTGGGTCGATGCCCGTTTTGATGGTGTGGCTGTCCTTGTTGGGCCGAGATCAAAAGAAAACACAGCGTTGCGCGCTATTCTCCTCAGCGGTTTCAAAGAGACCGCTGCGACGGGAAAAGGGGATTTGCCGAAGTCGACCACTGCGGTAATCAACAAAGCACTTGGAGCCTGCAAATCAAACGCGCCAGTAAATGATCCGCGTTCCACGGCGAATTTAATAAAGGTGGACGCGCCCGTGGACGGTAAGGCCGAATCACCTCATGGCTCCGACGCGCATGCTGCTCAATAGCATTGCGACTGTGTTGACGTTGGCGTAGTTGGACAAAAGATACTCCACGAAAGCCGTCGCGTTGCTCACTGCACTTTGGGCCTCTGTCCGATCAGGGAAAATCCTGGGGCGAGGCACCTTGGCCGGTGGCTTTCGAAAGCAAACCTTTTTTCTCGTTTTCGAATGGCGAAAGCGAGAAGCAGTTATCGCCAAATTGGAACGAACTCGATGATTCGGCTGCAAACGCAGAACTGCAGACAAATAGCAGGGAAAAAAGAACTAACGGATTGAGAGTTGACGATATATCTGCTTGGATATATACTCTTTCTATGAATCCGGTATTCCGTCTGCGATCTCAAGCTGGAGTGACCCAACAGAAGCTGGCCCTGATGGCCGGTACTTCCCAGCCCACCATTGCTTCATATGAGGCTGGCAGGAAGTCTCCGACTCTCGAGACACTCGAAAGACTGGCGAAATCAATGGGCCTTGAGGTCACAGTCTCTTTTGTTTCGCCTTTGACCCGGGAAGATCTAAGGAGCTTAGCCTATCACCAGGCCGTCACCACAAGACTGAGACGTGAGCCTGAAGTTGTTCTTGCAAAAGCTCGAGGAAATCTCGAGACCATGTCAAAGATGCATCCTGACGTTAAGAAGCTCTTTGATCAATGGGAGCAGTGGTTGGATCTTCCGGTAGAGGACCTTGTCAACTGCTGCCTGGATGCAAGCCTATTGGCGCGCGATATGAGGCAGGTCACGCCGTTTGCGGGTATATTGAGCGCTGGGGAGAGACTCGCAATCCTCAAGAAGTTCCGAAAAGAGGAAAATCGATGAATAGGCATCAGTTTGCTCACACCATACGGGCCGCTGCCGCAGTCCTCGGAGTGAATGAAGTTCTCGTTATTGGAAGTCAAGCCGTTCATGGTTCGCCGGTCAAATTGTTTGAAGCCGCTCAACGTTCCATTGAGACGGATATTGCCGCCTTCAATGACGAGGATGGAAAGTTGGCTGATCTGATTGACGGTTCGATCGGGGAGGCATCGGCCTTTCAGGATACTTTCGGATATTACGCTCAGGGCGTTGAGCCAAAAACCGCGATACTACCGGCCGGCTGGAAAAAGAGGCTGGTTCGTTTTTCTTCTCCGGAAACCAACGGTGTTATCGCCTACTGCCTGGAGCTTCACGATCTCTGGATTTCTAAGGCGATGGCCGGTCGACCCAAGGATCGCGAGTTTTGTGATGAACTCAAGAAGAGAAAATACGTCAGGGCGGGGGTGCTGAAAACACGCTTGAAGAAAGTGACCGGTCAACCTCCCGAAAAACTTGCCGTTGCACTGAGCTGGATAGACAGTGCGCCAGGTAAATCCCAATAAATTCGCCGTACCTAAATTTTGGTACAGATAAAACCAAATTGTATTGCGCAATGCATCATGGCCGGGTAAAACCCTTCACGTGATGACAAACCTGCAAGATCAAATATCAGTTCAGCGCCTGCTCCGGCGCAAATTCGAGGAGGCCCGGGGCAAGAACCCGCGCGTCTCGATCCGCGCTTTCGCCAAGCGCCTGGGACTCTCGGCGAGCGCCGCCAACGAGATTCTTAAAGGCGAACGCCGCGTGTCCGGCCAAGATGGCGGATCGCCTGGCGCAGCGCCTGACGCTTGATCCTTCAGAACGGGCCGAGCGGCTCCGCAACTTTCCGGTTCGTGTGCGACGGCGTAAACGGCTTGACACCGACGCCTACTCGCCCGACCCAGAGGTGCTCAAGCTGACCTCCGACCAGTTTCACGCCGTTGCCGAATGGACACACTTCGCGATTCTCTCGCTGATCAAGCTCCCGGGTTTTCAGGAAGACCCGGAGTGGATCGCTGGCCGTCTGGGGATAGTCGCCAAACGTTCCCCAAAGGAGCTGCGGGCCAGGCTTTCACCCGAACTGGCTTCGACATTCTTTCGAAGCCCCTCCAGTGATCGCTGATTTCCTCTGTCCCGGCAAAAACAGAAAATGAGGTGAGCTACGAACTCCATTGGTCCTATCT
>JBBCAW010000081.1:0-12319 GCA_051382295.1 Bdellovibrionota bacterium FG-1 | reverse complement strand
TGGCAACAAACTGGCAACAAACCGAGAACAAAGTGGGTACACAACCGGCAACACAACCGACAACAAGCCCCTCTAGTAGTAGTAGTTCTATAGATTTACAAAAATTAAAAACTACTACTACTGACGAACCCGAACTTTTTGAAAGCACCGCAACACAACTCAGCCCTGACTGGTCTGCCGTAGATTTCTCAGCCTTGACCGAAATCGGATTCACGCAGTCCCATCTGGTTCAACTTGCTAAGCATGGCAAGCTCTCGGCTACCGAAGTCCAAGACTCGATCCACTTCTTCGCCTTCGATTTGAAGAGAAACGGGAAGGGGAGGGAGATTAAAGGACCGCCCGTGAATTTCTTCATGGGGATTCTCCGCAAGGGCTTGCCCTATGCTCCGCCTGAGAACTACGAGAGTCCAGAGCAGGCCGCGCGGCGAAGCTACCTCGACGGTAAGAGGCGTATCGAGGCGGAACGATTGGCCGAGGAGCGCGAGCTCCGAGATCTGGAGTTCGGCACATGGAGAAGGGGACTCACACGAGAGCAAGTCGCCGCGATCGTGCCGGACGTCGTTCTCGATATTGTTCCAGCGCGAGAGTCATCGCTCAAAACTCACTTCGATGAGCAGGTCTGGCCCGAGCGGTGTGCGGCAATGCCCGGAGTCGTGGTTGCAGAACACGAGGACATTCGTCGGCAAGTGGAACAATCGTTAAGGGAGGTAACGGGATGAAACAACCACGACTTTACATCGATACTTCAGTCATTGGCGGATGCTTGGACGAGGAGTTTTCAGAAGACTCCAACCGGCTCGTTCAAGCTGCGAAGAGCGGCAAAGCGATTTTTGTAGTTAGCGACGTAGTTTTTGAGGAAGTGATGTTGGCTCCGAAAGAAGTTCAAGACGTCTTGAACACGCTGCCGACAGAGGCAGTTGAAATACTCATTGAAACCGCTGCTGTGGCCGAGCTTCGCGACGCTTATTTGGCGGCCAAGATCCTTACTGCAAAATCGAGAAACGACGCCATCCATGTAGCATATGCCACGGTTGCGCGCGTAGATGCCATCGTGTCATGGAACTTCAAACACATTGTCCGTTTTGATAAAATCAAGGCGTTTAACCAAGTCAACTTTCAGAACGGCTACGGCGTACTTCAAATCGTTTCCCCAAAGGAGGTCCTATTCGATGAGTAAGAAAAAGGAATTCGACTGCGTTGAGATGAAGCACAAGATCCAAGAACAAATTTACGAAGAAACCAAGAATATGTCTTGGGAGCAAGAGCGCGAGCATCGCCGCAAAAATATCGAGACTGGGCCGTTTGTACAAAAGTGGAAAGCCATTCAAGAGCAGCAGGCGAAAAAGAAAAAAGCCAGTTGATGAACGTCGCGACCTACTCGCGCGTGAGCACCCAGAAGCGCGAACAAAAGCCAGAAGTTCAGATCCAGGAACTTCGACGCTACTGCAAGGCGCGCAGATTCAAGATCACGCACGAGATCACCGACCGCGCGCGCGGAGGAACCGATGACCGGCCTGGGCTAAAAGAACTCCTCAGGCTGGTGCGCACCCGCGAAGTAGACGCTGTAGTCGTCGTGAAGCTCGACAGGCTTTTTAGGTCACTCAAGCACCTGGTCAATACGCTCTCGGAATTTGAAGCCCTCGGCGTGAAGTTCATCGCCACGCGCGACCAGGTGGACCTCACCACCCCAGCGGGCCGGATGTTTGCTCAAATTTTAGGAAGCTTGGCTGAGTTTGAGCGCGAACTAATCCGCGACCGGATCATGCTTGGACTTGAACACGCACGCAACCAAGGCAAGTGCCTCGGCCGTCCCAGGAAAAACGACTATGCAGCAGTCAGGAAGCTCAGAACTCAAGGCATGAGCTACCAAGCCATCGAGCGCGAGCTTTCGCTCTCGTCCGGGGCTGTTTGGCGCGCATTGCAGCCGATCCCGAAAAAGGCCGCGCGTAGGAAGCCATAGAGCCACGATCGCCGAATCGGTGAGGGGAGAGGGGCACCCTCAAATCCCCACTTTCCGCGTGATCGCGAAGCCGCGCTCAGCACGGCACTCTCTGCGGCCGCGGTGCCACCTCGAAATCACCTGATTTCGAGGCGACGTTTTTTCAGTGCTCGGCATCCGCTTGTCTTGCCGTCCGCGCATCGGACGGATGAGTAGGGGTTTACGGCAAGTAAACCTCTATGTAAAAGCGATAGCCTGCCGCCATGAAATCACTATTCGGGGAGCGGAACCGACGCGTACAGTGAGCGAGGCCCACGACCAATTTTCTTAATCCAACCAGATTTTGTCCAATCCGAGATCCAACGCGCAGCCTGCGCCGACTCAACTCCGTAGTGAGCTTCCACTGTAGATCGCTTGAATTCCCTTGAGATTTCGAGAAACGAGGGTCGCAGTGATACAGTTCCCGTACCCCTTACGCCCACTCTTGGTTGAATCACATATGCAATTCCTCTTTCGATCCGCAAGCGGGTGCCGTGGTTAGCCCTAAGCCGGTGCAAGATCTGACTTACGCGCCCTTCTAGCTGAAGGAACGCATAAGCCTCTTCCGGCCACAAAAGAGCTTTAAGCTTCACCAGCGGAAGTCCCCAGTCCCCTGTTTGGGCAATAAATGCCATCGCTCGAATTTCAGTGGGAATGCCAAGGAACATTTTTTTACCGATCGAATACTCATTGCGATTAAGGTCAACAACCCACGATGTCCGAATCGACTCAGAGGAGGGCTCTAAATCTGGGAGCAACTTCTTAAAGCCGGAGGCAAGACCAGGATAAGCTGAGAGCAGTTTCATTTCGCTCGCGCTGAGGTCTCCTGCGGCACCCAAAAGGCGATAGACATCAAGCCATGCTTCGGGTCTTAAGGCGGTTTTGCGTAGAATTTCCAGCGCGCGTAAGAGATTACCTCGCCCTGTAGCCTTCTGCCCCAGCTTTAGTTCCACGTACCCCATCCACTTTAATAGAAATGCCATGTCCGGGGTTTGGTCGCTTGGGGAGAATCTTGTGCTCGCCTGAAGAAGCACGGCCATAGCCTCAGACCAGTAACCGTTTCTTGCCAAGTACTCTCCACGAGCCTGTAAGGCAATGCCCTGAAGCAGCGGCTCAGGCGAAAGTTCAAAAGTTCTCAAGGACACCGTAATAGCCTCTTGAAACTGCCCCAATCCGTTCAAAGCATCAGAAAAGTTGATTTGCGATAAACGTGAGAGATAGCTTTCTGGCTTGTCGTCCAGCGAGTTAAAAAGCTTCAGGTGGTGAGCTGCACGGTCGTAATCGAAATTCGCGAGATATATTGTACCGATAATCCGGTTTTCTTCCGCTGTACGTGGCTCAAAGTGCTTGAGAATAGGTTTCGCGAATTCGGGCGCTCCCATAAGATTCAAGAAGCGCCCAGCCCAGAGCATTCGCTTTCGGTCAAATTCCGTGACAGGAGATCGCAAGAGCGAAGCATCAAGACCTACACACCGAAGCCCCTCTGCGTGCAACCCCAACCGACGATACCAATCGCAAGCAAGCATCACTGACTCTTCAGCGCGAGATGAATACTCGCGCAAGAATGTCGGAATCGCTCGGCGGCACTCTTGAAGCCGGCGACCTCTTACTGTGGTTTCAATTTGCTCTCGAAAAACCACCCAATCTTTCACATATCTATCTTATCATTTTTCTAAGTAGATAAAAATAGTCCACTTAACTATAACCCCATTCGTCCAGGACGAAAGACAAATGGACGAAGTTAAATACATGAATTTTGAAAGGAAAATTTGTTATGAAAATCAAGAGTGGTTTGATTAGTGCACTGATCTCTTTTTCTGCGATCTCCGGGGTTGCAGGCCTAACCGGAATAAATGCGCAAGCGGATGATGTCCAAGCTCCTGTTGTGACTTTGGATTACTTTCAGGGAAATTATGTTCTCGATAAGGCTTCAGAATACGGTGAGAAATGCGCGGCCAAGCTCCAAGTCACACTTGCGAGTAACCCTTTCTCTCAATCTAACGAAATTGGCTTGGATATCGTCTTCGACGAAAAAATCGTCCATCATTTCTTAGGACGGAATGCCGGCTCCAAAAGCCATTGGATTAAACAGCCGTTGGAAAATGGCCAGGTCGTTTCGGATCGCTTGGGCTATTCGTATTCTGCGCGCGAAGACAAAGATGCGCGAGTGATCACTCGACTGGTGACGATCGAAAGAAATCCAGGAACATCCGCGATTGAACGCGCCTTCCATAAGAATCAAGTACGCTATTACGAAGAAACTTCGGCAATACTTGAAACCTCGGGAACCCTGGCTATCGTGCACAGCATTTCAGACTCGGATCAGGGGCACGCGGCGAACTCGTTTTGCTACTATCGCCTGAATTGATGTCTCAATGGTGGGTGAAATGAGTGCGCAGCTACCTCAGGCTTCGGACTAATTTCACCCTCCTTTCGTTGCTCCTCCGCAGCCCAGAACAACATTCAGCGTTCAAAAAGTTATTTATCTATTTGTAATCATTTATTTTATATAAAGTTGATCTTTTTAATCAACTTATGATACTCACACTTGCATGAAAACCGACGCACTGGTCAGACCCAAACTATTGCCACTGGTTATACTCGTGGGAGCCTGTTGTGCGCTCGGATTGGGTGGCATAGCGCGAGCGGGTAACGGCTCGGATCGAGGCGGCGGTGGCGGCGTTTACGATTCGGGACAGCTGGGTTGGCACTCATTGAGTAACGTCCCCAGCACCGTCACCAAAAAGAGCTACCAGGAAGAAATGGCAGCATTTAAGAAATTTCATAGCTCGACCTCCATGTTTGTCCCTTGCAAGAATCACCCAGAACTCCAAGCCCCTGGGGCGATACCGGGTATCGACAAGTTCTTTGAATTCCGCGTAGAAAATCCGCGATCATTCCTCGAATCGGTGGTTGGAGCTTCACGAAAAGTAACACCGTTTGCCAGTAGCAGGCTCTGCCGGTCTCCTGAATTGATTCAGTCATACGGCCGCTTTCGCATGGTGATGGCCGAGGCCGCATCTGACACGTTCACAATCGAACTTCTTCGAAAGACCTTCGACGCCGGGGGTAGTATCCCTATTGTCATTACAGACCATGATTTTCAGCTCGACACCAAATCGGGTTATCAACCGATCGACTTTGCGGTCTATGATCCGACTGACCGGCAGATTTTCTGGCACTCATTGCCGGAACAAATCAAGCAATCAAGCGACGCAATCGCGTCTTTCTCCTTTTCCGCGATGCAAAGACAGCCCCTGGCATTTCTCCGACACGAAGCGACTCACCTCCTGCTACATCGCACGATGAGGGATCAATATCCCGCCCAGGGAGAAATTCATTATGGCAGAAGACCTAAAACGGAAGACTGTCGTGCTTGTGCCGGGAAGCAGTATTGCCAATGTGAAATATCTGGCGATGAGGCAAGTGGCTACCTTCAGTGGGTCACCAGCCCCGAAGCAGCCCTGATTGAGGGAATCTGCGACTGGACTGAACTGCAAAGAGATGGGTTGGACCATCCCTACGATGTCCCAGGAATGGTGTTTCGCGCCCACAATCGACCGGACGGAAAAGTATGCTTCGATTCATTTGGAAAGGCGGATTTCTCGACTTTGACTTCAAATGAAGCTCACATCAATACCGCACTGCGTGCGCTTGTTATGGATTACACGAAGGAGGGCGGAAGCATCACTCGTGCGGACGTCAATCAAAGTAAACAAATCAGCCTGCTGAATTCGATAGTGCGCACTTCCGCGACGTCCATAAACGACATCGCCCAGGCCTATGATCACGATCGCACCACTCAGGATGCTTTGCGCTGGGAAAGACAGTACTTTGCAAAGGATTATTTGGTCGGAACTGAACTTCGCAAGCAGATGTTCGCCACTCAGAGCGGCACCTTCTTCGACTATTGCATGTCGGCAGAAAGCGCCGCGATCTGGTTCCCTGGCTCACTTGAGTAATGTCAGAAATGCGCTCAGCGCTCGGATTTCCTTCGTCTTTCGATACTTTACGGAATCAGGCCTGAATTTGAGGAGTTTCCAAGACCTCCGGAGCGAGGCTACGCGTGAGGCCAGGCTGGGTTGATAGCGCCCTCACCTCTTGGATCACGATCTTCTCGGCAAGCTCCTTCATGGCGGTCACCATATCCTTGGTGTTGTTGCCCCCGAGGCTCTTTCGGAGGTGATTGGAGAGGTAGGCTGCCCCCTGAATCAGGCCGATGCCCACGAAGTCGTCATCCTTGGAGCGTTCGAGGATCGACCACACCGATAAGACGGTGAGCGCATCGGTGAACATTTCAAGGCGCTCAAGGGTCCAACCCTTGAAGCGCGGCATGTGCTCGTCGGTAACAAAAAGGTGCACCATCTCGTGGCACAGGGAAGTAACGCAGTTCATACGCCGGGTCTGGATGAGCCCGAGCTTGATGTTTGAGCCCGCCTTTTTCCCGAGAATGTTGAGCTCAGAATGAACCGCCGCGAAATCGTTCTCAGCCTTATTCATGTCGAAGCGAAACGGCGGCTCGAAAATCAGGAGCGAGCGTGCCACCATGTCACCATTGTTGGCTCGGATGGGTGGAACTATTTTTAAGACAGTCATGCAGCTATCGGACGGAGTCCGTTCGACGCTCACGTTCAGGATAAAATGGACGGGCTCCTTTTTCGCGAGCTTCAACGCCTCGGCCACTTCGTAAACTTTTGCGGGAAGGTAGCTCACTTCTTCGCGCGTTAGCTTTCCCTCGGCCTCAATGAGGGCCATGGCTTTGTCATGGATGTACATCGAGAACCGCCCCGGTGGATCGGAGAGGATCGGTGGGCTCGTGGGGAGCGTTACCCCCGCGAGTCGCCCGGTTTCGGTTCCAAGCTTGAGGGGCTCGGTAGGCCTGGCCGCCTGTGGCGCCTTTGTTTCGGGCAGTACTTGCTTAAAGAATTTAGAAAACCACATGAGTCACCTCGTTTTTTTCAGCTCCAGAGTTCTGTGCCTTCGGATTCGGTCGAAGCCTGCGCGCTCAATTCCTCGTCTAATAACGATGAGTTTCCGCGTTTGGGGCTTTTCACTGCCGCGAGCCCCGGCCCGCGCGCGGTGGCCGTCGCGAGATCGAGATACCGCTCCTTTGAGCCCGTCATGTAGGTCTTTCGGATAGCCTCAAGCCGCATCACAAGTTCTGCAGGCGGTATTTGTTCGTTTAGAAATTCTGCGGCCTGCGGAACCTTCACCAGAGCCCAGCGCGCATCCACCGTGCGCGAGACGGTGAACACTTCCCCTTGCTGCAGGTCTTTGAGCCGGTTCGGATGCACCACGTATTCCTCGGTTTCGCGGATCGACTTCATTCCTGTTTTTTTCGTTCCTAAGAATCCGTCTTCGACCTGGACGGTTTCTTTCTTCACGGTCCTGGTCCCGAGCTGGCCTGCGAAGTATTCAGCGTCCTCACTTGATTTCACGCCCGAAACAATGACCGTGTTCGAGTTGGCTTCAATCCGGTCTTGAAACTCGGGCGTGACCGCTCTGAGGTCCGCACGCGACTGGTGCGCGAACACAATGCCTATCCCGGCACCACGTGCGCGATCCATGAATTCGATGAATTCGGGGATCGCGAAACTTGCAAACTCGTCAATGATGAGCGTTACCGGCCGATGGATTTTGCCGCCGTCCATCTCCGAATACCGATCGCCGGCCAGGCGCATGAGGTCTTGCAGGATCATCTTCCCAAAAACCGAAGCCGTTTCCCGGAGCTTCATCGAGTTCATGAGCACATAGGTAATGCGGCCCTCGTCCACCGCCTCGCGAAAATCAAAAGATCCTGAGCTTACGTCTTCCGAGATGAGCGGGCCTGCTGCTGAGTGGATGAGCAAGCCCAGGTTAGCGACCAAGCCCGTGAGCTTGTCGCGCTCGGCAGGGCGATCGAGCTTTTCGGCAAGCATCGCAACATCCTTTGCTGCCGGACACCCTGCCCGTGTGAGCTTTTCGTTAAACGCCCGAAGCAATCCCGGCTCATTCAAAAGATCAAAAAGGTGGCCCAAGTGAAAGTTCTCACCCATGCGATCGCGGTATTCCGTCAACCCGCGCAGAAGCGTCATGAGCGCGATGCTTGAAATTTTCCGGTAGTAATCCTCTGACCAGCTCATCGAATTCATGAGTTGGCTGTGGATCTCGGGCGCGGCCCCGAGTTTGATCGGGTTATAGGGCACCGAGAGCTCGCGGTTAGCAAGACTCACGAGCCGGAGTTCCTTATCGCGGCCAGCTGCGGCCGCCGCCCTCATCATCCAGCCGACGACCTGAAACTCCGCCTTGAGGTCGAGGAAAATCAACCCGTGTCCGCGGTGGATGCGGTCACTGATGAGATTTTTAAGCAGATTCGTTTTCCCGCTTCCCGTGGGCGCGATGATCTCGACGTGGTAGGAAAGGTTTTTATTGGACAAGCCGTAGGGGTGTCCCTGAAAATCAGTGCCAAGGAAAAACTCGTCTGTCTTTGGTTTGAGGATATTTCCCAAAAGGGGCCGACCGTTGGTCACGAAATCCACCGCGCCCAAAAGAAACCCCAGGCCCACGCCGAGCGCAGGACCGAAAGCGAGATATCCAAGCCAGTCGACCGTTGCGACCGGCATCAGCTTCGGAAGGCCATAGGCCACAGTCAAGCCCGCACTCAATCCCAAGATGAGCACCTGGACTACGCCGCGAAGAAAAGCCTTGATCCCCTCCGATTGCATCGACCAGGCCGTAGCCCTGCCGCTTTCGATCCAGCGCGTGAGTACGCCGTAAATCACGACGCTTGTCGCTTTCTCGGGGATACGGCAAAGCGTCACCGCCAATCCGATCTCTGGGCGCTTGGTCGGGTCTTGGGGCTTAAATTGCCGCCATGCCTCGCACAGGATGACAAAGGCCGCCGCTATCGCGATCGAAAACCCAAAGTAACAGCTCACATCAAAAAACGTGATCTTGCCGTCAAAGCGCATCGCCTTGATGACAGCGATTCGTGGAAATTCGCTGTTCCAAAGCCTAACCGCTTCGCCCACGAGCTGTTGCAAAGTATCCGAGCGGAGAATGACACCCCCGAACATGCGCGGTGTCTCCCCTGGGATGGGAAGCCCGAACAAAACGAAAACCGGGATTGCAAAGAATAGCAGACCCAAAACGAGTGACCGGACGCGCGGAACGCGCACCTGTCCACGTGCGCCGATGTTCACAATGATCCCAAAAATAAGACCAGCAGCCACCACCGGAAGGTATTTGAGCGTTGCCACCAGGAGCAAGCCCCCGACAACGGCTTTTGCCTGCGCTTCCTGCTCCTCAGGCGATGCTTGCCGTCCTTGGGTTTGATTTGTGCTCATGTTCTATTCCTCCGCCTGCATTGCGCCCGATGCGGCTCCGGCTCCCGCCGCAGTGCTCGAGCTTTTCAATTCCGATAAAAACTGATCCAACGTCCGAAGCGTCTGCCCCGGATGCGCGGCCAACATCTGGGCAAGCTGCGTCATCGTTCCGGGCACGCCGACCCAGAGCACGCGGTCAAAGGCCCGGTCACTCCGGGCAAACTCGCGCGAGAACGCCTCTACTTTGAGCCGAAGGCGCGAGGCGGTCTTGCGGGTGCGCTCGTACTCGACCGCGACCCGGGACCCCTTGGGGGTTGTCCAGATCGCATCTGGCACATGGCCATAAAAACGTTCACGCGGAAACGCGGGGTCAATCACGATCACCCGGTCAGATCGCCATAACGCTGCGGGCTGTGACCTCAGAACGGCCAGCCTGAGTTCGGTCAAGCCGTCGGAGTGTCCAATTTCGTTTATAGGCGGGGAAGCCAGCGGGATGAGGCTTACCCCCTCGCCAGCCTGGGAGGCGACCTCCTGGGCCATCTTTGTGGCCTTAAAATAGGTTTTAAGACTGTAGCTGGATCGCATCCCCATGAGGAAACCTGAGCGCTCCAGAAACGAAATCCGGTCATAAGCGTAACGCGGCGAGTTAGAATCTGAGGACCACCACACGGCCCGCCAAAGCTGATCAACATTCATAACGCCTTGCTCACAGACCCAGCGACACGCTAATGCGTCGCGTTTTGTGATGACGCCCCCGATCGACCTTTGCTTTTGACGCTTACCTTCACTCGCTCTCGCGTTTTCTTTTTCCATTTTTTGTTCTGCTTTTTTCTTAGCCTTTAGTGCGCCGTGTCTTGTCTCGTTTTTGTCTTTGTCTTTTCTTCTTCTTCTTTATTTTTTTACTTACTTATCTCTCTCTTTATTTTTTTACTTTTACTCTTCTTACTTCTTCTTCTTTCTACTTCTTGTACCCCCACCCCACTGCCAACCACTTCCAATCGTAGAGGGGGAGTGGTTGGCAGTGGGGTGGGGGTACTGCGCAAGCACCAGTTTGCGCACGGCCTTTAAGTCTTTTCGCTTTTAAATCATTGGGTTGATTGCACTTTGATGGGGCCGACTTCACTTCAAATAACCACGCAAGACCGAGTATTTAGTTTTGCGTACCTTTCCGCAGGCTCTTATGCATGCGTTTCCGCAGAAAAACAAGGCCCTCACTGCTCCAGTCTCACGGCATCCCCAGCGGCAGGGAGTCAGAGCACGCCCTGTGCCAGCACGGCGCGCTGGCTAACCGCGTGAAATCGCACAACTGGTGAGTCTCAAACGTGACACTCAGTCTCGCAAAGTCTCACCTGGGCGGGGGTTTTTGACGCCCACAGTTGTATAAATTAATTACTAGCCTCCCCTGACCCAGGGGCCGCGGTCAATTAATCGGAGCGCATGCGACGCACCGCTTATTGAAAATTTATTTGACTGGCCGTGGGTTCAGACTACTCTGAAATTATGAAAACTCTTTTGATCACGAACATTAAGGGTGGTGTAGCGAAGTCAACAACGGCGGTCGCTGTCGCCTGTGGGCTTAAGCTTTTGAAGCCTGAGGCAAACATCCTTCTCCTCGACGGAGATCCCCAAGGCTCGATCAAGACCTACTTCGGCTTGAAGCTCGGAAGCGCCGAAGATTTCAGCACTGTTCTGATCGACGATACGCCATTCGAGAATGCCATCCAGAAGATCAGCATTCGAGAAGTGGGCGAGATCGATGTGATGATCTCTTCTAGGAAACTTGCCGAAGCAGACATTCGAATGGCCGCGTTCCCCAGGCGCGAAGAGACGCTTCGGATGCGTTTTAAGAAGCAAAACATCAGCTACGACTACTGCATCATCGATAGCAGCCCAGCGATGAATCTTGTTCTCTTGAATTTCATGACTTTTGCGGACTCCTGGCTGATCCCCGCAACGATGGATGCCTTCGCCATCAGCAACATTTCGTACCTATTTGAGCAGAAAAAGATCATCGAAGAGTTCTACGAAAAGTCGCCCAAGATTCTGGGCATCCTGCCCACCATGTACAACAGGAGAACAACCGTCGCGCAGACTGCTTTAGAAGCGGTTAAAACCCGGTTTTCCGCGCAAACCAAGATTTTTGATCCGATTCCTGTGGATAGCACCATCAAGAAAGCTCAGGTCAAGAGACAGGTCATCTATGACTTCTTGGGCGTCTCCAAGTCTGCTGACTCCTACAAAGCGCTTTCAGAGGAAGTACTAGGACTGATCTGATGGCCAAAGCGAAAATCTCCTCAAAAGACTTTCTCGACCTTCTTGATGAGCAGAGCGACCAGCCCGCTGCTGTGTGGGGCTCACCTACACCAAAACCCGATCAATCTAAGTTACACTCCCCTACTCCGGCAGAAGCCAAACCGGTCCAGAAAACTGGCAACAAAGCGGCAACAAACCGAGAACAAACTGGCAACAAAACTGACAACAAACTAGCAACGAACCGAGAACAAACCGGTGACGCCGCTTATGCACGAGATTTGACGAAAGCTGAAACTGGCAACAAAGTGGGTACACAACCGGCAACACATTCGGCAACAAAGTGGCAACAAAGTGAGAACAAACCGGCAACAACAGCGGCGTTTTCAGGGCTTGTTGGATTGCAGCGAGCAGTTCTTATCGTGGTTTACGATGCATGTAAGGCGGCGCGCGGGCGTGTATCTGAACCGCTCACGCTTGAGCACCTGGCGAATTGTCTGAAAACGAGCACTGGGAGCGTGAAGACGACGCTTCAGCGCCTAGAATCCAAGAGCTGCATTCTGCGCGTTACCTTTAAAAATGGAAGGGGAGGCTGGAGCCGCTATGAGCTCCCCGAAGCGATCTTCCGCGAGCTGCTTCAACTTGAAACCGAGAACAAACTGGCAACAAACTGGCAACAAACCGAGAACAAAGTGGGTACACAACCGGCAACACAACCGACAACAAGCCCCTCTAGTAGTAGTAGTTCTATAGATTTACAAAAATTAAAAACTACTACTACTGACGA
>JBBCAW010000080.1:0-9242 GCA_051382295.1 Bdellovibrionota bacterium FG-1 | reverse complement strand
AAAAAAGAAGCACTCAAAAACGCCGCAAAGCGAAAACCCGCTACGACGAAGAAGACCAAATCCCGGGGTTCGCGTCAGTCCTGAATCGGGCTGAATTTCTACGCCCTAGTAAACAAATATTGCTGGTGTTTCAGAAGACTCAGGTCCTAGGCGGAAACAGAATGAAGCTGGAACCCGCTATTCTATGAGGTTTTTCGTGAAAACGAGTGGGTAAAAAACGCAGCTTTTTGAACCTTGCAAGACTGTTCTGCATCCCGTCTTCATTCTCGCCGGCACGGTTTTTGACGAAATTTTTATGGAAAGTCGTCTCAAGACATGCAACAAAAAAGCTACTTTACACGGTAAAAGTGCGACTTTTTAATACACTGTTTTTTTCTAATACACTTGTCGCGCACTTTCATGACGTCAATAAAAACTTCTTTCATGAAAGGAACCGCGCCCATGTCGCCTACTCTCATCCCTTCGCTTACGTTGCAAATCCATCAACGCGCCGTGGAGCTTAGCGGCCGCTACAAGAAAGCCGAGGCTGAATTACTAGAAATTCTTGATCAGGTGGACCGTCACCGCGTTTATCTCAAGCACGGACACTCAAGTCTTTTCCTCTACGTCGTTCGTGAGCTTGGATTGTCTGAAAGCGTGGCCTACAACCTCATTGCGGTTGCGCGAAAGGCTCGTGAAGTGCCAGAGCTTAAAGACCTCATTGCCAGCGGTTCAATGACTCTGTCTAACGCGAGGAGAATTACGCCCATCCTTACAAAACAGAACAAAACACAGTGGCTAGCGAAAGCCACATCCTTGTCCCAACGGCAGCTTGAAAAAGAAGTCGCAAAAATCAGGCCCCAATCGGCTACTCTTGAGCGGGCAAGCTATGTCACCGAAAACCGCGTAAAACTAGAGATCGGACTTTCCGAAAAAGACATGTTGGCCTTGAGACGCGTTCAAGATCTATTGTGCCAAGCCCGTGGGCGCGCCGTATCACTTGAGGAGACGATAGTAACGATGACCGAGGAGCACCTAAGGCGACGCGATCCCGTACGTCGTGCCGAAAGGCAGATCGTGAAAAAGGGCGCGCTTGGGGGCGCGCTTGGGGGCGCGATTGTAGGCGCGCCAAAAAGTGCGCAAGAAGCACAACCTGTCTCGATACAGGCGCGGCCTGCGAAGCGCGCGCGGCGCGCGAAGCGCGTCCCTATTCCGGCCAACCTGTTGCATCAAGTGCGATTAAGAGACCAAGGCCGATGTACCTATATTGCAGATACCCCAGGTACCCCTGGAGCATCTACCCATGGAAAACGATGCAATCAAAGCAGGTGGATTGAGATTCATCATAAGATCCCCATATCCGAAGGAGGAGCAAACACGCTCGAAAACCTTGAAACTTTATGCACCCCGCACCATAATAGGACTCACTCTACGGCATAACGGTAAACGGCCCGGGAATTTGGCACTAGCGATACCGCATCCGATTGCGGCGTCGACGCGGACTCACATTACTTCTTCTGCACCTCAGGGCGCACCTCAGGGTGCGCCTCCAGGCGCGCCGCTGCACTTACCCGCTCAAACTCGCGCGCTAAATAGGCCCGCCCCTGTTCTTCGATCGCTTTACGCATTTTTGATCGCATCATGCGGGCGACAAGACTGGTGCTCTTTAGCAGATCAAGCTCCACGGAAAGAATTTGCAAGACCGTGACTTTTGCCTTCGACGAATCACAGCTCAACTGAAACAGCTCGCCCCACCCATCAAAATAGTGGTTCGTATAAAGATCGCGCACCCACACCGCGGCCTGATCGCGAGCAGGAGAAACACTCATTCGCCAATCCAAGATTTGCCGCACACGTTTGATATCACTGGATGAAAAATCGAGCTGCCGCCCCCAGAGCGTGACTGAATCAGGAACCTTCGGCCGACCGCTCGCGCCGATTTTTTCGAAGCCCTCCCAGGGATCCAAGGGATCACCCGGAAACTCATACTCCTTACGCTCACCGGTCCTAAAGTAACGCTGAACGCGCTCACTTACGAGCGCTTCAAATTTCGCAAGGCGCTCTTCGCGCGGGACCGCGTCCATCGCCTTGGTTTCAGTTTCTGCAAACTTGATGTCACAGGGAAAACTCTTACACCCTTGGATGTACCCCAAATCATCTTCAGACCAGGGCTCCCAAGCTTTGAAAACTTTTGAAAGCGCCGTTTTTACGAGCTTCGATTCAAACATGGCCCCCGTCAAAGCAACCCGCTCCTGCACCCCTGGCGGCGACGACGAGAGCGCACTAATCCACGCCGAACAATCCTTCGCATCTGCCTGAGACACGCGATAAACCAAAATGACCGGGTCACGATCCAGCGCCGCACTCCAATGCATCTTATCTTGAAGTAGATCTCCGACCTTTCCGAAAGGATTCAGAGCCAGGGCGGTGACTGCAATCCAACTCCCAAGAGGCGCCATGAGATTTAACGAAGCGCAAAGAGCAGTTTAATATCCTCGTCATCAAAGCTCACCCCAGCGCCCACAAAAAGGGGATACTTTGATCCGACCGTATGAACCGAATCAAGACCCGCGCGCACATAAACCCCCGAATAAACCCGATACTGAACAGCAATACGATCATCGATGGACGAACCACTCGAGTACACATCGTTGGAGAAACGCAATCTTTGCTCGTCGCCCGGAGGCCCTAAATTCAGTGCCAAAGTCACAACGGCATCATCATGAAGCACACCGAGTGCCGCTTCAAAGCGTTTTTCCCAAATCCGACCCAGCATCGCAGTAAACAGGAGTCCCTTTTTTTCGACAAGACGATCTGTTCTCGTATCAGGAGGCAAGGTAACACCATTCACTGTTTCCGTCCGAGTCCGAGTCGATTCCGTCACTACGCCGCGCGGATCTTTGGAAATCCCAAGTAAATAGTAGCGATTCGGTTTCGGCCAAATCTGGAGCCGTCCCCATCCTCGCGAGCCATCATAGCCCCGAAAGGTTTCCCCACCCACGTCGACCACAAACCGCACGTCGCCCACCTTAGTGAGCAACTTATTCATGTTTACCAGTGCCTGCTTGATCTCTTCTGCGTAACTAGGATCATTAAGGATCATGCCAAGAGAGCCCTGACCTCGGTTAATTCTCGTCAATTGATCGCGCAACTGCTCAATCGAGTCTTCGAGTTTTGCAAGCGTGCGCTGAGCCGTTTGATTCAAACCTCCCTCTGGAGCCAGCGTTTTTGACGCATTTTCAAGCGTCTTATTGAGCTGACGCATGGTCTGGCGCAATTCTTCGGGGTTGATCGCGTCTTTAATGTTGGTGGTCAGACCCGTAATTTCGTTCACGAGTGTATCCACACGCTTCACGAGCTGCTGCACATCTTGGCCGCCTTCAACGACTTGGATTTCTTTGCCGCCTTTGGGTGCGGGGGGATTAGCCGCAATAGCGCGGGCCGCAGCCGGCGCACGAGCAGGCTGTTCATCCGCCCAAGCAGAGGTAAAAATCTCAAACCCGCGCCCACTCTTATTCCTCATATTCAAAGAAGACTTTTTACCCGCGGGCGAGCCGATCGGGTCCGGGATAAGAGATTCATTCTTTGGACCCAGATAACGGACAGGTTTTAGCTCGACAAATTTATCACCCAGAAACCCCTCACCCCGGATGTGGGCTTTGGTCGCGGGAAGGACTTCAACAGGCGCCGTAATACAAATCCCCAATGTCACGCGACTCTCGCTGAGTTCCACGCTCTCAAGGTAGCCGATATCGATTCCTAGAGAGCGAATGGGCGACTTCTCTTTCAGCCCGGTCGCATCTTCAACACTAATACGAACTAGCTGGCAGGGCCGCCACCAAAAGGGCTTGTCGTTCACATAGACCGTGATCGCGCCGACGGCGACCAAACCCAGAACCGTGAAAACCCCAACTTTAAACCGTGTCGCAAGACTAGAAAAGCCGATGTTCATATCTTAAAGTACCTTTAGTGTTGCAAAGCCAAATGGAAGTAACGAAGTCAAAACATAATCACTCAGCAAAATCGTAAGGCACGAAGCCACCACACTCGTACGCGTCGCAAAGCCCACGGCCCGCGCGCCGCCGTGAGCGCGAAAACCACAAAAACAACCAACCCAAGTCAAAACAACGCCAAAAACCGCCGATTTAACCACACAGTGGACGATCTCAATTGAATCAATCACCTTGGCAAACTGAGTCCAATAAACCGAGGAATCCAGGCCCATCACGCCACACGCGATCAGCGAACCGGCGATGGAGCCCAAAATGCTAAAGAAAATTCCGATAAGCGGGAGCATCACGAGTCCCGCAAGCACTCGCGGCACCACGAGGTATTCGATGGGATCGACGGCCATCACTTCGAGGGCGTCAATTTGTTCCGTGATTCGCATGCTCGCAATCTCGGCAGCCATCGCGGCTCCCGCTCGCCCCGTGACCATGATAGCAGCCATCACGGGCCCGAGCTCGCGAAACAAACTCACACCGATACTGCCACCCAAGAGCCCTTCGGCCCCAAACTTATGGAAGGTCACATACAGCTGAAACCCCAAAACGGCGCCCAAAAACATCGAAGCAACAATATTGACTCCCATGGAGCCTACGCCGATAAACTCGCACTGTTTTAAGAATAGCCCCTTGCGTCTCCAAAGATGTTTGCAACAACGCGAAGTTTCAAAAACAAAAAGAGTAAAATCACCCAAGGTTCTGATAAAAGAAGCTATCCAGTTAAGCAGTCTCACGATAATAATAGTTAAGACCAGAAACCATATAAAAACAAGGGTGAGCAGGAGCAAAAAGTGCAATTCTTTTCAAGATTTGTTCTCCGTAGAGCAGGGTGGGTCGCATTCATCGGAACGGCGCTAGCTTTTGTCGGCGCCTACTACTCGGTTCAGCTTTACAAGAACCTTCGCACTGATTTTAGAGAACTCCTTCCCACGAACGCTCGAAGCGTAACGGACCTAAGCGAAGTCACGCAGCGACTCAATTCCATTGATAACCTCGGAATTCTGATTTTCTCAAAGCACACTGCAGAAAGTCGGCGTTTTGTCGTCGATCTCGCCGAGCGGCTTAATAAGGGACCCAAGGAGCTCGTCGCGAGTGTCGAGTATAAAATCGACAAGGAACTCCGATTTTTCAAAGCCCGGCAAGCACTCTCCATGGATGCGACGGACCTTGTCAAAGTGCGAGACTACATCCACGAGCGCATTGAGTACGAAAAAGAACTCTACAATCCCTTGAACATCGTCCAAGAAGAAGAACTTCCAGAGCCGCGATTCGACTTTCAAGCCCTCAAGCTGAAATACTCCAAGAAGACCTCGCTCTATGAGAGCTTCCCCGGCGGCTTCTACGCAACGCCTGACGAAACCAAGCGGGAAATTCTAGTCTATGTGGCAGGAAGCGGCTCAGACATTGACCACTCGCACGAGTTCAAGAATTTCGTTGAAAAGACGATTGCGGATCTCAAACCCACCTCTTACGCGTCTGACCTCGAGGTGAAATTCACGGGAAGCGTGCAAGACGCCATCGAGGAACACGGGGCCCTGATTGCTGATCTTGAACTCTCGACTCTGATTGTGGTCGTCGTCGTCACTTTGGCCATGCTTTTGTACTACGGCGCCATCCGAGCGACAGTCGCCTTGATTTTAAGTTTGTTCATGGGAACATTCTGGACGTTTGGAGTTTCTTATTTTGTGGTGGGCTACCTCAACGCCAACTCCGCTTTCTTAGGCAGTATCGTGATTGGCAACGGAATCAACTTCGGCATTATATTCTTGGCCCGCTACCTCGAAGAGCGCCGAAAAAGAAGGGGCAATGCGCGCGCCATTCAACTCTCCATGCGGCAGACGGCGACCGCCACTTGGACCGCGGCCCTGGCGGCGGCCCTCTCCTACGGCTCACTCATGCTCACCGACTTTCGGGGGTTTCGCCAGTTTGGGGTCATCGGCCTCATCGGTATGGTCCTGTGTTGGCTCAGCGCTTTTACCCTCATGCCCGCCTATCTGACCCTTCTTGACAAAATGCACACCCTTGCACGTCCCAATCGCAAACCCCCGCGTGCTTTCATCGCGGGAGCGCTGGCGCGCATGATTGATCGCTCGCCGGGGGTGATTTGGGGCTTTTCGCTCATCATGACGCTGATGGCTTTAGCGACCTCCTACAGATACACGCCCAAGATCCTCGAGACCAACTTGGGAAGTCTCAGGAACCGCGAAAGCCTAGAGCATGGCTCTGCCTATCTTTCAAAATATCAGGATGAAATTTTTCAACACTACCTCTCCCCCATTGTCTTGCTGCCCAAGACGCGAGAGGACGCCCAAAAAATTGCGGCGGTCCTTGAAGAAAAAATTAAAAAAGACGGAAAACGGAGCCTTTTAGCGTCCGTTCAAACGTTGGATGACTTTATTCCGAAGGATCAAGACGGGAAGATTCGGATCCTACGAGAAATTCGTAAACTCCTGCCCCCGCGATTTGTGGCTCGTCTCTCCGAATCCGATCAAAGGATGGTACGGGAATTTTTGCAAGAAGGCGCATTCAAAAAGGTGACGATGGAGGATCTGCCGGAGCTGGTTCGCAATAAATTTACAGAGAAAAATGGCACGCTAGGGAACCTCGTCCTTGTGGAGCCGCCCCTGCTTGGGGTCACTTGGGAAGGGGATCGACTCATCCAACTCATTGATGAACTCAGAGAAGCGGCGGATTCTGTCGTGCCGGGCACGCCCGTGGCCGGCACGCTTCCCATTGCGGCCGACATGATAAGAGCCGTGTCTCATGATGGACCGCGCGCGACGATGTTTGCCTTTTTGGCGGTGGTCATCTTAGTCGTTTTTCTGTTTCGCAACGTTCAGACCATTAGCTTGGTTCTTTTTTCGCTGATGTTGGGCGTGGTTTGGCTTGCAGGAATTATTTTAGGGTTTTGGGTCAAAATCAATTTTCTTAATTTCATTGCCCTCCCCATCACCTTCGGAATCGGCATTGATTACGGCGTCAATATTTTTCAACGTTATCGTGAGGAGGGCGGGGGCAATATTCTCAATGTCATTCGCAGCACCGGCGGCGCCGTCTTGCTTTGCAGCTTTACCACGATCACGGGTTACAGTTCGCTGCTCATCGCAAGCAACAAGGGTTTTGTGAGTTTTGGCTTGCTCGCCGTCGCTGGAGAACTCACGTGCGTGATTGCGGCGGTGGTCGCACTTCCTGCCTTCTTACTACTCAGGCATCGCAGAAAAAGCTCTAACACGGTGTTGTGAGCTTCATTTTTTCTCGTATAACACACCCTGAACGCCGGGATGGAGTTTAACTCCCTGCCCGGCTTGATCTTGCGGAATCACCGCGCCTGGTTCCCCCACCGTAGCCTCCATACGGATTCCGGTGCCTATGGCTTTGATTGAGCCCGCCGGCACCACAGCCGCGGCGCCTAACGTTTTTGAAGCAACGACGTAGGTGTAAGCGTTTTCAAGGGTCGTCTGAAAACTTTGGAGCGTATCGGCGGTTGCGGCCTCATAGCCAGGATTTGAAACCTGAAGTTTTACCGCGCCCAACGCGTGAGAGGGAGTCATGCAATAGATCTCGCTGCTGGAGACAAAACGCACACGCGTACAGGTGCCCGAGTCCAGAGTCACTTTCACGCCCACTTTAAAATCACTTCCTATAATTTTGAGCACCGTTGCGCCAGTCACGGGTCCTGACTCAGGACTAATGCTCGTGATCCTCACAAGCGGGGCTGAGGCGCCTCCACCATTGAACACCGTACCAGGGGTTCCGGCGTCCGGTTCCGTTTTTGCGTTGGCGGAGTCCGCTTTTTGTTTATTGGAAAGTCCATCATTTTTTGAACAGCCCGCACCCAAGGCCGCGGCAATTAAAATGAGAAAACCTAAATTCCGCCCAAAATTCCAAATGCTCCTAACGCTCATAATCGTTTCTCGCATAATCAACTTTCTCCCTCATTCTAATAGTATCACTGAAACAGCCGCACTCGAACTTATTGGATCCAAGGACCCGATACCGAGCTGCCCAAACTCGTTGTTACCCGCAGATTGCACCTCACCATTCACGCAAGAAACCGTATGATCTAGACCCAAGGATACAGTTACCACGCCGGTGAGCCCTGTTGCCAATACAGGCGTATTGCTAGAATTGGTCGAACCATCGCCCAATTGTCCGTAGGCATTGTTACCCCAGCACTTTAGGGTCCCATTCACCACCGCACAGACATGCGAGCCGCCGACTGCTAGGTTTTGCACATCCGCGACTGCGTCCAGAGTCAGACCCACCACGGCTTGGGGAGAAGAGTTGCTGGTATTTGTGCCATCACCCAACTGTCCGCTTGCGTTGTAACCCCAACATTTTGCCGCACCCCTGACCACGGCACAAGTCGAACTTCCGCCCGCCACCACGAATTGTACTCCCGAAGTCAAGCCACTCACGGAGACGGCCGCAGACCTCGAAGTCGTTGTCGTATCCCCTAACTGTCCGCTCGTATTCAAGCCCCAACACTTTGCCGCGTATCCAACAACCGCGCAGGTATGCGCCTGACCCGCACTCACGTAAGTTGCGCCAGCCGTCACGGCACTCACCGGAGAGGAGCGATCACTCAAAGTCGAATCGCCCAACTGTCCGTCTGAGTTTAGACCCCAACACTTAATCGCTCCACCCACCAGCGCGCAGGAGTGACTGTAACCCGTTGCAATTTTGAGCACCCCACTGCTTAGGTTGCTAACTGAAACCGGGGTTTTGCTATCGGTTGCCGTTCCATCGCCCAATTGATTTGAATTGTTTCGGCCCCAGCATTTGGCGGCGCCATTCACTACCGCGCAAGTATGGTACTGACCCACAGCGATGGATTGCACCCCACTCGTAAGGCCACTCACCGTGACAGGGATCGTGCTATCCGTTTGCGTTCCGTCTCCCAACTGTCCATAAGTATTTTTCCCCCAGCATCGCGCGGCGCCGTTGACCACGGCGCAAGAATGCTGCGATCCGCCCACCGCTGCAATCACACCTTGAATCGTATAATTTGCAGAGACGGGAGACTCTCTAAGCGTCGTGGTCCCATCTCCCAGCTGGCCATCGCCGTTGTTCCCCCAGCACATGACCCCATCGCCAACAAGTGCGCAGGAGAAGAAGGCCGCGACTGACACGGCAGCGACGCCGCTCGTAAGATTCTTCGTAGCGACTGCCACCTTGCTATCGTTGGACGAATTGTTTCCAAGTTGCCCGTCGGAATTTGCACCCCAACACTTCGACGCCCCATTGACGACCGCACAG
>JBBCAW010000079.1:0-1331 GCA_051382295.1 Bdellovibrionota bacterium FG-1 | reverse complement strand
TGGTCTCGATGGATCGGTGCCGAAGAATGATACCGATCGTAGGAAGACAAATCCCTTCACGGAGCATTGCTGTTGCGGTCGAATGTCGCAGAAGATGGGCACCACGAGTTGGGGTGGACACGCCTGCGCGATCTATAGCTCGCTCCACGATGGCCGAGACACAAGAGCTTTCTGTTAATGGTCGCCATGGAGCGCGAGATCTTAAAAAGACTCGGTCACACCCAGCGACGGGCCGCCGACTACGCAAGTGGGTGAGAATTGCATCTCCGACCTCCTGTGGTAGTGGGAGATTCACCTCACGACGGCCTTTGCCTGATACCCTCACATTGCCTGCCACCCAATCGATGTCACTCAGACGCATCAAAACGATGTCACCACCTCGCAACCCCAGACGAGCAAGAAGCAGTAAAATTGCGCGGTCACGCACACCGCCGGGTTGATTCAAATCACATGAATCAATGATCTTCTGTACGACCTCGGTGGAGGCGTATCTCGGAAGCGAAGCCAGACTCCATTTTGCCACTGGCAGGATGGCCGCATCAAGGCCCGGTCGGCAACGCCCATCTACTGCGAGATAGCGCACGAATGCGCGTACTATTTTCGATACAAGCCTAGCCATCCCGACGCCGTGTTTGCCAATCATCTCACGTACTGCAGCTCTAAGTGTAGTTGACTCGTAAAGCGATGGGTCGTTACCGATGAGTTTCACGAGTATGATGGATATCCTCCTATATTGTCGCAGAGTTCTATCCGAAAGACCGCGCTGTCTCCGCATCCACTCACAAAATCCAGTCACAAGCTCTGGAGTTACTATTGTCGGCTTAACTGCCGTCTTGACGACCCCCTCACGGCGCAGGTACCTCATAAAAGTTTCAATTCGCCAACGGGCATTCGCATGAAGACCAGCGCGGTGGCCAAGGCAGCGACATTGAAGTAGGTGTGCCAGAAAATCACTTACAGTCACGTCATCCAGCTCACCAATGGCAATGTTCTCAGTACCAGCCCACAAACCAAGATGAACAGCATGCGAGATAGTCGCTGCGCCAATCCGTCTGCAATAGCCAATCTCGTTCAGGAAAACGGAAAAACCATCAAGATACGACCCCACAAGACTTGATCGAGCGCGGTTCCGCCAATGCTCTGAACGCAAAAAATTTTCCAACATATTTCCTCCTTTAGACAAGTCGAGATCATCTCGACTGTGTGGAGGACAGCTTTACTATGCTGAGAGGTGGAGGTCGCGTTCCATGGCTAACTACGCGCCAAAATTATGAAATATGAGTTCACCGAAGACATGGCTCTGCATAATCAAGCGCTCCGCATAACATGGG
>JBBCAW010000078.1:0-77557 GCA_051382295.1 Bdellovibrionota bacterium FG-1 | reverse complement strand
GCCTCACTAAACTGACAAATTCGGCGGGCTGCTTCAGCTTAAACCAAGTCAGGAAACAAGCTTCATGCAAGCCGTAGCGAGACTGTGCACCAGCAATCGGCTGCAAGCATTTGAAGCACCTTTTACTGTTCATGTTTTCTGCGGTAGTCCTTTGTTAAGCTCAGTATAATGATATACATATATACCACATGTGTGTCAATATAGATCTATATCACAGCTAAAGCGTAATACATATATACTGCGGCATCGTAACAAAAAGGCTCTTATTACATAGGTGGCGGCGTTACGTAAGAATTGAAAAATGAAATAGATACTAAATACTTGAAATTACTAAGTTGTTTAAAGTTTAATGCATCATATGCGGCGCGATCTTTTGAAAGATGCCCAATTGCTTTTCCGTATTCCGCGCGTTTGCCCTGCAAAACCTCACGCCGAATCCGGCTTCCGATACTCCAATACAATAAAACTTGGCCGGAGTTGACGGCAGGCCCACTCGCTCAAGGCTCGAAACACTCATTGGAAGACAGGATCTTTTTCAAATTTTTATCCAATGTCCAAACCTTGAGTTTGTTTTTTCTCGCGGCCGAAAGGATCGCCAAGTCGATCAGCCCGACGCCCTTGAGAAACTCGATCCATATCGAGGTGTCGGCGATCATTATTTCTGTCTTCTTCGGTTGAGTCGCCTGATCTTAGCCGCGCCGACGCCTTCTTTAAAGCGAAGAGGAGTGCGCCGGACCTTCTGATTCAGGGCTTGGAGCGTTTTTGTCGAGGTCCATTCGCTCAAAGCAATGATCAATGCCTCAGTGATGGTCTTGCCATGCGAAAGGACCTTCACTTCACTAATAAGCTCGTCAGGTAAGAGAGCGGTAACTTTCATTCCCCCATTATACGATACGTCATCGTATTTTGAACCCCCCTTTTCCGCATACGTATTGTGTTTCACCAATAGCCCCCGGCAAATGCCCCTCGGGGCCCCCCCCCGTAATCGTACTTGGCCGGCGAAGCCGCGACGGTGGATGGAATTATTGTCAAGGCGGCTTCGAAATTACAATGCTGTAGTCCTTTGCTGAAGAACGGAGAGGTATGCTTTTTTCATATTCTCGCTCAAGAAGGAGTGTGGAATTAATTCTTCGAGCGTCCGTGTCCAGGTTGGAATTTCAGCAAAGACCTTTTCAACGTAGTGTTCTTTTAACCCCAACTCATTAATGGCAAACCGTTTGAAGTAGGATTTTTGCATGTTTCTTTTCTTTCCGGCCATTGGGATGGCCAGCTCATCCTTTTCTCGCGGTAACGCGATTCGTGTATTTAACCAGTCGTAGGCAGGACTTAGGCGGAAGACGCCCGGATTTTTGTTCATTTCAAGCAAAGACCAGTTTTTCAGGTGCATGTCTCCGTTGGCGGTCAAAAAACAGAAGAGTATTCGCCGAAAATAGTCGTTGAGGTTCAAGGGGCCAGCTTGAGTATGCTCCAAAATCGCCTGTCCCACCTTTTCGAGGCTCAGGGAATATTTGTCGTCACTCGCTTCTTCGTAGATTTGGGCCATATCCTCGAGCAGCAGCCGGTAATTCGGCGCTATGCGGTCAAATCGCCTAATCACGAATACTAGTCCGACACCCTCAATGCTAATAAGCCCTGTTGGGGGAACGTCGAAGCCTAAATGTTTTGCCGCCGTCATTGTTAAGTGCTCGTTGGCAGGAAGTTCAGGATAGTCGCCGTCTGGTTTAAGGATATAAAGAGAGTCGGCGGAGTTTACGCGGAGTTCATTTTTGTTTAGCGCAAAAAGCCCTTTTCTTTGAGCACCCGAAATACTGCCGTCATTTACAGTTTTAGAAAAACTTTGAAGGGGTTGCAACTCGTCTAGTTTAACAAAAAGCGCTTTTGCTGTTCCCCATAGTTTTCTGTAACAGGCGAGATGAAATTCTTCTGGTTCTTTTACGGTCCTGAGACAAAAGGAACAAATGCCAGGATTCGCCGCAGTCTTAACCGGGAATAACTGAGTTCCCTCTTCTTCAATGTCAGTACTATCGCTCATTGGATGTCCAGCCGTATCTAGCGCATGGACGCTAACGGCGCCTACCGGGTTGGCTCCTGCCAACATAAGCAGGCCCCATCGGTTTTTTTTGTCTACATGGAATTGTTTTTCAGTCTGATTGAGCAACCAGCCTTCCATAATTAAATTGTCAAAAAATGGGTGCAATTGAGGCGATAGGTACTCGCTCACATTTATGGGAAAACTTATGGCAATCGCAATGGGGTCTTTTTTCGTTAGATATTGATCATCATATTTAAACAAATACATTTTGTCGGATTGTCTGATCAGGATTCCTGCCCGCTCACCTCTGAGGCGTACTTCAGCTTTGTTGGCTTTTATTTTTTCGTCTGTCATCAGACTATGCTCCAATCACTTTCTTGGTTTTTTTGTCGACAATCGCTATTTCACAGCCCACCAGAGCGAGAACTTTATTGAGAGTCTCAAGCCGCATGGAACTGCTACCGGTTTCCACACTATTGATGAAAGAGAAGCTCACCCCACTTTGGTCGGCGAGTTTTTTTTGTGTAAGGCCGTAGGTCTTGCGTATGTGTTTGAGCTGTTCACCAAGCGTCATTGTCGTCTCCTCATTAAATATCGCCATTGGGCAATACAGTAGTCTGTTTTGTCGTAAAATATCGCCCTATAGCGATAATAGTTTAAAAATATCGTTAGATGAAGATAAATGTGAGCGTTTTCATTATAATATCGTCAAATAACGAT
The DNA here is from genome assembly GCA_051382295.1 of Bdellovibrionota bacterium FG-1. GTDB lineage: Bacteria > Bdellovibrionota > UBA1018 > UBA1018 > UBA1018 > JBBCAW01. Next base: position 74,805 of record JBBCAW010000078.1, on the reverse strand, counting down.
ATTATATTATGACTGGCGCTGTTTATCGTCCGATAACGATGGCGGAGCGAGTTACGAGTTATTAAGATACTGTTTCACGAGTTTTGGTCGCTACTTCTTTTTGATGTACTCACCACAATCTTGGGAGCGTCCAGCCAGGTAGTTAAAAGTTCCGGTTTGACATAAATTGTAATGCAATGTGATAACAAAAGGCACATATTGTTATCCGTTGCAATCACCATTAGATCGAATATACGAGACATTTGGCAAGTATACAGACTTGCAATAGGTACACAAAAGGGTTACAATAAAAACGTGAAACGATTGACATGGAAGCCCGAAAAAAATGAATGGCTCAAAGAAGAGCGGGGCATTTCATTTGAAGAGATTGAAGATGCCATTCGGGATGGCGGCCTTCGTGACTGGTACAGTTACAAGGGCACCAAGGGAATTCATGCGGGCCAGATTGTCCTCGTAGTGGAAGTGGATGGAGACGAGTGGCGGGTACCGGTAACGGTTTCAAAAACGGTCATTTTAATGCGAACGGCATACTAGGAGGAGCTTATGGCAAAAAATAAATTTGATCTGACCCCAGAGGAAAAGGAAATCGAAGCCAGCATTGCGCGTGGCGAATGGAAGAAGAATTCAGCGACCGCCGGCAAAATATTCGTGGAGGCAGCAAGGGTTGGGAGTGACGAGCGTCGTAAAGACGCGCGGACCAATATCCGGATCGAGCCGCAGGACTTGACCGCCATCAAACGTGCAGCCCAGAAGCGCGGAATGGGATACCAAACCCTCATCGCTTCGGTGATTCACATGTACGTCAACGACGAACTTCTTGAGGTTGATGAGGTGAAGAAGCTTGCCCGCATGGGGCTTTTGAAGGATCGCGCCAGCTAACCATCCAATCCTTCCCACCCACTCATATTCGCCGTAAAACGGCTTCTGCCAGGTGATCTGCGGAAAAAGTTAAATTCTACTCCGCTGCCAGCCCACAGCTAAAACCGATGTATGTCAAAGCGTGAAATACAACTACCTCATCCCCAAGCTTCATGCGTTCGATGACCGCAACAAAAACCCACAAAATGAAAAACGAGGTGGGTGGGACAGTCCTTATTTCTGGTCTAAAGTAGGGGGTTACAGTCGCATCTCCTCACAAAACTCTTCCGGCGTTTGAAAGGTAATCTCGCCGTATTTGATGAGGCCAACAATGCCGCTGTCGCCGGTTACAATCGTCTTTGCTTTGGCTGTGACGGCGAGTTCAAGCAAGAAATGATCTTTGCTGTCTGAGAAGAGAAGTTGCCACCCCCGGACGGTGCCGATTGCAAGGTCTGTATTGAGAGCGAAGGTGTCCATCGGAGTCACACCGACTTCGCCAGAATTACAATCCAACGAGACCATCTATTCTCGTTCGACCAGAGACTAAGGGATTAACCCCAAAAAGCCCGAAAGCGCCCTGTATGAACGTCATTTCACTGTTGAGCGTGGTGCCCATCCCGGTTTCCAGACGCCCCAGTCCCCGGATCAAACGATCCCACTGCCCGCTGGCGAAATCTAGAAGGTGCGAAGATGCTCAAGCGCGGCATCGCTGGTCCTCACGAAAAATGTTTAACATTCTCGTGGAGCGGTAAGGTGGCATACGTAATTAAAGGGTTTTTAGGAATCAATTATTGTGTGTACATATTCCGTACAATATGTCTATACTCAGAATGAGGTGTTTTATGGCTCAACCTAATGCACAGAAAATGAAGAAAACGGACCGGGTGGATTTACGTCTCGACCAGAATCAAAAGGAAACCATTGAAAAAGCAGCGGAGCTCAATGGCATGAGCACCAGCTCTTACATGGTCAGAGTCGCGTTCAGGGCCGCCAAAAGGGACTTGGCCGACGAAGAAAACCTCACACTTTCCAATCGCGACCGAGATCTCTTTCTGGCAAACCTGGAAAACCCGCCTAAAGCGACACTCGCCCTTAAAAAGGCCATGCAACACGTAAAAAAAGCGGGGCTCTAGTGACAAAAACGGGGCTTCCGGAGCTTGAAATTCAAAAATTGGGAGCAAACCACGACAGAGCCGGGTTTGATTGTGGCATTGAACCGCTCAACACCTTTCTCAAGACCCAAGCCCGGCAGCAGGCGGTCAGGCACCTTGGGCAAACCTTTGTGGCCGTGACAAAGGCCGAGCCCAAACGTATCTTAGGCTTCTATACCCTCGCTGCGGGCAGCATCCGATTTGAAGAATTATCGGACAAGGAAACCAAACGGCTTCCCAAATACCCCATTCCGGTGTGTCGACTGGGACGACTTGCGATTGATCAATCCATCCAAGGAAGAGGACTCGGGGCTCTTCTCCTGGGGCATGCCTGCCAAAAGGCCGTCCAGGCCGCTGAGGCGATGGGGATCGCCGGGGTTGTGGTGGACGCCAAGGACGAAAAGGCCAAGAGCTTCTACGAAAAGCATGGTTTTATTTCCTTCAGGGACTCGCCCATGAAGCTCTGGCTGCCCATGACTACGATTATTCAGAGCCTTGTGGAGCGGTAAGGTGGACATCGTTGAGTTCTCTCCGCCTGGACCGCGCCCACAACGGATGTCGATACCCGCGCGGTATCGTGAAAAAAGGAACTTCAGTCATCGTAATACTGGCCCACTATACGGGGCTTATCGATGACCAGGTAAATCTAGACGCCTTCTTCAAAAACTGACATTGGCCTGTCCCGTGGTGCTATTTTCGATTGAAACGTCCACGCGCCAAAGTAATCGCGTCATGCAGTTTTTTCTCAAGCTGCGCTCGCGGCGGAAGTTTGGTCAAGTAAGTGGCAACCTTGATGCCACTCTTTTCGATTTGTAGCAGCTCCACGTGTTCGTCCGACTTGCCCGCGCATAAGATCAGACCAATCGGCGATTTTTCTCCGGACTGTCGTTCATGTTTATCTAGCCAGCGCAGGTAAAGTTCCATCTGGCCCTTATCGGCAGCCTGAAACGACCCAAGTTTCAACTCGATGGCGACAAGCCGTTTTAGCCTTCGATGATAAAATAATAGATCGAGATAATAGTCTTCGTTCCCAATAGTGATCCGTTTTTGACGTCCGAGAAAGGCGAAGTCACTGCCAAGTTCGGTGAGAAAACTTTCCATCTGCCGAAGAATCGCTGATTCCAGGTCCTTTTCCGCATACGTGTCTTTGAGTCCTAGAAAGTCGAGCAGATACGGATCACGAAAAACAAGATCCGGGGTGAGCTTGTCGTCGTGGCGCAATGCCTTGATTTCCTGTTTTGCGAGTTTTGCGGGCTTTTTGGAAAGGGCCGTGCGCTCAAAAAGCATTCCCTGGATTTTCTTCTGTAGCGCACGTGTGCTCCATTGCTCGATTCGACACATTTCCGCGTAAAAGTCGCGCTGTAACGGAGTTTTGAGATAGGCGATTTGTCGAAAATGCGACCAACCCAATTGTGTACACAGTGCGTACACTATCTCCCTTTTGGGAAATGTCTCGTTAAACCGGACCATCTGAAACAAGCTGGACGTCGTAAACCCGGCCCCAAACTCAGCACTCAATTGTCTACCCAGCGCGGAGACAATTGCTTTTCCGTATTCCGCGCGTTTGCCCTGCAAAACCTCACGCCGAATCCGGCTTCCGATACTCCAATACAATAAAACTTGGCCGGAGTTGACGGTTTGAGCGACTTTTTCGCGAGTCGATTGGATCAACTGCCGGACGTCGTGAAAAAGCCGATCTTCGCGAGTAGCGAGCGCCTTGCTGTTTGTCTTGCTACGTTTTTTGGTCTTGAGCTTCGGCTGCAAATTCCGTCTCTTTACGCTATAAGCCATATCCGCGAGAAAATACCAATCTCGCGATCATTTGTCATTCGCCAACATATGGCTCCGCGAATAGGAGCATAAACCCTAAATGGCTCACCGGTTTTTGAGCCGCAGTAGGCACCGTTAAGCTCACTCCGCCGGCACTGCGCAGCGAAAACCGATCTGCCAGCCTGCGCCGGCCGCCATACCGTTCATCCAGAACATATAGCGCCCATTGAGGTCGCCGTTCCACCAATAGCCCCCGGCCCAGGCCCCTCGGGGCCCCCCCGCGTAGTTATCGGTGTAGAGCAAAACATAGTCGCCATGCATTTTGGCACCGCTTGTACCAAAGGTGGTGGTCAAGAGAGCGTTGCCATTGTCATTGCCGACGAGGGACATCCCCAGCGGCAATGAAAAGTAATTGGTACTAAAGGTATTGGTAGCGAGATACCACCCTGTGATATTTGCGGCGCCTCCGCCCGGACCGTGGTTGCCCGTAGCGCCGCCTAGCCCATCAAACTGAAAGCCGTTTAAATCGGTGTTGCCGCTATCCACCGTGCTGGTGGCACCGGAGCAGGTGTGCGCGGCCGGAGTGCAAGTATCGAGTTGGTCGCTGAGCCAAAACCCAACGTTGCCGACCATGTCTTGTACGCCATAACGAGACACGCAGTTGCTCGTGCCCGCGCTCCCGATGACAAACGCGTCCGGTCCGGCCGCCGTGCTTCGAGCGAGTTCATATCCTGAATCATTGAATGTCCCCGTGACGCTGACGCCGTTGCGCTGGTTCGAGTTGCAAGCATGGGTATTGGGATGATCGGTACCGATTTCAAGCACCTGAATTGCGTTATCCGTCATGGCGCGCGGCTCACCCGTGATATACGGCCACGCGGAGGCCGCGATCTGCTCGCGGCGTCGCAGGAGTCTCTTGGGTCCATAATCCGGGTCCGCCGCCGCAGCACAAGTGTCCGCTGAGATCTTTTGACCAATGGAGGTCATCGGTGGTTTCTTGAAAGCCGTACTGGGGGTGTTCGTGTAGGATTGTAATCGTTGCGGACCGGTCGGGCCAGGGCTACCTACGCCGATCCAAGTTTGTGCGACGTTTACATAGCAGTAACCCTGATCCCATTGATAGAAGACGTTGCCGTCCACGCCGATGCTTGCAGACGGAGTTCCAGTGCCAAAGCAATCGCCGTTGGTGCGCCCGGCGCCGCATTTTCCGGTGTTGCCCGCAGTCGCGGCACTCGGACTCCAATTGCACGCGGCCGCCCAACGATCCACAAAGAGATTGTAGCCAAAATCATAATGGCTCGGATCGAGATTGAGCCCTGGATTGCCTGGATTGGAGTTGGTCGGAACCGCGCCCAGCCCCGTGTAGGCGCACCGCTGGTGATTGAGGGGGTCCATGTCGTATTTGCCCATGAGATTGCAGATTTCGTAATTGACCGCGTCCCGATGCACTAAAACCATGTCATGAGGAGGAATGGGCACGGTGATCCGGTAAGCGCTATCACCGCCGTTGGTGACATTGGGCGACTCCTCGATCCAATCGTTAACAACCTCAGTGATGTAGTAATCGTACTTGGCTGGCGAAGCCGCGACGGCTTTATCGGTGCAGGTTTTGGGTGCCGAACCGACGAGGTTAGACGAGTCGTAACTCACGATATTTCCGGTGGTCGCGCTCGCGGGACATTGAACCACGCATGAACTGTTTGTGCCTGCGGTACAGGTGTTGGTGACGGTTGTATCGATGACGCCATCTTTTGCCACGCGGACTAACTTGTAGAGCGTCGTGGCGTTAGCGCCCGCAAACGGCTTCCAAGTGATCGTGACTTGTCGAGCACTGGGCTGGCCTGACGGGGCGATCCACGAAGCATCACCCGCCGCTCCGAAGGCTTGTACGAGGATCGGTCCTTTGTATTTGGCAGTATGGGTTGGCACGGTCTGAAAAGTTTTGGTGACGGTATTAGCGTCTTCGAAGCCCAGCAGGCTTTGGGCCAGAGCCTTACACACGTAGGTAGTCCCGGGTTTCAGACCCGTCAGCGTCGCGCTGGTCGCAGTCGAGGTGACCGTTGCCATCAGGGCTGGAGCCGCCCCGCGTTCCGAGCAATAGAGCTTGACCCGTGCGGCGCTCTTGCCAGCCGGAAAATTGAGCGTTGCCGAAGTCTGACCGACCCCACTCGTGGAGCTGAGGCCGCCGTAAGTCATCGCGCTTACGACCACGTTATTGCCATCGGTGGCGTTGGCGTCGTCGACGGTGCGGACTACATAGCTATGTGAGGTGCCCGCTGTCAGGCCGGCGTGAATGAAATTCGTTGCGGTTTTGGGGAGTCTGATCACGGGCGCGAGACTGTCATCAGACTGTGTTTCGTAGACGCGGTAATAAGTAAAAGTCCCCGTGCCCGCGCTCCAGGAAATCTGGATCCGCGTACCGTCCAAGTTGACCGCCTCGGTCGCGCCCGCAAAGCCGATATCGCTCGATGCAACAGGTGTGGGCGTGTCTGTCGGTGTCACCGTGGGCGTCAGCCCGGCTTCCTCGGGGGCCACGCAGGACGCTAGCGTAGCCGCTAGACCTGAGGCCAACAGCAAGGTGGCGAGTAATGGGGCATAACGGAATTCCGACATAGGTCCTCATTCCTCCTATCGTTATTGTACAGTAAAACTTGAGTATTTTGGTTAAATATTGGTAACTTATTGAAAAATAACGGAAAGTCTTTATTTCTGGTCTAAAGTAGGGGGTACTATTAGCCATTTATGGTTAATAGAGGGGGTTGTTTAAGTCATGTTTTCCATCGCGAATGCCCTACTCCGCCGGAAGTCCACAACGGAAGCCGATACTCGGAGCACCTTGCGCCGGTATATATTGTAACAGCAACGCAAACCGTCCATTCAAACCGCCCCAACCCCAATAACCTCCAGCCGCTGCTCCTCGGGCGGCGGCGGTAGCGATATCGAGAGCAAAGTAGTCGCTCTGCAATTTCGTGGCGACGCTGTTGAGAGTGGGGGCGTTGCCGCCATCATTGCCGACGAGAGGGAGCCCCAGCGGCAAAGAATAATAATTGGCATTGAACACAAGACCCCCCAAACCGTAATCTGTTACATAGACGCCACCGGGACCGTGGTTACCCGTAACGCCGCCTGCTCCATCAAACAGAAAACCGCTAAAATCGGTGTTGCCGGTATCGAGCGTACTCGTAATGCCTGCGCAGGTAAACGTGGGGGTACCAATGCAGTTACTGAGTTGGTCGCTGAGCCATTGCATGACGTTGCCGACCATATCTTGGGCCCCAAAGCGCGAAATACAATTACCGGTGCCCGTGCTCCCAATCACAAACGACTCCTGTTGTGCGCCCGCCGCGCTTCGGGCGAGTTCATATCCCGAATCATTGAACGTCTTGCCGACCGCGCTGACGCCGTTATGATTGTTCGAGTTGCAAGCATGTGTGTTGGGGTGATCCAGGCCGCTTTCGAGCGTGCCGATCGCGCTATCGCTCATGGCGCGCGGTTCGCCCGTAATCGAAGGCCACGCGGACGCGGCGAGCTGTTCGCGGCGTCGCAGGAGTCTCTTGGCTCCATAGTCCGGGTCGGTCACCGCCGCGCAAGTAGCGACTGAGAGGCTTGAATTGAGCCAAACTAGGGGCGGTTTCTTAACGGTGGTACTGGGCGTGATCGTGTAGGATTGCAATCGTTGTGAGGCGGGAACTGCGGAGACCGTGTTGGACCAAGTTTGCGCGATGTTGACATGGCAGTAACCATTGACAACGTCATAGTAAACGTTGCCATCCACGCCAATGCTCGCGTCGGGATTTCCACTGCCAAAGCAATCGCCGTTCGTGCGACTCCCGCCGCATTTGCCGGTGCCACCCGCGGTCGCCGCACTCGGACTCCAATTGCACGCGGCCGCCCAACGATCCACAAAGAGATTGTAACCAAAATCATAATGACTCGGATCCAGATTGAGCGTCGGATTGCCCGGATTGGAGTTATACGGAATCGCGCCCAGTCCCGTATAGGCGCAGCGCTGGTGATTGAGGGGGTCCATGTCGGTCTTGTTCAGCAGATTGCACATTTCATAATTGGCTGAATCTCGATGCACGAGCACCATGTCGTGGGGCGGGATGGGAACCATGATTCGGTAGACGCTATCGCCGCCGTTGGCGGAATTGGGAGATTCTTCGACCCAGCCACTGACCACTTGGGTGATGTAGTAGTCGTACTTGGTCGGCGATGCCGCGACGTTATTGTCCGTACAGGTTTTGGGGGCCGTGCCAACGAGGTTGGGCGAGTCGTCACTGATTACCGTTCCAGTAACCGCGCTCGCGGGGCATTGCACCACGCATGAACTGCTGGTGGCCGCCGTGCAGGCGTTGGTGACTAGAGTATCGATCGTGCCATCTTTGATCACGCGGACCAGCTTATAGAGCGTGGAGGCGTTGGCGCCAGTAAAGGGCTTCCAGGTAATCCTGACTTGCCGAGCTTTGGGTTGGCCCGTAAAAGGCGTCCATGAAGAATCTCCGGCCTCCCCGAAGGCTTGGACGAGAATCGGTCCTTTGTAGTTGGCGGTGTGAGTCGGCACCGTCTGAAAAGTTTTGGTGACGGTATTGGCGTCTTCGATGCCAAATACGCTTTGGGCAAGAGCTTTACAAACGTAAGTGGTCGCGGGTTTCAGGCCCGTGATCGTCGCGCTGGTGGCAGTCGATGTCGTCGTCGCGAGCAGCGCTGGATCGGCCCCGCGTTCGGAGCAATAGAGGTTGATCTGCGTGGCGCTTTTGCCGGCCGGAAAGTTGAGCGTCGCGGAAGTCTGTCCGACCCCACTCGTGGAGGTGATCCCGGCGTAAGTCATCGCGCTCACAATCACGGTATTGCCGTCGGTGGCGTTGGCGTCATCAACGGTGCGGACCACATAGCTATGCGCGGTGCCGGCCGTCAGGCCGGCGTGAATGAAATTCGTCGCGGCGGTGGGTAACGTGGTGATGGCCACGAGGCTGTCATCGGCCTGCACTTCGTACACACGGTAATAAGTAAAAGTCCCCGTGCCCGCGTCCCATGAAATCTTGATTCGTGTACCGTCCAAGTTGATCGCTTGGGTCGCGCCGGCGAAGCCGATATTGCTGGATACGACAGGCGTGGGTACCGTGGGCGTAGGTTCGGTCGTCACGGTCGTGGTGACGCCCGAATCATCGCAGGACGTGAGCCCTGCGGCGAATAGGCAGCAAACAAGTGCTGTAATACGGCGGATAGGGATATGGGAATACCGAAATTCGGACATAGACCCTCGTAGTCCTCCTATCGTTATTGTATAATAAAACTTGAGCGTTTTGGTTAATGCTTGGTGGGTGGATAGGTATCGCTATGTAATTATTGGTTTTGTTTGTTCTGACTGGGGCTTGCTGCGATGTGGCGCGTGTGGTTCGTGAGAGTTTAATGGCAGCACCCGGCCCTCAGTATAATGTTGACATTAGGCACACAGATATTATTCTTTGATCATGCGGTACGGATGGAAGCCAGAAAAAAATCAGAAGTTAAAAGCAAAGCGGGGTGTTTCATTTGAAGACATTTTGGATGCCTATCTTGCAGGAGGTTTTTGTGGTGCGTTTCACTACAATGGACATCAAAAAATCCACAAGAACCATATGATTATCGTTGTGGGAGTCGATAAAAAAATGTGGGGCGTGGCCGCTGTGGTAACTGCAAAACTGATTTTTTTTCGTACGGCATATGAAATCGAGAAGGAGTAAATATGAGATCCAGAATTAAACCCCTCAAAGGCACAATACCGATGGATGATGATGAACAGGCGTTGTTCGATAGCATTGAACGTGGAGAATGGCGTCAAGCAACTTCGCGCGAAGAAGTTTTGGTTCGGTCCCAATTGGAGGCCGCCGCCTGCGATCAGACAATAAAAAGAACTAAGGAGGTTCGCACCAATATTCGACTGAATGGGGCGGACGTGGAGGCTATCCGCATTTTGGCCGAAAAGCAGGGAGTCGGTTACCAAACCTTGATGAGCAGTGTTTTGCATCAGTTTGCCACTGATCAACTGGTTTCTCGTATGGCTCTTTCCGATGTGGCGCGTGTGGTTCGTGAGAGTTTAATGGCAGCAACGATACCTAGGCGTAAAACAGCTTCTGGCAGGTGATAAATTATGAAAGTTCATTTTGACGAAAAAGCCGATGCTTTATATTTACGTCTAGACGATTCAAAGATCATGGAGTCGGAAGAGGTCAGGTCGTCGGTGTTGAAATCCTTGGTGTAAAGAATAGAGTACCGGCGGCTAATCTCAAGAAGATGCAGTTCGCAGTAGCTTAGGAACTGTCCAAAATAACTTAGACATTATCTGGGGCTGATCTTGTAATTCCATTTCCAATTTGATGACGGTCATCACCGGCGTTCCTCTGTTAAAATAATGAATTTCCGTAGATCGGCGACCACCTTATCTCTGGTGGTGGCCGCGCCTACAGTTCACGGCGAGCAGAAGCGGATTCACGGTTCCTTTTAATTCGAGATACCTCGGGTTTGTTTTCCAGACCTCGACGTTAGCGGTGGGCGCGGCTTGACCGCCTTGAACCGGCCTCTTCGTCCAGGCCGCCCATTCTGCGCGGCTCATCGCAAATGTTGGAACTTTTGGTGGCAAGAGATCAGAATAGTGGCTTAGCGCGGATAGAGCGCTTGCCGGATACAGGTCGAGATCCTTCGTATCGAAAAAGACCGGGTGAGTGCGCGTGACAAGTGGTTGGGAATCACGGCAAAGGCTCGCCCAAAGAACCTCGGGCGCAGAAAAGTTAATGCTCACTTCGTTGCCGGCGCGTTGAATCGTTACAAGATTACGACGCTGAAAATGAGCGACAGCGCGTGAAACCCGACCAAGAATCTTTTCGGGCGAAAGCTTGAGCGCTGTCGACTGGGAATGAATGCGCACGAATTCTGCCACGAATTGGGTAAGCGATGAAGCGCGGCGAAGAGAGTCGTGGAGGATGACCGCTGCGAGAAAGATCTGTTCCTGCGGCTGCCACTGTTGATAGGCTAGTGCCCTGGGGGCTTGCTGAGACTTGTTTGTTGTGTGTAATGCAACACTTCGATTTTAAGACACATAAAGCACTAACTGGGAAATGCGCCTCAGGAATGTTGCTTTTCATGCCGTCCCGGCAGAGACCGCCATCATACCGCCGTGGGAAAATAAAAAGACACATAACTTCAACTAGTTGGGAAAATTTAACAACAAAGTATTAGCTAACCCCAAGAACCCCCGCTACGTGAGTGATAATGCTTTTCATAAAATTTAGCATAATATAATAAAAATTTAAGGTATCATAATTACTTTTATAGGCTATCCAATCCGATAATGCTTTTTAAAGACTCATAACGATTTTTGGAGAACTCTTTGTCAACAAATGAATGGAAGCAGGTCGGTTACCAGGCGCTCGTGAGGCAGTTCGATCTGAAAGTCATCCCCCATTTCCAAACAAGCACCATCGCCGAGCGCGGGGGAAGGAAGACCTTCCAGCAGGCCAATGGCTTGATCGAGGAGCAGTACCCCAAGAGCTACGATCCAGGCACCGACCTGGTTTCGCAGGTCAGCTTTGCCCTGAGGTACGAAGGAGTGAATCTGGAGATCTTGGGAGCGGTCTTCGAGAAAATCGACCCTGCCTCAATCGTCGAATATGTCCTCAAAAAACGAACTGGCACCCGAGCACGTCAGCTCTGGTATTTGTATGAACTGCTGACCGGCAATCGGCTCAACGGAATTCCCGATCTCGACATGGGAAACTACGTCGACCTTCTGGACCCCATCCGCTATTACACCGGGGTGCGAGTCCAAAGCCGCAGACACCGGATCAACGACAACCTTTTAGGCGATCGAACGTTTTGTCCCTTCGTCAGGCGCACTCCGCTGCTCGCGCAGTTCGAGGACAAAAAACTCGACCAACGAACCGTCAACATCATCCGCGAGTATCCGGAAGACGTGATCAGCCGCGCTGTTCATTATCTCTATACGAAGGAAACGAAGTCCTCCTACGAGATCGAGCGCGACCAGCCTGACGAGGCGCGCGTCTCCCGCTTCGTCGCGACACTTAAAGCGGCGGGTAGAAAAGATTTTCTCACGCGCGAACAGCTCGTCTGGCTTCAAAACCAGATCGTTGACGCGCGCTTTATCAATCCGGATTATCGGACCACCCAAAACTACATCGGGGAAAGCATCAGCTTGGACCGCGAACTGGTTCATTACGTCCCGCCAAAACCACAAGACGTGCGCCCCCTCATGGACGGCCTGCTGCAATCCCACGCGCGAATGTTCAGGTCCGGAGTTTATCCCGTGGTTCATGCCACAGCCATCGCCTTTGGCTTCGTTTTTATCCATCCCTTCGATGACGGCAATGGCCGCATTCACCGCTTTCTGATTCACCACATCCTGGCGGCTAGCCGGTTCACGCCAGAGGGGGTGATCTTTCCGGTCTCGGCGACACTTCTAAGGAATATCCGAAGGTACGACGAAATCCTCGAAGCTTTTTCAACCGCTCTCATGCCATTGATCGATTACACCCTGGATGCCGATGGCACCATGGAAGTGAGAAACGAAACAGCAAGGCACTACAGATCCATTGACATGACGAAGATCTGCGAAACAATGTTTCAGGTCCTGGAGGAAACCATTGAAACCGAGCTACCCACGGAACTTAACCTCCTGGTAAGTTACGACCGGATTAAAAATGGAATCCAGGGAATAATCGATATGCCGGACCAGAAGATCGACCAGTTCATCAAATTTTGCCTCCATAATGGCGGGCGCCTGAGCGCGGCGAAGCGCGCGAAGTTCTTTCACATGCTCAAGGACGAGGAGATTACCCAGCTGGAGAGAGTGATTCAGGAGACCACTCACTCCGCCGGAAGCGCACAGCGGAAACCGATCGTAGAGCCATAGTTCGACGGTGGCTGGTACAAGTAGAGCATGAAACGTCCAGCGGCACCCCAATTAACAGGACCTCCGACATATGCCCCTCGGGTGGCATTGCCGTTATCCGTATAGAGCGCAAAATTGTCGTACTGAAGTTTGGCGCCGGCTGCGCCGAGGGTGCTGATCGTGGTAGCGTTGCCGCCATCATTGCCCACGAGAGGGAGCCCAAGTGGCAAGGAAAGATAGGTAGCATTGAACGAAATGATATTGAGAAACCACCCCGTTATGTTGACCGCACCGCCACCGGGACCGTGATTGCCCGTAGCACCGCCTAACCCGTCAAACTGAAACCCGTTCCAATCCGTATTGCCGCTATCGAAAGGGCTCGTGATCCCTGAGCAGGAGTGCGTAGCGGCACTGCAACTTCCGAGCTGGTCGCTGATCCACATCCAATCATTGCCGCCTAGGTCTTGCGCGCCAAAACGAGACACGCAGTTGGCCGTCCCCGTACTCCCGATCATAAACGAGTCTGGGCCGGATGCCGCGCTTCGGACGAGTTCATATCCTGAATCATTGAAAGTCTTGCCGACCGCGCTTACGCCGTTATGAGTGTTCGAGTTACAAACATGGGCGTTGGGGTGATCAAAGCCGCTTAAGAGCGTAGTGATCGCGCTATCTGTCATGGCGCGAGGTTCCCCAACGAGTGCGGGCCAAGCGGCCGCGGCGACTTGCTCACGACGTCTTAAGAGCCGCTTCGCGCCATAATCCGGGTCGATCACCGCACCACAAGTATCAGCCGCCCCGGATTGCGTGACATACACAAAGGGGGGCTTTTTGACGGTCGTACTGGGGGTGTTCGTGTAGGCTTGCATTCGCTGCGAGGCAGTAGGTGTTGTGCCAGTCGTGTCGATCCACGTCTGCGCGACGTTCACCCAGCACATACCGTAGTTCCAGTCGTAGTAGACGTTGCCATCCACGCCGATGCTCGCGTCGGGGGGGTAGGCATTGCCAAAGCAGTCGCCGTTGGTGCGCCCGGCTCCGCATTTGCCAGTGCTGCCCGCCGTCGCCGCACTCGGGCTCCAATTACACGCCGCCGCCCAACGGTCTATAAAGAGATTGTAACCAAAGTCATAATACCCTGGCTCCAGATTAAGCGCCGGATTACCCGGATGAGAGTTAGTTGGAACCGCACCGAGCCCAGTATAGGCGCAGCGTTGGTGATGGGTGGGGTCCATATCGGTCTTGCCCATGAGACTACACATTTCATAATTGGCTGAATCCCGATGCACGAGCACCATGTCATGCGGAGGGATGGGTACAGTGATGCGGTAAGCACTATCGCCGCCGTTTGAGGGGGCCGGCGATTCTTCGACCCAGCCACTGATCACCTGGGTGACGTAGTAATCGTATTGGGTCGGCGAGGCCGCGACGTTATTATCCGTGCAGGTTTTTGCCGCTTGACCGACGAGGTTAGCCGAGTCGTCACTGATCACGGTGCCCGTGGTTGCGCTCGCAGGGCATTGCACCACGCATGAGCTACTGGTGCCTGCGGTACAGGCATTTGTGACCAGAGTATCGATGATGCCGTCTTTTGCCACGCGGACGAGTTTGTAAAGCGTGGAGCCGCTGGCGCCCGCAAACGGCTTCCAGGTAATTCTGACTTGTCTGTTTTTGGGTTGGCCCGTGTAGGGCGTCCACGAAGCATCTCCGGCCGCCCCGAACGCCTGCACGAGGATTGGTCCTTTGTAATGGGTGATATGAGTGGGTATCGTTTGAAAGGTCTTGGTGACGGTATTAGAATCCTCGATGCCAAATAAGCTTTGGGCCAGGGCTTTACAAACGTAAGTGGTCCCTGGCTTCAGGCCCGTGAGCGTGGCGCTCGTGGCGCTTGGTCCGACTGTGGCGAGGAGTGCTGGATCGGCCCCGCGTTCGGAGCAATAGAGGTTGAGCTGCGCGGCGCTCCCGCCGGCTGGAAAATTTAGCGTCGCGGAAGTCTGGCCGACGCCGCTCGTTGAGCTGATTCCGGCGTAGGTGATTGCGCTCACGACGACGTGATTTGCATCGGTGACGTTCGAGGCATCTACGGCGCGAACGATGTAGTTATGCAGCGTCCCGGCGGTCAGGCCGATGACCGGGTACGTGGTGAGGGCCGGCGGCAGCGTCACCAAGAGCTTGAGGGTGCCGTCGTCTTGCAGTTCGTACACGAGGTAGTGCGCAAAATCTCCCGCAGCCGCATTCCAGGAAATTTGGATTCGCGTACCGTCCAAGTTAACGGCTTGGGTCGCGCCCGCAAAACTCATCACGTTCGAGGCGGCAGGCGTAGGCTCGGCTGAGGGGGTGGCAGTGGGCGTCAGTCCTGCTTCGTCGGGGGTCACGCAAGACGCCAGCCCTATGGCGAATAGGCAGTAGGCGAGTAATGGAATAGACCGAGATTCCGACATAGGGCCTCTTAGTTCTCCTATCGTTATTGTATAATAAAACTTGAGTGTTTTGGTTAAATATAGGTAACTTAATAATTTCATGCACTTAGGCGGACGACGATGGGTGGTATCCCCCGGTTTCAGGTGCCGTTCCAATGCGCTTCCCAAAGCCCTAGCTCAGGCCCTGATCAAGAATGGAACTAGACTTACTCTTTTTAATAAGTTATTATAAACGATAATATGGCATGGAAAGTGATTATCACTGATGAGGCTGCGGAAATATTTAAAACTAAAAGCCTCTCGGCCGATGATCTTGAAACCATCCAGACTTGGGCAAAAACCGTCGTGAAGTATGGGCCTGAAAAGTTGCAAGAGCAGCCCCACAAGTGGGCTGATCATCCGCTCTTTGGTGAGTGGTCGGAACATCGTTCGTCGGGCTTCAGCTACAAAGGTAGGATCATCTACAAAGTGGAAGATCAGATCATCACGGTCATGGTAGTCAGGATCACCGCAGACCACGATTATCAGAAAAAGGAGAAGTAATTATGAAAAATTTATTGGAAGTCATTAGTCAAGTTAAGGCCCCCTCCACTTCCGGCTCGGTGATCCGGGCTCACCGGCGAAACTGGAAAATTACGCTCAAAGAACTGGGTGAAATGACCGAAATTGCAGAGTCGAACCTGAGTTTGATCGAAAATGACAAGGTGGAGATTGGCACCCGTCGGGCAAGCCTCATTGGCGCTGCCCTGGGCATTGACCCGGCTTTCATCCTCTTTCCCGAGGGCGCCGCAGGGACTTTCAAAAAAGAGGTTGCGCGTGTGAGCAAAAAGGCATCCAAGCTCCTGGCCGAGAAGCGAAAGAAGTACGCCGCTTAACTGCGCGGCAAAGCCGTGACCACAGAGCGCCCACCTACTCCGCCGGAAGCCCACAACGGATGCCGATTCCAGAGTCAGCAGTTGTCGGGATATTGCCTACCATTAACGTGAAACGGCCATTATACGAACCATAACTCCAATGGCCCCCGACATACGCCCCTCGGGCAGGGACACCAGTGGCGACATCCGTGTTGAGCGAAATGTAGTTGCTATGAAATTTGGCGCCGACTGAGCCAAAGTTACTGGTCGTCACAGCATTACCGCTATCATTGCCAACGAGAGGGAGCCCGAGCGGCACGGAAAAATAAGTAGAACTGAACGTACCCAGAGAGAGTTGCCAGGCCGTTACGGCGGCCGCACCCCCACCTGGGCCGTGATTGCCCGTGCCGCCACCCAACCCATCAAACATAAAGCCGCTCAAATCGGTGTTGCCACTATCCAAAAGGCTCGTGGCACCTGCGCAGGAGTGCGTGGCCGCAGCACAAGTACCGAGCTGGTCGCTGATCCACTGCAGCACGTTTCCGGCCATATCTTGGGCGCCAAAACGCGAAATACAGTTGGCGGTACTCGTGCTCCCGATCACAAACGACTCCGGTCCGGATGCCGCGCTTCGGGCGAGTTCATATCCCGAATCATTGAACGTCTTGCCGACCGCGCTGACGCCGTAATGAATGTTCGAGTTGCAAGCGTGGGTGATGGGGTGATTCATGCCGCCTTCGAGATAATTGATTTCGCTATCATTCACGGCGTGCGGTTCGCCCGTAATTGAAGGCCACGCCGACGCGACGATCTGCTCGCGGCGTCTCAAAAGTCTTTTAGCGCCATAATCTGGGTCGGTCACGGCGGCGCAGATATCGGCCCCGCGGTTTTGATCAAAGTAGACTAAGGGCGGCTTTTTAACGGTTGTACTGGGGGTGTTCGTGTAGGCTTGCAAGCGTTGCGAACTCGTCAGTGATGTTTCATTCATCTGCCTCCACGTCTGCGCGACGTTCACCCAGCAGTAACCACCGCTCCAGTCATAGTAGACGTTGCCGTCCACGCCGAGGCTCGCGTCGGGGTTTACATTGCCAAAGCAATCGCCGTTGGTGCGGCCCGCGCCGCATTTACCGGTGCCGTTCGTAGTCGCCGCACTCGGACTCCAATTACACCCCGCCACCCAACGATCCACAAAAAAATTGTAACCAAAATCATAATAGCCTGGATCCAGATTGAGCGCCGGATTGCCCGGATTGGAGTTAGTCGGAACCGCGCCGAGCCCGGTATAGGCGCAGCGTTGGTGATGGGTTGGATCCATGTCGGATTTGCCCATGAGATTGCACATTTCATAATTGGCCGAATCTCGATGCACGAGCACCATATCATGCGGCGGGATCGGTACCGTGATTCGGTAAGCGCTATCGCCCCCATTGGCGGCGGTGGGCGACTCTTCGGTCCATCCGTTTATTACCTGTGCGATGTAGTAATCGTACTGAGTGGGTGATGCCGCGACGTTGTTGTCCGTACAGGTTTTGGGGGCCGTGCCGATGAGATTAGCCGAGTCGTCACTGATCACGGTACCTGTGATCGCGCTCGCAGGGCATTGCACCACGCATGAGCTGTTTGTGGCCGCAGTACAAGCGTTGGTCACCGTGGTATCGATGACGCCATCTTTTGCTACGCGGACGAGCTTGTAGAGCGTGGAGGCGTTGGCGCCGGTAAATGGTTTCCACGTAATCCTGACTTGTCGAGCTTTGGGTTGGCCTGTGTAGGGCGTCCATGAAGCATCCCCGGCCTCCCCGAAAGCTTGGACGAGGATCGGTCCTTTGTAGTTGGCGGTGTGAGTGGGCACCGTTTGAAAAGTCTTGGTGGCCGTGTTGCCGTCTTCGAAGCCAAGCTGGCTGACTGCCAATGCTTTGCAGGTATAACTTGCACCGCTTTGAAGTCCGGTGAGGGACGCGGAGGTTTGCGTGGCCGCCACCGTTGCGGTCAGCGCGTAGGCGCCCCCCCGGAGCGAGCAATAGATGTTCACGCTATCGGCTATATTACAGGCCGCAAACTTCAGCGTCGCGGAAGTCTGCCCAATCCCGCTGGTGGAGCTGATTCCGGCATAAGTCATCGCGCTCACGACCACGGTATTGCCGTCGGTGGCGTTGGCGGCATCCACGGTACGAACGATGTAGCTATGGAGGGTTCCGACGGTCAGGCCGGTGGCGGTGTACGAGGTGATGGAAGAAGGCAGCGAGGCGATGGTACTGAGACTTCCATCGGCTTGCACTTCGTAGACGCGATAACGAACAAAAGTGCCCGTGGCCGCGTTCCAGGAAATCGTGATCTGGGTGCCGTCCAGGTTGATCGCCCCCGTCGCGCCCGCGAAGCTGATATCACTGGATACGACGGGAGTCGGTACGATAGGCGTGGGTTCGATCGTCACGGTCGTGGTGACGCCCGAATCATCGCATGACATCAGCCCTGCGGCGAATAGGCAGTAGGCGAGTAATGGGATATACCGGGATACGGACATAGACCCTCGTAGTCCTCCTATCGTTATTCTATAATAAAACTTGAGTGTTTTGGTAAATTAAGGGCTGGTCGTATTATGCCGTGATTTCTTAGGCTTAACTACTTGTCATGATTACAGGTTCCGTCTTGATGCATAAATATTCCGATGGAGGGTAACTCAGGGAGCGTTTTATCCATCATTTCCATTTGTTACGATTATTGGTAAAATGAGACATGACTTGGACAGCTCATGCATTGAAAACCGTATCGATTGATCAGCGGTTGGCGCTTTTGCCCAAGCCATTGGTTGTTTTGGTGGCGGAGGCCGTCAAATGTTTTGCGCCCCGCCAAATTTTTTTATTTGGGTCCCGAGCACGGGGTGATGCAAAAAGTCGGTCTGATTTCGATTTGGCTTTCGATTTTCCTGCAGCGGCCACTCAAGGGTGGGCGCAGTTTTTGGCGTGGATGGATCAGGATCCTCCGAGTTTGCATCGTTACGATTTAATCGATCTCGCTCAGGCTGACTCAAAGCTTAAACAGAATATTCAAGTAGAAGGGCTTGTGATTTATGAAAAACACCCTACGTGAAAAACAGGCGATCGATAATTTGTCTCGGGCGGTAATGAAACTTCGGGAGTTTTTGACCACGCCAGTAATGACCGATCGGGACCGAGCAGGCGTCATTCAGGCTTTTGAGTTTAGCTATGAGCTCGCGTGGAAAACGCTCAAAAAAATAGCGGAAGAGGAGGGGTTGGAGGTAGCCACCCCTCTGCAGGCGATTCAAGCCGGATTTCAGATGAAGTTGATTGGTGAACTCGAGCAGGATGGATGGCTCAAAATGAAGGTGGATCGAAACCTGACTTCCCATACCTACAAAGAGGATTTTGCTGCGCAAATTTTTGATCGCATTCGTGACGAGCATTGCGCATTATTGGAAGCTTTGGTGCGCCGGATTCACTAGGGAAGTGTTTGCGGCACGAGCGCATTTGCAATGTTGTTAACGGAAAAATTGAAGGGGAATGCTCATGGCCGCGATGCGCTCATGCATATTCTCGACGTGCTACGCTAATGCTACGCAAACAAAAAAAGCGCCCCGGGGCAGCCCCAGTAGCGCTTGGTGATAATTAAAATTCTTCTTTAATTACGAATAGTTGCGTTGGTGGAGCTGATCGGGATCGAACCGACGACCTTCGCATTGCGAACGCGACGCTCTACCAACTGAGCTACAGCCCCACATTTTTAAAAGATAAATGACCTCTGACTAATAACGTAATGACCGTTGACCGGCAATGCTAATGTGCGGGCTTCTCTCCCAAAAGGACCATTGCTTCATGGAGTTCCTTTTTGTGCTTTCCACTTTCAAGGCGGCTAGCGAGGCTATAGGCGCATGGCACCACAAAGAGCGTCAAAAAGGTCGAAACCAAAACGCCGCCGATGACGGATATCGCCATAGGTCGAATCACTTCGCTTCCAGAGCCAAAGGAAAGGGCTTGAGGAATGGCACCCGCGATCGTAGCGATGGAGGTCATCAAGATCGGACGTAAACGGACAGGACAGGCTTCGATCAAGGCATCACGAACCGAGAAACCTTCGAGACGTTTGTGGTTCGTAAATTCAACGAGGAGGATCGAATTCTTTTTGACGATCCCCATGAGTAGCAAAATCCCAATCACGCTGTAAATATTCAATGAGATGTCAGTGATGCGCATAGCCCAAAGCGCGCCGGTTAGACTGAAGGGGAGCGCCAGCAAAATAATCGCCGGATGCAAAAAGCTGTTAAATTGGCTCGCCAAAACCATGTACGCCACAAAGATTCCGAGAATCAGCGCGAGCATCAAACTATTGAAGGACTCATTGAATGCCTGCGAGCTGCCTGCAAGCGTGATGTGATAGCCCTCGGGCAGCGTTTCTTTTGCGAGTTTTTTAACGTAGTTGATGACATCCGCCTGTGATTTCCCGGGTTTGAAATTCCCGTAGACGCTGATGCCCCGTTCTCGGTTATAGCGGGTGATCGTCAAAAGCGTACTCCCTGGCTCAATAGTAATCACTTCTTTGAGCGGCAGGATTTCGCCATGGACGTTGCGTACCCAGAGTTTACTAATGTCCGCGGGACCCTGATTTTCACCCGGTGCCAGCTTGATTTGGATGTCGTCTCGATGCCCAGACTGGTCCGTGTACTTATTGGGCAGAAGCTTCATGCCCCCCACCATTGCCGCGATCGTGCTCGCAATGGTGGTCACCGGAATGCCACGGACCGCGGCCTTGGCTCGGTCGGGTATGACCTCGGTTTCAGGCATATTGGGGTTGTAGTCGCTGTCCACATCGGCCATTTGGCCCGAGGCCGCCAGCTTTTTGCGCATGGCGAGTGACAACTCGACAAGCTTGTTCCAGTCAGGTCCTTGGAGGACGAACTCAATTGGATAACCGCGCTGAGCACTAAAGCCAGTCAGCGAAAGGTCCAGAATGGTCGCGCGCTGGACACCGGGGATTTTGACGAGTTCGCCACGTAGGAAGGCCATAAATTCTTGCTGAGTCGGGGCTTTTTTGAAAGGTGCTACGATCGGGCGATTTTCCGGAGCCTTGAGCGTGATAAAGCTAATTCCCTGATTAACAAGCCCCCCACCAAAACCACCCACGGCGACATAGTAGGTTTGAACTTCCGGACGGGCTTTATAGATTTTTTCGGCCTCGCGAAAGATGCCATCCGTAAATTGAATGGATGAGCCCATTTTTGTATAGAGCGTCACTAAAAACCGACTTTGATCCTGGGGCGGGATAAATTCTTTGCGGAGTGCGCCCGTCGAAAAGAGTGAGCCAACGAAAACCGTGGTGGCGATGAGGAGCACCGTCCAGCGCCAGTTTAAGCAAAACACCAGCGCTTTGCGGTAGAGGCGTGCCAGCCAATCCATCGCGTGGGATACTTTTTGAGTCACAAAATTGCCTTTACCAATCACCAAAAACTGCGAACAACGCATCGGGGCGAGCGTGAGTGCTTCGAGCAGTGAAAGCATAACCGCAACGGAAAGGGTCACGCCGAATTGGTAAAAAAATTTGCCAATGATGCCCTTCATAAAAACCACGGGGACAAAAATGGCAAGAATGGCAAGCGAGGACGCCGTGGCGGCTCCCGTGATTTCGCGAGCACCGACAAGCGCCGCATGGACGCGGGTTTTTCCGAGCTCATTGTGGCGGGTGATGTTTTCAAGCACCATAATCGCGTCATCAACGACGATTCCGATCGAAAGAGACAGGCCCATCAAAGTGAACGTATTGATCGTGAACCCTAAAGCATTGAGCACGATAAAAGAGCCAATGAGAGACACGGGAATCGCCAAAATGACGTTAAAAGCCGAACTCCAGCTTCCTAGAAAAAGATAACAAACCATCGCAGTCAGTAAAACCGCCATGCCTAGGGTGGACAAAAGCTCTTTGATCGCGTCTTTAATGAAGACCGTCGTGTCCGTCACGATCCCCATCTTCATTCCCTTGGGGAGGACGTCTTCCAGTTGCGTGATCTTCTTTTTGACCGCGTCCCCGATTGCCACGGCATTCGTGCCGTGTTGTTTGATGATGCCAAGTCCAATGGTCGGCTGAATACCGGCATAGCGCGAGATTCGTCGAATTTCATCCGTGTCTTCCGCGCAAGTGGCGACATCGCCAATCCGCAATTTAGTCCAAATCGGCGAGCCCAAACGAGCCGGAATAATTAAATCGTTGCACTCTTGGGCGTTCTTGAATTCAGAATGGACGCGGATATAGGTCTCCGTGTTGCCGCGATCTTGGTAACCCGTGGGCGCGAGCTGGTGTTCGTTGTTGATCGCGTCGATAATGTCGTGGGCGGTGATCTCGCGTTTGCGCATCTCGTCTGGATGCAGCCAAATGCGCATTTGAGGATCGACAAAGCCGCCCATGAGTACATCACCGACTCCATTGACCGTGGTGATCGTGTCACGAAGATGGTCGCGTACAAAGAGCGCGAGGTCACGCAAGGTGCCGTTTTCGCTATAGGCCGCGGTCCACATGATCGGCTGATCGTTGGGATTGGTTTTAGTGATGACCGGGGGATCAATGGTTTGTGGGAGATTTTTTTGGGCCTGGGAAATCTTGGTTTGGACTTGCTGAAGCGCAACGTTGATGTCTTGTGCGAGGCTAAACTGAATCGTGATCTGAGTCATCGCTTGTTGGGAGGTGGATTGTACCAGCTGAATGCCATCCACGCTCATCACTGCATTTTCAATGATGTCGGCGACCGCGTTTTCCATCACGTCGGGGGAAGCTCCCGGCCAGGTGATTTGAATGGTCACGACCGGAAAATCGACGTCGGGGAGTTGGCTGATCCCCATAAAACTGTAAGAAATCGCGCCGAAAACCAAAAGTCCTGCCATGAGCATCCAGGCAAAGACGGGTTTTTTGATAGAAAGGTCAGAAAGAGTCATGCTAGCCCCCGGTCGTTAGGATTCTAGCACTAACTGCAAATCACTACTCTTGAAAAGTGACTAGGGTGCTTTCGCAATCGCCGTCTAGCACGACAGTGAATTGGAGGTCATCCGAGGTCGTGATTTTACAGACTTTGACTTGATCGCCTTTTTCACAACTGAGAGACGCGCCATCGTCGCGGGTCGATTTGGATGCACAATCGATTCGATGAGTGTCGCGAAGGGCCGGAAAGGCTTGTTGGACAGATCGGGCTGCGAGGGCTGCGCATTTTGGCATTTCGCTGGCCTGTGCTGGCAGAGAAAATCCTGCAAGGGAACCGAGGATAATCAGAAGGGCAGTTAGACGCAACATGGGGGTCTCCTTAAATTTTAAATACGGATGCAGTAAATAATTCAGAATACTGATTTTGTCAACTAAAAAAGACACGGTGCATAAACTCGCTCGAGTCAAGAAAAACCGCCTAAGCCTACCCCCTACCGTTTACATGATAGTATAAAAATAGTATAAATTCAGGTATGCGCTTCGAGTTTGATCTAACGAAAAGCCAAGGCAACAAAGAAAAACACGGGATAGATTTTGTTGAGGCGCAGGTCCTTTGGTTCGGTTCATTTTTTGAGTTTGAGCTCAAGACCACAACTGAATGCCGATACGCGATCGTGGGTCAGATAGATGGAATATTTTGGACGGCGATCATCACGTATCGAGACGAAAGAATTAGAATTATTTCTGTAAGGAGGTCGCGCGATGAAGAAAAAAAAGCCTACGAAGCACGAGCCAAAGCCAATCACCGCTGAAGAGATGGATCAACGGTTTGATGCTGGTGAGAGCATTATGGAGTATGCCGACCTGAACACCGCCGTTTTCCGGGTTAACGTAGATTTTCCCGCTTGGACCGTGGCCGAGCTGGACCGGGAATCCAATCGTCTCGGAGTTTCCCGCCAGTCCCTTATTAAGATCTGGATCACCGAGCGACTTGATCAGCTCATCAAGGAAAGAAAAAAAATAGGCTAAAATTTTGTCTCACATCGGAGCAGTTCAGAGCGCTTATTTCAGATAAAGTAGGTTTTATGTGCGACTTAACCCCCTTTTTTGCAGAAATTCAATCCCGGTTTCCAGTGGATTTTTTGACTCGCGACCCCCAGGCTCTCGAAACCTATGGTCGAGACTGGACTAAGGTCTACCGACCTCGACCTTCGGCGGTGGTCTTTCCGAGGACCACGGATGAGGTTTCTCGATTTGCCAAGCTTTGCACTGAGCATCGGGTGGCTCTCGTCCCTTCGGGGGGCCGTACAGGGCTGGCGGGCGGTGCGGTTGCCGCTCACGGTGAGATCGTGCTGAGTTTTGTGCGCATGAATCATCTGGGGCCGGTGGACTGTTTGGCGCATACCCTTCGGGTGCAGGCTGGCGCGGTGACCGAGGCGGTTCACAAACACTGTGAGCCTCATGGCTTGACCTGGCCAATTGATTTTGCCTCGAAGGGGTCGAGTCAGGTGGGGGGAAATATCTCGACTAACGCCGGTGGAGTGAGGGTTATCCATTACGGGATGACCCGCAACTGGGTGCTTGGCCTTCAGGTTGTGTTGATGAACGGTGAAGTGCTTGAGCTCAATGGTGCTCTGGAAAAAAACAATACCGGTATTGATTTGCGTCAGCTTTTTATCGGGACGGAAGGGACTTTGGGAATCATCACCGAGGCGACGCTTAAATTGATACGTCTTCCTGAAAAGTTGGATGTGTTCTTTTTTGCGGTGCAGGACATGAAGGCTGTTTTCCAGCTTTTGTTAGAAGCCCGTCGCGCGCCCTTTACCCTCATGGCTTTTGAATGTCTCACCCACCCCTGTCTTGAGGCTGTTACCGTAAATTTGAATTTGAAGTCTCCTTTCGGTGAACAGTACGGAGCGTACGTGCTGATGGAAGTGGAACGGCCCTCCTCCGCAGATGCTCAAGCCGTCCTGGACGGCTGGCTTTCCTCGCTTTTTGAGAAGGGGCTGGTTTTGGATGGCACCTTAGCGCAGTCTCCTCGCGAGGCCCGCGAACTTTGGATGTTGCGCGAAGGGGTCGCGGAGAGCCTGGCGCGTAAGGCCTTTTTGCACAAAAATGACATCGCTCTTCCGATTTCGGAACTGGAGTTTTTTGTCGCGGCCATGGGAGACCTTTTTCGGGATCAGTATGCCGGGATCGACGTCTATTTTTTCGGGCATATTGGGGATGGTAATCTCCACGTCAATGCTCTTCAGCCCGAAGGGATGAGTCGCGAGGCATTCGTTCAGCATACAAAAGCGGCCGATCGAGATCTTTTTGCGCTGGTGCAAAAGCACCGGGGCAGCGTCTCCGCGGAGCATGGAATCGGACTCCTAAAAAAAGGAGCGCTTGCGTATTCGCGCACGCCGGTTGAGTTGGAGTTGTTCCGCGCGATGAAAAAAATATTCGACCCCCTTGGGCTGCTCAATCCAGGCAAAATTTTGGATTGAACAGGATTCAAGGGGAACTAATACAAAATTCTCGTTTTAATCGAGGTATTGAGCCCTTCGATCGCATTTTTGATATCGAGCGAAAGCTGTTGGTCGGTATCGATGACCAGGTAGCCGATGTCCCCGTCTGTGGCCAACGATTGAGCGCTGATATTGGCACCGAGGTCTGAGACAATCCGGTTGACGGCCGTCAACACCCCTGGGACGTTTCGGTGCACATTGAGAATGCGGTGCGTTTGGTGACTGGGGGCGAGGTCGACCTGCGGAAAATTGACGGCCCCCGAGGTGGCACCGGTGTTGACGTAACGAACGAGGGTGGTCGGAACCTCTTCGCCAATATTGGCTTGGGCTTCTTCGGTGGCGCCTCCAATATGGGGCGTGAGGATGACATTCGAGAGTCCTTGGAGCTCCGTGACGTAGTCATTGATATTGTTTTCGGGTTCTTTGGGAAAAACGTCGATTGCAGCGCCGCTCAAATGGGCGTTTTTGAGTGCGGAAGCGAGTGCGGGGATATCCACCACGGTGCCGCGGCTGGCATTCAAAAGACAGGCACCCTTTTTCATAAGTTGAATTTGATCGACCGAGATCATGCCTTTGGTCTGAGGCGTCTCCGGGACATGAAGCGTTACAAAATCACTTTCGCGTAACAGGTTCGCAAGCGAGTTAGCGGGTTTGGCATTGCCAAGAGGCAATTTAGAGAGGATGTCAAAAAAGAGCACTCGCATGCCGAGGGCTTCGGAAAGTGTCGAAACTTGCGACCCAATGTGTCCGTAGCCGATAATGCCGATCGTCTTGCCGCGAACTTCATGGCAATCTTTTGAGATTTTTTTCCAAACGTTGCCATGCATTTCCATGGACCGATGGGCGAGCTGACGCGAAAGCATGATAACTTCCGCGATGATCATTTCGGCAACGCTACGGGTGTTTCCGAAGGGCGCATTGAAAACTGGAATTCCTCGTGCTTTGGCGGCTTCGAGTTCGATTTGATTGGTGCCGATGCAAAAGGCCCCGACCGTTAAAAGCTTCTTAGCTTCGGCTAACACCGCCGCGCTGACGTAGGTTTTGCTTCGAATCCCTAGGACATGTACGTCGCGGATCCGTTCCTTGAGTTGGTCCTCGCTTAAGGCGCCCGGCAGGGTTTCGATTTGAAAGCCTTCAGATGACAAAATATCCTTGGCCAGAGGGTGGATGTTTTCGAGGAGCAATACCTTGATTTGCTCCTTCGGAAAGGAGGTTTTTTGAGTCAGATGGGCAAGATCGACGTCGTGGTGCATGATGGAGTCTCCTTCAGGTTAGGAACTATATGCTTACTTTGAGAGCCGTGCTAGAGTGTTTTTGGGTGATTTTTTGGATATAAGGAGCGGACGAAATTGACACCTCCCAGGTTTCGGGGTGATTCAGACGATTGGATGGACGACGAAGGTGTTTCGTCAGGTTCACGCAGTGGTATGCGAAACAAAAAGGCCAATGTTTCTAAAGCGACTTATCTGGAGAGCAAGGACGCCAATGCCACCGTCGCGGAAGTTTTTCCAAAACAATGCCGCATCAACCTCGATTGTCCTGATTCCGGTTTTCCTGCGGCTTCGTTGTCGTTCCTTTGTAGTTATCGACGGGCTCAGGTGGTCGGGCAAGCGGGACTTGAATCACGAGAGCGGACGCCAGTAGCGGTTGGGGACCGTGTTTTGGTTTCAAGATCCAGTCCCGATAGCGGGGTCGTCGAAGGGGTTTGTGAGCGACGCAACCGGTTGATGCGGAGAGCACCGGGGCGTCAAGGCGAGGATGCGGGCAAAGTTCAGCATGTGCTTGCTGCCAACGTCGACTTAGTCGTGATTGTGGCATCCCTGTGTGCACCCGAGTTTTCGCCCGGGTTGGTGGATCGGTTTTTGGTGGGCGCGCAGCTTGCGGGAATCGAAGTGATGATCTGCGTGACTAAAATTGATCTCTGGCAGGATGGGGGCAGTATCCCCTGGGAAATTTATCGTCAGCTTGGCTGGAAGGTGACTGAACTGAGTGTTCGCACGGGAGTAGGAGTCGAAGATTTTAGGCACTGTATTTCGGGAAAGACCGTGGTGTTTTGCGGCCGTTCGGGAGCCGGAAAAACGTCGCTTCTGAATTTGCTTTTAGGATCCGAGGTCGGCAGGGTCGGTCAGATCAGCGATTCCACTGGAAAGGGCCGTCATACCACGAGTAGCGCCATATTATTGGATGGGCCCAAGGAATCTCAATGGATTGATACTCCCGGCGTGCGCGAATTTGCCTTAGCGGAGATCGAGCCTGCCCGGTTGGCCGGATTTTTTCCGGAGTTTCACGGGCTCATTTGCGAGGGGGTGGGCTGTTTGCATTCGGGCGAGGCAGGATGTGCCGCCGGTTGGCTGGTGCGTCATTCCAGTTACTTGCGAATTTTTGAATCGCTTAAAAAGGGCGATGGTTGACGGAGTTTCAGGGCGTCTGAGTTCGTGATAGGATCTCTTTTAATGGCCACGGTTTTGATTTGGATTGTTTATGGGGTTCTATCGGGCGGCGTTTTTTATTTGATTTGGCGCCAAATTCAACGAATGGGGCTGATTTCAGTGAGCGCGGGGCCTGCTCCGGTTAAATCCCTCCGTACGGTGGGTAAAAAGTTAGGACTTCATTCGGATATTTTACAGGAAGGCTCCGGGGAGGGAGCCAAGAACCTCAATTTTTTGACGGTTCAATACACGGCGTTTTTAGATTCAGGACAGAAGGTGGATTCATCCTATGATCGGGGGCGTCCCTTTAGGTTCAAATTGGGGGTGGGGTCGGTGATTTTGGGATGGGATCAGGCGCTCAAAGGCATGAAGATCGGGGAGAAGCGTCGGGTCACGGTTCCGGCTGCGCTTGCTTATGGAAAAAAAGGGCAAAACAAGGTTCCGCCCGGGGCTAATGTCATTTTTGAAATCGAGCTTTTTTCTATAGAATGAGTGCGTTAAAAGGGCGCGCACCGCTGGGATGCGCGCCTCAAACTACTTAACCTCGCTCAAATATTTCTTTGGCGATGATCAGTCGTTGAATTTGCGAGGTGCCTTCGTAGATCTGATAGATCTTGGCATCGCGCATGAGCTTTTCTACGGGATACTCTTCAGAGTACCCATAGCCGCCGAAGACTTGGACGGCGTTAGTGGTTGTTTTATTGACGACGTCAGCGGCAAAGGCCTTGGCGTAGGCGGCAAACTTGGTATTGCGCTGTCCGTTGTCGATCATCCAGGCTGCTTTATAGACCAGGCCGCGGGCGGCTTCGATTTCCATCGCCATATCGGCGATCATAAAGCTAATGGCTTGGAATCCTGCGATCGGCTGCCCAAAGGCTTTACGGGTTTTAGCATATTCAACAGCTTCGTCCATGGCCCGGCGAGCGAGTCCCACAGCGCCGGAGGCGACGGCCGGGCGAGTGTGATCAAAGGCGCCCATAGCGATCTTAAAGCCATCGCCTTCCTTCCCAACACGCCATTTTTCCGGAATTTTCACTTCATCAAAAGTGATTCCCCGGGTGTCCGAAGCGTGTTGCCCGAGATTGCACTCCTTTTTGCCTACGGTGATTCCGGGAGTATTAGCAGGAATAATGAATCCGCTCATCCCCTTATGTTTGGCCGTGGGGTCCGTATAGGCGAGTACAAAGTACCAGTCGGCAACCGAGGCATTGGTGATCCACATTTTTGCGCCATTAATGACATAATCCGCGCCGACCTTTTTTGCTAGGGTTCTGATGCCAGTGACGTCCGAACCGGCGCCAGGTTCAGTGACACAATAGGCAGCAAATTTTCCCTCATCGACGAGGCGTTTGTTCAAGAATTCTTTCTTTTGTTCCTCACTTCCCGCGACGATGAGCGGAGCCGCCGCCAGGGTATTGGCTTCCATGGCTGTGGCAATGCCCGTGCACCCGTAAGAAAGTTCTTCTGTAATGATACAGCCTTCGAGAACCCCCATGCCCATCCCACCGTATTCAGTGGGGATGTGGGTATTCATGATTCCAAGTTCCCAGGCTTTTTTTGCAATTTCGAACGGATATTTGCCGCTCTTATCCAATTCTGCCGCTTTCGGAATGATTTCTTCTTTGGTAAATTTTCGGGCAAGTTCTTGAAGTTGTTTTTGTTCATCAGTGAGTGTGAAGTCGATCATTTTGAAGCTCTCCTATTTTTATTTTTCAAATTTATCTCTATTCGGCTGGAATAGGTAAAGATTTTCCCGCCGCAATGCGATAGAAGGCTCTTCATGAAAAAAGGCCACCATGCAGACACCGAGTCGGCTTCTTCGGCTACGGTTTTAAAAAAATTTAATGAAGTTTGGCAGAGTCTGTTTAGTTCGCACGTACATTTGGATTCGGCGCTTTCTAAGCTTCCAAGAAACACCAAGACCACGGTTGCGCAAATGATGCCGCCCATTCTTCTCCGTCCGGTTTCGCAAGCCGAAGTTTTGGGGGTCGGGATGGTACCCGGAGAACCTTGGTCGTTAGACCCTCAAGGGTTAGCTCATTGGCGTTCGGCGCAGTTACTCGGCGAGCGTCTTTATCATGGGATGAGCCAGCGACTTGAAATGCCCGAGCCGCAGCCGGCTGACTTTCCGCCCAGGATGATTCAGGAGTGGGAAAGTGCATGGGGTCATGCGACTGCGCTCAAGTTGGTGAACGTCTTGGGACAGGAGCCTCCCCTGAGTCTTCGGGCCTCTAAACGGCTCGGAGCTGCCGCACTGCTTAAGGGGCTTGCTGGAGGAAGTCAATTGCCGGTGAGGGCCCAGGTTTCAGAGTTCGCGCCATTCGGCGTTCGGCTTTCAGGGTATGCCGCAATTTTAGGAAGCGACCTTTTTCACAAGGGGATGTTTGAAATTCAGGACGAAGGCTCCCAATTGATGGCCCTTTTTGCGCTTTGGCCGGAAATTTTTGGTCCTCTCTTAAGCGAGAGCCCAGGACCCGTGACGATGCCGCTGAAGGTGCCGCAGATTCCTCAAGAGGTTCCTGCTTGGAACGTGGTCGATGCGTGCGCAGGAGCGGGTGGCAAAAGTTTGGCGATTGCGGATGCGCTTGGGGGAAAAGGGCGTATCTATGCGTATGACACTTCTGCGCCAAAACTGCAGGCGCTTCGTCGACGAGCCACACGAGCCGGCGTGACCAACATTCAAACCGTACAGGTTCGTGAAGGACAAGAAAGTGAAGCGATTGGACGCTTTAAACGTCGGGCCCATGTGGTCCTCGTCGATGCGCCGTGCACGGGCTGGGGCGTATTGCGACGCAATCCTGATATTAAATGGCGGCAAGATCCAAGCGTGTTGGAAAGGATGCCGGAAATCCAATTGAGATTACTTTCAGAATATTCGCAGCTGGTGGCCGGTTCTGGACGGTTAGTTTTTGGAGTTTGTACCTTCCGGCTAGCGGAGACTCGCGAGGTCGTGGATCGTTTCTTGCGTGCTCACCCTGAATTCGAGGCGGGGCCAGGCGGTTTTTTCGGGCCGGGGCCCACCGACGGCTTTTTTATGCAGTGCCTCACCCGACGAGGACAGTAAATGCAGGTTTGGATCTGGTCCGTTCTCAAGCGCATTCTTTTTTGCTTTGATGCGGAAGGTATTCATCGCCTCACCCTCTCATTTATCCGGGCTTCTATCCGTTTGGGAGGTTTTCCGCTCAGGTTGATGAGTCGGGGGATTCGGGGGGGCCGGGTGACTATTGCCGAAAAGTCGCCCCAAAAGCAGGATTCAAGCATGGATCAAGTCTGGGGTATGACTTTCAAATCCCGTCTGGGTTTGGCAGCAGGATTTGACAAAGATGCCGAAATTTTGACTGGGTTGCCGGAACTCGGTTTCGGTTTTGCTGAAATTGGAACGGTCACGCCCCGGCCTCAGCCCGGAAATGATCGCCCTCGCCTTTTTCGTGATCCCGAGCGGAAAGCTATCTTTAATCGGATGGGATTCAATGGATTAGGCGCATCCTTCGTCGCCGAGCAGGTAGCGAGTGCGAAATCAAAACTTCCCCAGGGGTTTCGAGTGGGGGTCAACATTGGAAAGAATAAAGACACCCCTAATGATGCTGCTGCTTTGGATTATGTGCGCGCGATTGAGCCTTTTCGGAATATCGCCGACTATGTCGTGATCAATGTGAGTTCTCCTAATACCCCTGGTCTGAGGTCTCTCCAAACAGTGCAAGCACTTCAACCCATCGTGGGTCAGGTCAATGATCAGATTTCGAGCTGGAATCATCGGCCTCCGCTTCTTTTGAAGCTTGCCCCCGAGCTACAAGGCTCAGAACTCAAGGATTTGATTCAGACCGCTGAAGGATGGGGTGTGAATGGTTGGGTTCTCACCAATACGCTGGCCGGTGAATATCAGAATATGACCGGAGGTTGGAGTGGCGCACCGCTCACTGATTTATCACGAAAATGTTTGATCGAGGCCAGGCAGTTCACGCGCCTTCCGATCGTTTCCGTGGGGGGAGTGATGACCCCCGAGGAAGCGGTGCTTCGTTTGCAATCCGGCGCTGATCTCGTGCAAATTTATTCAGGTTGGATTTTTGGCGGTCCCTCCTTTCCGGTGAGAGTGGCCCAGGCTATTGTTGCAGCTCGACTTGAGGAGAAGAGATGAGAACATGCGGTCTTTTTTTGGTATTTGTTGGGTTAGCCGTGAATTCGGCCACTGCGTTGGCCTCGACTCCACAGAGAGGACCCCTCCCCGTCGTTTTTGCCCATGGGTTAGGGGTTTCGAGCCTTCCCTATGAGGCGCTTTTTGCTTTGAAACAGCTTTTTCGGGATCGTGGCCATGAATTTTTGATCGCCGAGACCCCTTCTAACGGCACGATTGAAGAACGTGCTGCAATTTTGCGCGATGAAATCCATCGATTGGTCCCCCAGGGGTCCATGCATCTGATCGGACATAGTATGGGCGGTCTAGATTGCCGTTTGGTCGTGCATCGGTACGGCTTGGGCGATCGAATTGCCTCAATCACCACTTTGGCCACGCCTCATCACGGGAGTCCATTGGCGGATTTTGTGGTGAAGCACCTCGCTGGCGGAAATGCGGTCCTTTCAAAATGGTTTGAAGGCGATTTGCGTGCTGCCCATGAGCTAACGACGGATTATATGGACCGGATTTTTAACCCGGAGGTCCAGAATGATCCTCGAGTGAGGTATTTTAGCGCCGGATTTTACATTCCGGGGTCAATTTTTACCCATTCACTGGTTCCTTGGCTATGGGTTGCCCATGAGATCATCGCAAAAGCTGGTTTTCCTGAAAACGATGGAATGGTGAGTCTTCAGTCGGCGGAGTGGGGAAAATTCTTAGGCGCCTTGCCCGGAGATCACTATTCGGAGACCGGTCCGATTCCCTTACGAGGGGGGCCAAGCTACCTAGAGGTCTTCAAATGGGTGCTTGATCATTTAGAGAAAACTGTCGAAAAAGACCTAAAATAGCCGGTAAAAACAAAAAAAAGCCCCGAGCCGAAGCTCAGGGCTTTTGGAAACTACTACCAAGGACCGATTACTTCTTCGCGGTCTTTTTCTTGGTTGCTTTCTTTTTAGTAGCTTTCTTCTTGGTGGCCTTTTTCTTGGTTGCCATTTTATTATTTCCTCCGTTAATCACGTCGAACCAAATCCGACGCTTATAGATCTGATGTTACCTTGAAAGCGTGACAGATCAAGAACAGAAAACAATTTTTCAATTTTTTTTTGTTGTTCTCTTCTCACTTTGATCTACTTGAACCAATCACATGCTTAAAATAGATCCAATTCAAAACAAAACGGGCTTTCTGATTGTCCTCATCGTCGAAGATGACCGGACTTTTCTGCGGAAGGATGTCGAAACCCTGTCAGCGGCGACTCATGAGTTAGGTCTTAACCTTCTTTTGAGTCATTCAGAAGGCAATGCCCGGGTTTTGATTCGCAATGAATTCGAACAGAAGAGGCCTGTAATTGGCGTTTTTTATGTCATTCGACCTGAAAATCAAAAACAGAGTCTCAAATTTGTTCAAGTGATGCACTCCGCGTATCCTGATATCTTTTTTGTCCTTCTCACTTCGGATTCGACATGGTCGGTCGATGGAATAGACAAAATTTTGGGTTCGGCGCTTAGGGTTCAATGGGATTTTTTGCCGATTCCTTCTCGAGGAGACTTTTTGGCGCAGAAGGTCCGACAAATCGCCGCCATTTGGAATCAAAAATGCCAAAGCGATCAAAAAACGGATCGGTTAGTCCGATCTGAGCGATTAGCCGCCGTCGGGCAGGTTTCGCGCGGCATCGGACATGAATTTGGCAATCTTTTATTAAGAATTATCGGCAAAACCGACCTTGCGCTGCTTGAAAGGGACGTTGCCAAGATCCACGATCACTTGGGTGTTGCCATGGCTGCGGCTGAAAAAGCGGGGATGTTGGTACGGAATCTTCAGTCTTTTTCAAGAAATACTCCCGTTTTTCAACTCGGCTCGGTGGTCCAGACGTTGGATGAGGCCTTACTTCTCCTTCGTCACGAGTTTTTGAAGTATTCGGTCACAATCGAAAAAAAATACGTCTCCGTCTCCCCTCTTCGGTTTGATGCCGCCAGTCTTTCTCAGGTGTTTTTGAATTTATTGCTCAATGCCATCCAGGCCATGGTCAAAGGAGGCGTTTTAACGATTACCGTGAGGCCTGCTTTAAGGACTGTCTCCGGAGTTGAGGTGATTATCGCGGACACCGGCGTTGGAATTGCACCCGAGAGCTTGGCGCGGGTTTTTGACTTTGCTTTTACGACTAAAGGAGATCGAGGAAGCGGACTGGGACTTTCTATTTCACGAGAAATAGTCGAAGCTCATGGTGGACAGGTGAGCATTGCGACTGAGGTGGGAAAAGGCACTCAATTGACGGTCTGGTTGCCCGGATCTGCAGGAAGCGAGGACAAATGAAACGAGTTTTGGTGGTTGGGCCTGACCGCGAGATCATTGAACACACCACAAAAATCCTTTCGAATGAGAGCATCAGCGTGCAAAGTGCAACTGATTCGGAGAGTGCGCTTCACCGTCTGCGGGCCTGGAAGCCTCACTTGATTTTATTGGATGACCGGATTTTTACGGGGGGGGCGGTCGAATGGATTTCTAAGATCCGCTCGGTATCTGAGGGCCATTATTCTTCGATTTTGCTCATCGTCGATAGTGCCCAACTCAAAAGGGTTGTGGAAGGTGTCCAGACCGGTACCGATGATCATCTGGGACGTCCTTTTCAAGATCACGATCTGATTTTGCGGGTGCGCGCCCTATTGCGCTTCAAGGAGCTGCAAGACCAGCTTCGTCGGGCCAATGATCGCATCGATGAGTTGACCTCCACCGACGAGCTCACGGGGCTTTTGAGCTTTCGGACACTCTATCGACGAGGGGAAGAAGAAATCTTGAGGTCGCGTCGTTTTAGGAAGCCGATTTCATCTCTGATTCTTAATTTGGACGATTTTTCAAAGATCAATCAGGATTTCGGGTTTCAGTTCGGTTCCAATGTTCTGCAGGAGGTGGCCAAACGCCTCAAAGCCTGTATTCGAAGTATCGATTTGGTGGCGCGCATCGGGGCGGATGAGTTTTTTATCCTCTTAATGGAGACTGACTTAGCAGGGGCCGAATTTGTCGCTGAAAGGGTTCGCGATGCTCTTCAGGCTCAACCGTATAAGAATGATAAGACGAGCACTCCCTTGACGACTTGTATTGGCGTAGCTGGCATTACGGCAGATCAGCAAGAGGCTAAAATGAGTGATTTGACCCACTCGGCGTCCGAGGCCCTTCGTTCGGCTAAGGCTGCGGGGCCCGATAAAATTGAAGTCTATTCGCTCGTCTGATTTTTGGGTTTTCAGAACTAACGCAGCATGGTAAACGCCTTGCCATGGGCAAAAAAATAGTCATTTTTCTCTTTGTTTTCCAGCTTGTTCAAGTTTTAGACGTCGCTCAGGCCTATGATTCTCGTTTTGGAATCAACCCTTCCGTTCAGAATGCGCTTTTGGATCTTGCGCAACGGCATGTGACTCAAACTGTTTCGAATCGGGTCGGTGACCTCTTTTCGGCGGATGCTTCGGCCGTGATGGATGTGGACCCCGCCAAGGTTTTTGCTGCAGGTTTGGATTATGACCATTTTGTCCAATTCGGAATGCCCCACCTCAGTGAGTCCGTTCTTGTTGAACGAACTTCGCCGGACCTATTTTATGTCTTTTCATCCATGAGCTATCTGAGTTTGCATTCGTCGCAATATATGGAAGTACGCGTTCACCGTAATCTCGGGGGTCCAGGTTCAGCGGGAGTTGAATGGCAATTGACGCCTAAACAGGCAGGATGGCCCCATCGTGACTCCCCGGCTTTTAACCGAATGGAGGGATCCTTTTACGTCGAACCGCTTTCGAGTGGGGGCGTCTACATGAGGTATTATCTCGCTAATCGAGTGGACCTTCCTCTGACGGGGCTATTGAGCGGCTTTATCCAGAGTTCGCTTCGCAGCGGCGCCGCGGATGTCATTAAGGCTTTAGCCCGTCAGGCTTGGCTCCCCTGACACGAGAAAGCTGTATTGAAATCCAAACCGATAGGTTAGGCTTTAGTAATGACTGAGTCCGGTCAGTTGATGACGCCCCTTGCTCCTCCTCCCCTGGATTCGCGGGAGCGGCGCAAACGCAAACGCGAATGGGTGGCGATTGTTCTACTTGCGGCGCTCTTTGTTGCGCTGACGATAGCCGAATTTAAGCTCACTAAAGTATCGAGCACCCTGCCTTTTCTGACTTCGATCTTTTTTTTCGGCCTTCTCAATTTCAACATCATCATCCTGATTGCGTTGGTTTGGCTAGTGTTGCGCAATCTCGGTAAATTGTTTATCGAGCGGCGACGCCGGATTCTTGGCGCGCGTCTTAAATCTAAACTCGTTTTGGCTTTTGTGGCGTTTTCGATCACGCCGACCTTGGTTTTATTCGTGATTTCGGCAATGTACATTAATTCGAGCTTTGATCGTTGGTTTTCGGTCAAGATTCAAAACACTCTCCAGACATCGCTTGAAATCACCCGAATTTATTACCTCAGTACCGATCATGCCGCGATGCACTTTTCAGAACTTTTAGCCTCGAGCATCGGGCGTAGGATGACTTTTCCTGAAAACAGTGACGAACGGTCCTTGGCTCATGCCACGCCTTCGTGGATCGATGAGTTTTTACGTGGGCAGCGGGAGCTGCTCGCATTAGATGCGGTTGAATTTTACCCTGACCCGTTGGGAGAACGGGTTTTGGCTCAGCGCCCTTTGACTCATGAGTTTACCGCCTCGTTTCCTCGGTTATCGTTGGATTTGTTGGATAAGGCTTTTTCGGGCACACATTTTCCGGTGATGGAGCATGTGGGGACCGGCGACCTGATCCGTGCTCTGGTACCGGTTCATGCGGGAGGCGGAGGCAATAACCCGGTGGTGGGGATTGTGGTGGTGAGTAGTTATATCCCCGTCGGCTTGGTCAATAAGGTCGAGGAAATCGCGGGAGCGGTCGACGAGTATAATAAGGATATCAATCCTCTTAAATCTCCCATGAAAACGACGTATCTGGTTATTTTGATCATGATTACGTTGGTGATTATCTTTGTGGCGATCTGGATGGGGCTTTATATGGCCCGCGAATTGACGGGGCCAGTGGAACGGCTTGTCTTTGGGGCGCAGGCGGTCGGTGCCGGCAATTTGGATGTGACGATTCCGGCGTATGGACATGATGAAATCGCGACTTTGGTCCAATCCTTCAATAAAATGACCATGGATCTCAGGGATAACCGTGCGCGTTTGATTCAAGCCGGCGCGGATCTCGAAAAGCGCCGTCGGCAGCTCGAGGCTGTTCTGGCCAACATCAGTACAGGGGTGATTTCGATTGATAGCAGTGGGATTATCACCACTTTCAATTTTGCGGCTTCGCGGCTTCTTGAGATTGCGCCGGCCGATGCAATTGGACATAAATATGTGGAGATTCTTAAGGGAGAAGCTGCGGTTCTTTATGAAATCATCGATCGGGCCTTTAGTGGTACGGCCACCAGCCCCGCTCCGGGAGTTGAAAGCTTTCAGTGGAATTTTAGAGGCACTTCAGAGACGGTTCGGGCACTCGCAGCCGTGGCGACGCCGCTTCAAGAGAGCGAAACGGACTGGGGTGTGGTTGTCGTGATCGACGACATGACCCACTTGATCAAGGGGCAGCGTGAAATGGCTTGGCGCGAGGTCGCCCGCCGCATCGCCCATGAAATTAAGAACCCCCTGACACCGATCAAACTTTCAGCGCAGAGGCTTCAGCGGAGGTTGGGGTCGGGTAATTTGCGCACTGCTGAAAGCTTGGAACTGCTGAGGGAGTGTACGGATACCATTATAAAGCATACCGATGAACTCAAGGAGATGGTGAACGAGTTCTCAAATTTTGCCCGTTTTCCGGAGGCCAATCCTGTTCCCCATGACCTCAACGCGGCCATGACCGAAGTGATTAAACTTTTTCAGCAAGGGCATCAGAATATTGATTTCAAAGTTGCTTTAGAGCCAAAATTGCCGATTTTTGAATTTGACCGGGATCAGCTCAAACGGGTGGTGATCAATCTTCTGGATAACGCCATCGCCGCGTTGACGACGATGCCGGCAGGCAAATCCCGACGAATTCAAGTCGCGACTCATTATCATGATCTCTTGCAGATTGCCGTTATTGAAGTGGGCGACAATGGCCCAGGCATGACCGATGACGTGAAGGGGCGCGTTTTTGAGCCCTATTTTTCCACTAAAAAAGAAGGAACCGGTCTGGGTCTAGCCATTGTTAAGAGGATCATCAATGATCATGACGGTTTTATTCGGGTTCACTCCGCTCCGGATGAGGGAACCAAATTTATTATCGAACTTCCGACCTCGACTCGGATGGGCGAAGAGCGTCGTCGTACCCGAAAAGGCATTCCCTTAAAGAGTGAACCCAGCTAAAGGTGTTGACTATGTCTCGCACAGTTTTGATTATTGATGATGAAGACTCGATCCGCCAATCGTTGGCCGGCGCACTCAAAGACGAGGGCTATCGCGTTTCCTTGGCCGCTTCGGGACGAGAAGGCTTGGAAACATTGAAGAGTTCCAGGCCCGACGTGGTGATTCTTGATATCTGGATGCCCGACATGGATGGGCTTGAGACGCTCAAGAAAATTAAGGCGGAGTGGGCCGATCAGATTGTCATCATGATGTCGGGTCACGGCAATATCGAGACTGCTGTCCGGGCCACTAAATTGGGAGCTTTTGATTTTATCGAAAAACCGCTCAATTTGGAGCGTCTTTTGGTCCTTTTACAAAATGTGGCGGGAGTGCAGGATCTGGCGCGCGAGAACCAGGCTTTGCGCAAACAGGTTCAACGAGGGCGAGTTTTGGTGGGGGATAGCGCCCCGATGAGGCAAATCCAAGATCTCATCAAGCGAGTGGCGCCCACGACTGGCTCTGTTTTGATTACGGGCGAAAATGGGACGGGCAAGGAGTTGGTCGCTCAGTCGATTCATGCTTTAAGTGCTCGCTTTAATAAACCTTTTGTTGAAATTAATTGTGCCGCTATTCCCGAAGAACTGATTGAAAGCGAGCTTTTTGGACATGAGCGCGGTGCTTTTACCGGCGCGACCTCTCTTCGGCGCGGTAAATTTGATTTAGCCCATGGCGGGACGCTGTTTTTAGATGAAATTGCCGATATGTCCCTTAAAACACAGGCCAAGATCCTTAGGATTCTTCAGGAGCAAAAATTTGAGCGGGTCGGGGGGGCGCAGACGATCCAAGTGGATGTTCGGATCGTCGCGGCGACCAACAAGGACCTCAAGGCTGAGATTGCCAAAGGGACGTTTCGCGAAGACTTGTTTTATCGTCTGAACGTTGTGCCCTTCCACATTCCGGCTCTTCGGGATCGCAAAGACGATATTCCGGTTTTGGCGCAGTATTTTCTCAAGGAATTTGCGACTTCCCACGGTCGTTCGCCCCGGGTGCTCACCGAGGAAGGTTTTAAGGTGCTTCAGGCTTATTCTTGGCCGGGCAATGTACGGGAACTTAAAAATCTCATTGAGCGCGTGATTATTTTGACCACCGAGGCCGAGGAAGGGTCACCCATTACGGCCGCTCATTTGTTGGCTCACCTCAAAGATGAGGTCTTGAGCTTAAAGTGGGAGGATGAGGCGCTGAGTGGGCCTTCTGAATCCGCCGCCGCCGCTGCGGCGGTGCAGAGCAAAAACCTTCGTGACGCCCGGCATGAGTTTGAGAAGGAATTTATTCTCAAAACTTTGCGTGAAAATAACTTTAATATTTCAAAATGCGCCCAAATTTTGGGTGTCGAGCGCAGCCATTTGCATCGCAAGATTAAGTCGTTCGGAATCGAAACCAAGGAGTAGCCACCATCAGGGCTTTTTGTTGAGGGTTGTCGGGGGCGGCCTTCCTGGCCTCCGCGCAAAAGACGCGCCTCCTGCGCGCGCGGATCCCCTTACCCTCAACAAAAAGCCCTGATGGTGGCTGACACGTGGGAGCGTCGGAACCGGGGAAAGGGGAGGGTGGGCTCCTCTGTAAAATGAGAAATATCATTTAGCAGAGGAGCTTTGGGTGTGCTATAATTCCTCTGTAAAGTGGGTTTTTTGATTTTACAGAGGAATTTAGGGAGGCTTCATGGGTTCGCATTTTTTTGGAAGAGCGGCTGAAATGGCGGTCTTGAAAGAGAGCTGGAGCCAAAAAAAGGCGACTTTATTGACTCTGCAAGGGCGCCGGCGAATTGGAAAAAGCACCCTTATTAAGCACTTCGCGCACAAACAAGGGGTTTTGCTCTATGAGTTTCAGGGTCTTGCGCCGCGACCGGGAATTACCAATCGCGACCAATTAGATCATTTTTCCCACACGCTGGCCGGTTATCTGAAAGTTAAGAACCTCGAATTTGAGGACTGGTCCCAGGCCTTTGGGCAGCTCGCTCGCTTGCCGAGTGGAAAAAGATGTCTGATTCTCCTGGATGAGATTTCTTGGATGGGCGCCAAAGACCCTGACTTTGCAGGCAAGCTTAAGATCGCTTGGGACGAAGTCCTTTCTGAGCAAAATCACCTCATGGTAGTACTCTGTGGGTCAGTGTCGAGCTGGATTCAAAAAAATATCCTCGATCACACGGGGTTTGTCGGCCGTCTTTCTGCCGCCCTATTGTTGAAGGAGCTGTCTATAGCGGAGTCTATGGAGTTTTTTAGGCATCCGAGCGCACCGCTGCCGTACACCGAGCTGGCCAAATTTCTGTCGGTAACCGGGGGGGTTCCAAAGTATCTCGAAGAAATTGCGCCCCGTGACTCGGTCGAAAGCAATTTGAAGAGACTTTGCTTTAACCCCGCCGGGCTCTTGTTTCGTGATTTCGAGGTGATATTTTCGGATGTCTTCGGTAAGCGCTATCCGATCTATTCGTCGATTTTCAACGAATTGGTAGATGGCCCCCGTCAACCCGTTGAAGTAGCGCACTCTTTGGGGCTTCCATTGAACGGAGATTTGACTGAATATCTGGATGATTTGGTGACGGGTGGATTTTTAGCGAGAGACCGAACTTGGAATCTTTCGGGCAAGGAATCTCGGCTCAGCCGGCTTCGAATTTCGGACAATTATGCCCGATTCTACCTGAAATATATTGCTCCTCGAAAAAGCCGCCTAGAAAAAAGTCCATTACGGCCAACCGACTCATTGTCGTTTCTTCCTTGGCCTGCGGCTTTTGGGTACCAGTTTGAGAATCTTATTTTGAATCATTTGAATCCGGTTCTTGATCGCCTGGAGTTGCCTTCGGACGACATCGTGCAATTGGGCCCCTATTTTCAGACTAAAACTAAGACCAAACCCGGCGTTCAGATCGACTTACTGATTCAATGCCGTAAGGGCCTTTTGTATCTGTGTGAAATCAAATCGGGGTCTAAGATCTCTACTGAAGTGATCGACGAGGCCAAGGAGAAGACTCGTCGTCTTGTCCGGCCAAAGGGCTTTTCGGTCAAACATGGGTTGATTCATCTGGGAGAGGTGTCGGACGCGGTGATGGAGTCCGGTTTTTTTGATCGGATGATTTCATTTCAGGATTTGGTGGGGTGAGGTCGGTGACGCTTTACAACAGCGCCCCGATGGGACAAAGCAAGCTAATGATTGATTTTCGTGTCACTTGAAAAACAGATACTTGCCACCAAATACATCGGAAGCGTCAGGATTTTTCGCTGAGCCGCAAAGCTGCGATTTTGACCCGTGGCCTTAATGCTCATGGGTGGGTGGTACTTTCTGATGAGAGAATCGAGACTCTTTGCTCTTCGCGTGCGACTGGAGGCCTTGACCTCGATCGGACAAAGATCCGCTCCCCGTGAAACCACGAACTCCACTTCGCTTTCTCCTTCAGTCCATCCCATGAGAGGGCGGTCGAGGGTCGCAAATAACTCTTGGGCCACAAAGTTTTCGGCAAGGTAACCTTTATAGGTCCCTAAGGATTCCGAAAAAAGGTTTTCGATTGGGACATCGAGCATGCAGTTCAGGATTCCGGTGTCAAAGAGGTAAGCCTTAAAATAATTCGTTTGGGTAAAGGCCTTAATCGGTTGTTCGAAGCGATTCGCCATATAAGTCTTGATGATTAGGCGAGATTTCTCAAGCCAAGTCAAAGGACCATCAATGCTTTCGAATCCCTTCCTCTTAGGAATTACATCTGAAAATTGAAATTTCTTTACCGAGGCATCTTGCATTCGCCCTAGCTGAATTGCGGCCGCATCAAAGACCCTCACAATGTGGTTGGCATTGACCGTGCCCGAGTGTTTCGAGAAATCGCCATAATACCCTTGCACCAAACGTCTTTGGACCTCACGTGCTCGCAGCACCCCTTGGGCTTCGGGGTCGCGCAACCTTGCAAAAGCGGCGACCGCCTCTGGCATGCCCCCCACGCACAGGTAAAGACGCAGCCAGTGCAGGGCGCGTTGATGAAAAAATTCCGGTATCGGAGTTGGAGAGTCGAAGGGTTGTTTGGAAATGACGTCGAAAGTTTCCGGTTCAAGATTGTCGAGAAACTCAAAATAGGTCATCGGGTGAAGCGAAAGAAATTCTACCTTCCCGACGGGAAAGGCGGCTTCATTTTTGACCAAACCGAGGTGACTCCCCGCCGCGATAACAGGTTGTCGGGGAAGAAGTTCTGAAAAATACTTCAAAGACGTTAAGGCCTCCGGACATTCCTGGATCTCGTCAAAAAAGAGGAGATCATGAGGACCGATCTCCGTTTTTTGGGAGATTCGGAGCGCGTTCAATATCTCGGAGGGTTGAAGATCGCCTTGAAAGGCCGTTTTTAGAGAAGCATTTTTTTGGAAATTGAAAATATGACTTTTCGGAAAGTGCTCCGCGCCAAAAGCTTCGACACTGGTGCTTTTGCCGACCTGGCGAGCGCCCCAGAGGATGAGAGGAAGTCGAGTGGTCTTATTCTTCCAATGAATCAGCTGATTGAGGAGATTTCGTCTAAATAAATCCATCAAGTCCTAATTTATCACGTTTTCCGGAAAATTACCCCGGGTAGTTTTCCTGTTTTCAGGAAAAAATAGGACGTTGCCTCCAAATCGCATCAAGACAGGGTCCGAATCGCATCATTTTGTTGCGATTCGAGGGGATGGGTGATTTGATTGACCAAAAACGAATTTAGAACTGACCAAAAATGATATTACTATTGACCAAAAATGTGATATAGTTATAACTATGGAATATTTTTGGGAAAACCAAGGTTGG
Source organism: Bdellovibrionota bacterium FG-1 (assembly GCA_051382295.1). GTDB lineage: Bacteria > Bdellovibrionota > UBA1018 > UBA1018 > UBA1018 > JBBCAW01. Next base: position 31,780 of record JBBCAW010000078.1, on the reverse strand, counting down.
GAAAAGGCAGACCGCCATCTCAAAAGGGTTGCTTCGATGCCCTTTCAACGACCCATCCCTTGGATTCCCGAAAAGGCGGGGCTGTATATCATTCGAGGACCCCGGCAAATTGGAAAGAGTTCTTGGCTCAAGGCAGTGCTGTCCCATTATGCAAATCAAGAAAAATGCTTTTATCTCAGCTGTGAGAACGTAGCCTCCTACAAGGAGCTTGCTGAGATTCTTAAGTCGGTGAGGGATCGAAGGATCGTTCTTTTAGACGAGGTAAATTTTGTCGAGGAATGGGACCGAGCGGTCAAACACGAAGTTGATTCGGGCCATACTCATATCCTTATGGTGACGGGATCTCATGCCGAGGATTTGCGGCGAGGAGCGGACCGAATGCCGGGCCGGTTTGATGGGGGCGGTGAATCTCACCTGCTTCCGATGGATTTCGAGGAGTTTGAGCAGGCCCGTCGTCAGGCCGGCTGGTTATCTGAAAATCGGTTGGAAGAACTTCGTGCGTATTTTCGTGTGGGTGGATTTCCATCCGCCGTTGCCGAAGCGGGTCCCCAAGGCCACAAGCCTTCGCAGGCCATGGATACTTATCTGCGTTGGTTAGTGGGGGATATGGTTAAACTGGGAAAACAAGAAAGCTATCTTAAGGAACTTCTAGCTCAGCTTGCGTTGTGTCTACAAACCCCTCTCAGTTTTCAAACTCTAGCCAAAAAAACCCGAATTGGATCTCACAATACGGTGCAAGAATATATTGCCGTACTTGAATCTTGCTTTGCCGTGCGACAGCTTCACGCCCTAGATTTGGATACAGGGGCCTTTCGATTTCGGAAGGATCGAAAATTTTATTTCACGGATCCTTTGCTCTATCGAATTTCCCTTGAGCTTGCCGGCAAAAAGCAGGAGGAAAACCATGATGCCGCTATGGCCGAGTTGGTTGCTCATGAAGCGTTAGCTCGTAGATATAGCCGCTTGGGGTATTGGAGCGGGAAGGCCGGCGAAGTGGATTTTGTTCTCGCTCAGCAATGGGCGATCGAAGTGAAATGGTCTTCAGCCGCAGTGAATCTTTCGAAGGCGTATTTGAATCTCGTTGTCCCCGAAAAAACGGTCTGGACGCAGCAGAATTTTCTTAAGGAATGGCCGCGTGGCTAGGGGGGTTACTCCGCCGCCTGCCCAAACGACCCGGTATACAGGCAGCTAAAATGAAGCCGTCCATAGCGCAATTCCAGCGGAGCGGGGGAGTCTTCGCACAATGGATTTTTTCCGGGCTGATCCTCGGAGTTCAACACTTCTTCTGGAGGCACGTCCCCATTAGGTTGCGGTAAAAATGCGCGGACCAACTCAATTCGTGTGGAGCGGCCCGAGCTGATATCCTTGCGGCAGCCGTTTTGTTCGGTGAGGATTATTCTCAGGTGGAGGCGCGAGCGGCCGTACTCGTCGACAAAAACATTGAGGTCCGTGGGACGTCGACCGATGGACGTTTCGAAAGCATCAAAGCTTTTGGGCGAAGCAAAAAAACGCGGGCTATAACCTTCAATCCCGAGGGGCTGCGCGCCTCCGCCGTAATCGATAATGCAATAACACCGATCATTCAAAAGAAAGTAAGAACCCAGAATCCGAAAATCCTGCGCCGCTGCGGCCAAGGCATAGGCTGCGCTGTCGATCAGGGCTCGACCATTGGGGAAGGCCTCGGTCGGGGGATTGTCCTCGGTGTAACGACCGTGAAACTGAACTTTATGGCCGAATTCGTGGGCCATTAACGTGAAAATCTGGAGCGGCGAATAGAATTGGGTGCGATTGAAATCAAATTCGATCGCGCCCTCCGGCCCAAGGTCGGTGCGTGCATCGACTTGGCGCTCTTTTCCATCGGGTCCGACCACGAGGAGGGGTTCAGTTCTTAGCAAGAAGGGTACTGGATGGGAACTCGAGTTGAGGACGAGCATGGGGCGAAGAGTTTCTAAAATAAACGCTTTGCACTCCGCTTTTTGGGCATCATTGAGCGAACTCTGAGACGCGCAAATTGGGCCCTGATTTTCGGGGATGGTCAGGCGAATCAGCGTTTGGCGAATGGCGTCTCGTGTTCCTTCGAGATAGTGGCTCATCACATCGTCACCGTTGCCAATCGCGGAGCCTCCACCGGCTTGGGCCAAAGAGGTAAGAGAAATGAAAAGAAATAAAGCCAATCCGGCGACTGAGTTAATTTTCACAGGCCCCTCCGATCGGAGTCAAGTTGAGCAATACTTGATAGAGTTGTTCATCATCATCCGGGTGTTCTTCGAGAAACACCAGGAGTCGTTCGTAAAAATCCTTCAGCAAAGTCTTCAATTCTTCAACACTGCTTTGATTGAGCGCTATCACTAAAGCATTGGCCCGCCGGCGTTCGACGGGATAGAGATCCACCGCGCGAGTGGCGAGTTTGAGGGCATTTTTGTGAAATGCCTTAATTTTGGCGTCCGGAATATCGTCCGTGGTGACGGTCATGCGCTCATTCTTGACGAGTTGACCTTTGAGCGTGCGTCTAAAATATCCATTTTTGACGAGAAAATCCAAGGACCGCTGAATCTGGCGGGGAGTCGCAATCCCACCCAGCATTCGCGAGAGGGTGATGGGGTCGGGTTCAAATCCTCGGAGTTCGCAAAGGTCTTTGACGTATACATTGAGCCAATTCGTGAGCAGATGATTTTGAGCCGCAGGTCGGCGGGGCACCACCGGCGAAGACTTTTGGGATGGCTCTGTTTCGCTTGCCGTAGGCATGTGCGGTTTGCGTTGCAGAGCCACCCAACGATCCAAGTAAGTCGTTTCTTCGCGGTTGAGTTCCAAGATCTTGGCAAAAGCTTCGACCCGTTCTCGTGTGAGGTTGCGTTTACCCTGCGCGACCAGAGTGATCAGTCCTGGAGAGCAGGGAATGGCGCCCTTGAGACTGCGGCGGATCGAAAATTTCGGATCCTGAGCCTTGCGCCACTCCAGCATCGCCTGCACAAAAGCAGGGACTGCTCGATAGTCAAAGATCACCGGGCGTTCCATTAGTGCAGGGTGCCCTTGAAGATACAGCTCATGTCAGCTTCGCCGAAGACTTCGCCGGTTTCATAGTTTTTGACCTGGGTGTGTGATTTGAGTGGGCCAGGGGCAAAATCAGGCACACCATCGCGGACCGCGACGTGGGTCCATGTTGGGTCGGTGAGCGGGTCCCAGGGGTTTTGTCCATCTGAGATTCCGCTAGAGCAGGCTATTGCCGATGGCATTCCTCCGGCGATGCCAATATTGATGCCCAAACAAGGGCGTACCTGGGCCGCATGGATCGTTCCATCAGGAAATTTACGGTAAGCATGTAGATAAGAAAGATCACCACCGATTTTAATTTTGTGGTCCCCATTTGATAAAGAAAATCCCCCATTAGCCGATGTCATCTCGGTGTCAACAGGAGGTTTAAAATAATTATCATCGGGATTCATTGTTATTCGCGCTAAACTCATGGTGACTTGTCCATGAACATCCGATGCTGGAGGCACGGCTTTAAAATCAATCTGGCACTCGAACTGATCCACGACGGCAGCTTGGGCTGCTACTGAAGTTAGGGCAAAGCACGTGAGAGCAAAGAGTGGAATTTTGAATTTCATAAGATCTCCTTTTTTGAACCGCGTTTATTACTGCTTGGATGATCTTAGGTTCGGTCGGTTGCCGCTAAAATTCAATGAAAAAGTAGGGCGGAGTGTTTACATGTGTAAACATATTTAGGGCCCTATGGGTCTTGACTTCATACACATAAATGACTATATTTGTGTATAGGAGGTATAGCTCATGAAAAAAATGAAGCGGACGAATGTCGAACTCGATATGGAAAAGCTCAAAAAAGCGAAGAAGATTGTGGGGGCGGCTGCCGGTCTTTTTACCACGAAGGACGTGATTGATTTTGCTCTGATGCGCTTGGTGACTAGTTCCCAGGCGTTGAAAGAAATCATTCAAAGCCAAGTCGAATTTAATCCTGACTATGACTACAAAGAGTCACGGTAAGGTAAGAAGATGATTCTGGTGGATAGCTGTGTTTGGATCGATCTGCTCAAAAAAAGGGAAAACCAGTGCACTCGGTTTTTAGAAAAGCTTGCCGATAAACTCGTCGAAGAAGTCTGCGTGAGTCATGTGATTTATTTTGAGGTACTACGGGGAATTACTTCGGACCTCGATCGAAAAAAGTTGGCAAAATCTTTTGGGCAGATGGCCTTCTTTGATTTCAAAAATGAGGGTTTCGACGACTGGATTATGATCTATCGAAACTGCGCTCGAAGCGGCGCGAATCTTCCACGGCTCGGAGATTGGATGATTGCCAAAACCGCTGTGGATCACGATTTGGAATTGCTCACATCGGATCAAGATTTTTCGGCGATCGCCCGATGCTCGCCGTTAAAACTCGTGCAAATTCAATAGCTCTTGATCTAGACGTTCACAGCGTATAGAATCTATACGGTATGGACGTTCAGACAAAAAATACCCTCCTTCTTCAGAATGAGATGCCTCATTCGTATGAAATAACAGGGTTATTTCCAAATATCGAGGAGCTAAAAAACCAGGCTATTTCTTTCGATGTGCATTTTGGGCTCGATCAATTACCCGAAACTCCGGGGCTCATTCTGGTGCGAGGGGCCCGCCAGTTTGGTAAAAGCACTTGGTTAGAGCAACAAGCATGGGAGTCTTGGCGGCGCTGGGGACCAGGATCTGTGCTTTTATTGAATGGGGATGAAATCATCGACTGGCAGCGTTTGTATGAAAAACTGGTTGAGTGCATTCGGGCGTTTTCGCCCGATCAACCAATCAAGCGCCTTTTTATTGATGAGATCACGGCGGTAGAAAATTGGGAGCGAGCCATCAAGCGCGTTTATGATGAGGGACTGAGCCGCAAGATCCTGATTGTCACGACGGGATCTAAGGCGACTGATCTGAGACGAGGCAAAGAGCGACTCCCCGGGCGAAAGGGCCGGCTGAATCGGACCAACTACGTTTTTACGCCAATATCTTATGCTGAATTTGAGTCTAAATGTCGCAAATATTTCGGAGCCGATTCGTGGATTGTTTATCTTTTGACCGGGGGGTCACCCTTGGCGGCGAATGAATTTATCTCACATGGTTTTTTACCCGAGTATGTTTTAGAACTCACGCGGGATTGGATTCTAGGCGAATGCGCGGCCGCCGGACGAAGTCGAACTCTCTTGACCTGGATCGCCCGGAGGCTCATTCAGGGCGGCGGAAACCCCGTTCCCTTGGTCACTCTCGCACGAGAGGCCGGAGTCGCGAATGCCACCGTTCTCCAGGGTTATCTTGACCTTTTGCAAGATACACTTTGCTTGAGCCAGGGGATACCGGTTGAAGCAGGACATTTTCACCCCATTCCCAAGAAGGCTAAAAAATTTCACTGGATCAATTCTCTCGCAGCGCTTGCCTTCAGTACCGATCGGATTCGTTCGGTCGAAGATTGGAAGCGGCTGCCAGAGACCGAACAAGCGAAGTGGCTGGAGTGGTTGGTGGCGCAAGAACTGTGGCGTAAGGCAGCAGTGAGTGGCGCGGAAACCCCGGAACTGATGTACTATTGGCAATCCTCCGAGCATGAGTTGGATTTTGTGACCGAGGACCGTCGCTTAATCGAGGTCAAAAGAGGTAAAGCGGGCCCCTTGGATTTTTTGTGGTTTCCCAAGATTTTTCCAAAATCAAAACTTCAGGTCGTCACGTCCACTCCTTTTCATTGTGAATTTGCTCGAGGAATCGATATTGAGAATTTTTTGAAAGAGGCTCCCCATGGCAATTTGGTTTAAGTCTTACACCCTCGAAGATCTTCGCAAAAGAAGCGCCGGTACGATGATGGAATTCATCGGCATTGAGTTTACCGAAATCGGCGACGATTTTTTGGTCGGCACGATGCCCGTTGATCATCGAACTAAGCAACCCGCCGGGCTCTTGCACGGGGGCGCTTCGTGCGTCCTCGCGGAAACCGTTGCGAGCATGGCTGCAAACATGGTCGTGGATTCTCAGGAAAGCGCCTGTGTGGGGCTTGAGATCAACGCCAATCACCTTCACTCTTGCCGTGACGGTTTTGTGACCGGCAAGGCCTCGCCCCTTCATCTCGGGCGCAGCACTCAGGTGTGGGAAATTAAAATTCATCAGGATGACCAACTAGTTTGCGTGAGTCGCTTGACCTTGGCGGTTCGGAAGCGTTGATTTTGTTCTCTCGATGAGGCCGGTGGGCTGAGGTGTGGGTGCAGCAGTGATGTTTGCCTCAGCTACTGCCTTTGTCCGGCAGTTGAGAGGACTCACTCGGGACTCAGTCGAGTTTACTGCCTCTATGCGGCAGTTGGAGGCGCTCACCCCTACTTCAACCGGGTTTTCTGCCGCCACACGGCAGTTGGAGCTACTGACTCCCGTCTTGACTTGATTTACTGCCGCGCCCAGGCAGCTCCGGGCGTCGCCCACTCAAGTTAGTTGCCGCTCAGAACGGAGACGCGGAGGCCTGAGCGAGTTTTCTTTGACGGCCCACGTCCAAGCGACTATGTTCCAGCTCATGGCTGAAAAAATCACACCGCGATCTCAGGACTTTTCTCAATGGTATCAAGATATTGTGCTGCAAGCACGGCTGGCTGACTATAGCCCGGTCAAGGGTTGCATGGTGATTCGGCCCAATGGGTACTCTATTTGGGAGCAAATTCAGAAGAATTTGGACGCTCGCATCAAAAAAACCGGGGTACGAAACGCTTATTTTCCGCTCTTTATTCCGGAGAGTTTTCTCAAAAAAGAAGCCGAGCACGTCGAAGGTTTTGCGCCTCAATGCGCGGTCGTGACTTATGCGGGTGGCAAGGAACTCGACGAAAGACTCGTCGTGCGGCCCACCTCCGAGACCATTATTAATGCGATGTTCGCTAAGTGGATTCAGAGCTATCGCGATCTGCCCATGCTCATTAATCAATGGGCCAATGTGGTCCGTTGGGAAATGCGGACTCGCCTATTTTTGCGAACCACCGAGTTTTTGTGGCAAGAAGGCCATACTTGTCACGCAACGGCGGAGGAAGCCGAAGACGAGGCTCGCCTCATGTTGAAGGTTTATACCGATTTTGCCGAAGAAATTTTGGCGATTCCCGTGCTTCCGGGGCTGAAATCGGAGAGCGAGAAATTCGCAGGCGCGCTTCGGACCTATTGCATCGAAGCGATGATGCAGGACAAAAAAGCGCTTCAGGCTGGCACCAGCCACAATTTGTCGACCCATTTTGCCGAAGCCTTTGAAACCAAGTTTTTGGATAAAGACGGAAAGCAAAAAACCGTGCATCAGACCAGTTGGGGCGTGTCCACTCGTTTGATTGGTGGGATGATCATGACCCATTCAGATGATAAGGGTTTGGTTCTTCCGCCGCGTTTAGCTGCGACTCACGTTGTGATTGTGCCGATCATGGCCAAGGCGGATCAAACGCCTCGAGTGTTAGAAGCGGCGGATCACCTTGCTGCGATGATTCGCGATGAAGGTCCAAAGCACGCCATGCCTTATGAAGTGGGTGTGTTGGTGGATAAGGACGAAACCAAGCAAGCGGGCTGGAAATTTTTTGAGCACGAGCTTCTCGGTACGCCCGTGCGCATTGAACTCGGACCTCGCGATTTAGATAAGGGTCAAGTCGTGATCACGCGTCGTGATATAGGCGTCAAAGAGTTTGTGCCTCTCGCCGACGCGCCTGCCCGCGTGATTGTGATGTTGACCGCGATGCAAAAAGAATTGCTCGAAAAGGCCCGGCAATTTCGCGATGCGAACACTTTTCGGGTGGAAACTTACGCGGAATTTCAGAAGAAAATTGAAGAACCGGGCGGATTTTTTGTCACCGGCTGGTGCCAGGGCAAAGAATGCGAGGCAAAGGTCAAAGAAGAAACCAAGGCGACGATCCGCTGCTTGCCGATGGATCCCCAGTTTAAGCCGTTTGATGAGCCGGGCAAATGTATGGTTTGCGGCGGAGGGAATGCCGTTCGCGCGATTTTTGCTAGGAGTTATTGAATGCCAGACCAACACACAGATCTGATTGTTGCCTTGGATTTTTCACGACCCGATCGTGCTTGGGAATGGGTGGAGACCCTCAAGGGGTTGCCCGTGATTTACAAGGTGGGTTTTGAGCTTTTTATGACGGGGGGGCCTGACCTCGTTCGCGCATTAGTGCATTGCGGAAATCGGGTTTTTTTGGATCTCAAGTTCCACGATATTCCCAATACGGTTGCCAAAGCGGTCCAACAGGCGGCGTTATTACAGGTAGAGATGTTTTCGCTTCATTTGGCGGGTGGGAGCTTGATGGTTAAAGCGGCTGTAAAGGAGCTGGAAGGAATTCCAGAGCTCAGGCCGAAAATCTTGGGAGTGAGCGTTCTGACCTCGTTTGATGATGTGAGATGGGCTGAAGTAACTAAGGCGATTACGGGGCATGCTGTCGAGGTGAGTCAATCTGTGGATGGCTTGATTGAACATGCGCCAGCGTGGGGCGTTGATGGCGTGGTTTGCTCCGCTTTCGAAGTTGCCGCGATTCGCAAGGTGTTTCCAAGTCTTTACACTGTGGTTCCGGGTATCCGACCTGAAGGATTTTCGGCTCATGATCAGGCGCGTGTGATGACGCCTTCTCAAGCGCGCGCGGCGGGTGCCAGTGCGATTGTGATGGGCCGACCAGTGATTGAGGCGGCTGATCCGCGCAAAGTAGTAGAGGAAGTGCTCAGTGGCATTACAAGTTCGAAATCCGCATAGTGTTTTAGCCGCGCTCGAAACTCGTCCGCATGATGTGACTCAAATTACGGTGCCGGCGAGCTTGACTGAGCGTGAACAAAAAGGCGGAAGTGGTGTCGAGGTCGCGGTCGGGCGTGACGCCTGGCTTAAAGTCATTCAGGTGGCGCGCGCCAAGGGTGTTAAGGTTATTTCCGGGGGCGCAGTGAGTTCGTCGCGCCCGTCTCGGGGAGAGCGACGCACTGAAACCGGAGAGCGTGAGGCTGGCGGGCGAACGGGAGTGGCCGAGGCCACCCTTCAAGAGCGACAAGGCGTATCCGCCGAAGAGCTTTTTCGTGGCGCGCGCGAGCGGGCCGAGGGTAAAGGACTTTGGCTGGCGCTGGATAGTTTGACTGATCCCCACAATGTGGGCGCGATTTTTCGAGCGGCCTCATTTTTCGGCGTGCAGGGCATTCTGTTGACTCAGGAGCGGTCGGCGCCTCTTTCGTCAGCGGTTTACGATGTTGCTTCGGGCGGGGTCGAGTATGTTCCCTTTACTCTTCAGACGAATTTACAGCGAGCTTTTGAAGTGGCCAAGGATTCTGGACTGTGGATTTTGGGGACCTCGGAGCATGCGAAGCAAAGTTTTCGGACCGTTGAGCGAGATCGGCCTTGGTTGTTGGTCGTTGGAAATGAAGAAAAGGGCATGCGGAGGCTGACCGAAGAGTCCTGTGATGTGACTTGCAAAATTCCAGCGCAGGGGCAGGTCACTTCTCTGAATGTTTCGGTGGCTACCGGGATACTTATTTCTGCGCTCAGTCCCTAATCGACGAGGGCAGTGACTTGGGTTAAATCCGTTTGACGGATGGGCCACAAAAGTCTGTTTTGATCCTTGAAGATCACAAAGTCTCCAGCTGGCATAGAAAGCAAAGTGACGATTCGGCCTTCCATGCGGACCGATTTGCGATCGGGGCCTTCAAACTCAATTTGTAGCCGCGTTTGCAGGGTCACCCATTTGGAAAATTGTGCATTTGGAGTAGTGGTTTGGTGCTGACGACATCCTCTTTTTCGAAATAGAGCTCCAATACCGGTGGTGATTTTCAGGCTGGCTCGTTCATATTTGAGGGCTTTTTTTCGTTGAGTCTGCGAATCTTGAACAGTTCGGACTCCGTGATCCTTTTGAACCGCGAGGATCTCTTCCTCGACGCCTTCGAGATCCATCCACTCATTGACGAGCTGGTGATCGGCCTCGGGGTGAAACTGAAAACCATACGCATGATCGCCGATCCGAAAGGCTTGTCTGGGGCAGGCGCGCGAACTCGCCAAGAGGACGGCGTTGGGGGGGAGGTGAAAGGTGTCTCCGTGCCAGTGGTAGACCGTAGGTCGGATTCCCGCCGCTCCAATAATTGGGTCTTTGCGACCATCAGAGGTTACCTCAATCGGAAACCACCCAACCTCATGAATGTGGTTTTGTTCAACGGCGCCCCCTAATGCGCGGGCGAGCATCTGGCCACCCAGACAGATGCCGACGACCGGCATGCTGGCTCTTGTGCACTCGCGCATGAGTGTTATTTCAGTGTCAATCCAAGGATGGTGGTGCTCGTCGTTGGCTCCCATCGGACCGCCGAGCGAAATGATTCCCGCAATTTCTTTTCGTTCCGGATAGGCTTCGCCCTGGTAGGGATGAATCCACAGGGTTTGGATCCCCTGGCTTTCTAGGGCGCGTCTGAGGGCAGCGGGGTGCTCATGGGGTGCATGTTGGACGATGAGTACGGGTTTGCGGCGTTCTAAGTGTTTCAATCTCTCTCTATATTAAACCGACTCTAGAGAAAATGAAAAGGGCATCTCTTGGTTGAAGTTCAGTCCAAGAAATGCCCTCATGAATAATAGGTAGAATGAAATCAGAGCAGACTTAGAACATATAGATGGCGCTGGCTCCAAGGACTCCTGAAAAAGGTGCCAACGAAAAATCCGTCTCAGTTGAGCTAGTGGAGAGGCCTGCGGCGGCGGCGGCCGCAGCCGCAGCGGCTGCTGCTGGGATGGAGGTCTTATAGATTCCCAGTTTCGGGCCACCGTCAAAATGCAGAGAGATATTGGTGTTGGGGATCTCAAAGTGAACTCCCACGACGCCAGAGACCGCCATGGCGAAATCACCCGTGGTTCCTAAGCCTAAACCGCCACCGACATGGAAGCCTGTGGTTTGATTTCCAAATACGGTGTGTTTGAGCATTCCGGCAATTCCGAACTGAAAAGCGCCGACTGTGCCAGGAACGCTCAACAAAACCTGAATCAAGTCGTGAGACGTCAGGTTGATGATGCCGGTCAGGCTGGCACCTCCATTGGGGATTGCTGAATTCGTGCTCACACCTGCGCCGAAAGTCATGGCGCTATCGGTATGTTCAGGTGCCGACATTTGGCTGGTCACGGTTTCTTCGGTGGGGGCCGGGTGAGGGGTCTTTGTAGCTGCAGATTTTTTGGTTCGAGCTTGAGCTGATCCAGAAGCAATCGCACAGCTAACTGCCAATAAAATCAAAAGGATGGTTTTTTTCATAGGCCCGCAATTTCCACCTTGTCTCCTCCTCTGTCAAGTATAAGTCGCTTGTATTTCGGTATTGACTTTTTGCTGAAACGATGGAATTTTTCTAAACCTACGTCGGTGCGAGCGACTGAGTGATTATGGGCTGGAGTAGCTCAGTTGGTAGAGCAGCGGTTTTGTAAACCGCAGGTCATGGGTTCGAGTCCCCTCTCCAGCTCCATTTTTTCAAAAAAGAGGCTCGCACTTCTTGTGAAGTTCTGGCAGTAAGTGCCAACGGATTCATTGGTTTTTCCCTGGTAAGTACTTGCTCGCTCAGGGGATAGATCGGTAAAAGTAGTAATAAAATCGGAGAGATACCCAAGTGGCCAAAGGGACCAGACTGTAAATCTGGCGGCGTATGCCTTCGAAGGTTCGAATCCTTCTCTCTCCACCATTGCTGCTTTGTCTAAATAAAGAATGAATTCTTCTTAGACTTTTCAAATTATTGAGGGTAAAGGGGTCATAATCTGGCAGAAGTGTGAAGATTGCGCGGAGTTTGGTTTGGGCGGGAATAGCTCAATTGGCTAGAGCATCGGCTTTCCAAGCCGAGGGTTGAGGGTTCGAGTCCCTTTTCCCGCTCCATAACAAGCTGTGACACTTCTTCTGGATCGAAAAATTTTAGGTTCGCTCTTGTAGCTCAGTGGTAGAGCACTCCCTTGGTAAGGGAGAGGTCATGGGTTCAAGTCCCATCAAGAGCTCCAGTTTTCTGCAAGCCGGATAAATGTAGGGTTTATCTGGCCTGTGCCGAAAAAAGCCGGTTGTAGGTTCCGGTGGCTAAGCGAGCGCTGCTCTAGGCAAAAAACAAACCTCACCAAACACTCGGAGGCCTAGTTTAGGTATGTCGAAAGAGAAATTTGATAGAAGTAAACCACATGTGAACATCGGCACCATTGGTCACGTCGACCATGGTAAGACGACGTTGACCGCTGCCATCACCACGACGCTCGCCAAGAAAGGTTGGGCTCAGGCTCGTGCTTATGACCAAATCGATAACGCGCCCGAAGAAAAAGCGCGCGGTATTACGATTAACACCACCCATGTTGAGTATCAGACTGCCAATCGGCACTATGCTCATGTGGACTGCCCAGGACACGCCGACTATGTGAAAAACATGATCACCGGCGCTGCCCAAATGGACGGTGCTATTCTCGTGGTCTCGGCTGCTGACGGTCCGATGCCTCAGACTCGCGAACATATCCTCTTGGCACGCCAAGTGGGTGTTCCAGCGGTTGTCGTATTCATGAATAAATGTGACATGGTCGACGACGCGGAACTTTTAGAGCTTGTTGAAATGGAAGTTCGTGAGTTGCTCACCTCGTATAAGTTTCCTGGTGACTCGATTCCGATCATCAAGGGTTCGGCCACTAAGGCTCTCGAAGGTGATCAGGGCGAAATGGGCGAGCCAGCCATTCTAAAGCTCATGGAGGCCTGTGACACTTACATTCCTCAACCGAAACGTGAAAAAGATAAGCCGTTCCTCATGCCTGTTGAAGACGTATTCTCGATCTCTGGTCGTGGTACTGTGGTCACCGGTCGTGTTGAGCGCGGTGTGATCAAGGTCGGTGAAGAAGTTGAAATCATCGGTTTGCGCCCAACCATCAAGTCCGTTGTAACGGGTGTTGAAATGTTCCGCAAACTTCTGGATCAGGGTGAGGCTGGCGATAATATCGGCGCCCTCCTTCGTGGTACCAAGAAGGAAGAAGTTGAGCGTGGTCAGGTGCTGGCTCATACCGGCACTGTGACTCCTCACAAAAAATTCAAGGGCTCTGCTTACATTCTCACCAAGGAAGAAGGCGGTCGTCATACTCCGTTCTTCAAGGGTTATCGTCCTCAGTTCTACTTCCGTACGACTGATGTTACCGGCGTTGTGACTCTTCCTCCGAACGTGGAAATGGTTATGCCTGGCGACAACATCCAGATGGAAGTTGAATTGATTACTCCAATCGCCATGGAAAAGGAGCTTCGTTTTGCTATTCGCGAAGGCGGCCGCACTGTTGGTGCAGGTGTCGTTGCTGAAATTATCGAATAATTAGTGATCATAGGTTCCGAGGGGGGAGGGCTGACCCTCCCCCGTTTGGAATTCAATTCAAGCACGTTTCGGTGTGCTTTTTGTTAGGAAGTAGTTATGCGCGTAATCGTTAGTTTGGACTGTACTGGGTGCAAGCGAAAAAATTATTCTACGACCAAGAATAAACAGAAAACTACGGATAAGCTTGAATTCAAAAAATTCTGCAAATTCTGTCGTAAGCATACCTCTCATCGCGAAGGTAAGTAATCTAGTAGGGCAGTAGCTCCAACGGTAGAGCAACGGATTCCAAATCCGTGGGTTGTGGGTTCGAATCCCTCCTGCCCTGCCATTTTACGGATCGAAGGCTGAAGACTATGGAATCTCAATATCAAAAGTGGGTAAATACGAGTTATCTGGCTCTTGCCGTTCTGGTGGGGTACGTCGTTTTTTCGGCGGGCCTGCATCTCGGTGGAGCTTTTGACCTCGAAGCGCGCATTCGCAATTTTGATCTCGTTGTTCGGGGGCTATCGGTCTTGGCTGGTTTGATTTTGTTTATGGCAATGTATCGCCATCAGCGCGCCAATCAATTTATGAATGAAGTTATGACCGAGCTTGCTCGTGTGACCTGGCCCACGCAAAAGGAAACAACCAGTGCCACGTTTGTGGTCATCATTATGGTGGTTCTTTCCGGAATGTTTTTGGGATTCTTGGATTATATTTGGACTGCGCTTTTAAAGATGGTCGTTTAAGGGGGTCTTGGGTGACTGAGCTATTGATGCAACCTGCTCATGAAATGTCCTGGTATGTGATTCACACGTATTCAGGTTTTGAGAATAAGGCAAAACTAGGTCTCGAGGAACGTATTAAGGCCTCGAAGAAAGAAGCTTTTTTCGGCGAAATCATTGTACCTGAAGAAAATGTGGTTGAACTAGTTAAGGGCCAAAAGAAAACGACCAAACGCCGTTTCTTTCCAGGTTATATTCTCGTGAAAATGAATTTGACCGAGGAGACTTGGCATATTGTCAAGAACACTCCAAAAATCACCGGTTTTGTGGGAGATAAGATTCGTCCGATGCCGGTGCCTGAGAGTGATGTTCAGAAAATGACCAATCGGATTGCGGAGGGTCAGGTTAAGCCCCGCCCCCGGATTTCCTTCCAAGAGGGGGAGAGTGTCCGCGTCATTGATGGGCCTTTTTCGAACTTTAATGGAGTGGTTGAAGACGTTAATCCCGATAAAGGTAAGGTCAAAGTGCTTGTGAGTATTTTTGGCCGGTCCACTCCGGTGGAATTAGATTTTATTCAGGTTGAAAAGATTTAGGCATATGTGCTAATAGGTCGCGATTCCATATTCCAATCGCCGTTTAGGAAAGCGTATTTTAGGAAAGAGTATTTATGGCAAAGAAGGTAACTGGTCAGATCAAGCTTCAAATCCCTGGTGGACAGGCGAATCCTGCTCCTCCTGTGGGGCCGGCGCTCGGTCAACGTGGTGTCAATATCATGGAGTTCTGCAAGGCTTTTAACGCCAAGACGCAGGACCAAAAGGGTACGATCATTCCGGTGATTATCACCGTCTATTCGGATCGTTCTTTTACGTTTATTACGAAGACCCCTCCTGCATCTATTCTTCTGTTTAAAGCAGCGCAGATTGAAAAGGGATCAGGCCAGCCTAATAAAACTAAAGTGGGCAAGGTCACAAAAAAGCAAGTGGAAGAAATTGCTAAAATCAAGTTGCCTGATTTGAACGCGGGCAGTGTTGAGGCTGCAATGCGTACGGTTTCCGGTACTGCTCGTAGTGCTGGGATTACGGTTGTTGATTGATTTCTAGGGCCCCGTAGGGGTCAGTCTTAAAAAGTGGGAGCCAGACTTGTTTTGGCGTTTGAACCACCGAGGAATGATTATGGCAGAAGTAGTTAAAGTGAAAAGAATGGGTAAACACGGTAAGAAATATTTTGCCGCTCTTGAAAAATTCGAAGCGACCAAGATTTATTCTGTGTCAGAAGCATTTGATCTGCTTCCGCAGGTAGCCTTCGCTAAGTTCGACGAGACCGTTGATGTGGCCTTTGGCTTGGGTGTGGATCCAAAGCATTCGGACCAGATGGTTCGTGGAGCGGTAGTGTTGCCTCACGGCACAGGTAAGGTCGCTCGTATTGCGGTTTTGGCTAAGGGCGATAAAGCTAAAGAGGCTGAGGTTGCTGGAGCGGACGTGGTGGGCTCCGATGACTTGATCGAAAAAATTCAGGGTGGTTGGCTTGAGTTCGATAAGATGATTGCTACCCCGGATATGATGGTGGCAGTTTCTAAGGTGGGTAAGATCCTTGGCCCCCGTGGTTTGATGCCGAATCCAAAGTTGGGCACGGTGACTTTTGATGTGGCTAAGGCCGTCAAAGAGCAAAAGTTGGGTAAGGTGGAGTATCGCACCGAAAAAGCCGGGATCGTGCATGTCGTTCTTGGTAAGAAGTCTTTTGGCGCCCAAAAGTTAAGAGAAAATTTCAATACTTTGGTGAGCACTCTGATGAAGGCCAAGCCGCCTACCAGCAAGGGCACCTATATGAGGTCGGTCACATTGTCTGCGACTATGAGTCCTGGAATTTCGCTCGATCCTGTCGATGCGACGTCGGGTGCAACGGGCGTCTAATCATCCCTGATTTTAGGAAACCCAAAGATTTTAGAGGTTATAGCCATGAATCGTACAGAAAAAACTGAACTCGCTTCAGTGCTTAAGGAAAAGTTCAATAAGGCCAAGGTTGCGATCTTTGCTGACTATAAGGGGATCACCGCTACTCAGGCGGACGATCTTCGTCGGCAGTTGCGCGGAACTCATGCTGAAGTTAAGGTGCTGAAAAACAACGTCGCTCGTCTTTTGACTAAAGATGGCTCGATGGGTGAAGAAGCTAAAAATTTGATGGACGGCGTCGTCGGACCGACGCTCGTTACTTTTGCCTACGGCGATCCTGCCGCTGCCGCAAAAATTATGCATAAGTTTGCCCAGGATAATGAGGCCTTTAAGCTCAAGGAGAGCCTCATGGGGACGAAGCGGGTAGGCGTGTCTGGCGTCGAAGAACTCGCGAAGCTTCCGGGCAAGGAAGTTCTGTTGGGGATGTTGTTGAGTGCGATGAATGGCCCCATTCGGAATTTCGTTGGTGTCTTGGCCGCAGTGCCGCGTAGTCTGGTCACGGTACTTTCGGCCATTGAAAAGAAGAAGGCGAGTCCCCAAGCGTGATGCGCGCGACTGGGTATCGAGCTTAACTGACAGTCAGGAAAGCTGTCGGAAACAGATTCTAAAACAAAGCCTGGTGTCATGACGGCAGCAGGAATTAAGAAGTAAAAGTAGAGGTAATTCATGTCGACCGCAGTCACTAAAGAACAAGTTGTTTCCTTCATTGAAAACATGTCCGTTCTCGAGCTTTCGCAGCTCGTTAAGGACCTGGAAACCAAGTTTGGCGTTTCGGCCGCTGCTCCTGTAATGATGGGTGGTAGTTCGGCCGCTGCCGCTGGTCCTGCTGCTGAAGTTCAGACCGAATTCACGGTTGTTCTTGCTGCCGCTGGCGAAAAGAAGATCAACGTGATTAAGGAAGTCCGCGCGATCACCGGTCTTGGCTTGAAAGAAGCCAAGGATCTCGTTGAAGGCGCTCCTAAGGCCGTTAAAGAAGGCATTGCTAAGGCTGAAGCTGAAGAAATTAAGAAGAAGCTCGAAGCTGAAGGTGCCAAGGTTGAGATCAAGTAATCTTGACATATTTGCTTTATTTTATTTAGTTGCCCGTGACTTGAAAATCCTGCGCTGCGCCCTTGCCTTCCTGTAGAAAATATGGGTAGGTAGGGTGCGGTCGCGGGCATGCCCACGTTGTCATTAAAAAGTTATTAATTTCTAGGATATCTCTCCTTAAGGAGCACGCATGGCCTCCCTTTTTTCGGAAAATCGCCGAATCCGGAAGGATTTCTCAAAAATCACCTCCCCGGTCGAGATTCCGAATCTGATTGAGCTTCAGCGCAAGTCTTACGAGAAATTTCTCCAGGCGGATGTTTCGCCGCAAAAGCGCGAGAGTATGGGTCTTCAAGCTGTCTTTAAATCGGTTTTTCCGATTGAAGACTTCAATCGCACAGCATCTTTGGAATTTGAGAGCTACTCTCTCGAAAAACCAAAGTATGATGTTGGCGAATGCCGTCAACGTGGAATGACGTTTGCGGCTCCTCTGAAGATTACTGTTCGCCTTGTTGTCTATGATGTAGATGAGGAGGCTGGTACTCGTAATATTCGTGATATCAAAGAGCAGGAAGTTTACATGGGCGAAATTCCGCTCATGACCGAAGCCGGTTCTTTTATCATTAATGGAACCGAGCGCGTGATCGTCAGTCAATTGCACCGCTCACCCGGTGTTATTTTCGATCATGATTCTGGAAAGAGTCATTCGAGCGGTAAGATCTTGTATTCGGCCCGTGTCATTCCGCATCGCGGTTCTTGGCTCGATTTCGAGTTCGATCATAAAGACGTTCTTTATGCTCGTATCGATCGGAAGCGAAAGCTTCCGGCGACGATTATTTTGCGCGCCATGGGGATGTCCAATTTTGAGGTTTTGAACTTCTTCTATCGCATGGAGAAGGTCATTTTCGATAAGGACGGTAAGTTCTATAAAGCGGTAGATCTTGATATTTTGTCAGGTCAGCGCGCCGAAGATGACATCTCAGATCCAAAAACGGGTGAAGCGATCGTCAAAAAGAATCGCAAATTCACCAAGGCAGTGATTAAGCGCATTCAGGATGCTGGCATTAAGCGTCTTGAAGTGCCGACCGAGGCTGTATTTGGGCGAGTGGCTTCTGAAGATATTGTCGATGAGAAGACAGGTGAAGTTCTTCTCGAGTGTAATCAGGAGTTGAGCGAAGTTAAGATTGAGGAGTTGAAGGCTAAGGGTGTCAAAGAAGTGAAGGTCATCTTCACTGACAATTTAACCTATGGCGCCTTTATTCGCGATACCTTGACGTTGGATAAGGTTTCCAGCCCTGAAGAGGCGCTGATTGAAATCTATAAGCGCATGCGTCCAGGTGATCCTCCGACGATTGAAGCTGCCAAGCAGCTTTTTGATAATTTGTTCTTTAATACGGATCGCTACGATTTATCTCGCGTCGGTCGGTTAAAGTTGAATTATAAGTTTCCGGAAAACAATGTTCCTTCGGATACGACCACTCTTACTAAGGCGGATATTTTATCCACGCTGTTCTATCTCTGTGAACTCAACAATGGTCGTGGCACGATCGATGATATCGATCATCTCGGTAATCGTCGTGTTCGCGCTGTGGGTGAGTTGATCGAAAATCAATATCGCATTGGTTTGGTGCGCATGGAGCGGGCAATCAAGGAACGGATGAGCATTCAGGAAATCGAAACCCTGATGCCCCACGATTTGATTAATCAGAAGCCAGTTTCAGCGGTGGTTAAGGAATTTTTCGGGTCGAGTCAGTTGTCTCAGTTCATGGATCAGACCAATCCGTTGTCCGAAGTCACGCATAAACGGCGACTTTCGGCCCTCGGACCAGGTGGTTTGACTCGTGAGCGTGCCGGCTTTGAGGTTCGCGACGTTCATAATACGCACTATGGTCGTATTTGTCCGATCGAAACGCCTGAAGGTCCGAACATTGGTTTGATCGCCAGTCTTTCAACTTACGCTCGCGTGAATGAGTACGGTTTTATCGAAACGCCTTACCGCGTGATTCAAGGGAAGATGGTCTCCGACGAAATCAAGTTCTTTACTGCAACTGAGGAAGAGAACAAGATTATCGCCCAAGTCGCACCCGATGCGTTGCGGAGTAATAAACTGCAGGGTGAGTTAATTTCGGCTCGGCGTAAGGGGGATTTTTCTCTCGTTCAGCCTGACGAAGTTGAACTCATGGATGTTTCGCCTAATCAATTGGTTTCGATTGCCGCATCGCTGATTCCGTTTCTGGAACACGATGATGCCAATCGTGCCTTGATGGGTTCCAACATGCAACGCCAAGCGGTGCCGCTGATTCGTACCCATGCGCCGTTGATCGGCACTGGGATCGAACGTGTGGTTGCTCGTGACTCCGGTCAGGTGTTGCTGTCCAAGGAAGACGGCGAAGTGATCATGGTCGATGGTACCAAGATTGTTGTTCGTCGTGATGTCCACAAAGCAGATGAAGTGGCGTCTGATGTTGATATTTACAATCTAACTAAGTACCAGCGTTCGAACCAGAACACCTGCGTGACTCAGCGTCCGGTTGTTAATGCCGGCGACAAGGTCAAAGCGGGTGATGTCTTGGCCGATGGTCCAGGAACTGATGCGGGCGAGCTGGCCTTGGGTCAGAACATCTTAATTGCCTTCATGCCTTGGAACGGCTACAACTTCGAAGATTCGATTCTGATTTCTGAGCGTCTGATCAAGGAAGACACCTTCACTTCGATTCACATCGAAGAATTTGAGTGTGTTGCCCGCGATACTAAGCTTGGCAAAGAAGAAATCACACGCGACATTCCGAATGTCGGCGAAGAAGCCCTCAAAGACCTCGATCAAAGTGGGATTATCCGCATTGGTGCCGAAGTCAAGCCGGGTGATATTCTCGTCGGTAAGGTGACTCCTAAAGGTGAGACTCAGCTCTCTCCCGAAGAGAAGTTGTTGCGCGCTATCTTTGGTGAAAAGGCCGGCGATGTCCGTGATACGTCCCTTCGTGTTCCTTCGGGGGTGCAGGGGATCGTGATTAATGCTCAGGTCTTCGCTCGCGAGGGCACTGAGCCGGATGAACGTACGAAGCAAATTTTGGAGGAGCAGATCTCTAAGATTCGTCGTGACGAAAAAATCGAGACGGATGCCATTCGGCAATCGGCTTTCAATAAGATCTCCAAGTCCTTGGATGGTGCATCCACCACGGGTAAATTGCTTTCAGAAGACGGCTCGGAAGAGCTGCTCAAGAAGGGGCAAAAACTCGATAAGGAAACCTTGGTCGCTATCCCGTTTGATCTTCTCGGATTCATTCCGGTCAAAGAAGATCTGGAACAAGAAGTGACTACGATCATGAAGACGGCGAAAGAGAAGATCGATGCCGTTCGGTACGTCTTCAAGGACAAGACCGACAAGCTCAAGAGGGGTGATGAGCTCGCTCCGGGCGTGATCAAGATGGTCAAGGTACAGATCGCCATCAAGCGTAAGCTTCAGGTGGGCGATAAGATGGCAGGACGTCACGGTAACAAGGGTGTTATCTCACGAATTCTTCCTATGGAAGATATGCCGTTTATGGCCAATGGTACTCCAGTGGATATGGTTCTGAACCCGCTGGGCGTTCCATCCCGTATGAATATCGGGCAGTTGCTTGAAGTCACTCTGGGCTGGGCAGCGCACGGCATTGGCGAGAAGGTCACCCATTATCTTGAGGATTTTGACGGAGACAAGCTCCGTAAGACGCTCAAGGATACGTACAGTCATCCCGATGTGGACAAGTTCCTCGAAAAGGCATCTGACGACGAATTGAAGAAGATGGCGGGTCATCTGAAGCGCGGTGTTCATCTTGCTACTCCGGTTTTCGACGGGGCGAGTGAGAAGGATATTGAGAGCATGCTCAAACACGCCGACCTTCCTCTTCGTGGTCAGACCACGTTGTATGATGGTGTGTCGGGTGAGCCATTCGCTGAGGAAGTGACTGTGGGCATTATGTACATGCTTAAGTTGCATCACCTTGTCGAAGAAAAGATCCACGCACGTTCGATCGGTCCATACTCGCTCGTTACTCAGCAGCCGTTGGGTGGTAAAGCGCAGTTTGGCGGTCAGCGACTTGGGGAAATGGAAGTTTGGGCGCTTGAGGCCTATGGGGCTGCCTTCGGACTTCAGGAATTCCTCACCGTTAAGTCAGACGACGTAACGGGTCGCAATCGAATGTATGAGGCAATTGTCAAGGGCGAGCATCTGCTCGAGCCTGGCTTGCCTGAATCCTTCAATGTTCTTGTTAAGGAACTTCAGTCACTCGCATTGAATGTGGAGTTAATTGAGGCCGAAGATAAGAATATGAAGAGCGGATTGCTCTAAGAATACGGAACCAGGTTCTGGATGGACCAAGCCGCCGGCCAGTGCTGGCGATAGCCTGAAGCGAACCCCAAGGATGGGAGAGCTAGGCGGACAAGATCGAGGGCAGAATGAAAGATCTTCTTAACTTTTTTGACAAACCTAAAGATCCGTTGAGTTTTACCGGCATCCGGATTTCTCTGGCTTCGCCTGAGAAAATTCGTGAGTGGTCGTATGGTGAAGTAAAAAAGCCTGAGACCATCAATTACCGTACTTTTAAGCCAGAACGTGATGGTTTGTTCTGCGCCAAGATCTTTGGTCCGGTGAAGGACTACGAATGTAATTGCGGTAAGTATAAACGCATGAAGCACCGTGGCGTCGTTTGCGAAAAGTGCGGCGTCGAGGTGATTCAATCTAAGGTGCGGCGTGAGCGTTTGGGGCATATCGAATTAGCTACCCCAGTCGCCCATATCTGGTTCTTGCGGTCGCTTCCTTCGCGTATTGGTGCTTTGCTGGACATCACTCTCAAGGATCTCGAAAAAGTTCTTTATTGCGAAGCCTATTTGGTTCTGGATCCGGGCAATAGCGGCGTTGAAGAAAATTCGGTTCTTTCCGAAGAGAAGTATGGTCAGTTGATTAAGGAAGGCTTTAGTTTTACCGCTTCGATGGGTGGCGAAGCCATTCGTGATCGGCTGAAGAAAGTCGAAATTGAAATTTTATCTCGTCAGCTTCGTCGTGAACTCAAGCAAACGACCTCTGAGGCGCAGCGAACCAAACTTTCTAAACGTCTGAAAGTTGTTGAAAGCTTTAAGGTTTCTGGAACAAATAAGCCAGAGTGGATGATGCTGGATGTGATTCCTGTTATTCCACCCGAGCTTCGTCCTTTGGTTCCTTTGGATGGTGGTCGTTTTGCCACATCGGATCTGAATGATCTCTATCGTCGCGTCATCAATCGTAACAATCGATTAAAGCGCCTGATGGAACTGAATGCTCCTGAAATTATTATCCGTAATGAGAAGCGCATGCTCCAGGAATCTGTGGATGCGCTTTTTGATAACGGTCGACGCGGCAAGACCTTTACGGGTCCAAATAAGCGCCCGCTCCGTTCTTTGTCAGACATGCTTAAGGGTAAGCAAGGGCGTTTCCGTCAAAACTTGCTCGGCAAGCGTGTCGATTACTCCGGCCGTTCAGTAATCGTGGTTGGTCCTGAGCTCAAGTTGCATCAATGCGGCTTGCCTAAGGTGATGGCTCTCGAACTCTTTAAGCCCTTTATCTATAATAAGCTCTCTGAGTACGGATATGTCACGACCATTAAATCTGCGAAGAAAATGGTCGAAAAACAGCGCCAAGAAGTTTGGGATATTTTGGAAGAAGTCGTTAAGGAACACCCTGTTCTTTTGAACCGTGCTCCGACCCTTCATCGCCTCGGCATTCAGGCCTTTGAACCCGTATTGATCGAAGGAAAGGCCATCCAGCTTCATCCTCTCGTTTGCGCGGCCTTCAACGCCGACTTCGATGGTGACCAAATGGCTGTACACGTGCCACTCTCGATCGAAGCTCAGGTCGAAGCTCGTGTGCTCATGATGTCGACCAATAATATTCTTTCACCTGCCCATGGTAAACCGATCATTGTTCCTTCGCAGGACATTGTTTTGGGTCTTTACTACATGACTCGTGAACGGTTTTACACCAAGGGCGAAGGCAAGGTGTTTTCAAGTCCGATCGAAGCTCATTACGCTTACGATGCGGGAGTTGTTGGTCTCCAGACCAAGGTTAAGTGCCGTATTGCCGGGACGATTCACGATACCACGGTAGGCCGCGCCCTTTTGTCTGAAATTGTGCCCGAGGAAATCCCTTTTAGCTCGTACAACAAGGTTTTGGGCAAGAAGGACTTAGCTGAGTTGATCGATCTTTGTTTCCGTCTCACCGGAAATAAGAAGACTGTATTGCTGGCCGATCATTTGATGCAGACCGGTTTCCGCGAAGCTATGAAGGCCGGAATTTCGATCTCCATTCACGACATGCAAATGCCTGTGGAAAAGAAAGAATTTCTCGAAAAAGCCTACCAGCAAGTGCATGAAATCGAGCATCAATACATCGAAGGTCTCATTACCGATGGTGAGCGTTACAATAAGGTGATCGACATTTGGGCCCAGACCTCGGAACAAATCGCTAGCGCGATGATGAAACGTCTTTCGGTTCAGACCTTCAAGGCCCCAGTGGGCTGGAAGAGCGCCGATAAGCATGCTCAGCCGTCAACTGAAATGACGGGTCCGGCCTTTAATTCGGTCTTTATGATGGCTGATTCTGGCGCCCGAGGTAGTAATGCCCAGATTCGTCAGTTGGCCGGTATGCGCGGTTTGATGGCTAAACCATCGGGCGAAATCATTGAAACTCCGATTGTCGCCAACTTTCGCGAAGGCCTTTCGGTGTTGCAATACTTCGTGTCTACGCACGGCGCTCGTAAGGGCTTGGCCGACACCGCTCTCAAGACCGCTAACTCGGGTTATTTGACTCGTCGTTTGGTCGATGTTTCTCAGGACGTCATTGTCACCGAAGTGGATTGTTGTACCCTTGATGGCTTGTATGTCAGCGCCTTGATTGAAGGTGGCGAAGTGATCGAGCGCATGGGCGATCGTATCTTGGGTCGTGTGACCTTGGATGAAGTGATTGATCCTGTGACCGGCGAGATTTTTGTTGCCGCAAACTCGGAAATCACCGAAGACCTCATGAAAAAGATCGAAGAGGCCGGTATCGACCGCGTTCGAATTCGCTCTGTGCTGACTTGTCAGTCCAAGAAGGGCATTTGCGGTCTTTGTTATGGTCGTGATTTGTCTCGCGGACGGATGGTGAGCATCGGCGAGGCAGTCGGCGTCATTGCTGCGCAGTCGATCGGTGAGCCCGGAACTCAGCTGACGATGCGTACTTTCCACATCGGTGGTACGGCTTCACGTCGCGCTGAGCAGTCAACCCTCGAGTCCAAGACCAAGGGTACGGTCAAGTTTGTGAACATCGTGACGGTCACGAACAAGGAGGGATACCTTACCGTTATGAATCGTAACGGTGAAATCTCGATTCATGATGCTCAAGGTCGTGAACGCGAGAAATATCCCGTGGTTTATGGGGCCAAGGTTCTTGTCAAAGACGGAGAGTCTGTCGATAAGGGCAGGTTGATGACCGAGTGGGATCCTTACTCGACTCCGATTGTGACTGAAATTTCTGGGACCGTGAAATTTGAAGACATCGAAGAAGGTGTCACGATGCAGGAGCAGTTCGATAACGTGACGGGACTTTCTCATAAAGTCATTACTGAAACCAAGTCGACTGATAAACGTCCGAAGATCCTGATTTTGGATGAAAATGGCGAGATCAGAAAGATTGAGAATACCAACCGCGTGGCGCGTTATATGGTGCCAGTTGGCGCCAATCTCGTTGTGACGGATGGTGACCATCTTTCTGCCGGTGATACGATTGCCAAAATTCACCGTGAAACCACCAAGACTAAGGATATTACGGGCGGTCTGCCACGTGTGGCCGAGTTGTTTGAGGCGCGTAAGCCCAAGGATTCTGCTGTTATCAGCGAAATCGATGGCGTCGTCTCCTTTGGTAAAGATACCAAGGGCAAGCGTAAGGTTGTTGTCACGCCTGAAACCGGCGAAGCCAAAGAATATCTCATTGGTAAGGGACGCCATCTGGCGGTGAACGAAGGCGACTACGTCAAAGCCGGTGAGCCGCTGATGGATGGTCCTATTAATCCACATGATATTTTGCGGGTCTTGGGTGAAAAAGCCCTCGCTAAGTACCTCGTTGACGAAGTGCAGGAAGTCTATCGCCTCCAAGGGGTGAAGATTAACGATAAGCACATCGAGACGGTGGTTCGTTCGATGCTTCGTAAGGTGAAGATCAAGGACGTGGGCGACACGACCTTCTTGCCTGGTGAAACATCAGATAAGATGGCTTTTGAAGCTGAAAATCAACGAGCTCTGCAAGCTGGCGGCGCACCCGCCACTGCTGAACCGTTGCTTCTTGGGATCACCAAAGCATCGCTGAGTACGGACAGCTTTATCTCGGCGGCCTCGTTCCAAGAGACCACCAAGGTGCTCACAGAAGCTTCGATTGCAGGCCGTGTGGATTATCTCCGCGGCTTGAAAGAGAATGTGATCATGGGGCGTCTGATTCCGGCGGGTACGGGTTTGACCAAGTACAAGTACTTGCAGGCCCGCGTAAAGACGGCTGAAGAAGCAGGCATTGAGGCTTCGGGGCATGAGGAAGCTTCGGCGGCAGTTTAGTTTGTAAAAAGTCCGAGCTTAGCTCAGTGGTAGAGCGCTGCTTTTACACAGCAGATGTCGCAGGTTCGACCCCTGCAGCTCGGACCAATAAAAGGTATCAGGTTACTTTTTGATGCCGAGTGCGTCAAATTAACTGGTCTTTTGCCAATTCGGATAAAGTTCTTTTCCAACCCTGGCGTGAAGGTTGGAAAATCGTCTTCGCCAAGGCTTTTTGGATTTCTTGTTCATGTTCCAAAAGGAACGGCGTATTTAGCCAATTGATTTGCTCTGATATGTCATTCGGAATTAAAGCAAATTTACTGGTCCCGAAGGGGTACCATAGTGGGAATGCTTTGGGCCGAATGGAGGACAAATTCTCAATTGTACTAAATGGAAAATCCTCCACGGATTGGCATAGGCCCGCTCGGACCGGATTACGATAGACGTACTTATAGGCATGGGCAAAATAGGTCGGTGAGTTGATCAATGTCCAATGGTAGGAGGCCCCGAAGATTCTTCCGGATCGACCATTTTTCAGATTTGTAGTCTTGGTAACGGACCTCATAAATTCTTGCATGATCACGCCTAAGTCATGTTCAGGAGCTGAAATAATCATATGGAAATGATTAGGCATAAGGACCAGCGCATGAATGCGGGCGTCGAATAGCATTCCGATCGCAAATGATTGATCGCAAAGAATTTTCCAAAATAGGGATACCTCGAATGGGAATGGCTCTCTATTGTTGGATCGGGCGGTCACATGGTAGGGAAATTGAATGTTTCTGATCAGATTTTTTCTTGGCATAGTGATCGACTGATTCGAGATCTGTGCCAGAAGGTGTATATGGGCGCCTTGGTCTTAAACCCCGCACTTTGCGATGAGCGCATTGGCCTCGCGTGGATTTTGCTTGGCTTCAAGGAGGGCCTTGAGCATGAGCGGCACCACGATCGTCGCATCGGATTCGATGACAAACATCGGCGTATCGCGAGTGAGCTTATCCCAGGTGATTTTTTCGTTGGGCGTAGCACCCGAATACGATCCGTACGAAGTCGTGGAGTCCGAGATTTGGCAGAAATAGGCCCAGGGTTTGACAGGCTCCCCGAGGTCGTATTTGATCGATGGAACCACGCAGATGGGGAAGTCGCCCGCGATACCGCCACCAATCTGGAAGAAGCCCACACCTTTGCCTGAGGAGAGTTCACGATAGTCATCATAAAGCTGGCCCATGTACTCAATGCCTGATTTTGCAATCAGGGCGCTACATTCGCCAGTTTTGACGTGCGAAGCAAAGATGTTTCCAAAGGTTGAGTCCTCGTGTCCTGGGACCACCATAGGCAACTTTGCACGGGCCGCAGCGAGCAGCCAGCAATCCTCAGGGTTTCCTTCGTAGAGTTTTGGCTCAATCTTTTGGATCAGCTCATAGAAGTACTCATGCCAAAAATGCCGATGATTATTCTTGGTGGCATCCAACCACATAGGGACGATGTATTTTTCGACCGCACGAAAGGCCTCATCTTCTGGAATGCTCGTATCAGTCACGCGACGCATGCGTTGTTCGAGAATACGGGTGTCATCGTCTTTGGTGAAATAGCGGTATTCTGGAAAATCTTTGTAACCGTGATGGGCCACAAGCCGAAAGAGTGATTCTTCGAGGTTGGCGCCAGTCACGGACATGCCATGAATCAGGCCTGCGCGGATGGCTGGAGCCAGGGTAATGCCCAATTGCGCTGACGACATCGCGCCCGCGACTGACCAAAACATTTTTCCGCCGTCCTCAATATGCCGCCAATAGGAGAGTGTCGCATCACGGGTCGCTCGTGAGTTGAAGTTCTTGTAATTATTGAGAATAAACTCCAGAATTGGCAAGTTGGATTGAGTCATGGCAATGCGTGTACCATAAACCTCAGTCCGAATCACGGCCTTTCCAAATTTGAGGCGAGCACGATCTTGGCGCAGGCCAACGCATCCGAGAGTGCCTCATGATGATTTAAGGGGATGCCGAGGTGAGTGCAGACATGGGATAGGGTCGTGGGCCGAATGTTCCAGGCCTTGCGGGCGAGTTGAACGGTACAAGTAAATTCGGACTTCGGAAGAGGAATGCCGTATCGACTGCAGCATCCCGAGAGGACGCGCTTATCGAAGCCTGCGTTATGAGCGGCGATGAAATCTAAGCCTTCAAATAAACTAGAAATTTTTGGCCATAATTCGCCAAAGGTGGGGGCATTGGCAACGTCTGACCAGGTGATCCCGTGAATATGGGTAAACATAAATTGTCGCTGGGGCGGGCGTATGAGGTGAACTTCTTTTTGAATAATTTGGTTTTGTTCGACTCGAACAAGTCCGATCGCACAAGCGCTATCATTCGAATAGTTGGCGGTTTCGAAGTCGATTGCCAAAAATTGACTCATTGCCAAAACGCCTTATTAAAAAATACACATTAAACGCACTGTGTCTTGCAAGCCGACCGTTTGCGTGCAACCGTCTTAGCATTGAGTTTTTCAACTTGTCACAAAAGGATGCTGCCATGAAATTCTGGATTACTCTCACAGCCCTCGTTCTTCCGGCGTTGGCCCAGGCTTATACCTTCGATAGTGATGTTCCACAAGGGGTCCGCGATCAAATTACCCAGGATATGGCCTTTATCAAGGCGATCAAAGGTAATGGCGCTACACCTTTGCATCAAAAAGTGTTTGGGACGGTTGATGGCGTGCTTTATGGAAAGTTTTTTGAAACTCGGGTGACCGCGGTCGGCATGAATGACTGCGGCGGCGGAAAAGCCGTTGCCTGCGTGATCCCGTTCTATGATTCATCCAAAATTTGGCTGACTCGTAATTATACGGATTTTAGCCATCCACAAGTGGCAAAAATGATGGTGGTCTTTCACGAGTCTCGACATACCGAAGACGCCAATGGCAACTGGTCCCATGCGACTTGTCCGACTCCTTTCTTGGATGATCAGGGACATGATATGAAGAGCATTTGGACTGGCGCCACGCTCGCGGGGGAACCTGCTTGTGATGTGACTTCGATCGGTTCGTATGGATCTTCGACGATCATGCTCAAAAATATTCAAAAGTTTTGCACGAATTGCACGGACAAGGTCAAAATGGATTCGGGCATTTATTCCGATGATCAGTTCAAACGCATTACTGGATCTTCAGCAAAAGCAGAATTGAAAAAGGATCTTTACTCTTCAATTTCGACGAATGATTAATCAGCGTTATTCTATTCCTTTGCTGCTGGTGGTTGGGTTTTGCTTGGTTAGTTTTATGAGTTTTAAACACCCACGCGTGGCAAAGGTTCTTAGTCCGCAAGATCAGGTGCACGCGACCCCGGTTCCTGGGGCGCTTGCACCTGATTTGCATTCTGGCCCGACTGGGGTTTCAAATTCTGGCAATTCCGCACCTATCCAGGCCTCGGCGCATGATTTGGAGCAGGTAAAAGTGCTCGATGAAATTTTGATTTCAAAAAATGACAATGATCCCAGGCTGGACCGCGAGTTCAGGATGCTCGATGCCCCGGCAAAAGCTCTTTTTAGGGAGAAGTACGCAAAACTGAGCCTCGAAAAACGCAACGAGCGCGGAACGATCGTGTTTTTGGTGGGGCGCGAAATTTCGTCTCCCGATGATGTGGCATTTTTGCACCAGGTTCTCAATGAACCGCCTTGTCGAAGTCTCGCTCATTGTGATCGCGATGATACAGGTTCGGTTAGCCCGGAGGAGCAGCACTGGGATATGGCCAACGAAACCACGCTTGCCTATCCTCAATTGGTGGCGCTCAAGTCGTTTGCGGGTCACCTGACTTCGGGGGCTCGCCATGCTGAATTGGATCAACAGACCCTGGCGGCGCTAGAAAGCGCAAAGAATTCGCCGGTGCGAAAAGTGGCTTTGATGGCCGATGAAATATTAAGAACACTGCGGAAACCCTGATCTCCTTTAGAGATGGGGCGCGAGTATTCCGGTGATTTCCTGAATCACTTTTCCGGGGGGGGGCGAGACGCCGTCCATCTTGGGTGGAAGTCCAAAGATGGCCTCAATGGTGGGTCTGATATCGAGGTGTGAATAAGCGGGCTTAGAGGCTGGTATTCGTGAGTGAGTATGGGTTCCGGCGCGGGCTTGTACCGTGCGGGTATAGGGGCTTCGTCCATAGATCCAAACTGATTTTGAATCTTTATAGCCAGAGCCGTGTTCGTTCCAATCATTGCCATCACCACGGCCATGGTCAGTTGTGATGATGAGGGTGGTTTGGGCGCCATAGTCACCCATTCCGTTCAGGGTGGTGACGAGTTCTTTAACCCAACTGTCTTGTTGGCGGAGCGTGGCTAGGTATTTTTCGTATTTTCCCTTATGGCCCCACTCATCTGAATCATTGAGGGCAATAAATAAAAAACGTGGCCGCTCTTTTTTTAGAAAGTGAAGGGCGTGTGCGAAAGTATATTTATCAAAGCGAGCATAAGCCCACGGCGTTGGGTCTTGTGCCTGTTGTTGGTTCAGTGCTTCGATTTCTGGATCAGGACCACTGGGGAGCTGGAAAGGTCGATTGCCGGCATTCACAAAGGTGGTGCCTTCGACATGTTCAGCGGCGAGGGCGATTTTTTCCCACGATGCAATGGTTGCCACTTGGTCCGTCCGCAGACCGAGGTCCTGAACAATCCGTTCAGGAAAGGTCTCGACCTTAATTCGGCCGCAAGCATTGGTCTCGCATGGCTGGGTCGCGCCCCCCATGATGCTCTGATAGCCAGGGAGGCTATTCTGTGCACGGTTTCCGACATTCACGATCTCGCCGCGGCTGCGATCGCCGACCAAGAAGCCTTCTTGGCTCAAGGTACCTAGCAAGAAATCAAAGACCTTAGGATTGGAGTCGAGGCTTTGGCCTGGGTCTACGCCTTGAAAGACCTCCTCCCAGCGTACTCCATCGAGTGTCAATAGAATGACGTTAGGAGTCGGGGTGTGTTGGAGGTGCGCGCAGATTCCGGAAGCGCAGATTAATGGGAGGGCGAGGGCACAGAGGAGGGGAATAAAGAAAAAGAGTGAGGTCGTTTTTTTCAAATTGGGCCACCTGTCCTTGGGGGTCCCCGGGGATCAAGCCGGGTAAGATAACTGCGGCATCCTGCCACTTCTTAATTATTTCTAATAAATCTTACTCTGGCAACTGCTGGGATCGTGTTTGTATTGGATTAGGATTTGTTGAATCATTTCAGATTGGGGCAATGGCAGATGGATTGACGCCATGTGTTGTTTGTTTTGGCTTTTACTTTCGTTGCTCTCAGTAAAAACCTTTGGTACGGTGAGCAGCATCATCGACCTGAATTAGCTTACCTGTGGAGAGGTGGCCGAGTGGTCGAAGGCACTCCCTTGCTAAGGGAGCAGACGCCAAAAGCGTCTCGCGAGTTCGAATCTCGCCCTCTCCGCCATCAAAAAAAGTCAATAAATTCAATCACTTATAAATTTACCGGCTTCGGAGACGAAACAAACGCCGTGAATGCTCTGAGGAACGGTTCAATGGCTTTCCTGAGAAAACCGATTGACGTTGAAGAGATGTTTGCCTTGATGAATAAGGTGATCGAAAAGCTGACTCTCAAGCGAGTACTGAAATACCGTTCGCATTAGGCGGCAACCGCGAGGCGTTTCGTTATAGAGTCATCGCGTTCGTCCCCTCGCTGGTACCTAGGTCACCTTGACAAACGGTACCGTTAGGCGTACAGTATGGTTTAGGAGGTACGCTATGGATAGAACCAATACCAATGATTTCAGAGCCAATCTGAAAGAGTGGATGGAAGCAGCGCGTGCGGAACCCGTTAAGATTACTCGTAAAAGTGGTGAAGCTTTTGTGCTTCTTAATGCGGATGAGTTCGAAAAAATGCAGATGGAACTGGCAAGCCTTCGTGGTGTGGCTCAGGGTCTGAACGATGTGATTCAAGGACGTACTCGCAAGGCCACTTCCGCATCCACGACAACCGCCATTGAAAGAGCAAAAGATCGAGTATTCGGCAAGCGCACCAAGAAAGCCGTTGGTTGACGTTGAAATTTACCATCGAAGAAGCAGATCAGTTTTTAGGTTCTTCAGGCTTTCGAGTGGGTAAGGTCATTTGCGATAGTAAGACTCGGTGCGTATAACGCTGTGCTTGCATAAAAATGGTTCCAGAGTTCAAATCTCGCCATGCGCGATATTGAACTCTATCAACTCCTATTAGGTCTCACCCCTCCTTGGCGCGTCACCGCTGTTGACGTTAATCC
>JBBCAW010000077.1:0-1417 GCA_051382295.1 Bdellovibrionota bacterium FG-1 | reverse complement strand
TGATGGCAACGCATTGGATTCAAAACCAAGAACATCTGAGCAGTTTTCCCCTGGGTTACTTTGGGGCCAGCACCGGTGGCGGGGCTGCGCTTTGGGCCGCTGCAGATCTGGGGCACCAGATCTCTGCCGTCGTTTCTCGCGGAGGGAGACCTGACTTAGCCATTCCAAGGCTCAAGGAGGTCACCGCACCCACGCTTTTAATCGTAGGAGGCGAAGATCAAGCAGTCATCCAGATGAATGAAGAAGCCTTGAAGCACCTCAGCACAGGCGAGCTGGTCATTATTCCTGGCGCCACTCATCTTTTTGAAGAGCCCGGCGCTTTAGATGCCGTCGCCCATCAAGCGCAGGCCTGGTTTCTGAGATTCTTTTCATCCCTACCCTCTCGGCTCCTCTCGCCAAGCCCGCTCCTCGGGCTCGCAAATCGCATCCAAATCTGAAGGGGTGGCTTGCGAGTCATCGACCCACAAACGCAATCTAGGACTGCCATTAATCACATCGATGGCCAAACGGTCGGCTTCGTACTCATAAGGAAAATCTCGCCACAGGGGATAATCCGGATGAATCGCACGAATGGCCTTAAACCAAAGGGCGATCAAGCGGTACGGCTTGAATCGCTCTGGGTCATAATCAGAATGATCCACATGAATCTGAAAACCCGAATTCAGGTGTTTACCGTGTTTATGAAAAGTAGGCTCAAAAAAACACGGCCGGAGCAAACAACCTTCCAACCACTGCGGAGCCGTCTTGCGCATCCAAGCTAAAATTTCGGGCATGGCCAAATCCGGCGCGCCCTGCAGCTCCAGCGGACGAGTGGTACCCCGCCCTTCTGAAAGCGTCGTGCCCTCGATCATCACCGTACCTGCATAGGCCCGCGCCATCGACAACGAGGCGGCATTGGGACTGGGATTGACCCAAGGCAAGACACCCAAAGGCCACCCATAACCGGGGCCTTGATCGGGTTGATAGCCCTCCATCTCCACCACGTGAAGATCCACCTCGAGCTTAAGATGTTTGACAAACCAGCGGGCCGCTTCGCCCATGGTCATCCCATGCCTCATCGGAATGCCCGCGGCGGCGCCCACAAAACTTTGCCATCCGTCGACGAGAGCCATCCCTTCGACCTGACGCCCGGCGGGATTAGGGCGATTCAAAACCCAAACGCTTTTGCCCTTTTTTTGGGCCGCTTCGAGGACATACAAAAGCGTGGTTAAAAAAGTGTAAATTCGACAGCCGACATCTTGGATGTCAAAAAGCAAAACATCAAAGGTATCGAGCATCGCATCCGTGGGTCGCCTGACCTGACCATACAAACTGAAAACCGAAATATGATGAACGGGATCGGTAAAATCATCCGACTCCACCATATTGTCCTGCTTATCACCGCGAAGACCGTGCTGAGGACCAAAAGCGGCCACCA
>JBBCAW010000076.1:0-10381 GCA_051382295.1 Bdellovibrionota bacterium FG-1 | reverse complement strand
TTCCCACGCCAGGAATTCTTTGGTGACGGGTGAGGGGATCCGCGCGCGCAGGAAGCGCGTTTTTGCGCGGAGTCCAGGGAGGGACGACCCCGACATCCCTCACCGAAGAATTCCTGTCCTTGCTAACTACTCATTACCTAAGGTATAAATCAGAGATATGCCTCTGATTACACGAAAGACTATCACTGAAACTTTTCTTGAACGCGTTAAGGTCACTCCTGACGAAGTTGGTTTTCAATATAAACCGACTTATGCCGAGGCGGGAGTGCTCAATATTTGGAAGCAGGTCACTTTTCGCGAGTATTTTGAAGAGTGCAAGCAGGTCGCTTTTGGTTTGATGGCTTTGGGGGTTGAGCCGGGAGATCGGGTCGCGATTCTTTCCAATACCCGCTATGAGTGGTCGCTCAGCGACATGGCAATCTTGGGAGCAGCCGGCGTTACCGTTCCTATCTATGCTTCCAGTATTCCCGACGATGTTTGCTTTATCGCGCACCATTCCGAAGCCAAGATCATGATTTTGGAAGATGCCAAGCAACTTCAAAAAATCGTCGAAAAGCGCCTCGAAAAGCCAGATTGCCTTCCTCATCTCAAAAAAATCATTGTGATCGAACCCTCGGCGATCGCGCTTGCGGCAAGTCACCAAAATGGTTCGCAAAATATCATCACCTTCACCGCGCTGAAAGAACTCGGCCGGCGCGAGGAATCCCGCAGTCCTGAACGATTTGAGGACAACCTCCGCAACGCAAAACCTGAAGATCTGATCACCATTTGCTATACCTCCGGAACCACGGGGGTGCCCAAGGGGGCGATGATCACGCACGACAATATGATGAGCGTGCTTGAGGATTGCGTGGCGACCGTCGGAAGATTTGTCAATCCTAAGGGCGAAGTCATCCTGTCCTTTTTGCCGTTTTCACATATTTTGGGCAAGGCGGAGTCCATGGCCATTTACAGTTTTGGGTGGCGCCAAGCCTATGTGGAAAACATCGACAAGCTCATGAGCAATATTGTCGAAGTTCGCCCCACCGTGATCTTTGCAGTGCCTCGAATTTTTGAGCGGGCCTTTAACCGCGTTCACTCCCACGTCCAAGGGGGGGCTTCGCTCAAGAAACGGGTTTTTGATAAAGCCTTTCGCGTGGGTCGCAAATACTACCAAGCCATTTGGGCGCATCAAAAGCCTTCTTTTTCGGAGACGGCTGAATATGCGATTGCGACCCAATTGGTGTTTTCGAAGATCGCGCAGCGTTTTGGAGGACGGCTTCGTTTTGCCGTATGTGGGGGGGCCCCCCTTCCCAAGGAAATAGGCGAATTCTTTCAGGTGGTGGGGATTAAGATTCTCGAAGGCTATGGTCTCACTGAAACGACTGCCCCGGTTTCACTCAATTTACCCGATGATGCTCGCTTTGGCGTCGTGGGGCGGCCACTTCCTGAGGTTCAGATCAAAATCGCCGAGGATGGCGAAATTCTCGTGAATTCGCGCAAGGTATTCAAAGGTTATTTTAAGATGCCTAAGGAGACCGCTGAGGTGCTCCATGGCGGCTGGTTTCATACCGGAGATATCGGGCATTTGGATGCCGATGGTTTTCTGCACATTACGGATCGCAAAAAAGATCTGATCGTGACTAGTGGCGGCAAAAACGTGGCCCCTCAGAAAATTGAAAACCTGGCCAAAGCTTACTCCTTGATCACCCAATTTGTAGCGCATGGAGATCGGCGGCATTTTCTGACTGCCTTGGTCACCTTAGACCGCGAGCAGGTGATTCGTTTTGCTACCGAGCATTCTATTTTGTTTAGCGAATACTCTGAGTTGGTCAAAAATCCAAAAATTCTGGGTTGGGTCCAAAAAATCATTGATGAGGTCAATAGGAAGTTAGCAACCTATGAAACGATTAAGAAATTCGTAATCTTGCCCAATGAATTTGGCATAGACAGTGGCGAGTTGACGCCTTCGCTTAAGGTGCGTCGCAGCTATATTAATCGTCGCTTCAAGAACGAGCTCGACAGCATGTACACCTCCTCTTGACTCAATCACGGGGATTAGCTAGTGAGTTTATATCTTTATGTTTTCGAATGATTTAAGGAGTTTCCATGGCACGCGTTACAATTGAAGACTGCTTACAGAACGTAGACAATATGTATGAGTTGGTTCACTTAACCACCAAGCGTGCCCGACAGCTTTACAAGGGGTCTGAGCCTTTGGTGAAAAGCAAGAATCGCGTGATTGTCACCGCTTTGCGTGAAATCGCTGCCGGTTGTGTTTCCGTTGTAGTGATGAGCCCGGAAGATCTCGATAACGACCTTCCCCCAATGTCGAATTAATCACCTTACTGCGCACAATCTTGGGTTTCACGGCGGCTGGTTTTTCAAGAACGAGATCAAAAACTTCGTCCACATGACTCACCAGATGTAGGGTCATGCCGCGCAGAGCATACTCCGGAACCTCTTGAAGGTCCTTTTCGTTGATCTTGGGTAAAATCACGGTTGTGATTCCAGCCCGTCGTGCAGCTAGAAGTTTTTCCTTGATGCCACCCACTGGCAGGACTTTGCCGATGAGTGAAAGCTCGCCTGTCATGGCCATTCGTGCCTTGGTTTTGCGCCCGCTCATGAGAGAGTAAAGTGCGGTGGCCATGGTGACTCCGGCTGAGGGACCGTCCTTGGGAATGGCTCCAGCCGGAATATGCAAATGGACGTCATTTTCGGTGAAATATTTACGATCAGGGCCCATCGGGAGTAACGAAGCCTTCTTTTTGACGTAGCTCCACGCAATGGCAGAGCTTTCCTTCATGACATCTCCCATTTGCCCGGTGAGCTTAAGCTGGCCCGAGCCTGGGTAATCCTGCGCTTCAATAAAGAGGATCTCCCCGCCCATCGCGGTCCATGCCAAGCCGACCACGACACCAGGAGCGGTGATTCTCTCCGCAACTTCATTATAAAAGCGCTTGGGGCCTAACCAATCCGCTAAGCTTTCCGAAGTCACGATGATCGTTTTTGCCCGATTTCCTGTCCGAGATTTGGCTTGAACGATTTGCGCCGCGGATTTTCGGGCGATTTTCCCGACCATTTGCTGAAGGGAGCGAAGTCCCGGCTCGCGAGCATAATCGTTAATCATCTTTCGAAGCGCGGTTTTTTCAATTTTCAACTGAGTCGGTTTGACCCCGTTGGCCTCGAGTTCCCGTGGAATGACATATCGAAGGGCGATGTCTTCTTTTTCCTCGAGCGTATAGCCTGCAATTTCGATCACTTCCATCCGATCCAAAAGCGGCCCCGGGATGGTCGAAGTGGTATTGGCCGTGACGATAAAAAGGACCTTGGAGAGGTCAAACGGCACATCCAGATAATGATCTAAAAATGCCGAATTTTGTTCAGGATCCAAAACTTCAAGCAGCGCGCTCGCCGGATCTCCATGGTAGCTGCTTGAAAGCTTATCGATCTCGTCCAGAGTCAGAACACAGTTTTTTGTGCCCGCGCGGCGAAGTCCGTTCAAAATTTTGCCTGGCATCGCGCCGATATAGGTGCGGCGGTGACCTTTGATCTCGGCTTCATCACGCATGCCACCTAAGGAGAATCTAAAAAAGCTTCGGCCCAGGGTTTGGGCAATGGATTTAGCAATGGAGGTCTTGCCGACCCCTGGAGGACCTACCAGGCAAATAATCGAACCCTTGGGGTCATTTTTAAGCTGACGGACCGCTAAGAACTCAATGATGCGCTCTTTTACCTTTTCAAGGCCATAATGATCGGAGTCCAAAACCTCTCGAGCATGATCCAAATCTAGACTGTCTTGGGTGACCTTACTCCAGGGGAGAGAACAAAGGGTTTCGAGATAAGTGCGTGAAATATTGAATTCCGGCGAATTTTCCGAGAGGGTTTCAAATTTCTCCAGCTCGTCGAGCGCGATTTTTTTGGTCTCGTCCGGCATTCCGGCGGCTTCGATTCGCTCGCGAAAAGTTCGTGCTGACTTCTCTTTGCCGTCCTCTTCGTTTCCCAATTCCCGCTTAATGGTTTTGAGTTGTTCTTTTAAGAAAAATTCGCGTTGAAGCTTGTTGAGCTTGGTGTTGACCTCGTCATTAATTTTTCGCTGAAGATCGGCGACATCTTGTTCTCGCCGTAAGTGAACGAGTAGTTTTTCGAAACGATTTTTGACTGAAAGAGTCTCCAGAAATTCCTGGGCTTCGATTTTTGGAAGGGTGAGGGCAAAGGCCACTAAATCAGCGACGGTGCCGGCACCCGGCGCGTTGATCATGGCTAAGCGCATTTCTTCGGTGAAAAATGGGTTGACCTCGGAAAGCTTTTTTACATGGCTGATCACAGACCGCGTGAGAGCATCCATCTCGGTGGATTTTTCAACGATGTCATTCAAATATTCGGTTTCGACCACGATATAGGGGTGCTCGGATAGAACCCTCTTGGTGCGAAAGCGCTTCATGCTATGGATCAGCAGGTTGACGGAACCATCCGGAAGTTTCAGGCGTTTGATGATCTTCACGATCACGCCTACGTCGTAGAGTTGGTCTGGTTTGACGGTTTCGGCGGCTTCGCCGTTTCGGGTCAAAAGCAGGCCAATCATCCGTTGGCGATTGATGGCCTCTTCGATCATCGCGATGTGCTTGGACTGATGGATCAAAAGGGGCGCTAAAAGCGTTGGAAAAGTGATGGGTCCATTAAAGGGTAAGATAAAAAGATTAGGTGGCAAAACCTGGTCTGGGAGGATCAGTCCCCCTGGGCGTACTGGGGGTTGAGCGTCGTTTGATTTTTGATTTCGCTGTTCGTCCATACGAGCAAGAATGGGGGCGGTTGGGCCTTTAGCAAGTGGGGATGGCTTCATTTCTTGGGTGTACTAGGTAAGTTAATCCCTGTGAGAGGCAGATTGTGCCACAATGACATGGGTCATTTGGTGACCGCCTCATGCTAAGTAATTGATTTTAAAGGCCTCGGTGATGGCTCGTTTCCTGCTTCTGCATTGACGCGGGAGATTGCATCTATATGGGTAGTATCAAACAAATTTTAGTTCCTGGTGCTTGGATTTTCGGAGTCTGGAGTATCGCCATCCTCGGCTGGGGGTGTGGTCCAAACCTGATTGACCCGAACGTCAATTTGAATTCGAGTCCCAATGTGAATCCCAATGTGCCCAGTTTGCCGACCATCGATGCGGTCAATCCTGGCGATGGCGTTGTGGTTAAGGCTCGTGCAAGTTTTGATGCACGTTCAGGGAAGGGTTCGTTTTCGGCCCTGACGGCAGCCACGGGAGCTCAAAATGTATCGGTGGTGAACTCACCGAGCACATCGATGACGATTGATGCCTCTCAATGGGTCATTCCGAATATTTCGATGGCGATATTGGATTTTGGTGTTCTTGCTCTGGGTGATCTAAAGGACAACAATCTCAATCTCTGCGGTGCTAACGGTACGACCCATTGCGGGACCGCAATGATTCGAATGTATACCACGGGACAGGCTGGGGCCGGAATGTGGAATGGCGTGGATCAGTTTGGCGCTCCGATTTCGGCGGGGCTTGTGGGCGGGGCCGGTGCTTCGGTTGGTTTGAATGCCGCCGCAGCCGTGGTTTTGCAAACGGCGACGATTGCGGCCAATAAGCATGTTTTTAAGCTCGCGGATTTCGCGGTGGCGCCAAAGTATGACGTAAAGGTGGACTTCACCAATGCCGGGGCTGGGACTTACGCCACGACCATTGTGATTGAGTTTGCTTTGGCTCCCTAAAAGGTGCTCCGCACCTTTTGGTTAAGGTCTGCGTCATACCTTTGGAACTTCCCCGCCCGTATAAAGCTTACCCTCTGGATAGACCACGATATTAGGCCCTTGCTCGCAATAGTTCAAACAGCTACAGGTACAAGCCCTCATCTCGTCCTTGAGACCGAGTTGGTAGATTTCGTTTTTGAGGAATTTTTTGACTTCCTCAGGCTTGCCTTTTTCTGCGCAGTTTTTGCCATTGCAGACAAAATAATGCGTCTTGTATCGGATCTTTTCCGTCATCAAAGGCCCGAAAGACCCGCGCCAACCACCAATGCGTAAGGTTGCTTGCTGTTCTTCCCTTGCGGAACATTGATTCCGGACACCGATACTGTGTAAAGTCCGGCGCTGAGGCCGCTCAGTTCCAGCATCTCCGTATTGTTGATCCGATCTTGTTTCTGGAAAATCTGATGATTCGGCCCTTGGATGATCAGATCTAAGTCGTTCACCAAAGAGCGCGAGGCCGAGGCCGCCGCCGGAGCATCCGTATAAGATAGGGTCGCTCGCAGCGAACCGCCGGCGGGCACTTGAATTTGTACGGACTGAGCTTGGCCGGCACCTACGCCCGGCGAGTTGTCGATCAGCAGGGTGTCTGTCGGAATGGCCGTGGCCGCATCCATATTCACGCGTCCATAGCCTTCATGAACATTTGGCCGCCGAGTGGGAAGCTCTTGGGTCGGACCCGTGCCATATTGTCCAGGATAGAGGTCCGTGGCGGTGTGCATGAGCGTGGCTTTGACCAGCGCTGCTGATGGATTTGAAAATCCACGAGCTTGGACCAAGTATTGGCGAAGCACCGTCGCGGATCCTGCTGTAAGCGGAGTTGCCATCGAAGTGCCGCCCGCATAGGCGTAGTCATCGTTATATGCACCCCAAAGCACCGAAGCCTTGGGGTGATGTGAGCGAGTGCTCACAATATTGGTGCCGGGGGCAACAATTTCGGGTTTGATTCGTCCGTCGTTGGTTGGCCCGCGTGAGCTGAACGCCGCCATGCCGTTGGGGTTGTCCGAAAGACGATCGCTCGCCAGAGGTTCAACACCCCATTTTTTTTGGCCATCGCGAAGTTCTTTGAGGGTTTTTTGAATGCCCCCTTCCATGAGGTAGTTTTCAGAGGCTCCGACGGTCAGCACATTTTTAGCGGTTCCTGGCGAACTTACCGAGTTTTCGTCGATGCGTCCGTCTTTGTTCTTGTCTTCTCCGCTATTGCCAGCCGCAAAAAGTACGAGAAAGTCAGGGTGATTCCACATGTACTCGTCCATGCGCGCGGCCATGGTATCGTACTCACCAAAGCCTCGACTGGATCCCCATGAGTTGGAGTGGACGCGGGCTCCGTCTTTGTAAACGTCACCTAAGAGCTTGTTAAAATCCGACCCAATCGCGAGATTGTCTAAAATCGGGCTCCAAAGGCCTTCAAAAAGAAGTTTACCGGCATGGGCTCCACCGCGAAAGGCTTGATTGGATGCCACGCCAGTCCCGACCACTGATCCGGATACATGAGTGCCGTGGCCCATCGAATCTTCCCAGCTGGTTGTACCGAGACCCTCGAGATAGCCATTGAGGAGCGTGTCCTTAAAGTCGGGGTGAATGGTCGCTAGATTTCCACTATCGAGGCCAGTGTCGGCCACTGCGGCGATTTGGCCCTCGCCATGATATCCGCGAGCCCACGCGGCCTCAAAGCCCATGAGCTTGGTTCCTGATTCATAACCCGTAATGTCCAGCGCGTAGTTTCCATGGGCTGGGGTGTTTTCGCCCGTCATGGGGTAGATAAAGCTCACTAAAATAGGAGCCGGCTGAATCCATTCGACCCCTTCGATGCGCGCGATCGGTGTTAAATTTGTGGTTGAAGCCGAAATCAATAGATCTCGTTCATTTCTCCAAATGACTCGAACCCCTGAAATCTGTTCCATCTCATGAGCGATATTGAGAGTCGAGGTATCAGCAAGGGTCGAAACCAGGATTTGCTCCGGGCGTGGGCTAGGAGAGTTCAATAAAAACTCAGGGCTAATTTTCCATTCAGGCGCGAAAGGCACGACTGCGGTAAGGTTCGCGGAAGTGAGTTTGGCGAGAGCGGCCGCCTGTCCCGTTCCACGGACCAAAAGGGCGTCTTCTGGGAGATAGTGTTCGATTTCAAGACCCTGGGAGATGAGTGCTGCCTGATCGGCCTCAGAAATAACCGATCCAAATTGCACCACAAAGTGTTGGGAGGACTGATCGAAGCCGATGGCTGCTTTTTTGAGCAACTCTTGAGAATGATCTGAAATTCGGATCGATCCGACCGACTTGAGTAAAAGGACTTCGCCAGCGGTTGCGCTCGTGGTGAAATTCAGTGTAAAACTAAGTCCAATGGCAATGATTTGAAACAGTTTCATAATTTTCTCCCCCAGTCGGTCGATTGAACGACATCTTTTGAAAATTAAAAAGGGGGGAATGAAAATAAATAGATTCATGAGGCGTAGAAAATGAAGATTTCGCTAATGTTTTTGTCAAGTTCTGTCACTTTTCTCGGTTTACTGACGGCGTGTGCGACGCCTGGAACCCTATCCGTTCCAGCGGAAAAGGCGCTCATTCGTTCGGATTATGCTGAAGGTCAAGTGACGCAGCATTGTCAAAAATCAATTAACGATGCGCGTCGGAGTCTGGATCAAATCGGAGGGGTTGCGGCGCAGGACCGGCGCCCAGAAAATACGCTTTTAGCGCTGGACCGGACTCTTTCTGATTTTTCGGACCAGACCGCGCCGTTGACTTTTATGGGGTATGTTTCGACTCATCCCCAGTTAAGTGCGGAGGGATCGGCATGTGAAGGCAAAGTGAATCAATTTGGGGTCGAGGTTTTTAGTCGCCGAGACCTTTACAACGCCATCCACGGCTTACAGAAGCTCAAAACTCTCGGTGTTGAACAGCGTCGTCTTCTTTCGCAGACTTTACGTGCATTCGAAATGAATGGCCTTAAGCTTCCGGATGATCAGTTGACTCGTGTGCGCGAATTGAAAACCCAGCTTGCGGCGCTTGAAGCGGACTTTGCGGCAAACATCAATGCCGATGCGACCACGGTTGAGTTTTCGGCAAGCGAGCTAGACGGCGTTTCTCATGATTTTTTAGCACGTCTTAAAAAAGCAGAATCAGGCAAGTATTTGATTACGACCAAATCCACGGATTATACGCAGGTCATGGAAAACGCCAAAAGCGGCGAAACGCGGCGCAAAATGCTTTTGGTCTATTTTAATCGCGCAGCTGGGAAAAATGTAGCCGTGCTAGAAAAGGCGATTCTTCTTCGACAGAAGATCGCCGCTGCGATGGGCTTTAAAACTTGGGCGGATTATCGCACGCAAAATCACATGGCCAAAGGGAGTCGTGTGGTTTTGGGCTTTCTCAACGGCCTTAAAGGCAAGTTGGCCGTGAGTAACCGCAAGGATCTTTCTCGGCTTCTTGCTTTTAAAAAGACGATCACTTCGGACCCGGGCGAGCTCAAACTTTGGGATATCAGTTATTTGTCGTATCAGCTCAAAAAACGCGACTTTGATTTAGATGACGATAAAATCCGCGAGTTTTTTCCGGCGGACGTCGTGATTCAAGGAATGTTTAATGCCTACTCGCGGTTATTGGGGGTTCAGTTTGTCGAAGTTCGCGAGGCGGCGGTTTGGGCTGAAGGGGTAAAGCTCTATCGCGTTGAAAACACGAGTGATCGAGCTTTGATTGGTTTCTTTTTTGCGGATTTTATTCCGCGCCAAGGAAAATATGGTCATGCCGCCGCTTTTTCGCTCATTTCTGGACGTAAATTGGCTGATGGTGCGTATAGCCACCCGATTTCGGCAATCGTGGCCAACATGAATCCTCCCGCCAACGGAAAACCCTCGCTTTTGAATCATAGCGAAGTGGAGACGTTGTTTCACGAGTTTGGCCATATTATGCACCAAACTCTGACGCGCGCACCTTTTGGCACGCTTTCGGGCTCAAATGTCGCGCAGGATTTCGTGGAAGCGCCTTCGCAAATGCTCGA
The DNA here is from genome assembly GCA_051382295.1 of Bdellovibrionota bacterium FG-1. GTDB lineage: Bacteria > Bdellovibrionota > UBA1018 > UBA1018 > UBA1018 > JBBCAW01. Next base: position 639 of record JBBCAW010000076.1, on the reverse strand, counting down.
AAATTGGGTGTGGTCTCCTGAGGTGCTCTCGTCGTTATCCGGGCATTATCAAGATCATTCGCGCAAGCTGCCCAAGGAACTCTTGAGTCGGATGATCGCCGCGCGGGACTTCAATCAAGGTTACTTTTATACTCGTCAACTCATGCTTGGATTGCTGGACATGGCTTATCATACGGCCTCCGGTCCAGTGGACACGACGGCGATTCAAAATCGGCTCTACCGTGAAATCATCGGGGTGGAGCCGATTGAGGGGGGGCATTTTCAGGCGGGGTTTGGCCATTTGATGGGGGGCTATGATTCGGGCTACTACGGCTATCTTTGGTCGAAGGTTTATGCCGAAGACATGTTCACGCGTTTTGAATCGGCGGGACTTTTCGATTCAGGAATGGGGATGCGGTATCGGCACACTATTCTTGAAAAAGGGGACATGTTGGAAGCGATGGATTTATTGAATGAATTTCTGGGGCGCGCGCCTAGCAACCAGGCGTTCTTGAAAAAACTGCACATAAATATCTAATAGTACCTTAGAAGATCCCCGGACGTAAGTCCGGGGGTGTATAAGGCTCCCAGGTCTTCTTTTCGTGGTAGAAGCTCGGTTCATGAGACTACGGAGACAAGCCCACTGCGTATACCGCACGA
>JBBCAW010000075.1:0-16992 GCA_051382295.1 Bdellovibrionota bacterium FG-1 | reverse complement strand
CTATATTGCGTCGTGGCCAAAATATGCCATTAAGTTGACATATTTGAAGGAGCGAACGGCTGCTCTGTGTCTCGCTGAATCGATGTTTTAAGACCTAGTTCTGTTAAGTTATTGTTGGGCGGCCGCTTAGGTACTCAACCATTGAGTTCTCTGACTTTCGTATTCCAATACCCGATGTAGGCCCGATATCCCTTGACGGTCTTCATGAACGACACATGCTGCTCGGCAGCCACCCTGTATGCGGGAATCTTCACCGCGCCTTCGCGTCGCGCCTTTTCAAGTCGGTGGTTGCCATCGACCACGTTGAACCGGCCAGGGCTGATTTCAGCCAGGACGATTGGGTTCCTAAAATTGGCCTGTTGAACAGTGTTTTCGTCCAGGTGATCGGGCACTCCGCGAACCAACGAGGAGACCTCGACGTTTTCGACTGGAAACGCGCTCGGATGAGAACCGATAAACGAAAGCAGCTTCGTTATGTTGAATTCAAAAATGCCGTTTGGAAAAAACTCGTCGCCGTCATCGAAGCTCGGGGGCGTAAAGTCCTTCTTGAGTTTCATTTTTCGAGTTTTCACGTCAGCCATTCTCTAAAACCTCTTCACCAGAATCAAAGTGTCTAACTTCGAGTTCGGATACCGGTGCTTACCAATGACCTGAAAGCCCATCTCCACGTACCATTCATAGAGCCAGCGGCACTCGTAGACTGTTTCCAGCTCCACGCCATCAAAGCCGTTGGCGCGGGCGTAGTTTTCAGCCATGAGATAAAGCTGCTTTCCGAGCCCTTGTCTGCCCAGGCTTGGATCGGTCGCAAATTTCTTAAATTCCAAATAGCGCCCATTGACCGGCGTATTGAGGTTCTCCGCCTTCGTGTAGGACACTCCGTCGCGAGCAAAGCGGAACTTTACGTCGATATTCTCTGGAGTCTCGGTGATCTTTACTTCGTCCACACTAAACGTGGCGACAACTTTTCCAGATTCATCCGTTGCTACAAAACCTAAGCCGACGAGGTGTTTTTCGGTCTTATCAGTGGGCTGGGTTTGCGGAGTCAGTTTTAGGCCAAATTCATCCATCCAGTAGCCATAGGCTTGATGGATGAGATCGGTTACGGCGCCAACATCCTTCTTGGTCGCTGCGCGGACGTTTACCTTTGCGCCGTCCTTCAATGTCAGCTGCTGGGGTGCGATCTTTATCACTGACTTATTGGTCGCAACTGCCATAAGTAGAAGCATACAGGAACTCATTCCTCCGATCATTGGGTTACCTCCGGCCCCTCTGGCGGCTCAATATCCTTGATCCGCTCTCTGACCAGCCCAAACTCCTTCGCTTTACGAAAGAAGGTGGGCCGCGAGATGCCGAGGATTTTTGCAGCCTTTTCTCGGTTTCCGTAGGCTTCGTTGATGGCCTTCTCAAAGCGCTTACGCTCGCCTGCGATGAGCTGGGCACCATAACGGCCCACGAGCACTTTGGTGGAGCGCGAATTGAAAATCGACGTGACCTCTGGCACTACGAGGCAAACATCCTTCTCGCGGATCACGTTGTCGGGGCAACGAATCGCAAGGCGCTCAACGATGTGGATGAGTTCTCGCACGTTGCCCGCCCAGGTGTGGGATTGGAGGAGCGCCATTGCGCCGCTGGTCAGTTTGATTTTGCGGGTGGCTGGCTTCTTCGCCAACGTATCGTAAACCAATTCCGGGATATCTTCGATTCGTTCGCGCAAGGGCGTGATCACGATTTTCTCGCCCGCGATTCGATAGTAGAGGTCTTCCCGAAATCTTTTCTCTGCTACCGCTTGCTCAAGGTTAATATTGGTTGCGGCGATCAGCCGAAAATTACAGGGACGCTCTTCATTTGAGCCCACCCGCTGAACTTTTCGCTCCTGAAGCACGCGCAGAAGCTTGGCTTGCTGGGCCATCGGCATCTCACCGATTTCATCCAAAAAAACGTAACCGCCGCCCGCCGCTTCAAATGCCCCGACACGAGGCACGTCGGCGCCGGTAAACGCGCCCTTCACATGGCCAAAGAGTTCAGATTCGGCCAGGCCGTCGTTGATGGCGCCACAGTGAACGGCCACAAAACGCGGGGAACGATCTGCTCGTCCGGCGATCATGCGGGCGACTACTTCTTTGCCCGTTCCCGTTTCACCCAGGATCAGCACATTGTTGACCTTGGCCGAAACGACGCGACAAATGTCAGAGCGCAACCGTTGCGTTGCCGCTGAGCGCCCCACAAGTGTTGGTCCTTCGCTGCCTTGAATTTCGCGGTTCACCGCGCGCGAACGAATCTCCCGCTGTTCCAGCGTCTTTTTCACGGCCACACGGATGGCGTTTGGGGTGGCTGGCTTCGGAATAAAATGGCTTACCCCCGCGTTGAATACCTCGATCAGGCGACTCGGGATTGTTTCGGCGCTTACCACAATCACGTCCACGCCCCGGTCAAGCGCCTGGATTTTCTTGAAAACATCGAGCCCGGTGCGGCTCTCACCATCGAAGTTGAGATCCAGGAGAAGGACATCGTAATAGTCCATGGCAATGGCATGAAGCCCTTGGTCGATCGTGGCATAGCCTTCAACCAGACACTCATCCTCAAGGATGAGGGGAATCTGCTCCAACCACGACGGGTCGTCGTCGATCACAAGGATTTTGGGTAACGCTCTTGGTTGCTCGATCATGTAGTCGTCTCCATGGCGCGCTCTGACTTTTGGTCCTGCTTAAGTTCACGAGTTAAACCGGGCGTCAGGCTGCCTGCTGCCGCCGGTATGTTTACGTCGAAACGGGCTCCAGCCAGGCAATCGGAGCGTCCCGCCGTCATCTTTCCTCCGTGAGCCTCAACGATCTTACGCGAAATCATCAGCCCAAGACCGCTGCCACGGGGTTTGGAACTGCGGAATACTCGAAACACCTTTTCCGGATCTGCTGGAAGTCCGAGGCCGGAATCTTCCATTCGGACATGCGCCCCGCCGTCTGCACAGGCGTCCACGGTAATCTTGAACTGCGCCTGGTGTTCGGAATCCGTGCTGCGGGCATCAACAATCGCGTCAATGCTATTTCGGATGACGTTCGCGAAAACGCGGGTCATCTGGTTAGGGTCATGTGGCACCACAATCGGCGTATCACCGAGGTGTACGTTTAATTCGACGCTGCGATTGAGTGCGCGGGGCGAAAGGAGCTGGACCGCCTGTCGGATTGTTTCTCTAAGATCCAGCGCTTGAGACTCAACGCTGATCTCGCGGCTTCCATCCAGTACCGATTCAATCAGATTGCCGATAATAGGGAGATTGGTCGTGCACGCTCTGAACAGGTTTTCGAGGCGCTTGAGGCGCTTTTCTGAGCCTTCGGTCTGCTCTGCTACGAGCAGGTGAGCTGCAACAATTGGAGCCATGGGGGTTCGGATGTCGTGCATGATCCCGCTGGTCAACTGCCCAACCACCGCCTGGTCGCGCGCTCTTTCGTGGCGCTCCAGAATCTGGGCGATTTGAGCGGCAAGATCATTCAGTTCCTTAAACCGGAGTCGAGGCGCTTTGGCCGAGGTTTGATCCGAGAGGACCGACTCGACCCAGGTCGCGAGATTGGAAAGCTCATCCGGGATCATTCGGGCCGTAAGACGTGATGAAAACAGAAAAAGGCCCAGGAACACCAAGACCAGCACCACTGATGCGGACTCGATCATGTGCAGAATCACATCGCCTGCGAATGGGTTAGAGTAGATTTTCGTTTTTACGAGGTAGCCAAAAGTATGGTCGCCCTCGCGAACCGGGGCAACGTAGGCGATTCGCTTACCACCCACTTCCACGCAATCACTCGGCGCCGAACCCAAAGTGCAGGCCGAGAGCGCGGCGGGCAAGGGGCTGCCGGGGAGCAGAACCGTGATGTCGTCCAAGCCATCGGACGCTTTGAATCGTTCCAGCATAATTGCCATGCCCAAGCGTTGCTCAGGCACAAGGAATGAGGGCAAAACCGCCGCTATTTGAGCGGGCGTACCCTTGGCGAGTTCGTCGATGCGTTCGCGAATCGCGGTGGTCTGCTTGATCTCCGCGTAGCCGAAAAGAATGCCAATCGTCGCAATGGTCACCAAGGCAAGCGTAAGGAGAAGGACCCGATTGAGCGTTGTCCGCAGCGTGACCTCATGAGCGGATAGTTTCCAGAATGCGCTCATACCGGCTTGGCCCTTTTTTGCTCAAAATCCGGGCGCAGGAGGCCCATGATGCAGGTATCGCGGTCCCGAGCTGCAAGAGCGCGTAGCGTGATGCGTTTGTAGTGAATCATCGTAATGTCTCCTTCCCTTGGGGCGAGATTGTTCCCGCGAGCTTGAAATTCTTCTTTTCATTATCAGCGGTCAGAAGAACGAGACTCTTGGCGGGCGCGGCCCCGCTGCGAAAACTAAAATCTCCGGTCACTCCCTCAAAATGATGGATTGCGCTGAGCGAGTTTTCCAGTCCTTGCCGCGTCAGCTCTTTCGCGGAAAGGATCGCCTCCACCATTAGAAGGGTTGCATCGTAGGCGAGAACGGCCGTGTCGTTGGGCTGCTTTCCGAATCGCGCGGCAAAGGCTTTTACAAATCGCTTTGAGCGAGGGCGCGCAACATCGGGATGCCAGTGGGAAACTGAAAAGCCCTTGAGGTCTTGGTTATCGAGGAGCGCGAAGAAGTCGCTTCCGGCGTCGCCCCAGCCATCGCCACCCAGACAAGGTTTGTGAATTCCCGCCTTGAGGAGTGAGGCGATGATTCTCGGTGGGCTGAAGCCCTGGTTGGGCACAAGAACAACATCGAAGTCCGCTTTCTTGAGAGCGGTAATCGTTTGGGAAAAATCCGTATCACCTTCAAGAACTTCAGACCGTACTGGCACCGAACCGCCGAGGGCGCGGAATTTCTCTTCAAAGGCGCGCGCCAGGTCCTGGCAGTAGGCGCAGTCAACGGCGACTACTATGGCGACGCTTTTGGCGTGGAGTCGTTCGCTCGCAACTCGGGCCAAGGAGCGCCCCATGAAGCTGTTGTCAAAGCTGGCGGAATGAACGAAAGGTCCCATCCGTCCAAGCCGATCAGCCGACGCGCTCGGCGTCAGCATGGGCAGTTTTGCTTCTTGATGCACGGGCGCGGCGAGAAGCGCGTTGGAGGACAAATTATAGCCAAGAACGCCAATCACCGTAGAGGCTGCTGCTTTCTTCGCGGCGTCCAGGGCGCGGATTTGAGTGTTCCCGTAGTCGAATTCTTGTAGCTCGATCTTGAGCCCGCGCCGGGTCAACCGGGAGTCGGAATCGCTGAGCGCCAGGCCCACACCACTTCGGAAATAATCACCATAGGGGTTGGATGAACTGGGGCTGGGTTCTGAGAAATTTGAGGCCAGGCCAATGGGTACTGACTTTATGGCGCCGCCAGAGCCGAAAGAAGCGGGCGCCATCGCCAGCATAAAAATGCCCGCGCCCAGTATTTCAAGCAATCGCTTCATGAACAGGCTCCTGTCGAAATAGCGGAAAATGATAATGGTGCGATGGTGCCAACGGTCTTAAACTCAGGACGCGTCGAGACTTCGCTAAAAATACGTCCGTCGGTCCGAATGACCGCGTACTTTGGCCGCACAAGGCTATCCTTCGCGTCGGCCTTCCTCTGAAAAATAATGCGATCATCCGCGATCCACGCGCAAGACTCGCGAGCAGTGGTAAAACTCGCGTCGTCGGGTTCGGTGATCGCGATGCAGAATTGAATCCCGTGAGCAGCCAAAGTGCGAGTGATAATCTGGAGTGCGCCCGCTGAAAGTCCGTGCATCCGATCAAACGACAATTTGACGGTGGTTCCGGTTTCCAGTAGCACCGCAAGCAGGGCAGCGCGCTCACCACATTCATCACCACATTTATCCATGATCCAGCGCCCGTGCGTTTCGAGGAAGAGTGCTGCTGTTGAGTGCCGCTTCAAGCCGCGAAGAATCTCAGCGATTGCCGGGTGGCGCGTGGGCTCGCCCCCACGAATGCCAATCGTCTGCAAGGTCATGTCCGGTGAAGATGACAACGTCCTGAGCGCTTCTTCAAGGCGCGCTGGCGCGAGAAAAAGGTCCGGTCGATCCGCCAACAGTTTAAGCGGGTTTTCGCGCGAAATCACATTGGGCGCGTAGCAGCCCGAGCACTGCCGATCACAAACTGAGGTGGCTTCGACAATGAGGTCGGGTTCAAAGGCGCGATATGCGTTCACAGTGTTGCCTCTTTGGGGTGCATGAGCACGGCGGCGGGCTTGGGCTGCGATTGCGAAAGCCATACGGCAAAAGAAACGAGGATCGTTCCGGCCGCGATTGAAACCGTCAGCGGTTCACCGGCCACCGCGATTCCAAGCAGCACCGCGACCGGCGTTTTGACGTGCATCGTGGAGGCGATCTCCTGGGGTGATGCCACTGCAAGCGCGCGGTTCCAGATGAGGAACGCGAATACCGAGCAAAACAGCGCCAAAAACACGAGGGCCGCGATTCCCATCCCCAGCGCGGGCCGGGTGAGAGCGCTGTGATTTTCGGCGAGCGCGAACGGGAGCAGGAGCGCCTCGCCGATGCACATGGACCAGAAAGTGAGGCTCCGGGAGTCAATGTCCTTGGTGACGGAGCGGGTGATAATCACCGACACCGCTAAACTCAACGATGCGCCCAGCGTGAGCAGAAATCCTTTCAAAAGCTGCGGCACCGCCACGGCGGACCAATTCCCGACAGCAAAAGTGCCCGGAGAGACCAGAATTGTTCCGCCGACAATCCCGATGCCAATTGCGAAGATCTTCCGCGTCGGCAGCGCTTCGCCTAGAAAGCCTGCCGTGAAAACCAGGACGAAAAGCGGTGCGCTGAGCATAATCGCCGCCGAAAGCGAGGATGGGATGAACGTCATGCCGCCGAGCTGGAGCGGGTAAAGCAGGCCGAACCCAGAAAGGCCGATGAGGAACACCTTCCACCAGGCCGTTCGCGAGTGGGGGATCTGGATCGGAAGGCCCAGCGCCGGAAGCACCACGATCATGCCGACGATCGCGATCGCGAAACGAAGGGCCGACGCCGTGAAGGGACCCCAGACTGAGAGCGTCACCTTCGAGGCCAAGAACGACGTGCCCCAAATCAGATTCGCCAGCAACGCGAGTGCGAAGCCGGAGCGCGGCAGCAGATAGACGCGAACGCCTCGCGCATTTTGTAAAAAAGTTCGCCCGCTTGAAAGTTGCCTCTCCACAAAACCCCCTCTGTGAAACTACTCACCCCAATTGGCCCATCTATCTAACGGGCAGCAATGCAAGTCAACTGTCGGTAATAATAAAGTTTACCGTCGTCAGCGAGTGAGACTCGCGGATCTGATGACTCTGTGAGTTGTGAGACTATAGTCTCATTCGGTGTGGTGCGTAACCGTTGCGTTGCTCATCAGTTTGGCGGAATTTCGTACACGATTTCAACGTGCGCGATGCGTTAATTTTCGGCGGCGGGGCGTTTGCCGGAGAGGTCACGGAATTCTCGATCGCGGCTGCCGCGATTCCTATTTTGGCGTCCCCTTTGTGTTTCGGGGCGACGTGCGCGCTACGGCCGGAGTTAAATCCGGCTTCGCTGCATGTGCCCCGCCAGCGGAGCTGTCATGTCCCATGCCCCTGCGGGATGCGGCGCCGGGCTCCGGCCTTCGCGCGCCCTGGTGTCGTGCCTGGCCCTTCCTGCTGTTTGCGAGAAGGGCCAGGACGACCCCCGGCCCTCACACACAAAGGAGATAGCCATGACGAGAACCACGATGAAGTCCGCGATCGAGAAAATCCTGACCACCCACGGCCTGCTGGAAACCTTCCGCCAGAATGAACACTACGCGGTGAAGATCGCTAGCGAGGGATTCATGCCTCTTTCGATCGAGAAGCACGACAAGCAAATCACGGTCACTCACTACTACGAGCAGAACGGCGACCTGGTCCCAGATCCCGACATGGAGTTCGTCGACCTCGGCGGCGCCGACTGGCTCCCGGTGGCGATCCAGCACTCGACGGGGCACTACTGTAAAGCCGCAGAGCAGGCCGCGAGTGGCAACTGGCTCGTTTCCAAGCGCGCGATGCGCGACCTTCAGAGCTTTTCGCGGACGTGGGCTCGCAACCTCCTGGCGCAGGGTTTCGCTAAGGGAACGCTGGTGAGAGCCGAGGCCGAGTAATTGTCAGATCCTGTCGGCCCATGGAAGGGCCGGCAGGGTTTTCCGGTTTTCGCGTGGCTGAGGTGACACCGCGTTTTGAGTTCAGCAGTTTACAATCCCACAAAATAAATTCACCATTTTCATCTTCTCGATTGATGTGCCGTCTGTCGCAGCCAAGTCCGGATTGCCAACGACAATAGCCAGGCACTTTGCGCGAGAGAGCGCCACGTTCAGCCGGTTGGGGCTGAATAAAAAGTCCACTCCGCGAGGGGAGGCATCGAGCGTGCTTGAGCACATGGACAAAATCACAACCGGAGCCTCTCTGCCCTGAAATTTGTCCACTGATCCGATTTCAATTCCCTTCGGAAGAGTCTGCTTCAGGAGATTGACTTGGAGGTTGTAGGGAGCCACTACCAGAATATCTCTCATGGTAAGCGGCCTTGTACCGTTCGCATCCTTGATTTGCGACTTGAGGAGTTCACCAATCACCGAGTTGATGGTAGCCACCTCTTCCCGGCTCGATTGGGAACAGTCCTCGTGCTCAACAGGAATAAATAAAATACCCTCAGATTTTCCGACTTCTTGGCATGAGGCATGACGTATAAGTTCAGTTTCGAGCGTCGACCCGTCGGCCACGAGTCTCGATTCATAAAAATTATCAGAGACAAACTTGCAAACGTCCGGACGCATTCGAAATGTGGTTCCTAAAAAAATGCCGAGTTCCGCCGGAATGGTTGCATGGTCCTGGATCAGGTAGTTCAAGCAGGATTCACCGCTCTCGCCGGGGTGGGAACCCTGAATTGGCTGCTCAAGCTGCCGCTGATCGCCCATGAGAACAATGTTCTTGGTCGAGCGTGATATGGCGACGAGATTGGCGAGCGAGACTTGCCCTGCCTCATCTACAAAGAGATAATCCAACACTTCTCTTCCATCCGAGCAGGCCTCTTCCCGCGAGAATGTCCAGGCGGTGCCGCCAATCAATATATGTCCATTACGTGCCGGTATCAGTGCTGCGATATCTTTGGTTTCAAACTTCTTGAGGCCGGTCTTTTCTAGAAATTCCGGCTCACCGCCACTTTTAAATCCTGTAATTTCAGAGCCATTTTTCTTCGCGACATCCAAAACGGCTCCCATAAGATTCTCAATTGCCTTGTGAGAATTCGACGTGACACCGACCCTTCGGCCAGCTTGTAGAAGCGCGTGAATCACATGCGATCCAGTATATGTTTTTCCGGCGCCAGGTGGACCTTGGATGCAAATCGTCGTTTCGCTCATGCTCTTGATCAGATCGATGGTGCGTTCGAGGGGCAGATCACCCTCTGCAATCAACGGAGCGCCAGCCTTGTGTCCGTCAATTTGGGGCAGAGTGCGGTACAACAGCTCCGCAATGGCCTTGGGAATGGAATGTCTCAGCTTCGTTTCTTTGAATCTGGATACGATGGAAAAAAGAGATTCTGTCATCACCTTAGTGCTTATGGGACCACCGGGTAAAATGGAGGCAATGGCTGGAAAGCCACCGACTTTTTCCAATTTTTTCTTACTCACACGCACTGTGAAAAGGCCGGTACCGGTGTCGAGATCGCGTATCTCAGCCCCCAGGACGTTATCGTGATCCGCGTAGACCTGGCAGTCACTCCCAGGAACAAATTTAATGTCTTGGCCAGGATCAAAGCGATACTCGGCGATGAGTGACTGTTTGTCGGGCAATGGTGCTTTTTCCGTGCGCCTTACATTACCGATGCACTCGCTCTGATCCACCAGCTCGTCGTGCGTCGAGTTAATCCAGTCAAAGTATTTCCACCAATATTGTTTCGCCTCACGACGATGAAACTCAAGTAATTCAGCGAGGAGTTTTTGGACTGTCTCATCGACGGTAAGTGACGTTTTCCCGTTCAGTTCAGACAACAAACTCTGGGCGAGCTGGGTGGCGGGAGATTCTTCGCGCTCCATTTCCTCTTCGAGCTGGGGCGTCTTCATCAGATAGTCGAGTTGTGATTCTTTTTGTACCGCTCTCAACCAGTTGCAGAGTTTTAGAGTCGATACGCAGTCCACCTCGTTATAGTCGCGGATATTTTTGAGTGTCGGAGACGTTTTATAGTCCGCGCCATCCGGCATGGCGAGATAGTTTGCGTACTCCACAATGGAATCACCCGCGTTGGTGACATCGCCATCGCGCTTTTGCCCAAAGAGATGTTCGATCTTCTTGATTGAGTAAGAGTCTTCACCGACCACTATTCCTTGCGTCACGATCCGGTAAAGGTCGACGAAGACATCTTTCTTTAGAAAATCGTCCACCTCCGTCTCGCGGGTCGCGTGCATCGTTGAAAGCTTTCGCATCGCGGTAACTTCGTAGGACGCGTAGTGGTAGATGTGCATCTTCGGATCAGCCTTAAAGCGCGCGTAAACCCAGTCAATCCACGCCTCAAATGCACGTTTCTCCTGCGCTCGATCATGTGCCCAGAAGTCAATAAAAGTCTGGCTTGCTTCCTTACCGCCCGAGGCTGCTTCTTCGTAGATCGCGCCAAAAAGATATTCTAAACCCTTGTCCTCAAAGAGTGGGTACCCTTCCATGTCAAAATAAACGTCTTTTATCGACGGCTGCGGTAGGAGGCGCAGTCCGACGCGCGCGTTTTCCTCGTGTTCCAAGATTTCATATTTCGGTACAGGCAACCCCTTGGATGTGACCTGAAGCCGCGCCTGCCGCTTGAGTTTCTTGAGCGTTCCCTTCTCCATGTCGGGGATCTTCTCAAGTAGGGTCGAAGCAAGTGTTGCCAGGGATGTAATGCCCGCCGCTTCCAATTTCCTGATCTGCGCCCCACGAATGCCTGCGACTTGCGAAAGATGATCTGTCCTTGCGATTAGCGCCTTGGCCTCGGCGGTCCAAGACCTGATCTCTTCACTCTTTTCTGGGATCGGTTGTTGTTTTGGATTGAAAGTACGATTGAACTCCAGATATCGGCGTTTCACGCTTTGGTAGTAGTTTCGAAAATCCGACGTCTTGAGCACTTTGTGCTCATTTGTTCCAAGTACGACGGTGATGGTCGCGGGGAACACACCTTGGATCTCATCGAGCATCTCAGAATAGGCAAGCAACTGAATCACAAAATACGGTTTGGTCTTGCGCGCGAGCTTCGAGTCCCATGCCTCATAGTGGTAGGTGCCGAGCTTCGACTGACCTACAACCTTAACCAGAAAATCCGCGTATCCGCTGAAGGGTTCGCGTTTTAGAGCGCCCTGATAGATAACCGCATGTCCCGTCCTCATCGCGGCGAGTGTGGCATTGTGGCGGGATTCAAAATCGCCTTCAGATGGAATCACCTCTACGTGTCCATGCTTGGTCTTTAGGTAGGCAAGAACGCGTGCTTCGTGCTCGTTGCCCTTCTTTTGGATGAGCTTCGCTGACTCGTCATCTGGATCGCTCTTGAACTGTTCCGGGAACTCTATCGCGCAGCGGTCCATCCAGGCTGAGAACGGGCTCTCAAGATAGGTCGTGAGGTCAGAAGGAGAAAAGCGGAAAGAGCCATCTTTGAGGCGTTTCATTTACGACCCACCACAGCAGCTTCAACAGCGACAATGCTGTCATGGCGCGTTTGAAATGCTGCCTTATCTGAGTCATCATCACGGAGCATTTCGCCCGCCAGCGTCAGAATGAAATATCATCATCGTTCTCTGTTATGGCGCTCCCGAAAGGGTCCTCTTCAACGACCACCCTCTCCACGGGGATAGTGAGTTCAACCGCCTCATCTTTGTTTCTAAACCATAGGTCGCGGATGGCGGCATCGTCACTCTTCGGTTTTGGATCGACATCGCGCACTTTGAAGGTCGTGGCTAGATTGACCGCATTACCGAAGATCAGTGCATGTTGCTTCGGCAAAGAGGTAAGGCGCTTCATCACACTTTCGGACACAAATGGGGTCATCTGACGGATGTGTGCAAGATCATCAGGATTCTGAATGCGATGAACTACAAAATTGGAACACTGAGATAGTACGGTTTTAGAGAGTTCACTTGGACGCTGCGAGGCAAGCATAAGAAATAGTCCGTACTTGCGTCCCTCCTTGGCGATACGTTCGAATATTCTGCCCGCATCAATGGCATGTCGAGACGGGTGCTCCGCGACGTAGCGATGAGCTTCTTCGAGAATGAAATTGACCGGAAATCGGCTCCGCGGCTCGGCTTTGCGCAGTCGATCAAACACGAGCCTTGCCATGACTGCCGACACCACTTCAACAACTTCATCGTCGGCTTCGTTCATGTCTAAAATGATAATCTGGCTGGTCTTGTAAAGTTTATCGGCTTTCCTTTTCAGCCCCAGGAAATTCTCAACAAACAGATCAATATGACGTTCTTCACTGTTCAGGCTGTTTGGTGGAACACGAAGAAATGCAAATTCTTCACGCTCTTTAATCCACTTAAAACGCGTTAGCATCTGTGCGCAATAATCTCTGATTTGCCGGTTACCGTGCGCCTCCTCATAACAGAGAGCCAAATCAAGCGCGGCTCCCATGTCTTCGAACTTGAATTCACAGCGTGAATAGCCCGGAAGAGAAATATTCTCTAGAATGTGACCTTGTAAAAGCGTGGCCAGGCCCTCCGCATCTGCCATTTGGCCGTAACTAATGGCGATCATACCTCTTAGCTTGTCGCAACTGATCTCAGCAGTCGAAAATGTTGAAAGCAAACCTGTAATTCGATCCGATTTTGTTGGACTGCCAGCGTCGCTTGCCAGGATGCCCTGAATGCACGAGGCAAGAATGTGATTTTTAATTTTGTCGAGCTGACCATCTCTACCTTTGGAGAATAGCGTCGAGAGGCCAAGTGCCGTCCTCAGCACTGGTTGTTGCGTTCTCTCGCTAGCGCGCAGAAGCAGTTCCCATTCTTCCACAGACATGAACCAGTGGGGAAGCCGGAAGGTACCCGTTGTTTCGTGCGCATCCACCGGGAGGGGTGCTGCCTCATAGGGGTTCGAGGCGACTCGAAGATAATGACGGGTGATTGATTCCGGCAATTTCGTAAAAGCTCGTCGATATTCCCCGTTTACATCGAGGACGATAAACGTAGCTCCTCTCGCAACAAGCTCGTTCCGCTTTTCAAAAAGGGATTGAAGTACCGAGGCCACAGTGCAGGACTTTCCGCTTCCAGTATTGCCAAGAATGGCGGCGTGCCCTCCAAAAAATTCATCAACGCGAACCTTCAAGTCATAACCCTGAAAGACTACAGATGTCCCAATGGTAAGAGCTCTATATCGAGTAATTGATTCGTCCAGTCCAGGCGGCACCGGTTCTACCCAGCCCGATACTTCAAATATGCGGTCGAGTTCCGCGTCCAAGGCATAGAGAGCGTCAGCATATAATGAAGGGAAGGTGGACACCCCAAATCGAAATTCACCATCGCGCTTTTGTGGCAGCATCCCTACCGGCACGAGATCAAGAAACTTTGATGAGGAAGCCTTGTCTAGTTCTTTCCCGTCGTCTTTTGCGGGGCGGTTTGCCGTGGGGTCCTTCTCGCGCAGGCCAACAACTTCAGCAACTACGTATTCAGCTTGAACCGGAATGACTACGAAGGACCCCAGACGCGCGATATAGTGAACATCATCAAATCCGACTACGGTAAAATTATCATTTCCCCGATGAAGCTCCACCACGAACCTGTCGGCTGCGACGGATACAACTTTGCCGAGTGCTCTGCGACGATCATCAGAGGTCATCGGACACGTCTTCCTCTTCCCGGCTTTTCGCGCCACCAATTAGCGTCTGGAGTACTTTTGCAACGGCGGTATCGACTTTGTCGCCAGGCGGTTCGGGCATAAACTTGTCAATAAAGGTATCAAAGTAGTGGGCTTTTCGCCCCTCTGACGGACCATCCCCACCAATTATCCAGATTCGCGGATCAGCCAGACTACGAAGTTGAAGAGGTACACCGTCAGCATCAGGTGGCAAAAGAGCAACTAGCCGAAAGGTTGGCACTGTAAGTGCCTGAAAAATAATATTATTGAGATGTTCGTCGCTAAAACTGTATCCAAGCGCGAAGAGAACGCTCTGCTCTCGAACGATTCGAGATTGGAACTCTCGAAATAGATCGGAGTATGGTGAGCCGAGGCTGGCATTTTGTTTTGCTGGTGTCGGATAAATCATTACGCGACTTCCACCGTCAGTTGCAGCCTGTTGTAATTCGCGAATCGGGAAGAGACCTTTGCTTTCTTCAATCCAGTTGATTGAACCGTGTAGCTTGCACAGGTAGACAAAATTATCGACCGCCGTCCATTTGCGGCTGGAAATATCAAACTGCTCCGCGAGCGAATAGCGAAATGTGGCGGGATTGAAACGGCGTTCAACGGTCCCTGAAAAGCCATTGCAGTATGGGATGCCAAGCCGATCCATTGCGGTTTCATTGAAGAGATCGTAATTCGTAGAGAAAACCCAAGGGCGTGGCAACGCACGATCGCGATAGACAAGTTTGCGGTAGAAGGCTTGATAGAGACCCAAAAGTGACTCATCGCCTTCTGAAAATTTTCCTTTCGTGCATGAACGAAGGATGAAACGAGTAATTTTCTCGATCACAGTGTGCACAGCGTTGGCGGCCTTTTTAAGCTCGTCGTTGTGACTCCGTTTAAGAACGAACTGTAAACTATAAAGAATTTCCATAAGGCGTTCGAGGTTATTGGCGTACTCCGGATCAGCAATATTTAACCCCAGGTGTTTCAGGAGGATGGAATTTTCTTCGGCTGTGACGTGATACAAATCACCCTTGGCACCCACCATGCCAGTAAAGTCGGCCGCAATCGGCTTCATCGTGGGAACACCGAGCTGCTGACCTTTCACAACGTGGGACGAGCACCCTGATCCGATAAGAAACGCAACATGCTTCGCGTTCATCGCATCGCTGAGCTGCTCACGGACTTTGAGTGCAGCCTGCTCCCAGTCAAACGCCTTCCCGTCTCTTGGTGCGACGGCGTTATCGCCACCCTTAAGAAAAGAGAAGGTACCACTAGTGCTGCCTGGTGCGGTGTCACTGTTAGTCATTTTTCTATACCTCAAATACCTTCAAGACTTCGTCGCCATAATGATTGATAACCTTCACGGCGATCTTGCCCATTTTTGGTTTTTCGAAAGGTCGGCTCACCGTGCTGTAAAGACTGCTCCAAGCTGTTTCGTCGATTTCTGCCCGTAATGTCCGCTTGAGTTTGTCGAAGGGTTCATCTGCTCCAGTAAAATAGGCGTGTCGCACGAAGAAGCTCTCGCCGTTATATTCCGTGTCGATGAACCAGCAGGCGATGTCGTCAGTGGAGGCACTGCGAATCTGACCGGTGGTTGGATCGTAGACATCCACTCCTTTGATCTCGGCTACAATCT
Organism: Bdellovibrionota bacterium FG-1; assembly: GCA_051382295.1. GTDB lineage: Bacteria > Bdellovibrionota > UBA1018 > UBA1018 > UBA1018 > JBBCAW01. Next base: position 1,541 of record JBBCAW010000075.1, on the reverse strand, counting down.
TTCCATTCTTCTGCTTCTTGATCTCAACGTCCGGCTCACCGAAGACCATGAATAGATTTCCTGCGCCTGTCTTCTTGAGGAGCTCGTCGCCCATCGCCAGATCGGGGTTCATCTTGGTTGGTAGAACGGTCAGTTTACCGTAACGTTTCGCCTCCTCGGCGACATGCGGATCGAAAGCGAAGCCACAGACGACGAGCATGTCGAATCCCACGCCTTGCACAGCTTCTTTGGCGGCTTCCTTCACCTGCTGCGGGCCAACGGTGCCGTGCTCTGGACCAATGGAAATGGCCACGCGGCGAGCCTTGCCATCGGCATCGCTGTAATGGCCTACGGCCTGTAACCAGGTTCCGGCATAGGGGTCAATTCTCTCAAAGGTGAGCCGTTCCGCTTTTCGGGTATTCTGAACGCCAGACTTCTTGAGATTTTCCAGAATCATGGTGGCGAAGTCCTGCTGTTTGTGAGCCTCCTGCTCCGTTACTGTGCCGTCTTGATTATCGTCAGCCGTGGACAGCACACGATGCGGTGATAGGCTTTCTACGGAGAACGGTCCGCACACCCGCACGCGCTTGTTGTCTTCATATGGCAAGTCGTAGAGCGATTCTGTTTCGGCGTGACGATTGATGGCTGCGTCAATCTGTAGCCGTGTCATCCCTTCCTTAATGTCAGGATTGTTTGCGATGGACTTAAGAGAGACGTGCGGGACGCGTTTGTAGATAAACCCCTTTTTGATGTCGCCGTCGGTCTTGTGTTCGGGAGGTATCTTACCCGTAAGGTCTTTTTCCTTCATGATACCTTCAGGCGAGTCTGCCAGGAGATAGTAGGGATACTTGGCGCCCATGAACCGCGTGCGCGCCAGTGCTAGAGCAACGCGACTGGTATCGCATGTGATCCAACGTCGCCCTAATTGCTCTGCAACGTAAGCAGTGGTTCCACTGCCGCAGGTTGGATCAAGCACCAGATCGCCGGGGTCGGTGGTCATAAGCAGGCAACGCTCGATTACCTTCTCATTGGTCTGAACGGTGTAGGTCTTATCTTGGGCGGGTGCGGTGTCGTCCCAAGGATTTGTAATCTTCGCAAACTGAAAATCGTCGTGAAACACTACGTACCTGGGAAAGTCACCCTCAACGAAAAGGCGACCAATCTTTCCGAGAACACGCATCTTGTCGTGAGACGTTATCCAGCATTGGCCGGGAGTGGGTTTGTATGTTGTTCCTTCAAAGTCAAAGTCATAAACGTTAGCCGCGGAAAACGACGGTGCCCACTGGGAAACTGTGCCAAAAATGCGAGAACCTTTTGGTATTTTCGAAAAATCAGCTCGCTCAGTCTTATCGAGTCGTCGCAGCTTGCCATTCTCTTCGACCCCAGTCCATCTACCGCGAGGGTCGGGTTGAGTTTCTCTGTAAAGTTGCCGGTATCTAATAGTACCTTAGAAGATCCCCGGACGTAAGTCCGGGGGTGTATAAGGCTCCCAGGTCTTCTTTTCGTGGTAGAAGCTCGGTTCATGAGACTACGGAGACAAGCCCACTGCGTATACCGCACGA
>JBBCAW010000074.1:0-57393 GCA_051382295.1 Bdellovibrionota bacterium FG-1 | reverse complement strand
CATTGGGTTATGTGCGCTGGCTCTGGGAGCAGAAAAAGGCGGCCCGAGCGAAGGCTGCCGCCGAGCAGGGCGCAGCAGCTTAGCACGGTTTTTAGCTCAAACCGGACCGTAAATACGCCCTGGGTACATTCAAGCCAGCAGTCCACAAAGATGTATAAAAACAGTAACTTTGCTTTCGCATAACGATTCACCAGAAACCGCTTTGCGATATTAAAAAGTGTCGAAAAGTTGTAAGCCCTGAAAGGGCCGCGCGTTTTTACGGGGGCTGACGACGTCAGAACAAGGCCCGCGAAGACGGACGCAGGCTTCAGGCTGCAGACACCTCGAAGCTCACCTTGGGGTAGAGAATCTCCAAGTATCCGATCAAGCGATCAATCGAATAGCGGTCAATCTGATAGTGAAGAATCCGACTCATCTCCGGTTCATCGACACCCAGTTTCTCGGCTAGCTGCTTTTGCGTAATCTGGTGCTTGGCTCGATATTCGACGATCTTACTGCAAAGATTTTGCTTAATACGTTCGGCCAGCGGGGCATTGGGTCCCAGAACCCGGCTTCCTTCGATCTCCTCCGACGAAAGACGTTCACGAATGACCTTAAGCGCTTCTTCGCTCGGCCAACGTACATTCGAATTTCGTGCTTGGATCTTCTTGCTTTTTGGCATCGAACTCACCTCCGAAACGCGTTCACAACTCCAACGTAAAGCTTTTCGTCCTCGAGTAACCAAACCAGCCGGTAATTGAACCCGCCGTACTCCAAGGGATCTACAACGAAGTACTCGAACCCATCCTTTTCCGCCGTGGCTTCATAGAACTTTTCAGCCAAAAGCCTCACCAACTCAAGAATCAAGTCGTCGTTAATCGACTCGGCATGATTGACTTCATAGTGAGGGTCGATCACTACTTCGTCGATCTCTCGTCCGTTCACTGTGATTCGGATGGGGTAGCTACGCCGCGCAGTCATCACTAAAACCGATCTTACCCGAACTTGTCAGTTCTGACAAGAAAAACTTCTTACGGGAAACCGAAACCTATGCACGTCTAACTTTTTACGTCCAACAAACAGTCCCCAAAGCTGTGTAAAAACAGGAACTTTGCTTTCGTATAACGACTCAGTAGAGGTTGTGGTTAGGCGGCCTCTTCCTTCTTTCTCGTTACTTTCAAAGTCAGGCCAGAGTCCAGCGTGTTCAGAAAATCATAGAGTCGATCCAGGCTGAATTCATCAATGTGGTAATGGACCACTTTACTGATTAACGCTTCGTCAATTCCGATCCGCTTAGCTAATTCCCGTTGGGTGATCTCATGTCGGTTCATGTATTTAATGAACTCACCGCAAAGTTCGTACTTAATTCGATCTTTCTCAGGCGCGTTTGAAGGCAAACCGTGACTCACGTAAAGTTCAGGGTTTTCCTCAACCTTTTTTGTGAGCCGCTCAATCGCTTCACGTGATGGCCATTTATTCCTGCTCATACTTTTTTCTCCTTCACTCGAAACGCATTTACGACGCCTAAAAAATCCTCATTTGAGTAAGTGAGGATGATCCGGGCGGAGTCCCGGTAGTGGTGGAAATTTAAAAGAGAGTCTTCCAGGATGGGTGGTGACGCTAATCATCAACCATCCAACCCTCCCCTTTGGGAGAAGGAAAGAAGACCCTCTATGGCCAAGAAACGTAAACTGACTGAAGATCAAGAGCAAGGAATCGTTCAATCCATTTTGGACACAGCGCCCCAAGGGATGCAGGGCCTTACCCTCATGACCCTGCTCCAGAACGGGAGCCAGGCGCTGCTCAAACATTTCGTCCAAGCCGAGATCGACGAGTTCCTGGGGTACCAAGCCTACGAGCGGCTCCCAGATGGGGCCAGTCCTCCTCAAGGTGAACGCAATGGGTTTCGCAAGACCACGGTGGACACGCCGATTGGAACTGTGGTTTACGATCGTCAGAGGCTCGTAAACGCCCCGGAGTTCAAATCCCGCTTTCATACCCCTTACATGAGGCGTCCCGAAGAGTTTGCTCAGGCTGTGACCGAGATGTACGTCCAGGGCGTCAGCACCCGAAAGGTGAAGAGGGCGCTCAAAGCCGTGACCGGTGAGAAGGCCCGCCTTTCGCGTTCAACGGTCTCGCGAATCACAGAGAGGTTACGTGATGAGTTCAAGGCGTGGAAGACACAGAGCCTCAAGGAAAAGAAGGTTGCTTACCTTTTTTTAGACGCAATCCGAATCGGAATCCGGCTAGAAAATACGGCAAAACAGGCGGTTCTTCTGGCTTATGGATGCATGGAAGATGGGAGTTTTGAACTTCTCAGTGTCGGGATTGGGCACTCCGAGAGCGGCGATACCTGGAAAAAGTTTGTGGCCGACCTCAAGAGTCGGGGGTTGGTTGATCCACTTTTGGTCGCCTCCGACGGGAACCAAGGCGTGATCGCGGCAATCGATCTGTGTTTTCCGACCAGTTGGCGGCAACGTTGCGTGAAACACAAGATGGACAATGTGCTGGATGCAATCCCCAAAGAGAAGCATGGAGAGGTAAGACCAAAGCTCAATAAAATATTTTATGGAGCGACGAGTTTAGAGCAGGCCAAGGAAGCCTTTCGGGCTTTCAAGCGGGAGTATATCAAAATCTACCCCTCCGCCGTCGGCCGACTTGAGAATGATCTCGATCAAGCCCTAACTTTTTTTCTTTTTCCATCCAACCATTGGAAGCGGATTCGCACGAGTAATCGCTTGGAGCGTTTGAACAAAGAAATCCGACGCAGGCTCGACGTGATTGGGCGTCACCCTGATGAAAATGGTTGTCTTTCGCTCGTCTACGCAACTTGCAAACGCTACGCAGTGGGGAAGTATGGATTCAAGATCAACGACTTGGTGGTTGCCCTCTGGAAGCGTCTTCGTAATGAGAAGGTGGAGATGATCACGCAACTTGAATTTAAGTTGGATGAAGCCGCATGAGTTGAAGTCTTCGGTCCCACCATTTTCTTGAAACAGGGCTGAGAATTGATTCTTGGAGGGGTACCTCTACCCCTATGAGCCGGGAGATCGTGCCCTATAACCCAATTATGAAGGAGGTGTCGGAGAGGATTTTCAAAAAACTACACTCACAGCGCCTCAAAGACTCTTTACTGCTTGCGTCAGCACACAGCATCGGTGTAATCAACCCTCACTCACCCTGGAAGCTCTCCAGATTTTCCACCACTCAAGCGACGCTGCCATGATCCGATAGAGTTTTCCCTGAAACGACGGATGTTCTACAAAAAACTTAAAACCGTTATCCTCATCCACCGCCGGACTGGTCTTCCCATCCAGCTGCTTGATCAATCTCTACGCGCAAAAAGCGCCGATCGTTGAAGAGGACTGTCAGGGGATGGCTGCGACGCGGATCACTCATCTTTCTGTAGATTGCCACAACTTGATGGTATTGTCAAGTTGAGATCGATTAGGCCAAATAACGCGGATGTACGACGACCATCACGCAAACATCGAAAATATGTATTTGAATTTATTCATATTTTATACAAGTTAAGTGACCAATTGAGTTAACTTAACTTATTTGTTATTATTACCATTAAGGAGGTAACATGCCAATTCCGACCAAGTTTGAACCAACACACGTGCTGGCGCCAGGAACATACGACGCAACTTTTGCGGAACTGCGCAATAGCCTTCTTGTCCACGGAGATGGATCGTCACCAACTTGGGATTCAAAATGGCGAGAACATCTCGTTTCAAATTTGGAGCTTCTTTCAAAGCAGCTGTGGCAGGTGGGTTTCACTGACATTTTTATAGATGGGTCGTTCGTCGAAAACAAGGATCATCCCAATGACATCGACGGGTATATCGACACTGGAATCAAAGTTATTGATCCAGCAAATATGCTCCCCATCGCACAAAAAGTTTCCGCCCTAAACAACCTCGATCCCTACAAGATTTGGACTTGGAATCCTCAAAGCCGAATCTACGATCCCGGCACTGGCAAAAGCCAACTCCCCATGTGGATTCGTTACCGCGTTGAACTGTACCTTCATTTTGAGGGGATGTTTTCTGGAATTCGAGACAGGTTTGGTCACAATATGCAGTTCCCTTCTGCCTTTCGCCAATCGCGACGAGGTTTCATTGAAAAAGGAATTGTGAAACTTAAAAAGTAAAGGAGGTAGGTATGATCAAGACAGATAAAGAATACAATGAAGCGAAACAGCGGCTTCAGGGCGAAGAGAAAATGATTGAAGATCAGCACGCAAAACTGAAAGCGGCCGGCTTAACTCAAGATCAGCTTCATTTGGCCTTAGATCCTCTCGCCTCATTCACTCTTCAGTTGGAAGAAGAAATTCAAGAATACGAACGTCTGATGCGTGGAAACTTTGAGGACATCATCAACCTTAATGGCATTGGAAGGATTCTTATCGCACTCAGAATATCTAAAGGTCTTAAGCAAAATGAACTGGCCGCTAAGTTGGGCGTAAAAGAGTCACAGATTTCTCGTGATGAGGCCAACGAGTATCACGGAGCTTCCGTTGAAAAGATTCAAAAAATACTCACTACCTTGGGAGTTACTACAATCACTAAAATCGATCCACACCTGAGTGAATCTGCATGAACGGATTGCAACGCACCTCCCCGTGACCGGCGATTCATTATTTCAAACCAAACGCAGATAATGAAATGTCGGAAGTATGTTGCAAGTTCGAAATTACGCACTCGGGGGCCACGTATTAAAAACTCAATTCTCGGTATTTCTGAATCTTTTCGTAAAGTGATTTTGTATTCTCAAATAGAATCTCGATAGTCTCGCGATCTTGGTCGGGATTCATTTTTAATAACGCTGCCGCGGAGACAATGCCATCTAGAGCTTTGTCGATGTCTTTCAAAACGAGCAAGGTAGAGTTTGCTCTTGTCAAAGCTAACGCTAGGAGTTCAGCGGCTTTTCCTGTTTTTTCAAGTTCGCTTTGAACCTCGTCTTCATTTGTGATTGGAGTACAAGAGAGGGGAACTCCGAAAATGACTCCATTCTTTTTGAAATGCACGGCGACCACTTCGGTGTTTTTGGGGCAGTTTTTTACTTTATTCCAGTAATCAAAGGCTAAAAACGATACCTGGTAATCTTCATTTTTCGAGAATAGTGCTTCCATTTTTTCAATGGCGTTGCGCGTGAGATTTTTCAGACCGTTGATTGCCGCTTTTGAGGTTACGGCGACGCTAATGTATTGAATGGATTGCGCGATCGGGTGTTGGTAAAGGCCTTTCAGTCGTGTTATTTTCAACACCATTTCGGTGGTGAACGCGTCGATCTCTCCGAGACTATAGCCACCTTCGTAACCTGCAACCATGTTACCGGCATTTACAGTGCCGCCCTCTATCGAACTGTGTGAGATTTGCAGGTATTTCTGATCCAGTTTGAAACACTCGTCTTGCTCGCATCCGAGATTGTTTTGAAATGGTCCCGGAGTTACTCCATAGCTGGCGTGGGTTGCCTCGTGGAGAAAAACTTCAGTGAATGAATTCATAAGGGCGAGAAAGGATCCCAGATGAATACTCATCGACGCTGTATCATACCAGGCGCTCGCCTGATATTGATCATCGGTTGGGTCATAAACCAGACGAACGCATTGGGTAACATCTGATCTACATGAGGGGTTGAGGACGCCTACCGAAAAGGCCAATTGATTAAGAAAAGGACCGTCTTGATTTGGAGCAATGGTGATTCTTGTTTTTTCCGTGTGAAAGGAAATTTGCCTTCGTTTCAAGCATGCTGCCATCAACTGCACAGCCTTGGTTGCTTGTGGCGAAATATTGGCATTTTTTTTGGACCTTTTGGTTCGAATCGACTCTTCGACTTTCTCAATTTGATGAAAAATGTTTTCGCAACGATTGTCGTCAGAGGGGTTGGCGTGATTTTCACGGGCTATATCATCGTTTTTGAGGTTTTGGTCCACCACGCGAGTGAGGTTGCCAAAACTTAGCAATTCTTCTGCATTTGCCGATGTTCCAATGGGGCAAGTTAGGACGATGACGAAAAAGGTAAATAAGATTCTCATGGCACAAGAGGTTTATCATACTTCTAAATACAATGCCATACCAATAAAGTAATGTATTTTAAAACCGAATTGCCTCAAAATATCCGCCACTAAGACACGGTGCACGGATAAAGTGTCGCTCCAAGATACTATTTGGAGCGCTTTTGTCCAAATAGCGTTGCGCGATGCATTGTCTGCGGTTATAACCCCATTCAAGAAAGGACGGGGTTATGAAAGAGCAGTTCGAGTTTCAGAAATTACTTGTGGAAAAAATTACCGAAATTCGCCTGAGAAATCCGTCCTACTCAGTACGCGCTTTTGCTTGCAAGGCGGGTATCAGCTCCTCCGCTTTGTCTGAAATCCTCAATGGCAAGCGTCACGTTTCTAAGGCGCTTGCCCGAAAGATTACCCAGAAGCTTTGCGTCGACCCCGATCGTGCGGCCAATATCCTCAGTGGATTTCCTGAGAAGTCCCGCCGCAAACGCGCCCAGACTGTGCAAGCTGTCCAGTACTCACAACTGAATATGGATCATTTTCGTGTGATCTCCGACTGGTATCACTTTGCGATCCAGTCGTTGTCTGAAACTGAGAACTACCGACATGATTCCGAATGGATATCTAAACGATTGAATATCAAATCCAAGGACGCAGCCTGCGCGCTGGATCGCTTGGAGCGTCTCGGAATGTTGGAGCTGGACGATACCGGAAGGCCGGTTCGCGGAGCCCCTGCCTATGTCACCACTGATGACATCGCCGACCTTTCCCTTAGAAAAGTTCACGCCCAAAACCTAGAACTTGCCAAAGACTCTTTGGAAAACGACTCGGTTTCGGAGCGTGATTTTACCGCAATGACGATGGCAATTGACCCGGATCAGTTGCCCGCCGCAAAGAAGATGATCCGGGAATTTCAGGATCGATTGTGCGCGTTTCTGGAATCAGGAAGAAAAAAGGAAGTCCACAAGCTCTGTATACAACTTATACCGCTCACTAAACCCGAAACAATAAAAGAAGATATCAAATGAAACACGTACTTTTGTTAATTATGGCAACGCTTACCGCTTCGCAAAGTGTCTGGGCCGGAAACGCAGAACGCAATGGAACAGGCGGGCTCGTTGGGCCGGTTACGATTCCTTATCTTACAAAATGCTCCAGCGCTGCTGCTAGCAAAGGAGATTGCACTCCTGATCTACTCGCTTCATGGAGAATTGCATTCAATAATGCAAAGCCTCTCAAAATTGGAGCTTTGCCGAAGAAGACTTTTTGTCTGCAAAGTTCAGATGGTCTCCATGTTGATACCGGCCGTCATGATGCCTATGCCCTTGTTTGCTTTGGCCTCGACGGCCTTGTGCCTCTAGCTGGACATGTAACCACAGGCACGTTCGACTATACAATGGAAGGTCGTCAGTCAAATCTTGCGGGAGCAGTCGCACTCTCAAACCTCAACGCCTTAGAACAAATAAATGGCGAATGGACCTCGTATTGGGCGGAGAACGACTTTAAACGGTCGAATTACACGCATGGCTACTTGCCACTCTCTGCTTCGTACTATGAGTGGGTCTACGGTACGTTCAAGCTGACCTATCGTCAATCAGGCTCCTCACTCATCATTAAAGTGGAGCTTTGCCCGGTGCCTGACAATGACATGCCAAGCGGAGAAAAAAATGGCTGGCAGGCTTCCGGCGAAAGTCAGGACGGATATTACGAGCGAGGGTATATCCTGGTTGATCTGATCAAAGATCGGCTGAAATGAGTCGATAAAAGTGAAAAACTTGACTGCACCGATTTTAATGCTGCTGTGCTCGGTTTTCGCATCCAATGCTAAAGCAGTACTCATCTTGCCCGGGGTCGACTTCGAAAGGAGTCAGACCTCTCGGCATTTTGAGATTTGGAAAACTCGGTCCGTCCCATGGAAATCGAGTCAGACTGCTGCCTACTTATTGCAGATTGAGGACGCTTATCGGGTCGCAACACGAATTTTCCATGATCCTCGTCCTGAGTCGGTGAGGATCAGTCATCCCGTGCAAATCGCGTTGATGAGTCCGTCCGAATTTAGCAAAAGTGGTGAAACAAGTCGGGTGGAGCGGATGGGATTTTTTTCGCCCTCTGTTTTTGACGAGCAGAAACGGGACATGATCTTCTTGGATGTTAGCCACGGATTGAACTCCGAGTTGATCCATCGCACGGTTCATGAACTTCAACATCTTTTCCTCCACATTCAACATCCAGGAGAATCAGTCTGGATCAATGAAGGGCTGAGTGAATTGCTCGCGTGGCGAGTATCAAGCTTGGTACCTTCGATTGCGACCGACGCATTTTTAAACGCACCGGTCACACCAGGTCTTCAAACAGAGGGCTCCCGTGAATTTAGCCTAGAAAACTATGGACAGAGCTACCTCTTCTTTAGATTTCTCTGGGAAGACCAACTCAAGGGGGGTGGGGATCGTCTTTTCGAGGTAATCGCCAAGCAGACCGGTCGTGGTGCCGCAGGGTTGATGGGGGCACTTACCAGTCTCGGGGTTGCTCCGAAGCGCGGTCTAAATGAAATTTACGAGGACTTTTTGATCTCTCTTTTGATTCGGAAGGATCAAAGGTTTTCGAAAGCGCCAACGGGTCTACTTGCAGGGAGGATTCCGGGTGGATTCAGCTTTGCGCTCGTTGAGCTTTCAAATATTACATGTGCACTGCCCATTGATTTTCCAGTCCGTAGTTTTTACGTTACCCAGGGAAAAAGCGCATTGACGATCACCCCTGTCGATACTGCTCAAACACAGGACTCCTCTCCACCGAACTATCTACTTTTGCTGAATGAGTATGCGGCAGAGATCCCTTACGATGTCCGACCTTGGTGTCATTGAATCCAGTAGCCCAGCATGTTGCAATCACTGAAATTCCAGCGCGTAAACCCAAACAAGTAATTATCGGATTGCATCACTTCTTGAAGCTGCGCAGTTTCAAGAGCCACAATCACATCTTTGTCACCGATCGCTTTGATCGAGTCGATGGCAAGCCCAGCACCTTTGTCAAAACTGACGAGATCCACGCCATTTTTGCCGACCATTTCGCGATTTTTCGCGACAACCTGAGATAAATCCGCGATGACCTCACCTGAATCACGCATCGTCTTGTGACGAGCAATACGGCCCTTCATGAACTTAACCAACACTTCTTTTTGCTGAACATTAAGCGCAATTTTGGAAATGTTCTCATCCTCATGAGAGACCACAGGCCGGTGGCCATCAAAAAAAAATTTACCTGTTTCATCGCTCTTCTCCTTGACAGACTGCATTATCCTATCTGGGACACAGTGCGTCAATAAAAACCCACTTTGATCAGTTTAAACGCCTCTCAACTTACGCATGGACGTGGACAATACGGGACCCCCAATTGAAATGTCCGAAAAGTACCCAAAAACGGTACTATTTAAAAATCCCAGGATTTGCATATAATGCCACATTATGGCATCCTTTGGGAATGAGCCGCCACAAGAAAAAACCAAGCCGGTCACTTTCCGAAAACAGCCCCAAGCGTGACCGGTTACTGAACTACATCGAAGCGCTCCAAGCCCAGGGGCGATTGGTCTTCACGTCCGTAGAGGCCCAAAAGGCGCTCTTCGACTCACCAAACGCCTTTATCAAAGCGTCGCTGCGCCTCATTCGGAAGGATAAACTTTTTCGCCCGACGAATGGCTTCTACGTCATCATTCCTACCGAATATCGCAGCGGGAAGAGCGTTCCACCGGAGTGGTACATCGACGCCCTCATGAAGTTCCACGGACTGCCCTACTATGTGGGCGGCCTTTCGGCAGCAGCTCTCCACGGTGCCGCTCACCAGGCTCCGCAGGAACTTCAAGTAATCACGACGAAGCCCCTTCGCCTGGTCACGGCTCATCGCACGCGAATTCGTTTTCTCACGAAGAAGGCCCTGGAAAAGACGCCTGTCCAAGAAATGAAAACACACACGGGCTACTTCAAAGTATCGACGCCGGAAGCGACTGCATTTGATCTCGTTCGATATTATCGGTGGGCAGGATACCTCAACAACGTCACAACGGTCCTCGCAGAGCTTTCCGAACGACTTGACCCAAAAAAACTCGTGGACGCGGCAATTGCCGACGGAGAAATCGCGCAGGCACAGAGGCTAGGGTTTCTTCTCGAAAAGTACGGGGAAAAGAAAACGGTTTCTGAACTACGTAAATGGGTATCGAAAAGGGAAACGAAGCTCGTTCCCCTTCGACCGGGCTGGAATGGCGATGTATTGGCTCGCGACGAGCGATGGCGGGTTCTGGTGAACGATGAAGTGGAGACTGATCTATGATCCCACCGATGATCCTTGCGCATTGGCGCACGAAAACCCAGTGGGGTCCCGACGCTCAGATTGAACAGGATCTCGTGCTTACAAAAGCGGTGATCCAGCTCTACTCTGATCCGCACCTGACGGATGCATTCGCATTCCGTGGCGGCACGGCGATGCAAAAACTATTTTATGCTCCTCCCACCCGATACTCGGAAGACATCGACTTGGTACAGGTCCGCGCGGAACCCATTGGTACCGCGATCAACGCCATTCGAGAACTTGTGGACCCTTGGCTTGGCAACCCCAGTTGGGAGAGGAAAAAAAGTCGTTTTACCATGATCTACCGCTTTGAATCTGAGATGCCGCCGGTCCAGCGCATGCGCCTCAAGATTGAAATCAATACTGGAGAGCATTTCACTGTCCTGGGCACCAAACGGCGCCCACTCCACTGCGAAAGCGAGTGGTTTAAAGGGAGCGCGGAAGCTCTGACCTACGAAGTCGAGGAACTCCTTGGAACTAAAATGCGGGCGCTTTTTCAGAGGAAAAAGGGCCGCGACCTTTTCGATCTTGCGATGGCGCTCAAGCGCTTCCCCAAGCTCGACATGGCAAAGACCATCCATTGCTTTCAAAAATATATGGAGCACGGCAAAACGCCTGTGTCGCGAGCGCAGTTCGAGGCGAATCTCGCGTTGAAGCTCACGGATGCCGCGTTCCGTGGTGACGTCCAACCCCTTCTTGCGCAGGGTACTCCGGCTTTTGATGTCGATGAGGCAGGCTTGCAAGTGAAAACGGCCTTTCTTGCGCTACTACCCGGAGATTCATGGAAAGGCCCGCTCGAAAAAGAAATCGCCAAGAAAAAAGATCGGAGACGACCATGAACTTTCTGCAACAAACGGTTGAAAATACTGGAGCCGGCCCGCCTCCCTGCGACTGGAGAACGAGCAACGCCGTACCCACATAAAAAAACACTCAGTGAAGGTGAGGGGATCCGCGCGCGCAGGATGCGCGTTTTTAGCGCGGAGGCCAAGGAAGGCCGACCCCGACACCCTCACTGAGTTGTTTTTTACCCCAACAAACTAGCGACTCCTGCTTTTTCTTCTTCCAGTTCCTTCAGAGTGGCGGCCATCTTCTCTTTCGAGAAGGTGTCGATCTCGAGGCCCTGAACGATTTTGTACTCACCGTTTTCGGTGGTGCATGGAAAACCATAAAGGGTTCCGGCAGGGACATTATACGAGCCATCGCTCGGAACACCCATCGTCACCCACGCACCCTTAGAGCCCAAAACCCAGTCACGGATATGATCCACGGCTGCATTGGCTGCCGAAGCCGCCGATGAAAGACCGCGAGCTTCGATAATCGCCGCTCCGCGCTTGCCTACGGTCGGAATAAACGTCTCGCGATTCCAGGCGTCGTCATGAACTAAATCCTTGACGGATTGGCCATCGGCCGTGGCAAAATGGAAATCCGGATACATCGTCGGACTGTGATTTCCCCAAACGGTGAATTTCTTAAAACCTGAAACTGGCTTATCCGTCTTATGAGATAACTGGGACAAAGCGCGGTTGTGATCCAAACGAAGCATTGCGGTAAAGTTTTTTGCCTTCACCCGGCCAAACTTTTCAGCCGTCTTCATCGCGATGTAAGCATTGGTATTGCAAGGATTACCCACCACCAAAACTTTTACATTGGCATCAGCATGTTTGCCGATGGACTCGCCCTGAACCGTAAAGATCTTCGCATTTTCAGTCAAAAGATCTTTGCGTTCCATGCCGGGCCCACGAGGCTTCGCGCCGACTAAAAGCGCAATCTGAGCATCTTTGAAAGCGACGTCAGGATTGTCCGTACCCACCACACCCGCCAAAAGCGGGAAAGCGCAATCATCCAATTCCATCATCACGCCCTTAAGGGCCTTCTGACCTTGAGGAAGATCGAGCAATTGCAAAATCACGGGCTGATCTTTGCCCAGCATTTCGCCGCTGGCGATTCTAAAAAGCAAACTATAACCAATTTGACCGGCTGCGCCGGTTACTGCAACTCGAACGGGAGTCTTTGCCATGGAATTTTTCCTTTGTTGTCTACTCGGATTGTCTACACTCGCTATTTACATGTTTTTGATCATTTCATCGCCAAACTCAGAGCACTTCAACTCAACCACGCCGCTTTCGCCTTCTTGTTTCATGAGGCGGGCAAAGTCGTAGGTCACTCTCTTTTTGGAGATGGCACCATCCATTCCCTTGATAATCAAATCAGCGGCCTCACCCCAACCCATATAGCGCAACATCATTTCACCAGAAAGGATGACCGAGCCCGGATTGACCTTGTCTAGATTCGTATATTTAGGAGCCGTTCCATGAGTCGCCTCAAAAACGGCATGCCCCGTGAGATAATTGACGTTACCGCCCGGAGCGATCCCAATGCCACCCACTTGCGCGGCCAAAGCGTCCGACAAATAGTCGCCGTTGAGATTGAGCGTCGCAATGACGTCAAACTCTTCCGGACGAGTGAGCACTTGCTGCAAAGTAATATCAGCAATGGCGTCCTTGATCAAAAGTCTGCCCGAAGAAAGAGCCGCCTTCATTTCAACATTGGCCGCTTCTTCGCCCTTGGCCTTCTTGGTCAATTCCCATTGGTCCCAAGTATAAACACGGTCCGCAAACTCATTTTGAGCCACGGCGTAACCCCAGTTACGGAAACCGCCTTCCGTGTACTTCATGATGTTGCCCTTATGAACAATCGTCACTGACTTGCGTTTATTCTTCAGGGCAAACTCAATGGCGGCACGAACCAGGCGCTCCGTACCTTCCTTCGAAACCGGCTTAATTCCAATTCCAGTGGTTTCTGGAAAACGAATTTTTCCATAATCTTTAGGAAAGTTTTCTTTGATAAAGCTCAAAACTTTTTTAGCGGCATCGCTTCCGCTTTCAAACTCAATGCCGGCATAAATGTCTTCGGTGTTTTCACGGTAAATCACCATATCGACTTTTTCAGGGCGCTTCACTGGTGACGGAACGCCACGAAAATACCGAACGGGACGCAAACAGACGTAGAGATCCAGCATCTGCCGAAGCGTCACGTTCAACGAACGCATTCCACCCCCGATCGGCGTGGTCAAAGGTCCTTTGATCGAAACCAAATAATGGCGCATGGCCGTAATGGTATCTTCAGGAAGCCAGTCGTTAAATTTTTTGAAAGCCTTTTCGCCGGCGTAAACTTCAAACCATTCAATCTTACGCTTTCCGCCGTAAGCCTTTTGAACTGCGGCATCCATCACGTTTTTAGAAGCGCGCCAAATATCCGGGCCAATACCATCCCCTTCAATAAAAGGAATGACGGGATGAGAAGGAACAGTCAGAACACCATTTTTGATGGTGATTCTTTCGCCACTTTGAGGCGCCTTGAGCGTTTTGTACTGAGGTTGATCGGTCATGAAGAAAAGACCTCCTTTTTTATTTGACCTTATAAAAGGACCTCAGTCGCCGTCAAAGGAATTAAGACAGGGGCTCCCGGTAAAAGGTGTCGGGGTCGGCCATCCCTGGCCTCCGCGCAAAAAACGCCTCCTGCGCGCGCGGATCCCCTCACTTTTACCGGGAGCCCCTACCGTAGATGGGGAGGGGGGCCTTCGAATACATGAGTGCGCCGCTTCGGATGATTTTAGAGCGGGCTACTCTCCTTCACCACTCGAAGGTTTGAAGATTCTTCTCGGAGTTGCAGCCTGCCCGTCGCCAAACTCCTGACATCTTCTTCATCATGGGTCACCATGAGTAACGGGACGGGCCATGCCTCATGCAATTGCAAAATTTCCTGCCGCAGGGACTGTTTAAGATCGGAATCCAAAGACGAAAACGGCTCATCCAACAAAAGAAGATCAGGCTTCCACACGAGCGCTCGCACTAACGCAACTCGCTGACGCTCCCCACCTGAGAGGTGCGTCACCCGCTGATCTGCAAACTGGGTCAACCCCACTCGCTCAAGCCATGGCAGAGTTTGTGCGCGACGCTCTTGCTCCCCTTTTCCGCGCATCCTTAAGCCGAAAGCGGCATTCTCAAGCACCGAAAGGGAGTCAAAAAGAGCCGCATCCTGAAAAACAAACCCAATATTGCGCTGAGCCGCAGGCAATCCCCCGATCTCACGATCTCCCAGCCAAATTCGGCCGCGATCCGCCACTCCATCCAAAGGCTCTAGCCCCGCAATAATCCTGAGCAAAGTCGTCTTTCCAGATCCACTGGGGCCAACCAACGCGATTCTCGCCCCGGGCCCGACTTCAAAATCCGCCTGTAAAATAAACGAGCCCATCTGTTTAGCTAGGTTCTCAACTTTCAATCCGGATCTCTCATTCATGCTTTTGACCTTCCCGTGAGCGACACGGTCACCGTCACGATCACCGACATAATTAACAAAATAGCCGACACTCCCCGCGCTTCTTCGAACCGATATTGCCCCATCCAACGAGACACCAACAAGGGCAATGGAATGAGATTTTCGCTGTAAAAAAGACTCACGGCCGCAACCTCGCCCAATGATGCCGCTGAAACTAAGGCCGCGGCACTCGCCACAGGAGCACGCCACCGGGGCCACTCCACGACGGCAAAGGCACGCCAGGGAGAGGCGCCCAAAGAACACGCCGCCTCAAGCTGCGCGCGCTGAGTAGCCTGTGCAACAGGCCAAAACATGCGAAGCACAAGCGGGAAAAAAAGAGTCACCTGTAAAAGAATGATCGCGGCCAAACTCCCTTCAAAGGGATCAATCCAGCGCGAGTACACCATCCAGGTCCCCAACCCCAAAACTAAAATCGAAATACCACTGGGAAGCGCAAGCAGCGCACCCAGCGCCAGTCGAAGCCACCGCGATCGTTCGGCGATCACCGACATCGCAACAGTTGCCAAAGCACCACAAACGAGCGTCCCCCCCCCCACGAACGCCGCGATCTTCAGAGAAACCCAAAGGGGAACGGGAATTTCTCGTAACCACTGAAAACCCTCGTGAGTGCCCGTCGGTAGAAAAACCGCTCCATAAGGAAGAATAAGAATCAACGCCATCACAAAAGCAAACCCGCCGCCCCACGAAAAGCGCACACGCGAACCGGATGCCCCACTCGTCGTATGGGTCACCTGAACGAGCCCACCCCTTTTTGCCCCTCTTTTAGCCTCAAGCCAGAGAACCCCTAGCCACGGAGGTAAGCTAAGAGCCACTTGCCAAATCGCGCACGCGACCGCGCCCGACAAATCGACCGAACCATAACGAATTTTAGCGTAAAGAGCGGTTTCAAGAGTTTCGACGGGTGGACCGCCCCCCAAAATCAAAACCAGCGCAAAACTCATCGTACAAAGAGCAAAAACTTGGGCACAAGCCGCCGCAAAACCCGAAAAAAGCACCGGCCACTCCACCCACCAAAAGACTTGCCAACCTCGGGCGCCCAAAGTCTGAGCCGCCTCCATTTGCAGAGGACTCACCGATCGTCTCGCTTGCGCAACCAGGATTGCAATCCAAGGCGCATTAAAAAAAACATGAGCCAAAATCACGGCGCTCAAACTGTAAGCCAGGTCCAAGCGGCCCAGAAACCCAGAGCGCCCCAGCCAAGTCACCCATGCTGTTGCCGCAACCACCGTGGGTACACCCGAAGGAAGCAAAAGCACGGAATCCAGCCAAGCGGCCCTGCGCCGCCCACCTGCACGAGCTGCCGCAAGCCCCAGGGGAAGCCCAATAGCCGCTGAAAACACAGTACTTAAAAAAGCCTGTTTCAACGTCACCCCTGCCACGTGAATGACATCGGGATCCAACAACGCTTGACCTAACCCTCGGGTCTGCAAAAAAACCGCCGCAAGCGGAATTCCGACCGCCCCGCACCAAAACAACCCCGTCCAGACCACCACGAGAGCAGCCAGAGGGCGCGGGATTTTCATAGCTGCCCTTTCCACTCCCGCAAGGCACGTTCAATTTGCCGCGCATCCGTCGGGGTGGGCACGATTTTTAAGGGCTTCGGCAGATGCTCAAAGCTGGGGGGCAGTCGTGGTCCCTGAACGACTGGAATCATCCAATTTTTAAGAGGAATGCGCGACTGAACTTCGGGCGAAACCAAAAACTTTAAAAACTCCGCGGCCAGCTTTTTTATTTGCGGATCTTTCGAGTGAAACGCTCCTTGAATCAGCGCGGCCCCCTCGACCTGCTTGGGTTGGCCCTCGTCAAAAATCAAAGCGCGGTACCGACGGTGCTCACCGATCGAATCGCCATGCTCCTCGTGATAGGCTTGGCTAGTCGTGTAACTCCATACAAGAGGGGCCTCTTTCTTGAGAAAAAGCCCATAAGCCGCATCCCAGCCGGGCGCGAGCGTCAGCCATTGGGATTTGAACTGAGGCCAAAATCCCGCCCCTCCTACCTCATTGGCATAGAGCAAAAAAGCCAAACCGGACGTGGAGGTTCGAGGATCTTCTAAAATAATATTGCGACGCCACTCGGGCTTGAGCAAATCAGCCAACCGATGGGGTTCAGCCAGCCCGGCCCTTTCGAGCGCCTGGCGATCTTCCATAAAAGCCAAGATGCCGTAATCAAACTCAACAAACCCCGGAGACCCTTTGCCGAGCTCAAGATAAGGACGAGCCGCCTCGAAGGTATTTTGGTCTAGCCCCATCACCACGTGCGCAACGGACTTACCCCGCTTAGCATCAAGCTGAAGACGCGTCAAAAGCTGAGCGCCGTCGCCCGAGGGCAAGGCACGAATTCGACAACCCCATTTTTTTTCGAATAAAGGAAAAATTTCAGGACCCAAACCGTGTGGGGTCACTAAGCTATCGTAGGTGTAGATGACGAGTTCGGGAATCTCCGCAGATTGCACGCCACTTGAACTCAGACCTAAAAAAGCCAAAAGAAGCCAAAGCGCGCCTCTTTTCCTTTTGTGGGTCATTCAAATTTCTGGTCCACGCTCAGGATTCGAAGAAAGTTTTTCGTCCTCGCGCAAACCCGCTTTAGGCTTCAACAAACGAACTTTATTGGCGCGATCCTCGGCATCGGTCTCAAAGCGCCAAAGAATTTCACAATTCTGAAGATGGGTCGTTGTTTCTTCTTGATTGGATTTGATATGAATAATGCCGTTTTCGTAGAGAACCACATCGGCGTTATCGATATAAGTTCCCTCTTCGCCGGGGTAAAAAAAGATCACCCGCATCGCAGAACCTTTTTTTAGAATCTTCACTTCGCCCTCAGCTTTCTCCGTACGTTCCGTTGGATTCGAAATTCGTGCCGTTTTGGGATTATTCGGAAAAAAAGTCTTGGTGAAAAAATCAAACATCATTTCATTAGCCTAGGTGATTTGCCTGATACAAAACAAGCAGAACTGCGTCTTAACTGATTTGAGGGCGAATCCCCACCAAAAAATTGACCCCCCTCGCAAGAAGAGGTAAAAACAAACCTTCACCGAGGAGAGTCGAATCATGGAATCCGGCACTATTCCGGCCAGCTTGGATCTGTTTTCAGAAATCAGTCGGCTCAAAAAAGAAAAAAACGCTGTAATTCTAGCACATTACTACCAAGAATCGGACATCCAAGACTTGGCCGACTTTGTAGGCGATAGCCTCGAATTGGCCCGAGCGGCTCAACGCAGTCAAGCCGACCTGATTCTTTTTGCAGGGGTTCACTTCATGGCCGAAGGGGCCAAGATCCTCAATCCCAGCCGCAAAGTGTTATTGCCCGATCTGCGAGCGGGCTGCTCTTTATCGGACAGCTGCCCGCCGGAAGCCTTTCGTCTGTACCGCCAAAAGCACCCCGAGCATTTTGTGGTGAGCTACATCAATTGCTCCGCCGCGATCAAAGCCCAAAGTGATGTGATCGTCACGAGCTCCAACGCGGTCAAGATCGTTTCCAAGATCCCGCAAGATCGACCCATCCTTTTTGCACCCGATCGCAACTTGGGCGCGTATGTGGCCAAACAAACGGGACGCGAGATGCTGCTTTGGCAAGGTACCTGTATCGTGCACGAAACCTTCAGCGAGCGAAAAATCGCGGAGCTGCGTGTGAGATTTCCCGAAGCCGAACTCATTGCCCATCCTGAATGCGAGCCCTCACTCTTGGCGACTGCCCACTATGTGGGCTCCACCTCGGCGCTTTTGAAGTATGTCACGGAAAGTTCGAAATCAGAATTTATCGTCGCCACCGAGGCTGGCATTCTCCATCAGATGCGCCAAAAAGCGCCGGGCAAGAAACTCATTCCCGCGCCGCCTAACCAAAACTGCGCGTGTAACGCTTGCCCCTTTATGAGGCTCAATACGCTCGAAAAACTCTACTTAGCACTTCGAGATGAAACACCGGAAATCACCATGCCCGAAGAGCTGCGCAAAAAAGCGGAGGCACCGCTGTTGCGAATGCTGGAGTGGTCGGTTTAAAAAAACCCGCCGCCGACCTCAAACAAAAACTCAGCCCCCACGATGCCGGGCCGCATCAAATTACCCCCCCCTGGGCCACCACTGAGATGGAATCGCACCGGCTGACTTTCGGGAAAAAGAGGGGTTTCGTACACCAGCCCTGGACCGCCCCCAAACTCCACGCCCACGCCCCTCCCCGGAAACGGCGCCACATGAGAAACTTGCTCAGCTAACGCCAAGATGTGCCCACCGTTCGGGAGCGGAATTTTCACAATCGGAAACCCAAAGTAGTTTGAAATGACCGTATTACCAAAACTGGTGATCGTCCCCGAAGATCGAAGTCCATGGGGCCCCTCGACCGACCCGCGCAAGACCCCCTCACCCGCTCGCCCACCTCGGGCAACAAACGCAGGGGCTTCCTTATTTCCTACCGCCACCTGATAAGTATCGGGCCCCACCTTATCCAGCCGGACGCGGGTCACCCTCGACTCCGAGATGTTCAAGTCAAGTCCCAGCGACTGCGCCTGCTCCGCTAAGGAGACCGCCTTAACCCCTTCCCGCTCGTTCATCTGATCCACTGTTTTGAGCAAAATGTAGGAGCTTCCCGTCAGAAAGGATTCCCTAGAAAACCCGGCGGTACCAGGGCAGGTTTGAGTGGCTGCTACTGGATACGTCCAAGGGAAGCGAAGAACCGCGGTTCTCCTGGGCTCATCGCCTAAACATGCTCCCGATAAAAAAAGAAAAACTCCGCCCACCAGCGATAGCACTGAACACCGTTGAAAGAATACAGAACGGCCACGCCTCATTTCTTATCCTATGACTTCTGGTTACATCTGCTTTTCGACGCTCACGGGATTCGCCGAGGCATTGACTGCGGGCGCATTTCCCTCTCCAAAAACCTGCACCACTTGGGGAATGATCTTGATATCCGATTTTACCGCCTGCTTACGAAGGCTTTGAATCGTATTGTGGGGCCACGCCTTCTGAAAAAGATTAACCAGCCAACGAGGCATCGTCCCTTTGGGGTCGGCGTGCATTTCGGCAATCGCGTAGGTCTTTTTTCCACCCTCGATCGACTTCAAATTCCAAAAACCATGAATTTCGCCTCGAATATAATCCGTCGGGGGCTGCATAGGATCCTCAACCGAATCGAGGGTCATCTTCATCCACCCCTCGCGCCCGTCCGCCATGATTTTTCCGTGCACCACAAAATCCCGATCCTTAATGACGAAGGGCGTACCGATATGGGAATAATGCAAAAAATCACGAGCCCCTAACATCTTGAGAACCTTTGAATTCTCAAGACTGTCCACCCATTCCGTCGCCCGGTCGTCATCCAAAATCACGCTCGCGACTCGCGTGATCGTCGCATCGACGACGCCCTCACCGCGAAACGCTACAATCGGGCTTCCGGGAACCTCTCGCCTAAAAACCTCGATTCCATCGTCCGAGTTCATTTTCTCCCAGGTGTCATTTTGAACTACTGGTTGAACGACTGGTTGGGCAACCGCAGCATCCCCATAACCTAACGCACCATTCCACAGACTCACCACTCCGAATAACTGAACCCAAACCCAAAACCGCCACTTCCTTTTGACGGGCATGTTGATTTTCCCTTTCGCTCCAGGCAAAGATCTTAGACACTCAGTTTCAAAACTGCTTTCATCCAACTATTTACAGGAAATCCTTCAAATGACTGAAAACACCTCTCAAGACATGCAAGCCGAACTTGAACGCCTCAGGTCTGAAAATGCTGCCCTTAAAAAAACGACCGCCAAAGGACTTTCACTCAAAGTAAGCGCAAAAGGAGCACTTTCAGTTTATGGGCTAGGAAGATTTCCGGTCACTCTTTATAAAGAACAATGGAACAAACTCCTCGATATGTCCGACGATCTCCGAGCCTTCATCAAGGCTAATGATACCCTTCTCAAGACCAAAGACGCAGCACCAAAAGTATAACGCGGCCTTTTAAACGCCCATTTTAAGAATCTTAAGAATTTTTTCCAGCTTTTGTGGGTCAAACTTTCGGTAATCGACCTGATCGAGCTGATGAATAGCGTTTTTTTGACGCTCAATCATCGGCCCTTTTCCGTTGGCTACGAGTCCGTCAAAGACATTGGCAATAGCCACAATGCGGGCCAGGTCATAGGTTTGGCTCCCTCGAAGTCCTTTAGGATAGCCTGTCCCGTCATAGCCCTCATGATGCTGGCCAATGATCATTTTGACTTCATTGGGAATTTTAGGATCGTTTTCAAAAATTTTGAGCCCAAGTTCGGGATGAGCCTTCATTTTCTCGTCAGCGCCGACCTGATCATCCACATCATCAATTTTGATTTTGGTCTTTCCGATGTCGTGAAGCAGGCCGCCCATTCCGATGTGTTGCAAAATGATTTTGTGCGAATACCCCATCTGCATCGCTAAATAGGTACTCAACACACTGACATTCACGGAGTGGTCCACGACCGTGCGGGAATAGGTCTGAAGCTGCGCCATCGTTTGCATGGCATAAGGAAACTTCATGACCTCATCGACCAGTTTTTTGCTCGCGTCAATCGTTTGGGCCACGATTTTATCAGGATGCTGGGCTTGAAAAATACCGATCGTTTTTTCATGAACTTCTTGTCGAACCACCGCAAACTGTTGGTTTTCCGCCGAAAGCGGCGGGGCTTTTTCTTGTTTTCGTTGCTTGACCCAGTTTTCAAAGCCTGGACGGTCTTTTTCCTGAATAAACAGACTTCGGACCTTTTTTAATTCCAGCCGCTCAAAGGCAGAGCGATCAATCGTGTCCTCTTGAGCCCGATAGGTAATGAATCTGAAATCAATGTAGATATAGATCGTGCCGGGCAACGGCTCCCCGACCAAAATGTCATCCAGACCCCAGCTCACAAATTGATCTGCCATGAATCCATTGTACCGGGGCATTATGTCCAGTTGCAAGCAACTCAAAAGCTCGCTAGACAATAAGCGGTGAACTCTCCGATGGAACATGCTCTTCTCAAGGCCCGTGAATTTATCGGTGCCACAGCCCCGAATCCCCCGGTTGGCGCGGCTGCCACAGATCAGCAGGGACGACTCCTGAGCGTTCAAGCCCATCAGCAGGCAGGGACAGGACATGCTGAGGCTAAAGTCATGGACGACCTCCGCCAAAGGGGCCTCATGAGCCAGGCCCACACATTATGGGTAACACTCGAGCCTTGCAATCACCTAGGCCGCACCCCTCCCTGTACTGAAGCGATTTTGGCATTCCGAGCGAACGGCGGCAGAATGCAGCGCGTGATTTATGGCGCCGCTGACCCTAATCCCAAAGTTCAAGGCCAGGGTGCCGCTCGCCTCAAACAAGCGGGGCTTGAGGTTCAACTTTGCGAAGATCCAGCGCTCCGAGCCCAATGCGAAAACCTCATCCAAAGTTTTTCGCACGTGATGACCACCGGGATCCCTTGGGTAACCGTAAAAACGGCGTATCGAGACTCCAGCATGAGCTTCGAATCCATGATCCCTCCCATCGGGCAAAAAACCTTCACTTCAGCAGCCTCACTCCGATTTGCGCATAAACTTCGAAAACGCTCCGATGCGATCCTCACCGGAAGCGGAACGGTTCTGGCCGACTCTCCCGAATTCACGGTTCGACAGGTTCCTGATCATGAAATTGTCGCGTCAGGTCAAAAAAAAAGAATCTTGATGGTTTTAGATCGGCGCGGCCGAATTCCCCTTTCCTCAGATTCATGGTTCCGTGATTCTCAAAGCCGGGGATTTGAGGTACTCATCAAAACCAACCTGAACTCTGCCTTAGAAGAGTTGGGCCAACGAGGCTGCCTAGAAGTCCTCGTTGAGGCTGGACCCACTTTGTCGACAGCTATTCTCGCCGGCAACCTTTGGAATCAGCATGTGATCATCACGCAGGAACCGCAAAAAAACAGAATAGAAGACAGAATCGAAATTAAAACGAATGTTCACTGGAATCATCCAAAAAGTCGGAACGCTCACTCAAGTTGATCCTAGCGGCCCAGCCACGCGACTGAGGATTGCCACCGGTTTCACCGACCTGCAAGCGGGCGAAAGCGTCGCCATCAATGGAGTATGCTTAACGGTGACCGAGTTTTCGCGCGAAGGCGACGCCCTGTTTTTTGTGAGTCCAGAAACTCTATCTAAAACGAATCTCGGCCAACTTTCGCGAGACTCTCGAGTGAATCTCGAGCGAGCCCTCACCCTGGGCGACCGCCTTTCGGGCCACTGGGTGCAAGGTCATGTCGATGGTGTGGGCCGACTTTTGAGCGTCATGCCACAGAGCGAAAGCTTTGTCGTTCATTTCGAGCTTCCAGCTGCCCTGGCCCGCTATTGTGTCGATAAAGGTTCCATCACCCTCAACGGCGTGAGCCTCACCCTCAACTCAATCGAAATCACGGATACCGCCGCCATGATCGGACTCACGCTCATCCCCCACACTTGGGAAAATACCCAATTTTCAAGCATGCGGCCGGGAGACCTCGTCAACATTGAGGTGGATATTTTAGCCAAATACGTCGAGAACCTCAGCAAGCCTTACTTGAGAACCTGAAAAAAAGGAAAGAGATGTCCAACATTCCCGAAGCCCTCGAGGCCCTACAAAACGGAAAGATGCTGATCTTAGTCGATGATGAAGATCGCGAAAATGAAGGAGATCTCGTGCTCGCGGCCGAGTTTGCCACTCCCGAGGCCATTAACTTCATGGCCACTCACGCGCGCGGGCTGATCTGCCTCACGCTTGAGGGTAAACGCGTCGACGAGTTGAGACTGCCCATGATGACTCCGGCAAATCGGTCGAACCGCCAAACCGCCTTTACGATCTCCATCGAAGCACGCGAGGGCGTCACCACTGGAATCTCCGCTCACGACCGTGCCCACACGATTCGAGTGGCGGTTGACCCCGCTCGATCCGCGGGGGACATTGCTTCGCCGGGACATATTTTTCCACTCCGTGCGGCCGAGGGCGGCACCTTAGTCCGCGCAGGCCATACCGAGGGCTCCGTGGACCTCATGAAGATGGCAGGACTTCGTCCCGCTGCGGTGATTTGCGAAATTATGAAGACAGACGGGACGATGGCGCGACTTCCGGATCTGAAAGTCTTTGCGACCGAACACGGGCTTCCCATTATCAGCATCAAGGACGTCATCGCGCGCCGAATGGAAAAAGAAACCCTCATCGAGGAAGTCGCTAAAACCCGGTTTCCTTCAGAATTTGGCGATTTTGCACTTCATGCCTTTCGAAGTTTAATGGATGGAACCGAACATTTGGCGCTGGTGCGCGGCCCTCTGAGTAATCCAGCCCTCGTACGAGTGCACTCCGAATGCCTGACCGGCGATGCGCTCGGATCACGACGCTGCGACTGTGGTCAACAACTGCAGGCTTCGCTCCAACAAATCTCCGAAAGCGGAAACGGGGTGCTCATCTATATGCGCCGCCACGAAGGCCGCGGCATCGGCCTCGCCAATAAAATTCGAGCCTACGCGCTTCAAGATGAGGGAATGGACACGGTTGAGGCCAATCGCCATCTCGGTTTTGGTGTCGACCTGAGACAATATGGGCTAGGGGCTCAAATCCTCAGGCACCTCGGCATCAAACAACTTAAACTCCTCACCAATAATCCCAAAAAAATTGTCGCACTGGACGGTTACGGTCTGAGCGTCGTCGAGCGAGTGCCGATTGAGATCACCCCTAATGAGCATAACCAAGCCTATTTGACCACTAAGCGCGAAAAGATGGGGCACACCCTGCACGCAATGACCTCCCAGCCAAAAGGAACTCAGGAATGACCCCCCTGGCAAAATCTCGTTTCGCCATTGTGATCAGCCGCTTTAATCCGGAGGTCACGGGCGGACTGCTCCAAGGCGCCCGAGCCTACCTCGGCGAAAAGGGGATTGAATTATCCTCCAACGAGCTGTACTCCGCGCCCGGTGCTTTTGAGCTCCCGCTCATTGCCCAAAAACTCGCAAAAAGTGGTCAATACCAAGGCGTGATTTGCCTGGGTTGCGTGATCAAGGGAGATACGGCCCACTTTGAATTGATCAGCCTCGGAGCTACGCTAGGGCTGATGCAGACGACACTCGCGACGGGCGTGCCCATCAGCTTTGGGATTCTCACGACCTACACCGACGAACAAGCCGCCGTTCGTAGCGCTCCCGACACGCATAACAAAGGGCGCGAGGCGGCCGCCGCTTGCTATGAATGCCTCGAAACTCTAGCCCGCATTGAAAAAAACTCATGAATCACGATCACGATAGTCATCATCACCACTCCGATCACGACCATCACTCCCCCTTTCATCACCATTTTGGCAACGCGCCCCAAGCGGTCCTCAAAGCTATGTGCGTCACAGCCATTTTCATGGTGCTTGAACTCGTCGGCGGTTGGGCCGCCAACAGCTTAGCCCTCATCTCCGATGGCGCCCACATGCTCACGGATGTAGGCGCCATGTCGCTGACTCTTTTTGTACTGTGGCTGGCGCGACGCCCTTCCTCGGACACGATGAGTTTTGGTTATCATCGCGCTGAAATTCTCGGGGCCTTGGCGAGCGGTTTAACGATTTGGATCATCGCGGGATTTTTAATTTACGAAGCCGTCCTTCGAATGCAGGAACCGCCCGAGGTCAAAGGGCCGATTGTGTTTGTGATTGCCGTGATTGGCCTGTTGGCAAATTTAGTGAGCATGTACCTCCTTTCGGATGCCAAACATCATAATTTGAATGTGCGCGCGGCCTATCTGCATATGATTTCTGACATGCTCGGAAGCATCGGCGCGGTCATTGCGGGTGCCGTTCTTTGGGCGACCGGCTGGCGCCCGATCGATCCCATTATCACGGTGCTTTTTTCAGGCTTGATGCTAGTGAGTTCCTGGTCTCTCGTGAAAGAAGCCGTTCAAATTCTGATGGAATCCACCCCCACGGAGGTGGACCCACGCCAAGTGCGCCAAGACCTCAAGGCCATCGCAGGCGTCCAGGAAGTTCATGATCTGCATATCTGGACCGTGACGAGTGGAAAACATGCCCTCAGCGTGCACATTATTGCGGGCGCAGCGCAGAACTTACTGAATCACGTCAATGCACTCCTCAAAGAACGGTACGGCATCATTCATACGACGGTTCAAATTGAGCATCCGGAAGAGTTTCGATCGGAGAATTGCTATGATTGCGCTCCAGTTGAGCATTCGGAGGGGTGAGAACCACGGCCGGTTGAACAACCAGCGGCAACTCAATCAAAATTTCAGTCCCCTGCCCCCGCTCGGAAATGACCGACATTTTTCCATTCATCTTCCGAACAATGGAGTGAGAAAGAGTCAGCTCCAGACCCAAGCCTTTTCCAGGCGCTTTGGTCGTAAAAAAAGGATCAAATACTTTCGGAAGATCCTGGGGGTCAATTCCGGCTCCATTGTCTCGAAAAGAGATCAGCAGCTTTCTTTCCTGAGCCGTCGTCGTGATCGTGATTAAACCCTGGTCGTGTTGAATCGCGTCTTTGGCATTCTTGAGCAAGCTCATGATTATTTGTTGAAAATGTAAGCTATCCCCCTGAACTTCGGCCCCGGAGTCACAAAACCGATATTCCACTTGGATCTTGGATTCCGCCAACATTTCCGTCAAAAAAGAGGTGGTTCGCCGAATGGAGGAATGGACATTAAAAGTCTCCCGGGTTTCCTTTTCGCTGATGATGGTGAGCAACGATTGAACAATCCCGTTGACCCGATTGATCGCATTGGATTGTTGCTCAAGAATTCGGTCGTATTCATGACTCCTGGGTGATTCGCTCGGCTGAAATTTTTTGAGTCGTCCATTATTGAGCTTCAAAATCGTGAGGGGATTATTGATTTCATGCGCGAGCCCCCCCGCCAATACTGCCACTGAGGCTAAACGCGCGGCCTGGAAGGTTTCTTTCTCGCGCTGCTGGGCCAAAAGATTCTCAGTGACGCGACTCCAATAATTTTTGGCGTTCCGATCCGCAGCCCAACGAATCCACATCATGCCACCCAAAATAAACACCGAAACGCTAAGACCGTAAGAAGTGGGCAGGTAAAGAACATAGGCAGGCATCGGAATCACGAGCAACAAGGTAAGATAAGTCTTGGTATAACGAGCATTAGATTGCTGAACCATCAAGATCACTAAAGCACTCGCCAAGGTCAGGAAAAAGACGAAATAGGTGACAAAACCGACCAGAAAAAGACGAACCGAAACAAATAAGAGTAAGCCCCAAAAAACCGCGAATACCCAATTGGCCGCGGAAACAAGCGTCACTTCCCGCACTGAGGGAACTTTCAATGATAGAAAACGCTGAGTGATCCAGTGCCTCATCGCGATGAACAGGGCGAGAACCAAGCCACCCCCCGTGAGCAGCAACGGCATTTTTTGAAACTCAGTCAGGCAAACCGCTAGGAACATGCAAAGGTGGCTAAAATCACTCTTGGTCGCGAGTGTAAAAACCTGGCGGTTTGCACCGATTTCTAGCGATTTGATTTCGGCAGGTTCAAGCAGATCAAGGTTCGCGTTATTCATATCAGCTCGCAAGAGCACGGACGACTGCCCGGTAAAGCGAATCCACCTCGAACGGTTTTGACAGCAGTTCATAGGCACCGAGCGCTATTACTGACGTTTCGTCCATGTCTGCAAACCCGGTCATTAAAATCACGGGCACGGTCGAATTTGCCGCCCTCATCTTCTCAAGAAGGTCGATTCCATCCATTCCCGGCATGCGAACATCACTGATCACCAAGTCAGTCTCACCGGATTGGATGATCTCCCATGCCACGCGCCCGTTTTCCGCAACACTTGCATCAAAACCTTCGGCTTGGAGGGCTAACTGCATGATGTCCCGCAGATCCGGTTCATCATCCACAATCAATATACGGCGTCCTTGAGAGATTCCCATGAGGGGCAACTTCATAGCAGAAGAGTCAACTCATTACTATGCTACAAATGATCTTGTTTTGTGCGATGAGTCATTTTTAAGTTGACACGCCTAGTTATTTTCCAGTATGAGACCCCTCACGAAAGAGAGACGGGGAGTTATGTGTCGGTTTTTAACATTTTTATCAATTTTATTGACGAGCCCGTGGGCCTTGGCAGACACCGTGACCACGCGAGTAGTGGATACGGAACTTTTGGAAGTTTCACCCCCCGGGGGGGTGGTTACCACGTTCAGCGTCCTTTCGACGGCTGATGGACGGGTTTATACGGTCGCCCCAGAATCAACAAAATTAGTAGAAAAACTCCGCAAATCCTCCGGAAAAAATCGCAAACCCGTGCATCTCAAGATCCGCGAAACCGGCGATGATGACGAAATCATCGGCGTCGCCCCGCTCACGCCCACTGAGACCGAAGAATATCAAGACCCAGTACAAGATCCAGTGCCATCGGAAGTCACGATTTCAGAGACAGAGACAGAAATTCCGACTTCGACTGTATCATTCCTTCCTCCTTCGCTTGCCAAGAGTCCAGTCGCTACTCCAGCGCCGACCCGGGAACCTCTCCCCGAAGCGATGCAAGAAGCCAATAGCTATGGCTATCAGCCCACGGTTTTTGGATCCATGAGCGATGCCCAACAGCTTTTTAGCCAGGAACGGCAGCTCGATCACAACTCGCAATGCCACAATCGCGCGATGGTTTGGACCTACGATTGGTACCGTTACCAAGGCACGCGCAGCATGAAAGTGATGATGTTTTTTACCAAACGCTTTCAAAACACCTATGTTCGATGGAGAAAAGGGTTTTTTGGAAACTCAGTCAAGCCCTATAAATGGTGGTATCATACCGCCCCCTTCGTTTACGTGGGCAATCAAGAAGTCGTCATCGATCAAGAATTTTGCCCAGGTCCGCTCACCGTCGACCAATGGAGCCAGTTCTTCTTAAGCGACATCATCCACCAATGGACTACAATTTTACGCGAACAACATGCCAGCGGAGCCGACCACGACTATCTCGGGTACTTGCTGGATGGGGACAGCCGGATTGAAAATCCCGCGACCCATACCCCTCTTCAATTAGTCAACCGCCTCACCCCGGCCCAGACTCATTGTCGAGTGCTCAAAAATTACCGTGATTCCGACCATCCCACTGCCGAAGACTGGTGCCTGGCGCGCAAGGTTCCCATGTACTACACCCAACCCGACACCATTCAAGGACTCGATTGCGATCCTCGAATCGACAGCTACGGAGATCACACATCTGCTGAGCGTTTTCCAGATGGACGCCTGAAATACCCTTGTCTTCACACGGTCCTCACCGACTTCGATATGAAGGCCGTCAAGAGAGCGTACAAAGACGCCAATCCCGACGGAGTGCCGGACTGGCTAGACGCCTTGCTCTCCCACTAACTTTGAACTGGGGCGGGAGCCTGGACCAAGTCAGGGTCCTGCCCCCGATTAGTTGCCACGGCAAGTGCCGCCCACTGCATTTCGACCAGCGCGGGAACCCACGCGAGCGGCGTGTTGCCATGAATGTCAAAACGATAAGCCGCATGCACTTCATCGGCGCGACGATCCTTGGCGTGCATCACCTGCCAAATTTTATCCTCGGGACCACGACTAAAGTGCGGCCCATGAAAAAACTCTTCAGTACTGTATGCACGCACCGGAAGCCGCGCCATTTCCATCAATTTGAGGGCACCTTCGCGGGCCAACCACTCGCCTTCCCACTCCCCGACAATAATGGAAGGCCCCCCGCCCAAACGTCTCTGTAAGACTTCGAGATTAGGGGAAGGAATCATGCCCATCGCTTCCCACTCCTCGCGCGCTTTAGTCCCCAAAAATAAAGTACTCACCGCACAAACCGCCGAAGTCACCGAAATGGTATGGGGCTCCACTTGCTCAAGATCGCAGGTCTCCAAAATCAAGTGGGCCGATTCAGGCTGTTTTACCCCGCGCGCCGAAACCAAAACTGTAAAAGCGTTGGCCTGATGGCAAGCCTCGAGCGCCGCCAAAGTAGAGGCCGTCTTTCCTCGGTGAGAGATCGCAAAAACCCAATCTCCTCGTGTCGGCACGACATCATGCCCGATCGCCATGCTGGAGCAGGCAAACACCGGCATTCGAGGACGACTTTTATCTCGCACCAAAGTATTGGCGATGAGTTGAGCCGCGTGATGGCTGCTCCCCACGCCAAAAATCAAAATTCGTTTAGCGGCTTCGGAAGGAAACTCCCGATTCGAAAGTCCATTCACGCGCTCAGCGATTTCACGCCATACGGATGCTTGCGATCGCAAGGCTTCCTCGACGCAGCTCATGGTGCCCCAACTTCGCCATAATAAATTTTTATCATTTTAAAATTCTAGTACAGATCCCCCGAACGGTCCACTTATTGACACAAATAGGGCACCGCGCTATGCCTTTCCTATGGCAACTCTGAGACCCTTTCGAGCGCTCCGGCCCCTTCCACAAAAAGCCGCCGCGGTTTCGGCGGTTCCTTATGACGTAGTTAACCGCGACGAAGCCGCTGCGCTCGCTCAAAGCAATCCCCTGAGTTTTCTACATATCTCCCGGCCCGAAATTGATTTGGATCCAAAAGTCGACCCTTATTCGGACCCGGTCTATGAGCAAGCTCGCAAACAATTCGAAGCTCTCAAAATAAGCGCCCCGCTCATTCAAGATTCGACGCCCCAGCTTTATGCCTACCGGCTTCGCCAACAAGGCCATGAACAAACCGGGATCGCCGCGACTTTTTCAGTGCAAGAGTACGAAGACGGAATCATCCGGCGCCACGAACGCACTCGAAAAGACAAAGAAGACGATCGAACCAAACATCTTTTAGCGCTTCAAGCCCAAACGGGTCCAGCCTACCTCACCTATCGAGGTCAACCTTCGATTGACCAGCTTATCCAACGGGCTTGCCAACAAACTCCCCTTTTTGATTTTACCGCCGCTGACGGTGTCACCCATACTCTTTGGAACATTGCGGAACCTCAAGCCCTCATCCATGAATTTGAATCCATTGCCCGCCTCTACATCGCTGACGGTCATCACCGTACGGCTTCGGCGGCCCGGGCCCACGCCGAGCTCACCCGACAATCTCCAGTTGGAGCGACGGCGGCGGCGCATGCCTTTTTTCTTGCGGTGGCCTTCCCTGCGGCTCAGCTTCGAATTTTGCCTTATCACCGAGTCGTCCTCGATCTGGCTGGACTGAGTCTTTCGGAGTTTAAGGCCGCCCTTGAGCAAGAATTCTCCATCACACCGGATGCCGCCCCCGCCCCCGCGCGCGGGGAATTTTCGATGTTCTTGAATGGAGGTTGGCTGGGCCTGCGCCCTCGTCGTCCCGTCGAAAAAACAGGAATCGCGTCACTCGATGTCAGTGTTTTACAAGAAAGACTTCTCGCGCCGATCCTAAAAATCGAGGACCCGCGAACCAGTAAGCGCATCGACTTTGTCGGAGGAATTCGCGGCACCGCAGAGTTGGAAATGCTGGTCAATATCGGAAAAGCGGCGGTGGCGTTTGCGGTTCACCCCACCACGCTTGAGGACTTAATGACCATTGCCGATGCCGATGAAATCATGCCCCCCAAGTCCACTTGGTTTGAACCTAAGCTCAGAGATGGGCTGCTTTCGCATTATTTGGCGGAAAATTCCTGTTTTTTGCCGTAGACCCCGGTTCGACGCTCCAAGCGCCCCGTGTCAATCTCAGCCGGACGACCTATGCCCTGCCAACGGGTTTTTTGGTAACCATTGTTGCGAACCTTTTCGCCCGTCACTTCGGCCTCAATAATCCCGTTATAACCGGCCTCGGCTGCTAAAAAGCCGAGACGCAAAATCGTTTCATCACGATCGATGCAGTCAGCAATCTGAACGGGTACTTTTGCTCTTCGTAGAACTGGCAACGGATGTCGGAGCGCGCCAAAAAAGAAGTAAACCTCACGAGCCAGCGCCATAATTCTTTGATACTCATCCAACTCCGGCTGAACGGTGGCTTCAAAGCAAATCGCGCAATAATGAGTGTGCTTCAATTCGTCCGGTACTTGAGTCCGAAAGGCAAAAGCCTCTTCTTCCAAAAAAATCACGCAGCCCCGGCACAGGGACTCGCCACATAACCCACAGGTATGCTGAACCTGGGTTTTTCGACAACTGATGCAGTAAGAATCTGGTATCATGACGCATTTGGCTATATCTCAGCTATCTGCCAACTTCCAGTTAAAACTGACTTGCGCATCATGGCCTCCCCCCAGTAGAACCATTTCAGCATGCGTAAATCTCTGATTATTGGAATTTTAGTCCTTTTTTTTGCGGCAGCCGGCTTCATTTGTATCCGGTATTATACTTTTGTCTTTGCCAAGAACATCCAGGGCGAAATTCTCAAAGTTGAACGAGTCAATCAAAACGAAACCATCGTCACGGGTAACCGTGCCGTTCCAGCCTCCCAACTTTTTTCATTTGCGGTCGCCATCAGGGATACCCAAGGCGACATCCATACTGCGAG
This sequence comes from Bdellovibrionota bacterium FG-1, assembly GCA_051382295.1. Lineage (GTDB taxonomy): Bacteria > Bdellovibrionota > UBA1018 > UBA1018 > UBA1018 > JBBCAW01. The sequence continues at coordinate 25,327 of JBBCAW010000074.1, read as the reverse complement.
CAGTGAAGACCGCCAATGGGCGGTGGCCCAAACCGGACAATGCGCGCACGCGCGGTTTTTTCCTTATCCACCCTGGGATCTGGAAAAAGGCGGCACCTACTACAATGCCCGCTTAATCCAGCTTTTTGATTGCCCAAAAGCCGCACCTAGCCCGAGTACCAAGCCGACCAAGTAAGATTTAAAATTCGCAGAAAAACTTAAGCGCGGCCAGAATTTCCTCACCGGAAACCGTGGCCGTGCCTCGTTTACCCACCTCAACACCGGCTGCCAAATTAGCCAGGATCGCGGCATCCTGAATCGACGCCCCGGAAGCCAATGCCAAGGTCAAAACTGAAATGACCGTATCGCCAGCCCCCGAAACATCGTACACCTCACGGGCATAAGTGGGGATCAACGTCACCGGCTCGCCTGCCGACCCAAAAATGGCCATCCCCTCCTTACCTCGAGTCACCACCACGTATCGCGCTCCCGTGGCCTGAAGAACCTGATTTCCGACACGAATCAGGGACTTTTTATCCTGAATCTTAAGTCCAGTCAGACTTTCCGCCTCCTTCGTGTTGGGAGTCAACACGGAAGCCCCCGAGTAAAAGCGCATCAACGTCTTTGAGTTGGGATCCACAGCCACCAGCTTTCTAGCTGTTTTGGCCAACCCAAATATTTTCCGGCAAAGCCGCTGCGAAAGCAGCCCTTTAGCATAATCCTCGATAATCACCGCATCGACTTTAGGCAAGAGAGCCTCAACTTTACCCAAAATCTGGGCTTCCACTTTTGAGCCGATGGGATGGAGACTTTCAAAATCGATACGCAGCAATTGTTGACGATCACTCACTACACGATCCTTCAAGACCGTGCGACGACTCGGATCTGACACGAGGTGAGTGCCTCTAATGGGAACGGCTTTCAGAAGTTTTTTGAAATCGACGGCCCCTGAATCCCGTCCGACCACGCCGACCAGATAAGGATTGCCACCCAACGCTTGCACATTTTCCGCAACATTGGCGGCGAGCCCCAATTTGAGTTGCTCAGATTGCACCTGCACAATAGGGACTGGGGCCTCGGGCGAAATCCGCTCGACGGTTCCTATCGTATAGCGATCCACCCCGAGATCGCCGATCACCAAGATTTTTTTACCCCGCATCGCCCCGAGTAAAGCTTCAAGACGGGGACGCGGCCACTGAGACGGTTGAATGGACTGAAGCTGTGAAGAAAATCGCATTTGAGTTTGTTGCCTCTAACGGGAGAGCTGAATATTCACCTGTTCCAAAGCCTGCGCCACAGTCAAGCTCTTCATACAGGGATAATAATGACACAAAGGTCCACGGCAAGAAAAATCCTCACCACAATAGACCTCCGGCACCAAAATACTCGCGTGAGAGTCCTGCTCAACATAAGGGCCCCATCTCAAGGCACTTTGGACTCGAATGGGAGGATAAAACGTCACCACGGGCCTACCCAAAGCCACGGCTATATGAAGGGGGCCAGTACTGGGAGCGACAACCACTTTGGATTCGGCATAGAGACCCGCCAAAAAACCCACCGAATCGCCCTCCGTGTTGGCATACACGATCAGCTTGTCCGCCAACGTCCCCGCCGCCGCCGCCACCCCTTGGCGCAATCTCTCCACCAATGCAACTTCCTGAGATCCAGCCGTCAGCAAGACTCGATGGCCTTCCTGAAGCAACATCCGCACAAACTCAAGATAGTGCGATTCGGGCCAATTCAGTGCCGATCCACCCATACCGGGATGAACCGCAACGAGGGCTTCCCCGGGTAAGCACCCCTGTTTTGCAAGCCATTCACGGACAATTTGCCGCTGCTCATCCGGAAGATGGATCCGCAAGGCCAAACTCCTCGAGGGCACCCGGATTCCGAGCCGCCTGAGCAACTGAAGATTATAATCCGCCTCGTGCATTTCAACCCGAGAGCGATGCTGCCGCACCCCTCGATTATAAAGAACAAATGAATGAATTTTACTCAAGGGTCCGATCCGGTACCGTACACGCGCCAAAACCACGGCGAGCGCGAGCCGCCATTGACTATGGAGCGCAATAGAAATTCTAAAATCTCGTTTTCGGATTTGAGCGACTAAAAGCCGCAATCCCCGCAATCCTTTGTGCTTTCGATCAGGATCATAAACAAGAACTTCATCCACCCCTTCTAAACCTCGAAGCAAGGGAGCGACTGATTCACGCACCAGGACGGTCAGATGAACGCGCGGATAGTGTTTTCGGATGGCTTCTAAAACAGGAGTCGAAAGAATCACATCCCCGAGACGATCAGGGCGGATCACCAAAATCCTGAGCCGACTTTTCGCCTCCAGCCGGGACTCTCGACGACTGATTCGACCTAAGGATCCCGAGGGTTTAACCCGACTCACTTCGGATCACCTAACGCCCATCGCGCACGCGCTTGCGCTTCCATTAAACCCACCACCTGATCCAAAGTCATGGCGGTGGTATCCACTTCAACTGCGTCTGGAGCACGTTTCAAGGGAGCGACCGCCCGGGAGCTATCGCCGTGATCGCGCTCGACCATCTGCTGCTTCAGCTCTTCAAAGGACGGCGCATCGGCGCCCGCGGCCTCAAGCTCAATCAAGCGGCGATGGGCCCGCTCCTCCACACTGGCGGTCAAAAAAAACTTGATGTCCGCATCCGGAAAAATGACTGTGCCAATATCGCGCCCCTCAAGAATAGCCTTTCCCTGACAACCTAAACGCCTTTGCAACCCCAAAAGAGCCGCGCGGACTTCAGGGTGAGCCGAGACGCGAGAGGCCGCCATACTGACTTCGGGCGTGCGAATATAATCCGTCAAATCACGCCCATTGGCCAAGATCCGATTAGCCGGATTTTTCTGGGGCATTCGCCTAAATTCAAGATGCGCACTCCGCGCGATTTCCGCGGCCTTTTGTTGCTCGCCGGCGGAGTCAACCAAACGAACGGAAAGCTGTTCACGGGTCAGAAAAGCGATCGCCCGATAAAGGGCCCCGGTATCGATATGCACAAAGCCAAGCAAATCCGCCAACCTGCGCGTCGCGGAACTCTTTCCGGTACCGGCCGGGCCGTCAATTGCAATCACGGGACCGAGTTTGGGAATACTCATGATGACTTCATTTACCACAAAATCACTCAAGATCCCGAGGTTGCTGCGTGAGTTTTGGGTTTTCTAATCCCATGCCAGACTTAGCAAACCGCAACAGGCCCGCTACCCCACCCGAAAACAAACCCAGGGTCATACCGGCAAAAAGTTCGTATTTTTTGCGAGTATAAGGAAACCAGTTGGCTTCGATCTTGGCGCTATTTTTATCAATCAACACCGATTTGATGTTCGAAAAGGAATACAGCCCAAACTCCCCTTTATAGCGCCCAAACCCACTGGATTTAACCCCGCCAAAAGGCAAAGCATGATTGCCCTCCGTCAGCATCACGTTATTGATCGACACATTGCCGGTTTCCAAGGCGCGGGCCACCCGCTTGCAGCGCTCAAGATCCGCACTCCAAACGCTGGCCGAAAGTCCAAATTCTGAATCATTGGCCAGCCGAATCGCTTCTTCTTCGGTTTTAAACGACAGGATGGGCAAGACCGGACCAAACGTCTCCTCCCGTACGATCTTCATTTCGGGACTCAACCGATCGAGTAAGATGGGCGGGATCAGAGAATTTTTGCCATCCCACTCAGCGCCGGTCAAAACCCGCGCACCTTTGGCTTTCGCGTCCTCTAATTGTGTACGAACGACTTCAATCTGAGCAGGCGTCGTCATACGTCCGTAATCCGTGCTGCCGTCCCGATCCACTCCCAGTTTAAGACGTTTGGCATCACGAACCAAAGCTTCCTTGAAAGGCTCAAAAATCGATTCCTGCACGTAAAGTCGCTCAACCGAAGTACAACTCTGACCGGCGTTGGTCATAGCACCCCACAAAGCCCCCGCCGCCGCACGATCGATATTGACGTCCTCGAAAACAATCATCGGATCTTTGCCGCCCAATTCGAGTTCAACCGGAATCAGCCCTTTTGAGGCTTGAGCCATGATCTTTTTGCCGGTGGCCACACTTCCCGTGAAAAAAATCTTATGGGGTCCTGCGGCAATCAGTTTTTCAGCGACCGCCCCATCGCCATACACCACCTTAATCCACTCAGGCTCAAACCCGGCATCGGCCAAAACTTTTTCAACCAGTCCCTGCAAAGGGGTATGCTCAGAGGGTTTATACACGGTCGAGTTGCCGCAAATAAACGAGGAGGTACAAGGTACGATCGCTTGATAAAAGGGATAATTCCAGGGCGAGATGACCAGCACCGTTCCTACCGGTTCAAAATAAACCCATGAACCCTTACCCAGCAAAGCAATAGAGTTGGGAGCTTTTCGGTCAGCCAGTACCGAAGCCGCATGCTTTTCCAGATAAGCGAGATGATCCAAAACCGGAAAGATCTCGGACATCAGGGCGTCGCTTCGACACTTACCGGTATCCGCCTGAATCCGATCGATAATCGCTTCTCGATCCCGCAAAATCACTTTTTTTAAACGCCCAATCTTTTGGAGACGGACCTCAAGCGACAGTTGACGCATAGATCACTTGATCCGAATCATTTTAATTTTGACGGGATCGACCGGACGATCATTCGGACCGCGCGCGGCCGCGACGATCTTGTTGACCACGTCCATTCCTTGCGTGACCTCGCCAAAAATCGTGTGTTTGCCGTTGAGCCAAGGTGTTGCCTTTAAAGTAATAAAAAATTGAGAACCATTGGTATTCGGGCCCGCGTTCGCCATGGCCAAAATTCCAGGGTGATCGAGACTATCGCTCGGCTGGGTTTCGTCTTCGAACGTATAACCCGGCCCGCCCGTGCCGTCGCCCAAAGGATCGCCCCCCTGAATCATGAATTCCGGAATCACCCGATGAAAAATCGTACCATTGTAGAGTGGCTTCCCTTTGACTAATTTTCCGTTTCGGCTATCAGTCCAAGGTTTCTTTCCCGTCGCTAAACCGATAAAATTCTCAACCGTCTTAGGGGCTCGATCGGCAAAAAGCTTGACCGTAATATCGCCCGCAGTTGTCTTGAAAATAGCGATTTTTCCAGGATTTGCTGCCCAACTCAGGCCCGAAACGGAACTCAAGCAAAGCATCGAAACCAAAAAGAACCCACCCACAGAACGTAAATTTTTAATCATCATACCGACGAGTTTAAAACAACTCCGCGCTCAATCCAAGCTGCAAAGCGCCGATCCAGCTCTTCAAAAGACTCGCCTTGATGATTTGACGCAATCACCTCATCCCCATGAACCAGGGCAATACGAGCTTCGAGCTCCACGGGGGACTGGGGGCAAGGAATCTGCTTTTCACGCCGAATCGCCGCTTCGGCTCGATCCATGGCCTCGGGCAACTCGCGATTGATTTCAGTCACGATCGCCTCGGCAGAAAAAGGTCGACCTGTCAAATCCTCAATCAGCTCCAAAAAGGTACGCGAATTGCCTGGTCGCCAGTAATGCTGAGCCAAATCCGACCCAATTCGAGGGTTATCCAAAAGAAAGCCGTCGCGATTGAGAAAAAATGCCCGAGTGTGATGGACTGCCATCTCAGCCAAGACATAGCCATGATAATAGGCCGAACTTTCGCCTGAAAGAAGATGAGGTACGGACAGCGTCGGGCGCGGGCCCTCATTCAAAAACGAAAATTCTCTCTCGATTTCACGCACGGTCTTCAAGATGTTTTCAACCGTGAGCTGAGAGTCCGGCATCTCATAGAGAGCCTTCTCCACATAGCAGACCGTCAACATCTGCCGGATTCGATTGGCACAATATTTTTGAGTGATTTCGATCCCCTCTCGGATTAAGCCATGAGGTATCGACTTCCCGTGGCTATCCTGGGCATAACGTACGCGCCAATCGGGGTCCCCCACCAAGCTATCGCAAAACATCGACTGCGTTTCGGCAAAAGCCACCGAAGTCGGGGCAAACTCCTGCGAAAAACAAGGCGCGGGCATGATCACATTACTGAAATGGGCCGCATGCCCGCCTTCATGAAAAAGGGTATGCAGCTCAGAATAACCACTCCCCACCTGCCCTGGGGTCCCCAAAGAAGTGAAATTAATCGCGGCCGGACTCCACTTTCCACCTTCAGTAAAGGCCGGAATCGGACCGTGCATAAAGCCATTTTCGTATTTGCCTTTACGCGAAAGCAAATCCAGCGTTAACGAGCTCCCGCGATATCGAATCCCGAGATTCATAAAAGAGCGACCCCAGCGACCCAAAGCCGTCTGGAATTGAAAAAAAGGATCCAGCTTCTGGGTGACACTGCCTGCGCATAAGAAACCAAAGTTCCAGGCGTCTCCGGCTGCAGGACCCTTTTCGTTCTTCAAACGAGTCACGGCCGTTTGACAGGCCGTGCGGGTATCGCGCTCCAGTTCGTCCAAAAGCTCAAAGAGCTTCACTTTACTGAAACCCTCGTTCCGCGAGACTTTAAAATCGTAGTAGTCTTCGTAACCCAGCATTCGCCCTAAACGATTACGCTGCCGGATCAAATCCATAAAACCATTTTCAAGAACCATGATCTCGATGGCTTTCAGGCCGTCCCGCGCGGCCTTTCGAATGCCTTCATCATCTTGGGTTCGCATCAGCAAAGCCAACCCCATCGAATCGGACTCCACCAGAGTTCCTGTCTGGGGATGGACGTACCCGATCTTCATGGCTCTACGCCTACGCTCAAGATCCCCTTCCATCTCGGTGATCTTGTTTGCCAACAAGCAGGCATCCGACTTTTCAATCAGATTGACTTCAAAAAAACGCTTCCAACCTTCAAGCCCCAATCGCTCCTCGGGGCTTAAATCATCGCGTCCGAGTTCTTGGCGCAAACGAAGGAGCTGCCGATCGTCATTGATCCACTCTCGAAGGGCTACTTCAGCTTTCTCGAAGGATCCGGGCACATAGGCCTTTAAGCCCATTTTATAACCCCAAAACGCATCTTCTTTAGTGGTATGGACGACTAGATATTGATGATTGATCTCTTCCAGTAACGCCATCGCACGACGCCTCTAGTGCAAAGCCGCGTAGACACGATGAACGTCATCATGCTCGTCGATCGAATTCAAAAACTCAGCCACTTCCTTCTTTTGATCCTCGGGAAGGTTGGCAAAGTTCTTGGCAATGTAGTTCATTTCTGACTTAGTCACCACCCAACCCGTAGCGAGGAGGGCTTTATTGACGGAATCCAGATCCGTGGTTTCGCAGTAAAAAGTCGCACCGGTATGCCCCGCCGCCACTTCTTCACCCTGCAGGGGCTCAACATTCTGAGCTCCTGCTTCGATCGCGGCCCCTTCGAGGTCAATTGAGGTCCCCTCGTGAGTGGCATCGACCACGCCCATCCGATCGAATTGCCAACCTACGCTTCCGATTGCTCCCATTTGGCCTTTTCTAAAAAGCACCCGAATATCAGCCGAAGTGCGATTCCGATTTTCAGTCAAACACTCCACAATCACCGGTACTTGGTGGGGGGCAAAACCTTCAAACGTGATCAATTCATATTCAACGCCGTCATCCCCTCCCGCCGCGCGCTTCAGTGCACGATCGATATTATCTCGAGGGACCGATGCCTTTTTAGCGGCTTCTACGGCAGCTCGGAGTCGCGAATTTCCTTCAAAGTTGACGCCCCCTTTAGCGGCCACCGTGATTTCTTTGATGAGCTTGCTGATTAATGCGCCGCGCTTAAGAGAATTTGAGATCCGACCCGCATGTTTCCACTGAGCACCCATAATTTTTACTCCCTTTGCTCAGGCGATGGTGATCGACGAATCCAAATAGACGTCTTGAATTGCATTCATCAATGCCAAGCCTTCTTTCCAGGGTTTCTGGAACGCTTTGCGACCTGCAATCAAACCCATGCCACCCGCGCGTTTGTTCACAATCGCCGTCATGACCGCGTCAGCAAAGTCAGAGGATCCCTTGGACTCCCCGCCTGAATTGATCAGCGGAATCTTGCCGGCGTAGCAATTGAGAAGCTGATAACGCGTCAAGTCAATCGGATGATCGGTAGAAAGATCTTTGTAAACTTGAGGACTGGTCTTTCCGTGCTTAGTCGCTAAGTAGCCCCCATTATTAGTCGGAAGCTTTTGTTTAATGATATCGGCTTGAATGGTGACGCCCAGATGATTGGCCTGGCCGGTAAGGTCGGCGGAGGTGTGATAATCGACCCCGTCCACTTTAAAGCCATTATTACGGGTGTAGCACCAAAGAATGGTGGCCATCCCCATCTCATGAGCCATCTGAAAGGCTTCACTCACTTCTGTGATTTGCCTAGCGCTCTCTGCTGAACCAAAATAAACGGTCGCGCCGACGGCCACGCAGCCCATTTCAAAAGCTTGCTTGATCGAGGCAAACATCGTCTCATCATATTTATTCGGAAGACTCAAAAACTCGTTGTGATTAATTTTAAGCACATACGGAATATGATGGGCATATTTACGTGCGGTCAAACCGAGCACACCCAAAGTCGAGGCCACGGCATTACAACCCGATTCAATCGCAAATCGAACGATATTTTCGGGGTCGAAAAACTCAGGATTGGGCCCAAAGGCCGATCCACCGGAATGCTCAACTCCTTGATCCACCGGAAAAATTGTCACATACCCCGTTTTGGCAAGTCGCCCCGTCTGGACGATCTGTTGAAGGCTGCGCAAGACCGGCACCGGGCGATCGGTCTGAGTCATGATCTCTGAAACCCAATTGGGATTCGGGCAATAGATCCGGTCTTTGGAAACTTTAGCCTTGTGCTCTAAAAGGCTCCGAGCATTCGAACCCAGGATTTCCTCGTAATTGGTGCTTTGCTTTCCGCCCATGATACCGATTCCTTTCCGATTTTTTGCTGTCTTATCATCGCTAATCCACTTCCCAGAGAAAGGCAACTGTGGCAGCTTTAAATTATGCGCACTCGCTCTTTTCGACTCTCCCCCGTGGTGGCAGCAACGCTCACGATGGTTTTCGGCTGGGGATGTAGCTCAGCCCCCCCAACGAAAGAGGACACAACACTCCGTGTCGAAGACTCCTCCGTGGTCATTATTTCGATTGACGGGCTGCGTCCCGCTTTTTATCGAGACCCCGGTTTTGACGCCCCCACACTGAAAAACCTGGTTTTGCGGGGCGCCAGCGCTGATGGAGCCGAGACTATTTATCCGTCCGTCACCTTTCCGAGTCACACCACCATTATTACGGGGGTTCGCTCAGCCCATCATGGTGTGCTATCGAATACCGTTTTCAATATCCATGAAGGAAACACGCCTCGTTGGTACTGGGAAGCCTCTTATCTCAAGGCCCCTACGCTTTGGAGCGTGGCGCATGAGCAAGGCTTGAAAACCGCGCTTCTCACTTGGCCCGTGACCCTCGGAGCCACCTCGGATTGGCTGGTTCCTGAACTCTACCCACCTCCAGCCTCCGCGAAGGAAACTGCCTGGGAGCTCACCCGTAAGGGCATGAACCCAGCGGTTTTTAAAGAACTGAGCCAACACGTCCACAGAAAAGTCGTCGAAAGTTACGACCAACGCGATCAATGGGTCACTGACGCCAGTGATTATCTCCTTCGAGAGCGCCATCCGTCTTTAACACTGATTCACCTGATCAATGTCGACCACGTTCAACACGATTATGGCAATGTGGCCCCTCAAACCCGAGCCGCGGTCAAATTAGCGGATACTCAACTCGCAAAAATGCTCAGTGGCATCGATTTCAACAAAACCACGGTTTTTGTCCTCGGCGATCACGGGTTCTATAATTTTGACAAAATCATCAACATTAATACGCTTTTTGCCCAACAGGGCTGGCTCAAAGAATTTGCTGGAAAACTCAAACCAGACTGGAAAGTCATCGCTCATCCTAGCGGAGGGACGGCGGCCATTTACTCACGAGATCCCAAACTCAATAAAAAACTCGTTCAACTCCTTGAACAAAACGCCGGCCAAGCTTATCGCGTTATTCACCGAAAAGAACTCGATCGACTCGAAGCCTTTCCGGGAGCCGTCTGTGCCGTTGACCCCATGACCACGGCTCCGACTTCAGATGGAAAAATCGGCCCCGGTTATAGCATAGGTAAAGAGGCCCAGGGAGAGCTGATAGCCTACCTGGGCCGTGTTCGAGGAAATCACGGCCCGAATCCATCGGATCCTTTGCTCAAAACAGGATTTATTGCGATTGGCCCGGGCATTCCCGCTGGCAAAAACCTCGGCCAAATACGCCTTTTGGACGTAGCCCCGACCGCGGCGCAAATCATCGGGCTAAAAATGCCCCCCACGCTAGAAGGGCGTCCCATTCCATTCAACGACTAGATTCATTATTGCAGATTATAACTAGAAAAAACTCCGTCCCCTCGGACATAAAAACTAATGGTCCGTTCATCATGCTTAACCGCAGTATCCACCTTCCAATTCAAAAGCACTTCGGCGGCCGCGATCGGATTCGCTGAAGTCCCGGCGTTGGTAATGCTAGGTACCGAGGCGACTAAACCAAACTTGTACCCCCAAGCCACCGTCAGTGAACTTGGAATGACGACCACATGAGTGAGGTATAGGCCTTTGCCGTGATAATTTCCACCCGGCGTAAACAGCACGCGAAACGAAGCCTCCACGACGGTCATCCCCAGAAGATTCTCATACTGAACGTGGTAGGTTCGCGCCATCGGAGCCTGCCAACCCTCTAAAGCTTCCCAGCCCGTAACCCCCTGAGGGACCGCATTGGCCGAATCCGTTTGAATATTAACGACCGGCTGATTCGCGCTGACGACCTCCCAGATTTTCTTGCCCAAATTAATAATCTGATCGATCACCACCAACGTTTCATTGGGTGCCGCTGGAGTCGCGCTCGCTGCGGGAGGCGTCACCTCCGTAGCATGCCCATCGAGGGAAAACTCCCCTTGCTCTTCAATAAAAGACACCTGCGCCGGCTTTACCGTATAGTAAAGCCGCTCATACAAAGCCCCGTCCGAATCCGCTTTTACACCCCCTGAAAAAACGAAAAAGGCCGCAAAAGCGACCATTCCAAACTGAAACCCGATTTTTAAACAGATCTGATCTTTTACCTTTAGTCTCATGAGATCTCCCCTTGTGACGCAGGGGGGAATAAGTTTTTCCAAGCCTTTTTGCAACTTTGAAACGAATTTTTCTATAAAGTTGAATAAAAACACATTAACGCATGGCATAAGTTGCCCGGCATTTTCAGCCGCCTTGTGGGCTAGCCGTCTGTGAGCTAGCCCCCATGGATCTCATATGAGTGAGGCATTCCGCCACCGCCTGCTGAATGCTCAATCCCGCCGTCGACCCAAACCACGTCCGTGCACCATCTTCCACTGCGATCTGACAATGCACCCAATGCCCATCGCCTTCGCGGTCAAGCATCGCTCGATACCATAAACTTGAAGTCCCATTATCCTGAATCGCGCCCCACCGAGAAATCCCTTTTTCGATCATCTTTCGAATCCCGCGGGACCGCGATATATGGTGCCAACTGATCTCCCCGTAAAGAAAGATGGACCTGGAACTGCTTTGGTTTTCCATTGTAGGCCTCCTGGCTTGGTGTGTGCCGCAAGGATCAGAACCATCAACAAAATCAACCCATAATAAAACTGACTCAAACCCCTTTGGCATTTGGCGTAGATGATTTGCCACATCCTTTAACCCTAACGGGTGGGACTAAACGGGAGATTAAAACGGGATTAAATTTTCTTTAACCGCTTCATTCCGAAGCTAAAAACGCTGCCTTTGCCGGGCTCACTTTCGGCGAGCAAAATTCCCCGGTGAGCCTCGGCAATTCGCTTAGCAATAGCAAGCCCAAGCCCGGTGCCGCCTGCGAGGCTCCCGCTGATCCGGTAAAAGCGTTCAAAAATACGCTCTAAATGCTCAGCCGCAATCCCCGGCCCTTCATCTCGCACCCTAACCCACAGCCAATCCGCTTCAGACGAAACCGAGACAATCACGACGGTTGAATACTTAATGGCGTTTTCAATGAGACATTGGAGCAAACTCTGCAGTAAATCCGAATCCGCGCTGACCTCAAAGTCGGGCGCGCCATGCTCGACGTTCAGATCAAAGCGCACATGCACGCCACGACTGCGCGCCAAGCGCTCCAGGCGCGAAACAGCCTCAAGCGCGACTTCGTCTAAACGCACGGGTTGACATTGCAAAGCCGCCTCACCGGCATCCACGCGGGCCAGCAAAAGGAGGTCCTCCACCATTCGCGACAGGTGTTCCAACTCCTGCGAAGCACTGGTCAAAAACGCTTCGGTTTCCCCAACGGACGACTTGCGATGTTGTAAAAGATCCAGCTCGCCTCGCAGGATCGCCAAAGGGGTTTTGAGCTGATGAGAGGCATCCGCCACAAAGCGCTCCTGACTTTCAAAAGCGGCTTGGAGTCGATCGAGCAAGCCATTGAGCGTCAGCGCCAATTTCTGAATTTCGTCGCGCGCGACCGGCACCGGGATCCGATCACCAAGACTCGCCGGACTTAAAGACTGCGCTTTATGGATCATCGCGACCACGGGGGCCAAGGCACGCTGAGAAAAGTAAAGACCCCCAAAAGCCGCCAAAATCAACGTCAGCGGCACCATGATCAGAAAAAACGTAATCAGCCCTTTGCTTTGTTGCTCCACCAGCGTCATGGGTACGGCAATCTGAAGCAAAAAATTAACACCCTCGGGCTTTTGCACCAAATAGGTCAAAAGTCGGTAGGGCGCGGTTTTATTTCGTCGCCCCTCGGAAAGCGCAGGCACCTGTTGCGGGGCCAGAGTTCGAAACACCGCCCCTTGCGCCTGCACAAACCTTAAATCCCGCGCAATTCGCGGCAACTCCGCGCGCCCAAGACTTCGAGACCGCGCGATCATTCGGCCATCCAAGGTACTGATCTGAAAAAACGCATTGCCTACGGAAAAAGGAAAAATCTTTTCCCCCGCCGAGAACACATCCGAATTAACTGAAAGCTCCCCAAAAAAGTCGACGTCAATCCCTTGCGCGACGTCCAGCGCATGATTAAATAAATCCGCGTCAAACTCGCTCTGAAGATTGAGCGTAAAGACGCGAAAAACAAGCGCACTGAACGCGACTAACGTGATGCCAAAAATGACCACAAAAAGTGCAGTCAAGCGAACTCGGATGCCACCCCAATCACTCTTCGCGAAGAACATAGCCAGCACCGATCACCGTATGCACCAACTTTTTATTGAACGGGTGATCCACTTTTTTTCGTAACAGATTGATATAAACATCAATCACGTTGCTTTCGCTATCGAACCGCACATCCCACACATGTTCGGCGATCGCCGCTCGCGATAGCGGTCGATTGGGGTTGCGTAAAAAATATTCAAGAAGCGCGAATTCCTTAGTAGTGAGTTGAATTTCCTGGCCATCCCGCCGAACTTTTCGCGTCAGCAAATCCATTTCGAGATCTGCAAACCGCAACGACGAAGTCTCTTTCACGCTTCCTTGCCGCCTCATCAAAGCGCGCACTCGGGCCAAGAGCTCATCAAACGAAAAAGGCTTGGTCAGATAATCATCCGCGCCGGCATCTAAACCATGGACTTTGTCCTTAGTGCCACCTAAAGCGGTGAGCATCAAGATGGCGCCGGCGTACCCGTCGCGCCTGAGATGTCTTGAAGTATCTAAGCCATTTTGATCGGGCAGCATGACGTCCAAAATAATCAAATCATAAGGGTTCTCACCGGCCAGCGATTCAGCGGCGGTTCCGGTTTCAGCGACGTCAACGATATGACCTGCCTCACCGAGCCCTTTTTTAAGGAAATTGGACATCTTTTTCTGATCTTCAACAACGAGGATTCGCAATTGCGGTGTCTCCCTGGGTTGAACCTTCATTATCCCAAAGCCAAAAACTCCGCAACGAAACCAGGAGCGGGCCGTTGCCTCACTTCCTCGGGAGTTCCTCTTTGGGCGATTTTTCCCTCATGCAAAACCACCACCTGGGTCGCCATTTCGAAGGCTTCACGTTGGTCATGCGTCACATACAACAAGGTCATTCCGAGCCGTCGATGAAGATCCCTGATTTCCTTACGCATTTCCGCCCGCAACCGGGCATCCAGATTTGACAACGGCTCATCCAAAAGCAAAACCGGAGGCTTCATCGCCAAGCCTCGAGCCAATGCGACCCGCTGTTGCTGGCCTCCAGACAACTGATGAGGAAACCGCTCTCGGTATTCGCTCATTTTGACCATTTCAAGGGCCGCGCTCACCGCCTGGGCTTGTTCGGAGGCCGACGTTCGGCGCCGACGGAGTTGGAGCGGATAGGCCACATTCTGCTCGACGTTCATATGCGGCCAAACCGCATAGGACTGAAACACCATCCCGAGCCCCCGCTCCTCGGGCGCCACATTGAGGGTCGGGCCAAAGACCTGCTTGTCACCGATCCAGATTTCGCCACCGGTGGGATCTTCTAAACCTGCCACCATCCGAAGCAGCGTGGTTTTTCCGCAACCACTGGGTCCCAAAAGCGCGACAAAGGAACCGTCCGCGATTTCCAGCGAAAGGGGCTCGATCACGGTTTTGGGGCCAAACCGTTTAGTGAGGGCTTTGAACGTGAGTTTGCTCATGGATGAGATTCTTACTCAATCCGCCCGAAATACTCAACGGCGTTGCCCGCCTGATCGCCAATCTCCAGGGTAAACTTACCCCGGGCTGACTGTGGAACAGGAATCCGAAGCACCGACGTGCCTTCACCATAGCCGCCTTCAGTTCTATAATGTCTTCCATCAGGGCCACGAATCATTCTCACAAAAAAATTCCAAATTGAAGGCCAGCCGCCGCCAGGCGCTTGCAACCGTTCACGGAAATCCCAGGCAAAGCTTTGTCCCGAATCAAAACGAATCCCCGCATAAACGGGAGGATGATCGTAAACATTGCCATCTTGCCGATCAATGACCGCTACGGCAAAAAATTCGGGAGCCTGCTTAAACTCGCCCCTTCCGAAATCTTGGGTGTCTCCCCCAGAAAACGAAGCAAGAATCACCTCGACCTGGGGCTTTTGGTGATCATCCAACAGTGGCGAGTAATACTCCGGGTTGAGACGCACGCCACTTGGGGTTATGACGTTGTAATGGGTGTGATGATAGACACCCCCAGGCCAAACAATGGTATTTCCAAGCCATGCGCCGGCTGAAATTTTTCCGCCTTGGCCATCCTGAAGAATTTTCAAAACCTCGGGTGAAAGCTTCGTTTCATCTATATGGTGAAATTCAAAACGGTAGCCGTCAACCGTCACCACGGCGACCTCAAAATAGGTCTGATCTCCTTCCTTGGGCCATGGATACCAAAATTTTTCCATCGATCCATCGGGGTTATTTGAATACCCATAATGACCGGCCTCGATTTTGCCTGCCACCGGCGCACGCACGGCCTCTCGTGCGGCCACGCGAAGGTCACAGCCGCCATGAAAATAAGGACCGTCGCCATAAGACTGAAATTCGAGCATCGAATTTCCGATGGAATGCGTCGCATCCTGAAACTTCACGGGCCAGTCTAATGAATGGGCGGGCCAGGTCGGGTGCTCGTCTTGCCCGTTGAGGGCGAGGACTCGCGCGCCCCGCGGTTGGACGCGAAGATACCCACGCGAAAGCCAAAACGAGGGTATTTCGATGCGCTCGTCAGCGAGGACCGGGGCAGAAAAACAAAGCAGCGCGAGGAAGGCGAGTTTTCTCATAGGGGCTATTGAAACGCAGGGGTAGTAAACTGTCTATCAATACCTCAACTACTCATACACTTTTTCTTCCCAATCCTCCGCATGAGCCGCATCAGGCTCCGGGTCACGGGTGGTCGCCCCACTTCGTTTGGCGTACTCTTTATACCATTCGGTTTCGATGATCATGCTCATGATCTCATTCGTTCCCGTCCAAATACTCGCAAGGCCTAGATCACGAACGATCCGCTCCACCGGAAAAACATCCGTGTAACCAATCCCCCCCATGACCTGCATGGAAGATCGCGCCACGGATTGGCACGACTCGGTCACGAATTTCTTGGTCTCACTCACGAGTCGTCGCACCAGATGGGGATTCGCCTTGGCATCCACGGCCTGCGCGGTCGTAAACACCATGCTTCGCGCGGCATCCAATAACGTCACCGCCTCAGCCACCTGAAAACTCACGCCCTGAAACTCACGTATCGTCTTACCAAAAGCCTTGCGCCGACTCGTGTAACGGGTGGCAATCTCGAGCGCAGGCCTTGCGGCGCCAATGGTCATCGCCGCCGTGCCGAGCCGCTCCGGAATCATCATCGAAAAAAACACTTCGGATGCGCCGTGAACCCTTCCGAGAACATTTTCCTCGGGAATTTTGACTTGATCAAAAACCACTCGGGCCGCGCCTCCCCCACGGCATCCCATCAAGCCATAGAGGTAGCTGGTCTCGACCCCGGGACTCCGATCGACAAGAAAACAAGTCATCGACTTGTGCGCTGGGGCCGTCGGGTCAGTCTTGGCGTACACCAAAAAATAATCTGCGCCCTGCCCGCCTACGATAAATCGTTTCTTGCCATTCAACACCCAATATCCATCCTGAAGAACCGCGGTAGTCGTCGCCCCGAAAAAATCCGACCCGCCCCGAGGCTCCGTGAGGCACTCGGCCGCAAAACGTTTTCCCGCAAGAAGCGGCTTCATATACCGCTCTTTTTGCTCATCGGTCCCGTGCAAAAAAATAGCGTCGCAAACCAGTTCCGCCCCGACGCCAAAGATGCAGCTAAAAATATAGCCGAGAACTCCGACCTCCTCCATCACCATGCAGGTATCCACCCACGTCATTCCGCGCCCGCCCCACTGCGTAGGGTAACGAACACCCAGGAGATTACGACGTCCGGCTTCGGCTAAAAATTCTTTAGGGAACTGGACCTCATCGCGATCCATCGCGAGAATCAGTTCTTTGGGAATCGAACGCACAAACTCACGGACCTCATCTCGAAGGCTCAGCTGCAGGGGATTCATGAGGTGGTCAAACATGAGGGCATTCTAAACCGAGGACTGAGGACGGGTCAAAGGTCAAAAATTTGACGGGAATTAATCTATTGCCCAAGGTGCGTTTCAAAAAATCGCGTGATCATTTCATAAACATGGGTTTGCGGCATCTTGCCGTAAAGGCCGTGTTTGCCCCCCGGATACGTCATCATCTCAAAAGGAAGGGCTCTATCTTGAAGAGCCTTATAAATCCGAGTGCTATTCGTAAAAAGCACATTATCATCCGCCATTCCGTGAACCATGAGCAAATGTCCTTTTAACCGATCCACGTATTTGAGCACCGAGCTCTCCTCGTATCCCTTGGGATTGAGCGCAGGAGTACTTAAGTAGCGTTCAGTGTAATGAGTATCGTAAAGTGAAAAATCCGTGACCGGTGCCACACTCACGGCGGCCGCGTACAAATCAGGCCGCTTAAGCAACGTCATCAGGGCCATGTAGCCGCCATAACTCCAGCCAAAAACCCCGATTCGAGCAGGATCAGCGATACCCTGGCGGATCAAGTAGTCCACGCCAGCAGCCTGATCCTGTACTTCGACTTCTCCCAGCTTAAGATGGATGGGGTTTTCAAATTCGCGATTTCTTCCCGAACTCCCACGATTATCGATCGAAAAAACCACAAATCCGCGGCTCGCCATAATCTGCTGCCAAAGATCGCTTTTGCGCCCCCAGGCCCGGCGCACCACTTGATGGGTGGGGCCTCCATAAACATTAACAATGACGGGATAACGACGACCCGCCTGATACCCTCGCGGCTTGAGCATCCGATAATAAAGCTCAACCCCCTGCGGGCTGATAAAAGATCCAAACTCGGGTTCCGAAAAGTCCTTTAAAAAAGGAGTCAGCGGGTGCTTAGCATCGAGACTGTTTTCTTCGATCCATGCGATTCTTTTACCATCCTGAGCGGAATCAATCGAAACTTGGGGTGGGTGCAAAGGTGTCGAAAAGCGATCGATGTAGAAACCCGCACTCAGGGGCATCTCAATCGAATGCGTGCCTTGAAGTTCAGTCATCTTTACCTCAGCCGCGTCATGGTCCACCGGAACACGATAAAGATGCTGCTCCAACGGCGACTCTCCTGAGGCCGTGAAATAGAGCGTTTTTTCAGCAGAGTCGATCCCTGTAAGCCCATGAATCGACCACCGCTGATGCGTGAGTTGGCGAATGAGCTTGCCGTTCCAATCGTAAAGATAAAGTTGGCGTGTGCCGGAGCGTTCGGACGACCATGTCAAGAGCTTGGACATTTTGAGAAACCGAAGATCATCATGAAGGGTGACCCAGTGAGGATCTGTTTCAGTGAGGATCACACGTTTTTTTCCGGAGTGGATATCGTAAAAGCAAAGCTCCAGTTTTTTCTGGTCTCGGCTCTGAATCTGGACCGCGACCGTCTGATTATCAGGAAGCCACTTCACGCGGGCAATGTAAATATCGGGATTGGGGCCGAGATCGAGCCACCGAGGCGCCCCCGGATGAACGGGTGACAAAATGCCAAGCCGCACTCGGACATTGGGCGTTCCAGTGCGGGGATAGCGTTGCTCTTCGACCGTCATTCCATCGGCATTGACCTCGTAACGCTTGGCAACTTCAACTTTGGATTCGTCATATTGAATAAAAGCCAGATGCCGCTCGTCTTCTGACCACCAATGCCCCGTAAAGCGATCCATCTCCTCTTGCGCGACAAACTCCGCCGCACCATTCTTGATGGTCGCATTTCCATCCCGCGTGAGACGGATTTCCTTGCGCGTGCGAGTATCGGAGGCATAGAGATCAGAACCCCGAATATACGAAACGTAATGTCCGTGGGGCGAAAGTTGCGCATCGGTCTCGTGGTACTGGCCGCTGGTCAACTGGAGGGGCGCGTGGGTGCCGGCTGTTTCAAGCGAGTAGAAATAAACGGCCCCGCCGATCGGAAACACAAGTGCGTTACCATCTTGCGAAAAACTGTACTCCACGATCCCGGTGTCACTGATGCGTTTTCTCTCGCGTCGCGCTTTTTCCTCGGATGAGAGCTTGGCCTCGCCCTGTTCGAACGCATCCGAATCGACTAGTAATCGCTGTTCCCCACTGCGAGTATCGATCTCCCAAAGATCCAGCTTGCGATGGTCCTGCACTTTGCCTTTCAAAAAGGTCACCCTCAAACCATTGGGCGAAAATTTGAGATTTTGCACCGAGGGTCCTTCAAGACTAGGATCCTCGAAAATCCGACGAACCGTGAGGATTTCTGCGGACACGGGAGTAGAGCAGGCAACGCTGAAAAAAACCGCAATTAAAACTGGGAGAAGATAAGTGCGCATCTCTCCTTTTTCGCAGCTTTTCAGAGGTCTGCAAACAAAATAGTGAGTTTCGAGGGCGTTAGCCGGCCTTTTTTATTTCGCTTTTTGCCGAGAAAAGGGAAACCCAATCTGCGAATGCGTGGATGAAATTTTCCAAAATCTGTCGAGTTTTTTCATTTGTAATATTGCCACTGGAATCGAGCTGTTTTTCGACATTTCCAATATACATCTCGGGCTGCTGCAAGCATGGAACATTCAGAAAAACCAGGGATTGCCTGAAATGGTGGTTGGCTCCGAATCCGCCTATAGCGCCAGGTGAAACACTGACCACTGCCGCAGGCTTCCCATCCCAGACACTCTGACCATAGGGACGCGACCCTACATCGAGAGCATTTTTGAGAACGGCCGGCACAGAACGGTTATATTCGGGGGTGACAAAGAGGAGACCATCGAATTTTTTGAGGCGACTCCGAAACTCCACCCATTCAGCCGGTGGCCTTTCTTCATCGTCGAGATCTTGATTATAAAGAGGAAGCTGACCGATTTCGAGCGCGTCCATATGGAGGGCTTTGGGGGCAAGCAGCATAAGCTGCTTGGCGATCTTCTTGTTGAAGGATTCCTTGCGAAGACTTCCGACTAGAACGGCGATTCGCAGCGACATGATTTTCAAGCCTCCCTTTTGGTGATTGGGATGCAAAAGGGAGGCCGGTGATTAAGCCGCACGTGGACGTGGACGTCGCCTAGCGTGAGATTTCAGCTTGGCCTGGGCTTGTTGCAAGTTGTGATGACGACATTATGCCGCATTCGGCATAAACGACACAAAACTCTCGCATTTTCTAGGCTGTCTTCGCCTCCAAGCGCCAGGGGTGTGATGTGGTCCAGTTCCAAAGCGAACCGTGAAGTGCAACGTCGACCTTGATGAGTGTACTCACACTGTCCCTTTGCCCGGGCAAAAACCTCCCGTCGGAGGGCAACAGGTAAGTACACTCGATAACCTGGGGGAAGGTCCGGCTGAGTAGCCTGTTTAACCTCGGCGGCGGAGGCTGGCGCCTCGGACTTTGGCGAAGGAGCGATGCCTTTCTTTTTTTCAAGTCTCTCTAATGTTTCATTCACCATAACTTCGATTAACTCCCCATAGCTTGCGTCTGGGTTTGCGTGCGCAAGTAAACCTTTGATTCGCTGTAAATTTTGGAAGCCTTCATCCGAAATCACGATCCTGAGTTCATGGTCCTTTTGGGCGGAGACCACCCGTTCCTTTTCCTCAGGCAGAAAATCCGGCATCAGCTCTTGCAACTTGGCATCGCATTCCCGTTGCGAAAGCGACAGGACATGTTGAACCAGTTCACTTGCAAGGGTCGGGGTGATCCCCTGCCGCACCATACGCATGGCCGAAAGATAGCGATGCGTAGAGCCCTCGCTCATCTTAAAGTGTAGGGTGCACATTTCCCACATGGAGGCCCAGCCTTTTTCGGCATAAAGACGGCGGACTTCGATTTTTTCGAAGTGTGAAATGAGCGATGCTGTGATCTGTCGTTCTTGTGCGACCAAACTTAGGGTCTGGTCGAGAAGTTTTTCAGACGAAAGATTTTTCAATAGGGATTGGATGACTTGCATGAAAAGGGCATAACACAGCTTTTGAAATCGCCATTTTTGCCACTAGAATCGACAAACGACAGCCTAAGAACGTGTTTTCGAGAAAAACCCCAAAATCCGGAGTTTATCGGCCCAAAAATCGCGACTTAAAATCACGTCAAGTGCAAAAACCACGAATTTATCGATAAAGCGCGTTTTTTCACACCTCCGCTGCGGAGGTCAAATTCGCATGAAAATGACGCAGACCTCTACCAAAAGGTACGGAGTACCTTTTGGTGCGCCCACGCGTCCTGTAATTCCCAGGGCACAAGGAGTTCACAATGAAAAACCAAATTCGCATTTTTGCCGGCATTTCTGCCCTAGCCCTAGCCCTAGCCCTCACCGCCATCGCCTCACCCGCCGTCCAGGCCTCAGTCGTCAAAACCCGGGTATTCCGCGTCGAAGCGCCCCAAGCGGCGAACGGTCTCTACGAAGTCCTCTCGACCGGCGACGGGCGCGTGTACTTCATCGCCCCCGAGGACCGTGCCTTGGTCGAGCAAGTCCGCGCAAGCGTTCAAAGCAGACGCCCCGTTCAACTGGTCTTGGACTCCGTGGACGAGGAACGCGTGATTGCGGTAAACCCACTTTCAGGCCCAGAAGGCCGCCATTACTCCGATACCTTTGACGACGCGCGTGTGGTCGACGAAGCCCGCGATAGCCTGGATAGCCGCGATAGCCTTGACGGCACCACCTCCCTTCCGCGAGCAAACACCGCGCGAGATTGTACCGGCCAAACTGAAAACTACACGCCTACCGTCCTTTCATCCATGAACGAGGCGCAGGAGCTCTTTCGTTCCGAACGAGAACTCAAGCATCACTCCCAATGCTACGAGAGAGCGCATGTCTGGGCGCGAGAGTTCGAGCAGTTTCATGGCGTCAAAAGCATGAAAGTTTTTATGTTCTTCACGAGCTTGTTGCGTCACCGCTTTACGAGTCACTTTCTCTTTTGGGACAAGCCCTATAAATGGTGGTTCCACGTCGCGCCCTTTGTTTACGTCGGCTCAGAACAAGTGGTGCTGGACCGGGAATTCCTTGGCAACGCCGTACCGATGGAAGACTGGACCTTTGAGTTCATCGGTAAAGTTCACCACGACAACCACAAAATCCCAAACCCCTCACGGGGCGAAGCCCATTGCCAGGATGCCATCCACTCTAGTGAGTTTTCTCAAGACCCGAACCCATCGCGTTACTGCGTGCTTCGCAAAGTACCGATGTATGACTTCCAACCCCTGGATGTCGAAGCACGGGATAATGGACAATCCATCATGAGCAACTGGCGCTTCAGTGATTTAAAAAGAGCCTACGATGATACTAAGTAGCCGTTTTAACACTATTTACGCATCGCGCTATAATAACTTTACTTATCGAGTACAGTATTATATTCCCCCGGCCATGGAAGGCCCCCTTTCTCCCGGTTATCGGGCACAAATTCAGCGCCACTTCGAGCTTCGAAAAGCATCGCGACCCGCGTACTCGCTGCGCGCGTTTGCACGAGATCTTGGATACGGAGCGCCCCAGCTCTCCCGAGTCGTGAATGGCAAACAACACTTATCCCTGGCCTACGCTCGAAAACTCGCCGACCGACTTTTTGAATCCGATCGGGACCGTGATCTTTTCGTAGCGCAAGTCGAGTACGAGTCGGCCGCCACCCCTCAAGCTCAAAAAACCGCGCTCGCGCAACTCGAAAGGGCCCAAGGCCGGGAGTTCGGCGAAGAAACGGTCATCCTCAAGCCCGAAGATTTTCAATTTATTTCAGACTGGCACCACTTGCCGATTCTTTATTTAATTGATCTGCAGGGCGCGCCGACTACCATTGCAGGCATCGCCAAGTACCTGGGCATCTGCCGAGCTGAAACGCGCACAGCCATTGAACGCCTCGAACGACTTCAACTCATCCGAAAGCAAGGTTCAAACTGGGTCAAAACCCACGCCCGGCTTTATGTCCCCTCTGGAAAAGCCAATGGCGCGGTCCGCAAGTTCCATCGGAGTATGATCGAAAAAGCCTACCGCGCCGTCGATGCACAAGATGTAGACCGCCGCTACCTCTCGGCTCGAACCATTGGCATCGCCCCCAAGGATATGGGAAAATTTCGGGCATTGATCGATGATTTTCTCGCAAAAGCCAGCGTCCTGAGCTCCGAGAGCGAGCACCCTTCAAAACTTTATCAGATCAATGTGCAAATGTTTGATTTGCACGCAGCCCCTTCCAGGAGCCCCGCCTCATGAAACGTGTTCTCTTTGCCGCGACGCTATTTTCACTCGGCTTCTCGACCCTTCCCTCAGTCTTTGCGGGTGAAGGCGGGGGTGGTGGCGTAGGGAATGGCGGAGGAGCTTGGACCTGTCGCGCAACCACGCTAGACCATGCGCTCCTCTGGGTGGACCTGGTCGACCTTTCCGAAGGGCGCCGAGAGTTTGCGCTCAATATTCCAGACGCCCCCGGCACGAGCCTGACATACACACCTACAGTTGAACAATGGGTCACTTACGCCGAAACGAGGATTCAGCAGGCTAATCCTGTATTTTTTGCTGAATACCAAATACGGACTGCCGATATTCAAAAACGAATTCTAGTACCCAAAGACTCTGATTTTGATCGAACCTCGGACATTTTACACCGCACCCGTCCAGCCGCCTCGACTTGCCCGGGCGGCGTCATCTCGTCAGAACCCGAGCAACTCGCCAATTTCACGACCACGGGACATCTCTTGATCAACCCTGAATTGTGGAACAGTTCCACCCTCCCTAATATTGACCGCGCGGCACTCTATGTTCACGAAGCCCTCTACTGGATCTTCCGGGACTATGCAGGCGACCCTAACTCCGTGCGCACCCGGGAAATTGTCGCCGACCTATTTTCAGACGCACCCACCGGAAAATTCGCATTCCTGCTCGTCCTAACCCCCCCTCTCGCAACACCGCCTCTCGCACCGCTTCCACGACCTGGCATTTACGGCGAACCTTTTGCGCGTCTTGCGGATATCGAAATCACTTATTTTGACCAAAGAAAAGGCCTGCTCTATGTCACCGAACGCGATCGCGATAACCACGGAAAACCCCTGAGCAGCTCCGTTTTTAGCTGTGCCCCGGAAAGCGGTGAACTCATTTGCACGATGACCTCCACGACCAGTAGTGCCAAACGCAACCGAGGCGTAGAAAAGTACCATCTGCGTTTCGGCGAACCCGACAGTTTTGTGTGGATGACCCAGCTTTCGGACGCTGCGGTACGCGCGACTCGCTACCGAAAACTTTGAGCTTGGCATCCCGGTTGCTAGCTACCTCTCGCTACATAAAGATGCCGGGGGGCAGCAGCTATGAATTTTCTTCTGGGACTCACACTGATCTTTGGATTGGTCTGCACGGGATGTGGACAAAACGCACATGTGCTCGGTCCCGAACCCGAAAGCGCCATACCAGGCGTGAGCAACAATCCTCCCGGTGGACGGACCCGTTATCCACCCGAGGGAATCCCACCGACCGAAACGGAACAAGCCCCACCCACGCCTATTCCCTCCCAGCCACCCACCGAAAACACACCCAAGGGTGAACCCATCGTGATCCCCGGACCAAAATTTCCGCCGGCACAAAAATCCATCCCCATTCCCGAGCCGAAGCCAGACCCAACATGCAAACCGACTGAGAATTGGCCCCAGGACCCATTTCAGACCTGCCTTCCAGATGAAACGAAACAGCCATGAGAGTACCCCTCAAGAAATTTGACTTCAAATGGGCAATCATTGCGCTGCAATTTGTTGCGCTTTCAACATCAGCATGGAGCGTTGACATCCAGACCCATACTGCGCCGGGTAATTCTTTGTACATGCTCAACGAAAGTGTCCAACCCTCTATGGAACACGGACCACTTTTCTTGGGACTCGATTACAACCTCCTCAATGATCCCCTGGTAGAGCTCACGCCCGATCTTTCGACACGCACCAGCACTATTGTCGATAGCATCATGACACTGGATTTGACCGCCGGATTGCGACTTGCACCGCGAGTTGCACTGAATGCGACTTTGCCCCTCAATTTAGCACATCCTGTGGGTGAGGGGCGATCCTTCGCGCTGGGAGATATGCGCCTATTCGCCAAATTGTCCCTTCTTCCCGCTGAATCTCTCTATCAGTTTTCTTTGATCCCGGAGCTGCGCGTTCCAACTGGAGACTCGGGACTCTTTCTTTCCAATGGTTCTGTGGGGTACGGCTTAGGCGCCGCGCAAAAATAAAATCACATAAAGTCGGATAATTGGGTCACTAAAACAGAGCAATGTTCTGTGCTACATCGATAACATCTCTAAAACACCGTTAGAAAACTGCAGTATTCCTCATGATCAACGGAATGCTTGTTTGACCATAATGTCTCTATTGATCTTTTTGTGTATTAGTAGAACAATAGGGACATTATGAAAACGGAAATATACAGCTCAAGAACCCTGACTAACCTTTTGAAATCA
>JBBCAW010000073.1:0-4374 GCA_051382295.1 Bdellovibrionota bacterium FG-1 | reverse complement strand
TCGTTCAGCTAAATTTATCGAAGCAGAAGAAGGAAGGAAAAAGACCGTAAATTTTAACTATTTGAATTTCAACACACAAAAAAAGTCAGTGGAGGGCGTCCTTGCTTGATTTTTCACATAACAGGTAACAGATACTGGAAAAGGAATTCCAAAGGAGTCCTTGCCGCACGTCTTTGATCGCTTCTGGCAAGCAACAGATACAGCTTACAAGGGAACAGGTCTTGGGCTTTCAATCGTTAAGGGACTTGTAGAAGCTCAAGGGGGAAAAGTTTGGGTCGAAAGCGAAATGGGTGTTGGGACTACTTTTCATTTTACGCTTCCCACGAAGGAGATTGTGTCCCATCCAAGAATTGCCGTCGCATAGCGATTTATCGAGACATGCTCTCTACCAGTGGCTCAGGCGGCGGCACTCAAGAAAGTCCCTGGGAATGTCAAGAGCAGTGGACTTGAGCGCGAAGAAGGAAAACAAACCTATAACTTCGGCATCGCTGGGAAAGACGGAAAGCTCCACGAGGTCTGGATTGGTGCCCAACGGCAAGGTGCTAAAGGAAAAGATTGAGTCAGCCGGAGAAGAAGCGAAGGAACAGGAATCGGAACACGAGAATAATCCCTAATTGACGGCGAAGCAGTACCAACAAGTGTAAGTCGTCGTGGAAGTGATTTTCCAATTCGGAAACTTGCACTGAGAGCAATGCGCTTCCTCGATCTTCTTCGCTTCAACCCGTATATCGACTTCAGCCATGATCGCGGAAAGTCCTGCCGTAACGACCCGATCCATGTCATTCAAGAGCGTCGTCAGTTCAGAAAAGGTCATCATCCAGAGGTTTATCGTCGAGCGGGAGTACAAACTCAACTTCCCCACAACGCATACATAGAGCTTCAGCCGCTTGCCCAACCAGGGCCTTGAGCATCACTTGGTCGTCTACTGGAATTTCAAAACTCAATTTACGAGTCCCCCATTAATCTTCCGTTATCGTAATCGCAGCCCGTCGCAGTTCCCGCTTGACAGCTCGATAGACACCATCAAACTCCGGAAGCGTGCTCATCTGCGGGGCGAGACGTGTATCCCAAGTTTTTTTGAGCCGAGCCTCTTTTTTATCAAATTCACCTCGCACTTCATCGAGAGCTTTGCCACGAAACGCGAGCTTCTGCTTTATCCCGTCCTGAAGGTCAGTCAGGTTCACTCGTTTGCTCGATGTCGTCAGATGCCAGAGATCAAAGAGGTCACGAGGTTCGGTTCGGGCGCGATCGAGTAGCGCAACCGTCTTTTCAGTGGCGATCTCTTCGAGTGGGTACACACGAACAGTTACGCCTTCGGGTAGGTCGTCGTACTCAAGATAGCTTTTGAGAACGGCCAGTTCGGCAACAGGATGGACAACGCACTCCTTGATCGTGACGTCCACCTTGATTTCCCGACCGGTCCCCATGACAGGCAGCGGACCGTCGTAACCAAGATAGAAGGTATAGCTGTTCTGGTGGGTAGCCGAATCCTCGTGCGCAAAGCGAAATGTAATGCCTGAAGATTTCTTCACCTCGGTGTATACGGCTTCCAGGTCGTTCTTGAGTGCCTCAAAGGTTAGATCACCCGTTAGCGTAAAATCCATGTCCTCGGAGAAACGGTAATCCGCGAAGTGACAGCGCTTAAGTGCTGTTCCACCCTTGAATAAAAGCTTCGCGCGGAGCGGGCATCGGGATAGCCCAACCAAGAACCAGGCAATGCAGTAGTCCCGTTCGAGAACGGCCTCGGGTATGCGCCGACCGCCCTGCTCTTTGAATAGGCGATTTGAAAGTTTGGATATCTGGCTTTGGGCTATCATTCCGTCACGTCCTCACGGCGCCGCGAAGTTCATCTTCTCCCACATTCAAGCGGAGGCGCCACCTCGCGAGAAATTTTCCATCAGACTCCAAATCGGGATCTAGGGGACTGTAGGTGGGGGTTAGCTTCGAATGAAGGCGCTCGATTTCTTGCGGCGCCTGCACCTCATAAAGCTCCATCAAAAAACCGAGCCGCCGCATCACCGCGCCTATATCGAGACGCAAAGCGTATTCAACGATTTTTTTTGGATCAAGCGCCTGCCGCTTCATCCAAAAGCCTTTGGCTACCTCCGTAAAACCTCCGCAATACGCGGGCTGCTTGAGCCCATCGAGGATCGTCCGTTCGAGATCGCTTACTCGCACCTTCTCGCTCTTTCCGGCCCACATTTCCGTGATCCCAAATAGGTCGGCGGATTTGCACCTGACAAACCTAAAATCAGTCCCGAGAACCGTGTGCGGACGAATTAGGCGCGGTGTCGTGACGTAAACGACAAGCTGCGGCTGCGTGAGCATTTGGTGAAGATCAAAGGCCGAGGCATGAGAGAGATAATAATTTTCAGCGTCTTCCGATGCCGCCTTGCCTCGCCGGGCGAGGAAGAGTTCACGAGCCACGACATAGGGATTTCCGAGATACTCATTCTCGAAACCGAGTTCAAAAGGAACAAGTTGATAAAGCCCATGCTTAAGCCGTGTGGCGACGCCTCTTTCTACTAGATCGAACACGAGCTGCTGCACGGTCTTCAAATCACCACCAAGGATTTCATGTGCCTCAGTCAGCCGGAAGATCGGGTGTTTTCGCTCGTAGAGGGTCAGAACGAGGTGACCCGCCCTTGGACCAAGGGTCTTTTGAGTCGAATGATGGTCCTCGTGCAATATCCTTGTCATGAGCT
Organism: Bdellovibrionota bacterium FG-1; assembly: GCA_051382295.1. GTDB lineage: Bacteria > Bdellovibrionota > UBA1018 > UBA1018 > UBA1018 > JBBCAW01. The sequence goes on along the minus strand of JBBCAW010000073.1, from coordinate 1,669 downwards.
AGTATTATGCATCAAGAATAGCATTTCAGCAAGGGTCAGTTACTTTTTAGATGCGATATCACAGCCCCAAGGTAGTTTTCTGCACTTAAAAAGAAATATAAAACCTTTAAATTTCAGCTACTTACATAGTGGATTTGCTCTCCGAACGGCCGCCCCAGCCCGATCCGCCCGCAATCTCTATAATAGGGCACACCACTTACGGCCCCAAAAAGGAGATAGAAAATGAACGAAAGAGAAACCTACATCAAAGCACTGGTCGAACTTTTAGGCCGTTGGGTGGCCATGCACGTCACCAAAACGGGTCCACGGACCTACAACGTGGCTTGCAACACCCACAACCTCGACGGCGCCGTCGAGGCGATCGCCACGAGATTCCCACCGCCCCCGTACCCTCCAAAATGGGACAGCACTGTTCCTGCCGTGGTGCGGGCCGCAGCCAGACAACTGCTTACGCGAAATTAAGCATCTGGATCAAGAGGTGGGAGAATGAAACGCTAATACTGGCGCTGCGATGTCTGGTCGCTGCTACCCGATGAACGGCACCAGTCTGTACTTCACCCTCGCCCAATTATTCCGTGTACCCAGTACGTCTTAATCGTAACGAATTTGTCGTAGCCTACGAGTTTTCCGTAATCCGAAAAGTACACGGAAAGATTGCCGATGTTGTCCCTCGTCTACGAAAACGTCGTAGACGACGAAGCGCCGAATTCTGGCCGCTTTGAGCGCAAAATACAAAATCCATTCACATCCCATAGCTTTATCGGCGTTGGCACGTATCCGACCTCGACTTGCAATCCTTTCTTAGCAAGAGCGGCGTTTTCCTCGCGAGAGCCTGGCAACGCCATCAAAGGAGGAAGAGCAATGAAGACGGTACAGCAGAATAGCAAAGGCGAACGCAGATACGGGATCGTGGCAAAGGCCATCGAAGAGGCAGATCTCGAAACCATACGCTTCTATCTGGACATGATGGGTGTCGCAACACCGATTGACGACCAGGGATGCACTGCCCTCATGCACGCGGCTGCGAGCAAGGGTTTCGAGGTGCTGCAATTCCTCCTCGACCTGGAGCACAGGGCGGCGCTCGATACTCGTGACTATCTTGGTCTCACCGCGCTGATGCACGCCGCGCGGGCCGGAAACCGAAGCAGCGTCTATTTGCTGCTGGGCGCGGGCGCCGACGTGAATATCAAGGACAACGACGGAGAGACGGCGCTGATGATCGCGGCACGGGCCGGTGACCGACAGATCGTCAACCTGCTTGTCGGACAGGGTGCGGCCTTGAACGTCCGCAGCAAGTTCGATGGGACGACGGCGGTGATGGCGGCGGCAGCCGGTGGTCATCGCTCGATCATGGAGCTTTTGATTGGCAGAGGGGCCTATCGCCAAGCGAAGGATTTCTTCGGCTTCATTGCCGATGATTGGCTGAACGCGAAACGGTATGGGCGGCGCTTGTGCGCGGCAATGGCATGAGTCTGGTCAGATTTAACCCTGCTTATCCGGTTGTCACTTAATAGCATTTAAGCTACGGTGCGTCGCAGAGGGTTTTAGCGATGCCAACTGCGGGTCAAAAGCCACCGCCACCGAAAAACTCCCCTCCTGAATATCCGATAACCCATCTGGACTTTCAGCTCATGTTTCCTGATGAGGCGGCATGCCTCCTCTATCTGGA
>JBBCAW010000072.1:0-11998 GCA_051382295.1 Bdellovibrionota bacterium FG-1 | reverse complement strand
CTATATTGCGTCGTGGCCAAAATATGCCATTAAGTTGACATATTTGAAGGAGCGAACGGCTGCTCTGTGTCTCGCTGAATCGATGTTTTAAGACCTAGTTCTGTTAAGTTATTGTTGGGCGGCCGCTAAGTGCATGTGATTTTATTTTTACGCGGCCCCTTAGCGAGGGGCAAAGCCGTCCGCACCTATTTTGAAATCAGCGATCCTGCGAGCTTTTTTCATTTCCTAAAACTCGGGGCTTCGGGCCAGGCCAGTTTGTTGATGGTTCGAGAATTCGACTGGATCATCCGCCCCCGCTTTGAAATGGGGAGCGAGATGCCCCGGTACCAGCTTTTTGAACTCGGAGGAGGTTCGCTTCGCAGCTTCCCGACCCAGGAGTTTCGGGGCGCCTCTTACTTCTCCATTCAAAACGATCTCTTGATCACCTCTGCCGATATTTGGAAGTTCAAGGTACGCCCTCTGGTCTACGTCGACTGGGCTTGGGTTCAAAACTCCGGTCATACTGGAATCGGCACTGGGTTTCAGCTTTATCTACACGATATCGCAGTTCCCGCATTGCAGTTCTTTTTGGGGTATGGGTTTAACCCGGATGGTTTTGGGACGACCGTCACAATCGGACCTCAGTTTTGACTGTAGATCCGTTCTAAAAAGCAATTCAACCAGTTCCTGCTCTGACAGTTCGGATCCAAATTGCGCGCGCTTCTGAGGCCGGTGTGGCCACCTGTTTTCATCTCCAGCCAATGGTTTGGATCGATCGTGCCCGCCTGACTGGTGGCAAAGTCAAAACGCTCATTGATGGGATCATCCGCCGAACCGAGGACGAGAAATGAGTCGTAACCATGATCCTGAGCTCGCCTCATCCAATACTGAAGTTCAGACATACCGCCATCGACCTTGACTTGAGCAAGCTGGCTCACATAGGTCTCAAACGAAAGCGAGTCGAGGTGTTCCGAACTCAGCCCGAGATTCATGGATTTATTGAGGCTGCTCAACATGTGTTTGAGACGTCCCCGAAATCCAACGACGGAGAGAAAGGCCTTCGCGCAAGGTTCATTCATATGGATACGTTGATTGTCATCAACGAGAAACGCGTTATAGAACAATGCCGGGGCCGATAAAGCACAGCCCAGTAGGCCGGTATCCTGCGACTCGCGCCCAAAACGGTCGAGATTACGCGCAGAATTCAGAATGTCATACGGTGGATTCAGAAGAAAAGCCGGGCCGGTAAACTGAGGCTGGGCCGCTGCAGCGTCATCCGCCTGAATCACGGCAGCAAGAAAGGCGCCGTAACTCAAACCAACGAGGTTTATTTCTGTCACATTTGCGGCGCCGATACGTTGAACCACGCTTTGCACGGCCTCTCGATGCATAGCCGACTCTGCGCGGAGATCACCGGGGAAAAAAACAGGAGCCTGTTTCGTCACTGCATCGCTAAACGAATTCTGAAAAACCACGACGTGATAACCACGGCTTCCGAAAAACTCGATAAAGCGGTTCATTTGCGCAAAGGTCGACTCGCTAAAAAGTGGATTCAGCACCACCGCCAACGGCGCCCTACGTGGGCTTCCGTCCCGATTTTTTTCGATATGAAGCTGTACAGTCAGCCCACCATCCCGCAAATAGGACGAAGCCACCGTAATATCCTCGTAGGACACCGAGATGGATCGGTATCGAGTGATTTCCCTGAAAATCCCGTGTACCGACGCACTGAAGGGTCCTTGCTCGAAAGCCTGATAACTTTGAACGGCCCAGGTCTTATCTTTGGGGGTGAACTGCCCTTGGTGGGCAGACGCCTCAGAAATACCGGATAAGCCCACACAAAATAGCGTTAACAACAGCAACTTGATGATCATGAAATCCCCCCGGATTTGTCGCACTCAATCACGAGGGCCGGCAGGGAGTCAAATAGGAGTTTTCTAGGGCATACCCCAAACCACGCCATCTTTACTGGTGGTGCAAACACGGTAGCCACGAGCCAAGAACTTTTTCATGGGAATGCCGGCCGCCTTAAATAGATTTTTGATGAGGTAACGGCCCATGCCCTCGAAATCGCGCCCAAATTGAACGATCCGAGAGAAGGCTAGGTGATCCCAAAAGCCGCGTCCGGTTTTGTTGCGGGCTAATGCGGCGCCCTGGTCGAAAGCACTTTAGTTTTAAAAAAAAGCTTGGCCTGAAAGCAGGAACTCCTGTACTCAAGGTAACCGAGGAGGTCACCTCAATTCTGCCTAAATCTCAACCCGCAGCCCTCAATAACATTCCCATCGTAGGAATCGGAGCCTCCGCTGGAGGCTTAGAGGCTTTTACGCAACTGCTTGAAGCACTGCCTGTTGACACGGGGATGGCATTTGTTCTCATCCAGCACCTCGACCCCACCCACGAGAGCCTCGCTCCAGAAATTCTGTCGCGTACGACGAGCATGCCAGTCCATGAGGTTGAAGAAGGAATGCGCGTTCTTTCCAACCACGTTTACCTGATCCCGCCTAATTTCAATATGGCGATCTTGCATGGCGTCTTGAGCCTACTCCCGCGTACCGAGACTCGCGGACAGCACATGGCCATTGATTTTTTCTTTCAATCGCTCGCGCAAGATCAAAAAGACCGGGCGGTGGGAGTGATCCTTTCTGGAACGGCCTCCGATGGCACTCAAGGGCTTAAGGCCATCAAAACTGAGGGCGGCCTGACGATCGCCCAAGATCCAAAGTCCGCAAAATATGACGGGATGCCCGTAAGCGCCATCTCCGCAGGAGCGGTCGATCTGATCCTGCCGCCCGCAGCCATTGCGCACGAACTGGCAAGAATATCCAAGCATCCGTATATTACGACTTCATCCGATGACCAAGAAGATGACCAAGAAGATGAGCCTTAGGCTCCCTCAGACGATGCCCTTCGTAAAATTTTTATTTTACTACGGACCCACACGCAGGTTGATTTTTCAAATTACAAACAGGCGACGCTCAAGAGACGTATTCATCGGCGGATGATGGTGCAAAAAACCGAGACCCTCGATGCCTATGGCCAGTATCTCCAAGACCATCCGGACGAGATCAAAGCTGTTTATGCCGACATTCTCATCAATGTGACAGAGTTCTTCCGCGATCCCGACTCCTTCAAGGCGTTGACGAGTGATGTGTTTCCGCAGCTCCTGAAAAACCGGGCCGGCGGCGTTCCCCTCCGCATCTGGGTGCCAGGGTGTTCGACCGGTGAAGAAGCCTATTCGCTCGCCATATTGCTTCTCGAATTTCTGGGCGATTCAGCGGCCAAAACCCCGATTCAGATTTTTGCCACCGATATCAGCGAGGCCTCCATTCAAAAGGCCAGAGCTGGCATTTATGCCGAAACCATCGAGCGCGTGATCAGCAAGGAAAGGCTCGTGCGCTTTTTTGACAAGGTCGAGGGGGGTTACAGGATCAAGAAAGGAATTCGTGATTTGTGCCTGTTTTCCAGACACGATGTGACTCGTGATCCGCCTTTTGCCAAGCTCGATCTGGTCTCTTGTCGTAATGTCTTGATCTATTTCGCGGCCATTTTACAAAAACGCGTGATCCCGGTCTTTCATTATGCCTTGAAGTCCGGCGGTTTTCTCTGGCTCGGTCGATCGGAGAGCCCTCATGCGGCCTCAAAGCTATTTAACTGGGTGAATAAGGCCCACAAAATTTATGCTAAAATCAACATCCCCACACCCATGACTTTTCGTTTCCCTCTAAATACCTATGTGCCCGAGAGCCAGGCGGCAACACCCAAGGCACCCGCACGCATCACGGGAACCGTTGATTTTCAGAAAGAGGCCGATAAAATTGCCTTGTCCAAATACGCACCGCCTTCCGTGGTGATCAATGCTGAAATGGAAATTTTGCAGTTTCGAGGCCGCACGGTCCCTTATCTTGAGCCCGCCTCGGGCTTGCCCAGTACCCACTTATTCAAAATGGCCAGGCCAGAATTACTGCCTGGGTTGAATAGCGCGGTCCACGCGGCGACCCAACAAAATACACGGGCCCGCCAAGAGGGTTTGTCTTTTGAAGTCGAGGGCAAGCGCCGGACCGTCAATATCGAAGTCGTGCTCGCTAATCCTTTAGCACCGCCCAGAGACCGCTATTTTGTGGTCTTCTTTGAGGATGCGTCACCACCTGATTCCCCAGATCATTCCAAAGATGATTCAAAAGATCGTTTAGGCCCGCCGGTTCTTGAGCCACCCACCAGCCAACTCCGACAGCTCGAGCACGATTTTGCCGCAAGCAAACAGTATCAGCAGTCCATGACCGAGCAGTTTGAGACGACCCAAGAGGAACTCACCGCCGCTAATGAAGAACTCCAGAGTGCCAATGAGGAGCTTCAAAGCTCGAACGAAGAACTGGAGACCGCGAAAGAAGAACTTCAATCCTCCAACGAAGAACTCACGACCGTAAACGACGAGCTGCATACGAGAAACGCGGAGCTGCTCACGCTCAGCGGCGACTTGAACAATCTTCTGAGTAGCGTGGAAATCCCAATCCTGATCGTGGGCAATGATCACCGCATTCGTAGATTCACGCCCAAAGCGGAGAAAGTCTTCAAACTCATCCCGGGCGATGTGGGACGTCCCCTGGGTGACATTAAATCTCCCTTTGATCTGGATTTGGACGCCTTGATATCGGAAGTGACAAAATCTCTCATCCCCCAGGAAAAAGAGATCAAAGATCCGCAAGGCCGCTGGATGCGGCTTCAGATTAGGCCTTATAAGACAGTGGATAATAGAATCGATGGCGCCGTGATCTCCCTGTTGGATATTGAAAACCTCAAGCGGCAAGTCCAAGAGTCAAAAAGAGCCCAAGACTATCTTATTTCGGTGGCGGAAACGGTTCAGCTCCCCCTCGTTATTGTGGATGAGCAGCTACGGGTGAGGTCCGCGAATCGTGTTTTTTGGAAACACTTTCAGCTTTCTCCACAAATCGCGGGAACGAATCTTTTCACCCTTCCCCAAATGCAGTGCCATTCCTTTCAACAGATCCAGACGCTTCTGACTGAGACTTTACGATCCAATCGTGAAGTCAAGGCCGTTGAGGTGGATTGCATTTTTCCGCAGCTGGGACGCCGCATTTTCCTTCTCTCCGCGAGTCTTATCCAATGGAGGGGGGAAATGTTCCAAGAGCCACAAGAGCCACAAGAGCCACAAGAGCCACAAGAGCCACAAGAGCCACAAGAGCCACAAGCCCTTCTACTGAGTTTTGAGGATATCACAGAACGAAGGAACCTCGAAAGGGATCTGGCGGCGGAATCAAAAAACGTCCAGCTTTTTGAAACCATTACGGTGGCCGCCAATGAAGCCACGAGTCCGGATGCAGCTTTACAAATATTTCTAGACCGGATCTGTTCTCATGCGGGCTGGCCGGTGGGGCATGCCTATCTTCTGACCCCGGTGACCCCGGTGATTTCGGCCTCCCCTGACGGTCCACGTGAACTCATTCCTTCAAACGTGTGGCATCTGGATGATCCCCAGAAGTTCGCACCCTTCAAAGAAGGGACGGAACATTTCAAGATGAGTCATGATGTCGGCCTTCCTGGAAAGGTTTTGGCCACTCACAAACCCGTGTCGATGTTGGATTTGACCCATGCTTCCGTGTTTCCGAGAGCGGAAATCGCGAGAGCCTCCGGACTGACCTCCGGATTTGGGTTTCCAGTGACAGTCGGTGGATCCATTATAGCGGTGCTTGAATTTTTTTCCACCCAAGACAAAAAACCTGACCAAAGATTGATCGATATCTTGACCCATGTGGTTCCCCAGTTGGGTCGAGTGTTTGAACGCAAAATGGCCGATGAGGACCGCACCCAAATTCTTCTGCGAGAACGCCAAGCGCGTTCAGATGCCGAGAAAGGCAATCGCGCAAAAGATTTGTTTTTAGCCACCCTTTCGCATGAACTTCGCACGCCTTTGACCTCCATCCTCTCCTGGGCGCAGATGATCCGCATGGGAAAGGTCGATGCCGAAAAAGCCAAGTACGGCGCCGGAATTATGGAGCAAAGCGCCCGGGCGCAGGCGCAACTTATTGATGATTTACTGGATATTTCGCGCATCATCATGGGCAAGCTCGCCTTGGATATCAAGGAAGTGGATCCGGCTGCCGTGCTTCATACGGCAATCGAGGCGATTCGCCCCTTGGCAGCGCTCAAGTCCATTGAAATCAAGACAGGATTTGATCCAGACACGGGATGGGTCCTTGCGGATCCTATCCGTCTTCAACAGATCGTGTGGAATCTCCTGACCAACGCCATTAAATTTTCCCCTAAAAACAGTATCGTGGAACTCAGCCTCGCGCGCATTCAAATTCAGACTCGCTCCTGCGCCGAAATCAAGGTGATCGATACCGGCAAAGGGATTGATCCCGAGTTTCTTCCGCATATCTTTGATCGTTTCAGCCAGGAGGATAGCACGAGCACCCGAATCCATGGCGGACTTGGGCTTGGACTTTCCATCGTGCGTAACCTCGTGGAGTTGCAAGGCGGAACCGTTCGGGCCGAAAGTTCGGGTGAAGGAAGGGGGACCACCTTCACCGTGAATATCCCGCTTGCGTCGGCCAAAAAATCCGTGGGAATTCAAAATGCGCCTGATCGCCAGCCAGTCCTGAAACCAGCCCCCCTCGACAGCTACAAAGACCTTCCAAAGTTCGAGGGTTTGCGCGTTCTGTTTGTGGATGATGATGAACGCACCCGAGAGACGCTGACCTTATTGCTTGAGTCCTTCGGGGCGGAAGTGTTGGCGGTCGCATCGGCCCGCGAAGCGCTCGCGGCCTTGCCGGGGTTTAAGGCGCAACTTCTCGTCAGCGACATCGCCATGCCCGGCGAAAACGGTTACAGTTTAATGCGCAAAATTCGGGCGCTCGAGCCCGAAAGTGGCGGCAATATCCCCGCGTTGGCCCTCACGGCTTTCGCGACCCAAGAAGACGCAAAACACGCTACCGCCGCGGGCTTCCAGGCTCATCTGGCAAAGCCAGTGGAGACGGATGCGCTGGCTCGACTCATGTCAAAATTGGTCAAAAACTCTTACGCCCACGCCGGGCGATGATCGCTGCCATGAAGGGTAAACCAAAACTCATCGCGGCTCCCGCCGATTCAGAACGACTCGCGGGCACCCTATTTCCGTTGCATCCGGAACCAGAAGGTGGCGGTGGAAGTGTTGGACTCGGAGTAGCGCTGGGAGAGGGACTTGGTGATGGTCCCACCCCGGTAGAAAGTTCCGCTAAAAGATTCGCACCGATGAGCGAACCCCAACCCGTGGCGAGGTCGTAACCGGCGACTGCGGGATAGTGGCCGTTCGTGCTTGCATCGGCGATATCATGAAAATCAACGGCATAACCCCCCCGCATTCCAATCTGATAAATCACCGGATTAACAAGGCCCAGCGGTGCAATTCCGTGATCGACTCGCCTTTGATTGACCAGCGCCGTGAAAGCCGCCCAGAGCGGAGCCGCGCAACTTGTACCGCCGTAGACGTTCCACTTGCCCCCGACAAAAATAGAATAACCGATAGTCGGGTCCGCATTGAGCGCTACGTCTGGGACATTGCGATGAGTGAACGAGCCACCCGATGCGGGTGTGATCGCTTCGGTCTGCCACGAAGGAATCGGCCAAAACGCGCTCATGCCACCCCCACCGCCCACCGCGCGGACGGGTGTCCACCAGGTGGTCTCCTTAACGTAAGTGTGATCGGCCTGAGTGGTCAGCGTCGTACCGCCCACGCCCGTTAGAAACGGTTGCGATGCCGGATCATCCACGCTCAAACTCGTGCCATTATCCATGGCGCCGCTGTCACCGGAAGCCGCAAAAACCGTCTGTCCTTGTACTGCCATCTGTTTGAGGATTTGGTTTTCGGAGTTCATCATCGCCACCGAGGCATACGTTTCTGGAATTCCCCAAGAAGTACTGACCTGTTTGGCCGCATTGTCGTTGGCGATTCGTTGATAAACGTCAATAACCCCAGCGTCGGAGTTGGGGCCTTCGTACACGATAATTTTGGCCGCATGGGGCGCGAGCGCCATCATGAGATCGATGTCGAGAGTCACCTCGGCTGCACCAGGCCCCGCGCTCCCGTTGAATCCTGCCACCAGAATGTTCTGGAGTGGGACCCCCGGTGAGATTCCAAAGGTGTTTTTGTAGGTGGTGACATCCGAAGACCGATAGCCATCGAGCTCAAAAAGCGCCAACGTTTGTCCCGCTCCAGTTTCAGCGACGACGTTCAGATTGTAGGCCGTCTTGATATCGCTTGGGCTCATACCGCCATTAGGACCTGAACCACCCACCCCTACCGCCGCTGCATCTAATTGCACCACATGAGGATGCCTAGGAACCGTAGTCAAGCCGTGAATCGCCTCGATCGCAAGACCATTAGGAATAGACGGATCCCGGTCAACGGTGCGAATCACTTCGTTGGCGTCATTGAGCCAATGCGAAATCCTCACCCGAAACGCGCGCTGCACGATCGCCTGCGAGCACTCCACATCCAGCAAAAGGCGATTGGGATGCGTAGCGAGGATTTGGCAGCCGAGGCCCTCGAAATACTGTGAAACCCGTTCATAATCTCTGATCGTTGCGCCAAAACGCTGGGTAAATTCGGAGGGAGTCAGGAACGCACCGACCTGCGAATTACCCGAAGTGTCCGAACTATAAAGACGCTCAATCAGATGATCCAGCTCGGCCGGATTTTGCAGCGACAATCGTATCGCTAGCTGCAAGGTTTTTGTGAAAGGTTCGTAGGGCTTAGCTCCCTCCGTGATGGAGAAAGGCAATACATGTCCTGAAAGACGATGAAAATGCGAGGACGCCTCTGCCGGAATAGCCCCAGCGACGGCCATAGCCAACGCCCCAATGACCCCCAGACATTGCAAAAAAATCGAAACCGATCGTGCCAAACGAACTTGCATACCTACCTCCCGCTCCTATTAAAGACCTGAGTGCCCGCACGAGTCGTGACAGGCTAGAGGGAAGGCGGAAAGCAAGCGGCGGGCCAAAGGCCCTTACAACGTGGTGGGCAGCGTGATCGCTGTGATCGAGGTGTTCGAAAAATCCGCGGGAACCACCCAGTCAGACGCCGGGCCGAACGACGCAGCGGCGACGGCTGGCGACTGGCTCGCACACGAGTCGTTCCATGTTGCGATCACCGTCGTCCCGAGGTTACAAAACGAGTTAGAAAAGTTAGCCGAGGTAAACCACGTAGCGCAGCCCGCGATTCCATAGGTGGTGCAAAAATCCTTGAGCGGTGTATAGGCGGCTACGGAACTGATCGTCCGCTTCATCATGTAGATATTGGCTTTGGCCGCGGTCTGATCTCCCACAAAGTCAGTGTAAAGCGCCATGGAGGCCGCATCGGAGTCGACAGTAGAACAGGTCGGATCGAGGCCCCCGCCAACGCCGGTGGCCCAGACACCATTATAAAGCATGGCCTTTCCGTTCCAAAGACCGTTGGCCTTGCTCATCAAGATCTTGAACTGCCGGGGCGCGCGCACATCGTCCGGGCTACAGGCTGAGCCCAACCCCGTGGTCACGATTGACCAGGTATTCGCGTCGGTGTAGGTGAGCTTAAATTCCATCTGACTCGGAGGGGTCCCGTCAATGGAGGACATCTTCGAAAAGTCAAACTGAAGCGTATAAACGTTGCCGACCGCGCTGAGGTAGGCTACCGGGTTGGCCCCTTCTTTAATCAGTGCGGAATATTGAGTCGCGCTCGTCCTGCTATAAAAAATTGTCTGGGCGCCATTCTCCACCGATCCAGTGGCTCCATCCGCCAAACTGCCGAGTTTTTTTCCAACGTCCGTAATGAGCAGGGTCGCCATATCCAAAAACTGTTTGGACATGTCGATATACAGGCGCAAAAGTACCGGCTGACAATCAAAAAGTGCGGTCGGCCCGCTAAACGGTGCGCAAGGATTACCGCTCTGAGCCTGAGAAATACCACCCACTCCACCCGATTGGGCTCTCACCGATTCGGATCTGCCGGTGAGATAAGAATTCAGAGGTAACGAGGAATAGCTCAGCGACTGGGGTGAAAACGCGGCGCTCACCGCCGTCAGATTGGTGGCTGCTTCGTTGATCACGTTCGATGAGGCTGGCGCGGGGGCGTCAGCCTTTGCGCATCCTGCGATTGCACCCAACGCCACTACTATCCATGCTATTGTAAGAACTCTGTTAGTCATAAAACTTATGGTACACGCGCCCGCGATGAAGGCAAGTCGCCTTACGATCCGGATCACCCTTCCTTGCATAGCGTTAGACCGGAGTTTTATAGAGTTAAGACCCACTTAAGACACAGAAAGTGCCATATAAAGTCACGTTTTGTGTCTTAACTGCCTGATTTTGTGCTATAATTTCATATGGCACAATCAGCCGGAGAAGAGTTCGACCGCATCGTCCAAGTAGTCGAAAGCCTGCGTGCTTTTCTCGATCGTTACCGTCCGAATGAATCCTACTACCTGCTCGAGAACGAATACCTTTAAGTAGTGCGCCATGGTCTGAGCAAGTCCGAAGCCCCGAAAGTGATCCAGCAACAGGGACGCTCAAAGATTCCAGACGCGGCTCGTGCTCGCTTCGTAGAAGTCGTGGAAAACGAACTGATCAACCTCCACATCGGGAACATTGCGCGCTACCGCATCCGTCCTTCTGAATTCGAGCAGTGGCAGAAGAGATGGACAACGTAGCTTCCATCTTTCGGCTGACAGCTACTGCTCACTCGGGGCCACGGAACAGCGGAAGCCGACATCCGGGTATGTGCTCGATGGCGAACCAAACATCAATTCCCATCGACCAGCTGTCGCTGCTCCCTCGTACCACGGGCTACCCACTATAGCGCCCCGCAAGGGGCCATAAGCCTCAACATTTGGAACGTCGTAGGCATTAGTGTAAAGGGAAGTGGCATCCGACCAAAGACCGAAAAAGTCGCCTTGGAGTTTGGCTGTTGAAATGCCTACACCTATTTCAAGTGCATTTCCGCTATCGTCTCCCATCATCGGGAGACCCATCGGCGCCGAGAAATAACCAGCGCCGAAGCCTTGAGCAACGCCAGCAGAGCTGTTTTTAACTCCAACCGAAAACAGCCAACTAAGCGTTCCATTGTGCCATCCGTCATCTGAGGAGATCTGCCCATTGTTTAATCCGCCGGGGCCATGATTGCCTGTGTTTCCGCCCGCTCCGTCAAACTGAAATCCATTCAGGTCACGATTTCCGCTGTCGACGCTGGATGTAATGCCCGTACACGAATGGGAGGAGCCCGCATTGCACTGGTCAATCTGATCGCTCACGTATTGATTGACGTTGCCCACCATATCTTGCGCACCAAAGCGAGATGAGCAGTTTTTCGTTGAAATCGCACCGGTGACCACCTGTCTGAAATTAGCGTTGATATCGGACGCGCAATCGCCCGTCGGAAAATTACAAGTCAAACCCGTGGTAGGATTCGTATTACACCGAGCCTTAGCCGCGTTTGTTAAATGGTCCACATCGGTGGAGTATTCCATCGTGTCAATTGCAGCAGTAGACCACTCCATGGGCCAAGCGGCGGCCGCGATGTATTCACGACGCCGCAGTAAACGCTTGGCACCATAATCGGGGTCGGCGGCGGCGACGCAAGTGTCATTGGCCGGAGTCTGGTAGATCATGGCGATCGGCGGCTTGGGTGCCGCAACCGATGGAGTGATGGTATACATGGCTGCTCGCTGGGCTGTGGTGAGAGTGTCGTTGCTCGACTTCCATCCGTTTAGCCCCGCTGCAACCTTAATCCAACATATATTGGCTTTTCTGTCATAAAATACGTTTCCAATGGCGCCTATTGTGTCGCTGGGTTTAATTCGAAGACCGCCCCCGTCACGTCCCAGTGAAGCGAAACAATCGCCAGCGGATGCTCCGATACCGCACATGCCGCCAGAGGCTTGAGAGGTCCAGTTACAAGCGGCGGTCCAACGGTCCACAAACAGGTTGTAGCCAAAATCGTAATAGCCCGCCGTAAGACCGAGGGCCGCAGCGCCGGGATTAATATTGT
>JBBCAW010000071.1:0-15093 GCA_051382295.1 Bdellovibrionota bacterium FG-1 | reverse complement strand
GTATCATTTCGAACTTTACTGGGACTTGGAACTCTCCGGCCTGGATTAACCTATCGAGAAGTCTACAGCGTTGCGCGCAGCGCGAAATCTTCAAAAACATCAATTAAGTGACAACCGGATAAGCAGGGAAAATTCACTGGTTCGCATTCCACTTCGACTTAACTCTTGAACTACCCGGCGTTTGAGTTCATCCGGGATGCCGTGGCGTTTGCCACCCCGCCCTTGAGGTAGGGCTGCGATTTCGGCGCGCAGCTGCGTTATTGCAGCAGGTACCTGACGATGATTGACTGCATTCATGAGATTCGTTCCTCCGTTGGGAACTTGGTCTCACGGTTTTTCAACTTACGTCAGACGGGGGCGGCAGAGTCTTTACGCAAAATCCGAGTAGAGGCTCTAAGCACCGACGCTTCCACTCACGGAGGCCAAGCAACGATCCGGGTTTTGGCGTACTGAAAAGTGGTCTTGCTAAAGGATATACGAAGCTATCTCAGTTTGTTAACTAAAATGGTGGTTTACAAAAAGGTGTAAAAACCATAAGTTTAGCGCGTGCGCAGAACTGAGCTCAAATGCTAAATTCACTTTCCGCCGATGAAACTCGCCTCACTATTGGTCTTCTTATTGAAGCCACTAGAAAGCACCTCGGCCTCAATCAAACCGCCTTGGCCCCTCAATTGGGTTTGGATCAAAGCGCCCTTTCACGGGTGGAGAGCGGCAAACAAAATTTGAGTGCGGCCCAATGGTTCGTGTTTGTGGGTATTACGGGGGTCTCCGCTGATGCGCCCAAATATGGGTATATTGAGCTCGCCCAACCGGAAAGTGCCATACCTTTACCCGCCCGGTACTCATTCGAAAAGCACACGCGGGTCCGCTCCCTTCTGCCCTTGCTGCATTATGCCCGGACCCACCTGGGAGATCGCGACTTTCATTCGTTTTTAAGCGAGCGGAAGCTTTTCTTTGAGTATTTCATCAATCTGAATGCGTCGATTAACTTTAATTTTACCCTCGATTTGGCCGAAGTCCTTTTGAAAAAAACCGGTATGAAGACTACCGACATCAAGAACATCACCCAAAATGTCGGTCAGCCCAATATGCATGGGTCTTTGCACCACTATTACGACGCGATTTTTTCAGATCAACATCAACTGATCAATGCTTTTGTGGGTTGCGCACCCGGCTATGCATCCAACTTTAAGCTGGAGGTCTTGGATCAGTCGGAAACTCATCTGGATCTTGCGGTAACTCCTTTGCCTCACATGGCACAATTCCAGTATCGGGATCATCCAGTCTTGAACGATTTTTTAGCCTTCTATGACAAAGGCTACTATGAAAATTTCAGCACTTATGGGCAGCAAAAGCCTATGAAAGTCTCTCTTTTAGAAAATCATTACAAAGGAGACGGCCGTTGTCTTTATCGCATGAAGTCGGCCGCGAGCTGATTTCAAAGGAAAGATTTCAATGCTCAATCCAAAACGAACTATTCAAGACCTGAAAGAATTGCGAATCCTCACGGCAAATGAAGAGGGAGGCCAGCGGGTTGCCTGGACCGAAACCTGGCTCAAGGCGCGGGCTTGGTTCAAAGACAAAACGAAGGAATTGCCGGTCGAGATCCATCAGGATGCCGCCGGAAATATTTGGACGACACTTCGGGGCGAATCCGAACGGTCTTTGCTCATCGGTAGCCACTTGGACTGTGTGCCTAATGGCGGTTGGTTGGATGGCTGCTTAGGGGTCGTGGCCGGCCTTGAAATTTTAAGGCGCATCCATACGCAGTACAAAGGCAAACCTCCTGTGACGATCAAACTCGTGGACTGGGCCGACGAAGAAGGGGCGCGTTTCGGTCGAAGCCTCCTCGGGTCATCCGCTTTTGCCGGTACACACACGATTGAAGCCGATCGGGGACGCACCGACCGCGACGGCATTCGCCTAGAAGACGCCATGAGAAAGTGCGGTGTCGAGATCGATCGCTTCGGAGAGGCTTCAAAAGAGCGCAAGAATGTGGCGGCTTACCTCGAACTTCATATCGAACAAGGGCCGGTTTTGGAGCGCCTGGGGTTGCCCCTCGGAGTCGTGACCGGCACAAAAGGAGTGGAGCGCCACGCGGTCACGTTCACCGGTCAGGCTGCTCATTCAGGTGCAACACCGATGAAAATGCGAAGGGACGCACTGGCGTCCGCAGCCAAGCTGGCGCTCGAGATTCGAAACATCGCCGGCAAACACGAAGATGCGGTTTGCACCATGGGGAGTGTGAAAACATTTCCGGGAATTGTTACGGCGGTGGTGGGTCGCTGCGAAGCAACGTTGGACCAGCGCGACCTCGACGCCCAGGTGTTGCAACAAATGTTCGATGAAGCCAAGGCGATGTCCCAACGTTTTGCCGAAGAAGAAGGATGCACCGTCGAATGGAACAAGATTTGGACGATCGAGCCGATCCCGTTTCACCCAGAATTACTCAACTTTTGCGATGAAGCCGTCTCAAGGGAATGTGGAAAAGCTTACCGTCTTCCCTCCGGCCCCTTGCATGATGCGGCCGAGGTGGCGCGGGCCGGGATTCCGACCGTGATGATTTTTACTCAGTCACTCAAAGGCATCAGTCATAACAAGATTGAAGATACCCAAGAAAGGCATATTGAAATGGGCGTGCGCGCGCTCGATCACCTGGCCGATCGTACGATTTCCTGGATTCTGAAAAACCATGCCCCACTCCCAACCCCGTAACCCGCTCCATAATGTCACGCTCGAAATGATATTGACCAAGCTGGTGGAGATCTACGGCTGGAAAGAACTCGGCAACCGGATTGACATCCGCTGCTTCACGAGCGACCCGAGCATCAAATCCAGTTTAACTTTTTTGAGAAGAACCCCTTGGGCGCGAAAAAAGGTCGAAGATCTTTATCTGGACGCTACGTTCTCAGCGTCGTGACGTGAGACATCTTCTGGGGCCGATCGAACGCCGCTCCAAAAAACTCCGTAATACATCGCCCGAGACCTTCAAACCTGTCCGTATTCATCATCGAGAGCGACTGGGACGACGTTCTTCGGCTCATCGTCACCATCAAATTAAAAGAAACCACGGCCCAAGCAATCATCAAATGATTACTTGAATTTTTGACAGCTAATAGTTGATGCCCCACCCTGACTCAACTTCCCGTAACACACGACACTACGTTCCTGATCAATGATCTGCACGACCGTCTCACCTTGCGCGATTTCGACCGTATTCAGCTCCACTTTACCCGAGAACTTCTTTCCTAAAACCTGACCTTCCCGTAATGACTCGGAAAAACCGGGGGTACTACCCGATACCAAAAACACGGCAGAAAAAAACAATGTAACAGCCAGTGATCGTTTATTCATAATTGCTCCTATAAAACAATACATAACACCAAACATCAATTACTAAAACATTACAGAAAAATGGCGACTCTCGAAGAGACTCTCACCGAGCTTTCCGGCGATGCTGATCGAAATCGAGCCAAACTTGCAAAAGATGTCCTCTGACAATGATATGTTTTTTCTGACTCATCTGGTTTTGGCCCAGTCGTAATTAGTCGAATACTGTACTGGCAACGGTAATCCTGGTTTAGGAATATTTCCCAGTAATCCCCATTGCTATGATGGGTCCAACATTGCTCCAGTGGCGGCCATTTTTCTTGGCATCCTAACCGTACCAGTCGATTTGGTAATGCTCCCATTTACGTTTATTTATTCAGCCCTCACTGGATTCTAGGATCAACACCCTAAGCAGGTATCTCAGTGTCGTGATTTGTGTTGAAAATAGATTCTATAGCTGTATAGTTCTATATATAGCTGCGTAATACCTTTAGTATGCAATATATGGAGTTATAAAATGAGATCCTCGGTTCATGATGTGATCCCTGCCAATGTCAGGCGGTCCTTGACAAAATTTGGGGCTGACATCGGCATTGCGCGGCGAAAACGCAGACTGACTGTCGCGATGATGGCCGAGCGTATTGGGGTATCCATGAATACTTACATTCGTGTTGAAAAGGGCAACCCCACTGTCTCGCTCGGAATCTATGCCATGGCGCTCTTTGCGCTCGGACTGGGTGCTGTATTCGGCGATATGATTGAGTCTAAGAACGACGATCAAGGTCTCCTTCTGGATGAACAACGCCTGCCTCAACGGGTGAGAGTCAAGAAGGAGCCCACACGCCTATGAGCCGAATCTACCGCTAGTCACCGGTCCACAGTTCCATCGTAAAAGTCGCGATGGATCGGTGTTCCACGGTTCTATCGCCGACACGGAACCCGATGGTTGGGGCCGACGTGTGATTCTCCGTGATCATGCCAAACGTCGACAAGCGGCAAGAAAGGTGACCGTAAGATCATGAGCCCTAAAGACCTGCGGTTATGGACCTGTTTTTACGTTCTCAGTGTCGTGACCTGAGACATCTTTTGCGGACGATCGAACGCCTCCCCAAAAAACTCCCTAATACATTGCCCGAGACCTTCAAACGTATCCGTATTCATCATCGAAACATAGAGCGCGTGGCCAAACTCAAGATACGTACTCCCATGATAAACTAAGAAGCGAAACCGCCGAACCCCCAAGGGTTCAGCGTAATGTTCTTGGGCGAGTTCCAAAACGCGCATCAAAAACCGACCGTAAAGTGCACCAGACTCGATCGGATCCTCGACGGTTGACCTCAACATCCAAGGTTTGGCCAGGAGCGCGCGCCCAATCATGACTCGATCACAGCCCGTTTCTGAAAACATCGCCTGCACGTCATGCGTCGTCTGAACATCGCCGTTTCCAATCACCGGAATCTTGAGCCACTTCTTGACGTCCGCAATTTGGGACCAATCCGCATCACCCCTGCGCTTTTGCGCCGCAGTACGAGGATGAAGCGTAATCCAACTTGCACCCGCATCTTGAAGTTTGAGACAAAAGTTTTTCAAATAGTCAGGTTCAACCTCTACCGTCAGGGGGGCCGCTCTCAGTTTCACCGAAACCGGCAAATGCCCCGCATACCGGACCGCAAGCGCCGTGATCTCGGCCGCATAATTCGGGTCTCCCATCAGCGCCACGCCATAATTATGCTTCAACGCCCGAGTCATCGGACACCCCATATTGATGTCGATCGCGGTTGCCCCCCAATCCTTGAGCTTTTCAATCGAAACTCGAATAAAGCGTTCTTCGTTTGCCAGAAGTTGCGGACAAAGTCCCTGCTCCCAATCATCGAAACGAGTTTCAATCGATTGTCCCACTTTCTGATCCAGAATCCGCCGCGAATTTAACATTTCGGTCGGCCAAAGCGAACGCGCACCCGTTGGAAGGTATTCCTGAATCGCCTTTCGCACCACAAAATGCGTGAGACCCACCATCGGAGCCAGGAGAATGGGAAACGGAGCGCACCGGTCTAAAGCCGTCACTTGCGCATCGGATTATTTGGATACTGCGTCCAGGGTAGATAAGGCAATCCCGTCTCCTGCGGCACCATCGTGATGCATTTTACCGGGCAAACCAGCGCGCAAAGATTGCAGCCGACGCATTCCTTGTCCTTCACTTCGTACTTTGCGACGCCTTGAAGTTGCGTAACTGATACGGCTTGATGCGACGTATCTTCACAGGCGATGTAACATAAGCCGCACTGAATGCATTTTTCTTGCTCAATCCGCGCCAGCGTCTTGAAATTCAGATCGAGTTCATTCCAGTTCGCGACGTTGGGGATAGCCATGCCGATAAAGTCACTGAGCTTGCGAAACCCGCGGCTATCCATCCAATGACTCAAACCATCGGTCATATCGCTGATGATTCGGAAGCCATGATTCATCGCCGCGGTACACACCTGCACCGACGAACTCCCCAGTGCCATGAATTCGGCTGCATCTCGCCAACTCGAAATTCCACCGATCCCAGAGATCGGAATACCGCGAGTCGCCGGATCCCGGGCAATTTCAGCCACCATATTGAGCGCAATCGGTTTCACCGCCGGCCCGCAATACCCGCCGTGAGTACCCTTACCACCCACCGTCGGTTGGGGAGCCATGAGATCCAGATCCACCGAGGTAATCGAATTGATCGTGTTGATCAGCGAAATCGCATCGGCGCCGCCGGCCTTAGCCGCGCGTGCGGGTACGCGCACATCCGAAATATTGGGCGTGAGTTTAACGAACACGGGCAAGCGCGTGTTCGCTTTGCACCAACGCGTCACCATCTCAACGTACTCGGGGACCTGTCCCACGGCCGAGCCCATTCCTCGCTCGCTCATGCCGTGGGGACAACCAAAGTTAAGTTCAACCCCGTCAGCGCCGGTCTCTTCGACACTCTTTAAAATCCGCTTCCAGCTTTCCTCGTTGCACGGAACCATCAACGAAACAACGAGCGCGCGATCGGGCCACGCGCGTTTCACTTCCTTGATTTCTTGTAGATTGACCGCCAGCGGTCGATCGGTGATCAATTCGATATTATTAAAACCCGCCATACGCTGGCCATTCCAGTCAATCGAGCCATAGCGCGACGATACATTCACCACGTGCGGATCTTCGCCGAGAGTCTTCCACACGACCCCACCCCAGCCCGCCTGATACGCGCGCTCGACGTTGTACTTTTTGTCAGTCGGCGGCGCGGAGGCCAGCCAAAATGGATTGGGCGACTTCACGCCCGCGATCACACAGGATAAATCAGCCATGGGCCTTCTTTTCTCCCAACTTCTTATGTATCGAAAGCGCGGCAAGTTTGCCCTGCTGAACCGACGTCACGGTCAGATCTTCGCCAGCCGCGACGCAGTCGCCACCCGCGTAAACACCTGGGATCGTCGTCTCGAACTCTTCGGTGACCTCGATCTTCCCGGTTTTTCCACTGAAAGACTCACACACCAGGGTTTGACCGATCGCTTTGAAAACCTGATCAGCGTGAAACGAAACAAACCGCCCTGTTCCCCGAAGTTTGCCGTCAGCACCCAGTTCAGTGAATTCAAATTCAGCCGCACTCACCCCAGTTGAATCCCCGACCAGGCGCGCGGGCTTTACCCAAGTCTTGATCAAAACGCCATTTTTTTGGGCCAGCTCCTGCTCATGTCGGGTAGCCCCCATCTGCTCAACGCCCCGACGGTAAACCATCGTCACGTTTTCGGCTCCGAGGCGTTTCATCTGAATCGCGATATCCACGGCGGTATTTCCACCCCCAATCACAACCACATTGCGGCCCACCGGGACACTGGCAAGGTCTTGAGCTTGCCGAATCAGCTCGATGACTTTGGCGGCGTCATAGACTCCAGGCAGGTCTTCGCCAGGCACGCCGAGCGCGTTGACCCCGCCCAACCCTATCCCAAGAAAAACCGCCGCATACTTGGCCTTGAGTTCAGCCAGGGTGAAATCACGCCCCAGGGCCCGTCCGTGTTGAAGCTCAATACCGCCCACGCCGAGAATGAACTGAACCTCGCGCTGCGCGAACCCGTCAGTCATCTTGTAAGGCGCAAGTCCATACTCATTGAGGCCGCCCGCCTTGTTTTTTGCCTCAAAAACCGTCACTTCATAACCCAACATCGCCAAGCGATGCGCGCACGATAAGCCCGCGGGCCCCGCCCCCACTACCGCCACTTTAAGGCCGTTGGGTTTGCCGCGCTGGAAAGGTTGTTCGCCCGTCTTCCTGAATTCATCGGTGGCAAACTGCTGAAGCCGGCCAATTTCGACCGGCTTTTGCTCGGGTTTCTCGCGGACACATGCTTTTTGACACAAGGTCTCGACCGGACACACACGCGCGCAAGTGCCACCCATGATATTCGCACTCAAAATATCGAGCGCCGCCCCCTTCAAATTTCCGTTAGAAATTTTCCGGATAAAGCTCGGAATATCAATTTGCGTCGGACAAGCTTGAATACAAGGGGCGTCGTAACAATAATAGCAACGACTGGCCTCGATCTGCGCCTGTTTAAGATTGAGCGGCGGTTGGAGCGCACAGAAGATGTCATGAGTCACTCCCTGACTCATGAGTGGCGCTCCTTCTCCAGTGCACTGAAGGACTGATCCATGATTTCCAGCATCGAATGGATCTGTTCTTGATTGATCGAGATCGGCGGGGCGATGCGCACGACATTGCCCATGAGTCCACCCTTACCCAGCAATAAGCCTCGCTCTTTGCACAAATCCATGAATCGCACGCACTCGGCGGTGGCATGGACCTTGGTATTGCGGTCCTTGACGAGTTCCACCCCAAGAAGAAGTCCGCGTCCACGCACATCGCCCATGAGCAGATGCTTTTTCATCATCTGCGTGAGTCCATCACGAAGAATCGCCCCCATCGCCCGCGCGTTTTCGATTAATTTCTCTTCTCGGATGATGTCCATCGTGAGTTTGGTCTGCATCATCTGATAGGGATCGCCTGCAAAGGTATTAAAGTAGGCTTTGCCCGACATTTTTTCGGCGACCTCGGTCTTCATGAGCACCGCGCCGACGGCGGCGCCATTGCCAAAGCCCTTGGCCATCGTGACCATATCGACTTCAAAGCCCAGTTCGGTCGTGAGCAAAAATCGACCCCCACACCGGCCGGCACCCGTTTGGACCTCGTCGCTGATGTACTTGCCCCCGTAGTTCTGAACGATCTTGGACACAGTCTTAAAATAATCATCTGGCGGCGCAATGAAGCCACCGACCCCCATCACGGGTTCCGCGATGAAAGCCGCGATTTTACCGTGCGTCGACGTTTGAATCGTCGTTTCGACGTTCTTGGCGCACTCCAAGGCACAACTTGCGAGTTTCTGCCCAAATGGACAGCGATAGCAATTCGGTTCCATCGCGGACGTGGCGTTGGCAACGGGTTGCGCACGAAAACGCCAGCTCGCGTGTCCACACTGAGCCAAGGTGCCCGAAGTGCCGCCATGATAAGAATGCCGGAGATTAACGACAGTCGTTTCGCCCGTGGCATTTCTCGCCGCCATAATGGCCAACTCGTTTGCCTCTGAGCCGGAATTAGTAAATGACACGCGGTCAAGCCCGGTCGGAGCCTCTTTGAGGAGTGACTCTGCGGCTTCCACCACGGGTTCGCTCAAATAGAGCAAGCTCGTGTGCTGAAGGGTGTCGGCCTCCAGCATCTTAACTAGGGCCTTCTTGATCTTAGGATGGTTGTGTCCCACCGAAATACAAACGATCCCGCCGATCGCATCAAGATAGCGTTTTCCGTCCGTATCCCAGACATACTGGCCCTGCGCCTTGACCAAGTGAATCGGTTCTTGGTGATAAAGGCCGGCCGTAGGAAGAAAATGCTTTTTCCGAAAGGAGACCAGCTCCTCGTTTGTGCGAATTTTGTCGTGGCTCATACGTGCTCCCGTACTCTGATTAGACTATTTATAGAAGTGCGCCACGTTTGGCGCGTGCGATGTATTTTCCAAAACCCTTGCCGACCAGAGCCTTGCCCTCATCGACCACTACCGTCCCCCGCAAAACTGTCGTGCGGCATTTGCCCTGCACCTGCCAGCCTTCATAAGCGCTATAGTCGCACTTCATATGATGGGTCTTGGCCGAAATCGTGTGGCGGACCTTCGGATCGAAAACCACGATATCCGCGTCCGCACCGACCGCGATCGTGCCCTTTTTAGGGGTAAGTCCAAAAATCCGCGCGGGAGCCGTTGACGTAATATCCACAAACTTATTCAGGCTGATGCGACCCTTCGCCACCCCTTCCGAAAACATCAGCTCCATGCGATTTTCGACGCCCGGCGCGCCATTCGGGATTTTGGAAAAATCGCCGAGTCCCACGCGCTTCTGATCCATACAAAACGGACAATGGTCCGTGGCGACGACTTCGACGAGGTTTTGCTCGATTCCTTTCCAAAGCGCTTCTTGATCCTTCTTTTTTCGAATCGGCGGACTCATCACGTATTTGGAACCGCCAAAGTCCTTTTCGAGATAAACCGAATCATCCAGAAGCAGATACTGCACGCAAGTCTCAACATGAACTTTCTGATTGCGCTGGGTCGCACCCCGCACGCGGTTAAGCGATTCTTCGCAAGTCATGTGCACAATATAAAGCGGATGACCGCCTGCATGAGCAAGATCAAGCGCCCGCCCGGTAGCCTCTGCCTCGCAGATCGGTGGACGCGAAAGGGGATGGAATTCCGGCGTGAGATTTCCCTTAGCGCGGTTCTCGGCCACGAGTGTGTCGACCAGATCGCCGTTTTCAGCGTGAGTCGTGACGAGCGCCCCCCACTTCTTGGTTTCGTTCATCAGCCCAAGGAGCTGGCGGTCATCGATCATAAGCGCGCCCTTATAGGCCATAAAAGTCTTAAACGAACTCACGCCCTGTTTTGCAACGAGGTCTTTGATCTCCTGACGCGTGGATTCATTGAAATCCGTGACGGCAATATGGAAGGCATAATCGCCCACCGCTTTTCCACCGGCCTTTTCGTGCCACTTGCTGAGTGCCGCCTGCAGCGACTCGCCCCGGGACTGCATCGCAAAATCGATGATGGTGGTCGTGCCGCCATGAAGTGCCGCGAGGGTTCCGCTTTCGAAGTCATCGCTTGAAAACGTGCCCATAAAGGGCAGTTCCATATGCGTGTGCGCATCGATGCCACCCGGAAAAAGATAACAACCGCTGGCGTCGATCTCACGATCGGCCTTGAGCTTGAGCCCCTTGCCGATCGTATGAACCGTCTCGCCCTCGATATAAACATCAGCCTGATAATGATCCGAGGCTGTCACGACCGTGCCATTTTTAATCAGCAGTGTGCCCATGATTGCTTTCCCCTTTTTTCTCGCCACTCACCAGACGGTGGAATCCGCCATCCAGCGCTGCGTGATGATTTTTTTATCCGTGAAGAAGTCGACCGCGCCGGCGCCATGGGCCTTGATGTCACCCAAGAAAGAATCTTTCATCCCGCCGAAGCTAAAAAAAGACATCGGCGCGGGCACGCCGATATTAATGCCGATCATGCTGGGATCGACTTCGTTGCAAAATTTTCGGGTGGCCGGACCACTCGACGTGAAAAGCGTCGTGGTGTTCGCAAAGGGACTGCGATTGATCCACGCGATCGCTTCGTCAAAGGTCTTGGCTTTGGCCAGTAAAATCACGGGACCAAAAATCTCTTCCTTCGCGACTCGCATATTTTCGGTCACGTCGCTGATCACCGTCGGTTTCAAGAAATAACCCGGCAACTGATCCACGTTCTTGCGACCATCAAGCAGCAGTTTTGCGCCTTCGTCGATGGCAGACTGAATCAAGCCCTTGATGCGGTCTTTCGCTTCTTGAGAGATGACCGGCCCCATCTGCACACGGGGATCCAGACCATCGCCCACCGAAACATCCGCCGCAACCGCCACCATCCGCTCTTTGACCTGAGCATAGGTATCATCACCCACGCAAACCAGCACTGAACCCGCAAGACAACGCTCGCCTGCACAACCGATCACCGACTCGAGCGCAGTACTGACCGCTTTGTCCATAACGGCGTCAGGCAACACCACCATAAAATTCTTGGCACCCCCGAGAGCCTGCGAACGTTTTCCGTGCGCAGCCGATGTAGCATAAACGTACTTCGCAACCGGTGTCGACCCTACAAAGCAAGTTCCCTTGACGTCAGGATGAGTGCAAAGGGCCGTAACGACCTCCTTGCCGCCATGAACGAGATTCATGACGCCTTTGGGGAGGCCGGTTTTTTCAATCAGATCAAAAATCAGCTGATGGGTGAGCGGCACGCGTTCACTCGGCTTCAACACAAAGGTATTGCCCGAGGCTACGGCAAACGGCCAAAACCAGAACGGAACCATGATCGGGAAATTAAAGGGCGCGATGCCAGCAAAAACGCCAAGCGGCCGCTTGATCGTCGTACAATCAATACCCCGCGCGATATTTTCAAGAAATTCACCCATCTGAAACGAGGGCATACCCGTGGCGGTCTCCACCATTTGAACCGCACGGCGCACGCTGGCGCGTGATTCCGCGAGTGTCTTACCATGCTCAAGCGTGATGATTTTCGCGAGCTCTTCAAGATTTTGCTCAAGCAGCGGCTTGAGTTTAAAAAGGTACTGGATGCGTTCGATCACCGGGACTTGCTTCCACTCCTGAAAGGCAACGTGGGCAGCCTTAACCGCGCGATCGACATCACCCGCCGTTCCGAGCGGGCAAGAACCGAGTTCCTGGCCATTCGCCGGATTGATCACCGGCACAAACGTCTTGCCGGATGATTGAACCCATTTGCCGTCAATATAATCTCGAATCATAGTCTGGTTTCCCCTCTCGTTCACGAAAGGCCAGACTCTACCGAAAACCACTGGACTCGACAAATTTTTATTCGAGATGAACGCGCGAAAAACAATGCATTGCACCATGAACCGGTTACGGCCTGCAACTCCGGCAAGGGATTGTACTCGTACAAAGACGGCGTTTCCTCCAGTGTTCCGAACAAAACAGATCTTTAAAAACGGGTCCCCCTGCCTAGGTTTTAAGTAGTAAATCGAAATTTCTCAATACTTTCAAACTGACGCAATATTCCTAACTAAGGAAATAGTGGTTAGTTTCGCTGATACTCTCAGAGGGAACAAGACCGTCTCACCTTGCGGCGGATTTATTTTTGCACCGTTTTGGAACCGCACTACCCGCGCGAGGCTTCGTGCGCAGACGCTTTTCAGGTGAGTGCGGTGCGGCCTTGGATCTGACCTCAACTCTTCCCTGAACCGCAAGATGCATGTGCTCAAGAATTTCCTTCAGCGTACTGGTCGTCGCGTTTTGATATTCCTCCTGCTCGTAACGGAGAATTTGTCTCCAGTCTTTTTTTAAAAACTTCCCAAACTGTTCGAGCGTCCAGCCTTTTGCGATTCGAAACCGGATGGGCGCTGTATAGATTTCAGCGACATTGTTTACGAGGATTTCATCAACCGCTCCATTTTTGAGCTTCTCGTAGTCGGAGATTTCATTTCCCACCTTTTCGGCGAGTTGTTGAGTTTGCCCCCGTGCGGCCTTTACTAAGATCTCTGGAACCCCTGGCTTAATCGGAGCCGAGAGGGCCTCTCGCAGTAGGGTTAATTTCTCTTGGGCCACTTTGTACTGTCGTTCACTGGTAATCATGGGTGCACCTTTATAACCAAAATTCCTTTGGGTTCGCCGCTTCGGTTCGTTTGAAAAAAGCCTGGAAAGGGCAGTCCCGAGCCCATTTCGATCACATTCGGATAAAAATCTAGGCCGTATTTATGTTTCTGCGCATCCGTACCGTTTGCATCCAAAAACACAGGATCAAGCTGAGTGATGTCGGTTTGTTGGTCGAAGTCCCATGCCCCATCAATATCGGCGGGGTCGGATTTTGTGGTCGTAAAGCTCCCGTTAACCCATATTTTTGGGACTTTTGCCGCTTTAAAATTAGATAAAGCCAACTTTAACTTTTGAACCAGCTCCTGGCGTTTAGGCGTACTCTTTCCAAAAGCCTCCTCCAACTCCTGAAGGGTCGCAGAATGTTCCCCTGGGGGAAGTTCGCCATTTTTATTGAGGCCCGGTATCGACATATGACTATTCTGTCATATAGCTCGGTTTATGTCAAACATGACATAAAATCGGATTTAGCCCAACGACATCTTAGTCAATTTTTTGTCCCCGAGCGGGTATTTCGTTCGGTGCAAAATATGTTACGGCACCATAAGTATACGGAACCTTTTAAGAAATCCAAGACACCCCCTCAAGTTTTGCCAATTGCCGCCCGATTGTTAGTGACAGGAGCAAACGTGGCCGATCTTGATCCGGAAATGTGCAATTGTTTTCTCGATGAAGCCAAGGAGCTTCTAGAAAACACCGAACAGTGCTTTCTCAATTTGGAGAAAGCCCACGATGACCCGACTATCATCGATCAGATTCTCCGCCTTGCCCACAACATGAAGGGATCTGCCGGCGCCGTTGGTTTTGAGGACCTGTCAAAATTTACCCACAAACTGGAGTCCGCGATCCTCAAAATTAAAAACGGGGGCTGTACCATTCAAGCACAAATGGTGAGTACGCTTCTGCAATGAAGTGATTTCCTTAAAACAGCCGTGACCCGTCTGCGCCAAAATATGTCTGAGAATGTCCACGAGGATGCGCTCACCCAAAACTCTATGCCCACGAGTCCGAGACCGGCGCTTCACGCCAAGACGCCGACAACCTCCGACGACTTTATTCGAGTCGCGCTCAGTCGCATCGATAAACTGATGAACAATGTCGGTGAATTGGTCATCCTTCAAACTGGAATGTCTCAAACACGACATTTACTTCAGTCGGAGACCCAACTGACCACAATATTCACCTCGCGCTGGCGCTTTGGACAATCCAGCGTCAAATGCCGCAGTCTCAAATAGGAACGCTGGCAGGCCGTCTCTTTCAGCGAATGCAGTTCAGCTCACTCTACGACCGCGATTCAGGCTTATTCCACGGTGGGTTACGTTTGCAACCTCAAGGCAAATGGAAGGTGGACTCTTGGACTTATCAGTATTTCGGTTCTGAAAGCCGAACACTCTATGCCGTGGCCTACGCGCTTGGCCTCGTTAACGACCGGAATTTTCTGAAAAAATTATTCGCGTCTTCCAGCAAAGAAGTCTTTCTTTGGAATGGCAAGCCACTCCTTGGCCTTTGGGACGGCGGTACCTTCCAGCTGCTCCTGCCGCGGCTCCTACTACACGAAGAGCTTTATTCCAGCCGTTTTCGTGAATTCTACCAATCCTATCTGGATTTCGTGATCCACGAAGGAATTCGTCGTGGCCTCCCCCTTCCGGCAAGCCACTCCGCCAGTGAATTCGCGAACGACTACAACGGAAAATCGGGCAGTCCCTATCTCGTGAGTAGTGATAATCAGGATATCCTCGACCCGAAACTGCTTGAACAATGGGACGCGGTGATCAGCCCTCATGCGGTCATCATGACGTGGGCAATTGAGCCCGGCCTCATCGATTCAGCGCTTGAGCGGGCGGAGGTTTTGGGCTCTAGCGAAACCAAATTCTATCATGCCACGTTGGGGTGGATGGATGGCTTGTACGTGAAAACATCGCTAAGCGGCCGCCCAACAATAACTTAACAGAACTAGGTCTTAAAACATCGATTCAGCGAGACACAGAGCAGCCGTTCGCTCCTTCAAATATGTCAACTTAATGGCATATTTTGGCCACGACGCAATATAG